>JANRKD010000007.1:0-94144 GCA_033763655.1 Alphaproteobacteria bacterium
CCGCTTTGACCGCCAATAGCGCCTTAACAGAAACCTCTATCGGCGTACCGCGCCGCAGGTATTGATTGAAGGCTTTCTGGTAAATGCTGGTTTGGGTAAATTCCATGAATATCACTCAAAATGAATTTTCATCATAATGAGTTAGATGCAAATTACCGGGAAGGCAGATAATTGGACTATAGGGTCTTATATAATTTACATACCCCTACCCGGCCACTTTCGTGGTCACGGCCACTGCCGGCCTTGCCTCTCCGGTATCGGTATGATGGATGCGGGCGCCAAGGCGGTCGAGCTTGTTGAGAGCGCTGATATAGGCTCGCGCCGAAGCAACCAGCGTATCCACATCCGCATCGTGGCCGGTTGCCAGCTTGCCGTCGCGCGCGAGGCGCACGGTGACTTCGGCCTGGGCATCCGTGCCTGCAGTCACCGCATGCACCTGATAGAGCGCGAGCTGCGTGCCTGCACTTTGCGGCACCAACGCGCGGATGGCACGAAACAGCGCATCGACCGGGCCGTTGCCTGCCTGATCCGTTGCGCCGGGCTGGCCATCGACCAGCATCTCCAGATGCGCAGTCTGCGGGCCTTTACTGCCACATGCTACCGTCAGCGACGTCAGCGCATAACGCTCTTTCACCGTGCCGGTATCGAGCAGGGAAAGAATGTCCTCATCGAAAATTTCCTTCTTTTTATCGGCGAGGGTTTTGAAGCGTACAAACGCATCTTCCAACGCATTATCCCCGAGCGAAATTCCCAGCTCAAGGAGCTTATCCTTGAATGCCGCGCGTCCCGAATGTTTCCCCATAACCAGGTTGGTTTTGGTGACACCGACCGATTCGGGCGTCATGATTTCATAGGTGTCGCGGTTTTTCAGCATGCCGTCCTGATGGATGCCGCTTTCATGCGCAAACGCATTCGCGCCGACAATCGCCTTGTTCACCTGCACGCTCTGGCCGGTCACTTTTGTCACCAGACGGCTGGCGCGCATCAGGTGCTCGGTGTTCACCCCGCACGTAACGCCAAACACGTCGCGGCGCACTTTGAGTGCCATCACCACTTCCTCAAGCGAGGTGTTGCCCGCCCGTTCGCCGATGCCGTTGATGGTACACTCGATTTGGCGCGCTCCGGCCTGCACTGCTGCCAGTGAGTTGGCCGTCGCCAGCCCAAGGTCGTTCTGGCCATGGAAGCTGAACACCGCCTTGTCGGCGTTTTTGGCGTTCGCAATGACATGGCGGAACATGGCGCCGATTGTTTCAGGCGTGCCATAGCCCACCGTGTCGGGCAGGTTGATGGTGGTGGCGCCCGCCGCAATCGCTACTTCCACCGCTTTGACAAGATAGCCAAGCTCGGTGCGCGTTGCGTCCATCGCGCTCCATTCGACATTGTCGGTAAAGCTGCGGGCGAGGGTCACGGCATCTTTAATCACTTCAAGTGCCTGCGCCTGACTCAGCTTGAACTGATGTGTCAGGTGAATCTCGCTGGTGCTCATGAAGGTGTGGATGCGCGGGCGCTTCGCCTCTTTCAACGCTTCGGCGGCGCGGCGAATATCGGCCTCTTTCGCCCGGGCGAGCGAACAGATCACCGCGTTTCTGGCCATCTGCGCAATCGCTTTGACGGATTCAAAATCGCCGTCGGATGCCATGGCGAACCCGGCCTCGATGACGTCGATCCCCATGCCGTCGAGCACCTCGGCGACGAGGAGTTTTTCCTCCCGCGTCATGCTCATGCCGGGCGATTGCTCGCCATCGCGCAGGGTGGTATCGAAGATGATGATGCGGTTGGTCATAAGGGTACGGGGGATAGGGTTTAGGTTGCAGGCGCCTTCAACTTTTTGATGATAGTACGCAACATCTTGCCAATTTGCATTGTTTCATCAAGCAATTCTTGAGATTTTTTCTGTTCGATATAACTTTGAGCCGTAGCGATGAGAATATGTGTTTCCAATTCCGCAAGCGATCCGAGGGCGATATGTAGGAACTGTAAGTATTCCTTTCGTGTCTGTCGGTTATATCCTTCCGATATATTAGCAGGAATAGATACCGCCGCGCGCTGAAGTTGCTGCACCAGGCTAAATTGCTGCGATTTAGGAAACTGCTCTGTCAGGGGGTATAGCACATTCACAAGAGCAAAACTACGCTGCCAGATCTTCAGCTCTCGATAGGACTGCACTATGCTCTACCCCCTAAACCCTATTCCCTACCTTAATTCTTCGCCTGATCCACCAGTTTGTTCTTGCCAATCCATGGCATCATGCGGCGCATTTTCTCGCCGGTTTTTTCAATCGGCAGATTCGCCGTTTGCGCGCGCCATTTCTCAAGGTTATGTGCCCCTTGCGTCGCGCGGTCGCCCATGAAATCGCGGGTGAATTTGCCCGATTGAATATCGGCCAGAATGCGTTTCATTTCCTTTTTCGTCTCGGCGGTAATCACGCGCGGGCCGCTGACATAATCGCCATATTCCGCCGTGTTGCTGATGCTGTAGCGCATGTTGGCGATGCCGCCCTCGTAAATCAAATCGACGATGCGCTTCATCTCATGCAGGCATTCAAAATAGGCCATTTCTGGCGGATAACCGGCCTCGACCAGGGTTTCAAACCCGGCATTAATCAGCGCCGTCACCCCGCCGCACAGCACCGCCTGCTCGCCGAACAAATCGGTTTCGCATTCGTCCTTGAAGGTGGTTTCGATAATCCCCGAGCGCCCACCGCCGACGGCCGCCGCATAGGAGAGCGCGAGTTTTTTGGCCTGCCCTGACTTGTCCTGATGCACCGCAATCAGGCACGGCACGCCGCCGCCTTTCTGGTATTCGCCGCGCACCGTATGGCCGGGGCCTTTGGGCGCGACCATGACCACATCGAGGTCGGCGCGCGGTTTAATCAGCCCGAAATGGATATTAAGCCCATGCGCGAACAGCAGCGCCGCGCCCTGCTTCATATGGTCGCCTAAATCCTGCGCGTAAAGCTCGGCCTGCAATTCGTCGGGGGTGAGCACCATCACCACATCCGCCCAGGCGGCGGCGGCTTTGGGCGCCATCACCTCAAACCCGGCAGCGCTGGCTTTCACAGCGGTTTTGCTGCCCTCTTTCAAGGCGATGCGCACGTTTTCGCAGCCGGAATCCCTGAGGTTGAGCGCATGCGCATGGCCCTGCGAACCATACCCCACCACCACAATGTTCTTCGCCCGAATCAGCGACAAATCGCAGTCCTTGTCGTAATAAACATGGAGCGCGGTTTCATTAACGGGGTTTTTTGCAGCGGCGGCGGTCATGGGGTTCTCCTTAAGTTTGAGTGGGGTTTTTAGTAGAAATCTGGCGGATTGCCAAGCTAAATCCCCCTCTTCCCGCGTGCGACGCTCGCCACCCCGGTGCGGCAGACCTCGACCATGCCCAGCGGCTTCATCAGGGCGATGAAGTTGTTGACCTTCTCCGTCGTCCCCGTAATCTCGAACACGAAACTTTCGATGGTGGTATCAACCGGTTTGGCGCGGAAAATATCGGCAATGCGCAACGCTTCGTTGCGCGCCTCGCCGCCGCCGGTCACTTTTACCAGCGCCAGCTCGCGCTCGACAAACGGGCTTTCGACGGTGAGATCATGCACCTTATGCACGGGCACCATGCGTTCGAGCAGCGCCATGATATGCTTGATTTTTTCCGCCGAGCCGCGCGTCACCACCGTGATGCGCGAGAGGTTGCGCCGGGCATCCACCTCGGCCACCGTCAGCGATTCGATGTTGTAGCCGCGCGCCGAGAACAGCCCGACCACGCGGTTTAACACCCCGAATTCATCATCGACCAGCACGGCCAAAATGTGCCGATCCTCGGGTGCCACCGCGTCGGGGATGTCATAAACAATATCGAGCGTTTCGGCGGTCATCAGCAGCGGCCTTTTTTCGCCTGTCCCGGCGGGCAGTGATAATCGATTACCCCGGCGGGGGTATATATCTTGGTGTGCGCCGGATTTTCCTGCACGGCGCATGCCGCAAGCACCAGCACCAATCCTATCAACAGTTTTCTCATCGCTTTCTCCTATACCCGGTTTTTGTCGAGCACGGGCGCGGCTTCATCCGGCCCGAGCACCAGTTCGTAATGCGCCGCGCCGGCGGGAATCATCGGGTAGACGTTCTCGCCCGGATCGACCCGGCAATCGAGCAGCACCGGGCCTTTATGGGCAATAAAATCCTTTAATGTCACCTCAAGCTGCCCGGGGTCTTTCACCCGCATACCGCGCAGGCCGAACGCCTCGGCCATTTTCACAAAATCGGGCAGGGCCTCCATGTAGCTTTCGCTGTAGCGGCTGGCGTAAAACATCTCCTGCCACTGGCGCACCATGCCCATATACTGGTTGTTGAGAATGAGGATTTTCACTGGCAGGCGGTGCTGCACCACCGTGCTCAATTCCTGGATATTCATCATGAAGCTGGCTTCGCCGGTGACACAGATAACCGGCCGTTTCGGATGCGCGACCTGCACCCCGACCGCCGCCGGCAGACCGTAGCCCATGGTGCCAAGCCCGCCCGAGGTCAGCCAGCGGTTGGGCCGGTCATAGCGGATATGCTGCGCCGCCCACATCTGGTGCTGACCGACATCCGTCGTCACGTAAAAATCTTTTCCGGCGAGAAGGTGGTTCAGTCGGCGCAGTGCGTGCTGCGGTTTAATCTGCGCGCCCGTCTGCGCGTAACCGAACGAATCGCGCGCGCGCCAGCCCTCGATTTTTTCCCACCATTTGGCGAGCGCCTCCTTCTGCGCGGCGGCCTTCTTTTTACGCCACATCGCCGCCATCAGGGCCAGCACTTCGCCCGCATCACCGACAATCGGCACGTCCACTTTCACGATTTTGTTGATCGAACTGGCGTCGATATCGACGTGGATTTTTTTGCTTTTTGTGCTGAACGCGTCGAGCCGCCCGGTCACGCGGTCATCGAAACGCGCGCCAAGATTAATCATCACGTCGCACTCGCTCATGCCCATGTTGGCCTCAAGCGAGCCGTGCATCCCCGGCATGCCGAGAAATTGCGGGTGATTGCCGGGAAAAGCGCCCAGCCCCATCAGCGTCGTGGTGACGGGAAAGCCGGTTGTTTGCACGAATTTTGTTAAGCTGGCGCACGCCTCCGGCCCGGCATTGACCAGCCCGCCGCCGACATAAAACAGCGGTTTTTTTGCCCGCGCCATCAGCTCCACCGCACGCTCGACAAGGCGTGCCTCGGGCTTTTTCACCGGCTGATAACTCTGGCGGCGGCTGCCCTCGGCCCCGCGATACAGCCCCGTGGCGTTGAGCACATCTTTGGGTACATCCACCAGCACCGGGCCGGGGCGGCCACTCATCGCCACATGGAACGCCTCGTGCAGGATGCGACCCAGATCGTTCACATCCTTCACCAAATAATTATGCTTGGTGGCGCTGCGGGTGATGCCGACCGTGTCGGCCTCCTGAAACGCATCCGTGCCAATCAAATGCGTCGGCACCTGCCCGGTCACACAAACCAGCGGAATCGAATCCATCAGCGCGTCGCACAGCGCCGTCACCGTGTTGGTCGCCCCCGGGCCACTGGTCACCAGCAGCACCCCGACCTTACCCGTCGCCCGCGCATAGCCTTCCGCCGCATGGCCCGCGCCCTGCTCGTGACGCACCAACACATGGCGCAGTTTTTTCTGTTTGAACAGGGCGTCATACACCGGCAATACCGCCCCGCCGGGATAGCCAAACACCACTTCGGTGCCGCAATCCACCATCGCCTGAATGACGATTTCCGCCCCCGTCAACGCGCGGCCCTCGGCGGCGCGCGGCGTTTCCGTTTTGCGGGCGGCGCGTGGCTTTGGTTGCGCGGCGGAGGCCATGAAATCCGTCGCGTCAAGGCGCAGGCGGCGGGTTTTGGCCTCGTTCAGCAAGGTGCGCTGGTGGCGGGCGGGAATGAGCGCCCACTGCGACACCGCGCCGGGCGTGACGCCGCAGATTTCGGCCACCGCGTTGGTGCCGCCGAACAGAGCTATGATTTTTTCTTTCGTATCCATCGCGGAGTTTGTTTAGCTAAACTAAACCAATTTTGCAAGTATGTTTTTAGTTTAGGCCTCCGCCAGCGCCGGCAACAGATCGGCAGCACCAGCCACCACCGCCGCGTCCGCCCACTGATTGCGCAGCCAGGTCACCTGCCGCTTGGCGTAATGGCGCGTGTTCTGCTGCGCTTGGGCGACAGCAGCATCGAGCGGCATTTCCCCACGCAGATGCGCCAGCAGCTCGGGCACACCGTGGGCGCGCAGAATAGGCAACTCCGGCGGCAGGGCAAGCGCCGCCAGCGCCGCCACCTCGGCCAGCGCGCCCTGCGCCAGCATCACCTCGAACCGCCGGTTAATGCGCGCATACATCGCGTCGCGCGGCGGCTGCAGCATAAAACGGTGGAAACGGGCTTCGGGAAAGGCGGGCTGCACCGCGCGCGCCTGCCACACGGCAAGGCTGGTGCCGGTGGCCTCAATCACTTCGAGCGCACGCAGGTTACGCTGGCGATCCCCCGCTTTCAACCGCGCCGCCATCGCCGCATCGTGACGCTCCAGCTCGGCGCGCACCGCCGCCGCATCCAACGCCCGCACCCGCGTGCGCACTGCGTCTGGAATGCTTGGAATCTCCGCTAATCCTTCCATTAGCGCCTTGACATACATCCCCGTGCCGCCGACCAGCAGCGGTAGCTTGCCCTCATCCCAGGCGCGGACAATCACCGGTTTCACCCGCGCCAGCCAACAGGCGACCGAAGTTGGCTCCTGCGGGCGGAGCACACCGTAAAGCGCGTGTTCGGCCTGCGCCTCCTCGGCAAGGGTGGGCCGCGCGGTAATCACCCGCAGACCCGCTACCATCTGCATCGCATCGGCATTGATGATGACAGTGGGGCGCTGCGCTGCTACCTCTAGGGCGAGCGCGGACTTCCCCGCACCCGTTGGCCCCATCAGTACCGCAATATCCTTATGCATGACGCCCATACCCTTACCCTGATTGCCCCGTCCGAGGGCATGCTTTCCCTCGATTACCTCGTCGGGCCGCTGACGTCGAGCGGCTTTCCTGTCGCTGCCGTTCACTGGCTCGCTGCCCACGTCGCCTGCGACCTCACGCTTGCCAGCCCGCCGCCGCCGCGCGCCTATGCCGAAACCCTTGCCCGCTGCGCCCAGCAGCGCATCGACGCCGTACTGCAACCGCAGGCCGGGCGCGAAAAAAAGCTGCTGATTTCCGACATGGACTCGACCATGATCGCGCAGGAATGTATCGACGAGCTGGCGGATAAGGTCGGGCTCAAGGCCCATGTTGCGGCCATCACCGAGCGCGCGATGAACGGCGAACTTGATTTCAAAACCGCGCTCACCGAACGGGTGGCATTACTTAAAGGCCTGCCCGAAGCGACGCTGCAGGCAGTATTCGACCAGCACATCACCCTGATGGCAGGCGCAAAAACACTGGTTACCACCATGAAAGCCCGTGGCGCGAGCACCCATCTGGTCTCCGGCGGCTTTACCTTTTTCAGCGCCCGCGTCGCCGCCGCGCTGGGTTTTGATACGCACGAGGCGAACACGCTTGACGTGGAAAACGGTCAGCTTACCGGCACGGTACGCGCACCCATTCTCGACAAGGATTCCAAACGCGAAAGCCTGCTGCACCACGCCGCGCAGCAGCACCTGCCGCGCATCGCCACCCTCGCGGTGGGTGATGGCGCCAACGACCTGCCGATGTTGCTGGAAGCGGGCCTCGGCGTTGCCTACCACGCCAAACCGGTGGTCGAGGCACAGGCGGCAGCCGCCATTCGCTACAACGACCTGACCGCGCTGCTTTATGCGCAGGGAATCGCCCGCGCCGACTGGGTGGAGGAATAGGTAGCGGCTACTTCACGCTCACCGTGACAAACATCACATCTTCGCCGCGCGCCACCCGCAGCAGCGCAAAATCATGGCCGGATTTTCTGGCTGCCCCCAGCGCCGCGCGCAACGCCTCGACACTTTCAACCACCGTCTGGTTCGCCTCAAGGATAATATCGCCAGGGCGAAGGCCACGTTTCGCCGCTTCCCCCGCACCTTCCAGATCATCGATTATCAGTCCGCGTACACTTGATTTAAGCTGGAACTGCGCGCGTAATTGCGGCGTGATGGGCACCAGCTGCATGCCAAGCACCCGTTCCCTGGACGAAGGCGCGGCGTTGTCCGATTTCCTGCCCCCCGTGCCGGCGGCTTTGCCACCCTCCACGGCGGCATCCTCGGGCAATTCGCCAATCTTCGTCACCAGCGTGATTGGCTTGCCTTTGCGCCAGACCCCGAGCTCGACTTTCTTGCCGATTTTACTTTCGGCGACGTAGCGCGGCAGCTTGCGCATTTCGTCAATCTCGCGGCCATCAAAACGCAGGATGACATCACCCGCCGCCAGGCCGGAATCGACCGCCGGGCTATTCTTTCCCACGTCGAGCACCAGCGCGCCGCGCGCTTTGCCCAGCCCCAGCGAATTGGCGATTTCATCACTCACCTGCTGCACCTTGACCCCCAGCCAGCCGCGATGGATGACGCCGTCCTTCTTCAGTTGCTCGACGACATTTTTTGCCATCGCGCTTGGGATCGCAAACCCGATGCCGACATTGCCGCCGGTCGGCGAGAAAATCGCCGAGTTGATGCCGACCACTTCGCCCCTGATGTTAAACAGCGGGCCGCCGGAATTGCCCCGGTTAATCGCCGCATCGGTCTGGATGAAATCATCGAACGGGCCGGCGTTGATGTTGCGCCCGCGCGCGCTGACAATCCCCGCCGAAACCGAGCCGCCCAGCCCGAACGGATTGCCCACCGCTACCACCCAGTCACCAACCCGCAGCAGGTCGGAATCGCCGAACGCCACGAAAGGCAGCGGCTTATCGGCCTTGATCTTGAGCAGGGCCAAGTCTGTTTTCGGGTCGCGCCCGATGAGGGTAGCCTCGTAATGCGTGTTATCGGGGAAAATGACGCGGATTTCTTCCGCCTCACCGACCACATGGTTGTTGGTGACAACATAGCCCGCCGGGTCGATGACGAAGCCCGAGCCAAGCGAGGTTGCTTCCTTATCGGGCAGTGGCACCGCCCCGCCCGGTGGAGCGAACTGGCGGAAAAGCTCCTTGAACTGCCGTGTCTGCGGGGTGTCGGGCAGGGCGTCGAAATCGAACATCGGCGTCATCATCCGCGCCTGCGGGTGGATTTTCTGCGTGGTCGAAACGTTGACCACCGCCGGCATCAGCGGTTCCACCACCGGCGCGAAGGAATCGGGCGCAGCGGCCACCACCGGGCCACTCCAGCCGCCCAGCACAAGGGTTACAACCGCGAAAACGCGCATCAGTGTTTTCATGACACTACCTCCCCTATGGTTACGGTTACCCCACGCATCCTGATGCAAATATCGGGCATGGCTACTGCTTGAATTGGCCGAGGAAGCCGTCATCGGGCGACAGGATGATGGTCGTATCATCCTTGCTCAGGGTCGCACGGTAGGCCTGCATCGCGCGGTAGAACTTGAAGAACTCGGGGTCGCGCCCGAAGGCTTCGGCGTAGGTTTTCGTCGCCAGCGCGTCGCCCTGACCGCGCGTAGTCTCGGCGGTTTTGCGCGCCTCGGCCAGCAGCTCGGTGCGCTCACGTTCCGCCGTCGCGCGGATTTGCGTCGCCTGCTCCTCGCCTTCGGCACGGAAGCGCTGCGCCTCTTTGGTGAAGTTCTTGCGCATGCGCTCGTAGGTCGATTGCGAAATATCCGCCGGCAGTTCGGCGCGCACAATACGCACATCCACCACCTCGACCCCGAACCCCTGCACGTTTCGGCTCGGGCCCGAGCTATTCTGACGCGCCACCACCCCTGCCGCCGCCGAAACCTGCGCGTTCACATTCACCTTAATTTGCCGCATGATGTCACTGCGCGCCGTACTCAACAAATCATTCAGCGAATGGGCGGCCAGCACGCGGCGCATGCTCGACAGCACCACGCTGGTCAGACGGTTATTGAGGTTCGATTCATTTTTCACCGATTGGAAAAACTGCACCGGATCGATGATGCGGTAACGCACGAACGCATCGATTACCACCCGCTCATCGACGCCGGTGTCGCGGTTTTTGCTGATGAACTCGGCGGGCTTGGTTTCAAACTCAAGGATGCGTTTGTCGAACATCAGCAGGTCTTGAATGAACGGCACCTTGATGTGCAGCCCGGGCGCCTTCACCACCCGCTTGATTTCACCGAATTGCAGCACCAGCGCCTGCGCCGTCTGCGGCACAATAAACAGGCTCGACGTCATCAGAACCAGCGTTACAACAGCGGCGATGGCGGTTTTTATCATCGTGGGGTGCATGCGCGTTCTCCTAACGTGGGGTGGGCGCGGCGGTGGCCGGGGTCGCCGGCGTCACCCCCGCAGCAGCAGCGGGCGCTTTGGGCGCGGATAGCGTAATCGGCAGCACCGGCAGCGCGCCGCCTTTGCCGTTTTCCATCACCAGTTTGGGCATGCCTTTGAGCACCTCTTCCATGGTTTCAAGATACATGCGGCGTTTGGTCACTTCTTTCGCCTGCGCGTATTCGGCATAAATCTGCTTGAAGCGCGAGGCATTCCCTTGCGCATCCGCCACCACTTTTGCCTTGTAGGCTTCGGCATCCTGCAGCATTTTCGCCGCCTCCCCCTTGGCGCGAGGGATGATCTCGTTGCGGTAGCCCTCCGCCACCGATTCCGCCGTTTGCTTATCCTGCTCGGCGCGCTTTACGTCCTGAAACTCGTCGATGACGGGCTGCGGCACATCCGGACGGCTCAAATTCACGGCAATCACCTCGATACCCGCATCGTATTCATCGAACATCTGCTGGATTAGGGTTTTGGTGTCCTCGGCAATCTGGCTTTGCGCGCCGGTGAGCACATCGTCAAGGCGGGTGCGGCCAATCACCTCGCGCATCGCCGACTCGGCGACAATGCGCACATTGCCCGCCGGGTTGCGCATGTTGAACAGGAACTTTTCGGGGTTGGTGGCGTCGATTTTCCACTGCACCGTGAAGTCAATATCGACAATGTTGCGGTCGCCCGTCAGCATCAGCCCTTCGCTTTGCGGCACGATGTGGTTTTTGCTGCGATCGCCCAGCGTCAACCTGGCTACGCGCACACTCGGGTTTTCGGCATTGCCGGAACGGCGGCCAATCTCGACCGTGTTGACCGTCGTCACCGAGGGAATCATCACCGATTCAATCGGTGCCGGCAGATGGTAATTCAGCCCCGGCAGCGCGGTGCGGGTATACTGGCCAAAGCGCATGACAATGCCCAGCTCATCGGAATTGACGCGGTAAATGCCCGAGCCGAGCCAGAGCAGGGCAAGCACGGCAAAAGCGACGATAATCAGGTCGCGCGGGTTGCCGTCGCCGCTTTTGGGCAGGGCATGGCGCATTTTATCTTTGCTATCACGAATGATTTTCTCAAACGGGTTGCCGGGGCCTTTGCCGCCGCCACCACTGTTGCCTCCACCCTGCATGCCGCCGCCTGTCGATTTGCGGCCCCACGGGCTGTTATTGTCGGCCATGATTTCCTCGTGCGCTTTTTATTTTCCTCACATATAGGGTGGATACGCCCACGCATCAAGCTATAGTGTCGTCCATGAAACCTGCCCCCGCATTGCAACGCCCGCCCAGCATCAACCACACGCCGCTAGCGCAGGTGGCGCGCATTCTCGCCGTGGCCAGCGGCAAAGGCGGCGTCGGCAAATCAACCGTGACGGTCAACCTCGCCCATGCGCTCACTGCACTTGGCCAGCGCGTGGGTATCCTCGATGCGGATATTTACGGCCCCTCCATTCCGCGCATGCTTGGGCTTGAAACCTACCTCAAGCCCGAAATCAGCGACGGCCAGATGCTGCCACCGACCGCCCACGGCATCCGCGCCATGTCGATGGCGCTCATCACCGGCGAGGAAGCGGCCGTGCTGCGCGCGCCGATGATTACCAAGGCACTCGTCCAGTTTCTGCGCCTCACCCGCTGGGGCGACGCCCAGCACCCGCTCGATATTTTACTGGTCGATCTGCCCCCTGGCACCGGCGATGTCACTCTAAGTCTGGCGCAAAATGCCCCACTCGACGGGCTGGTACTGGTTACCACCCCGCAGGAAGTCGCCGTGATCGATGCCGATAAATGCGCGCAGGCCTTTCATAAATTGCAGGTTCCATTGCGCGGCGTGGTCGAGAATATGAGCTACTTCACCGATCCTGCAGGCACCAACCACCCGCTCTTTGGTCAGGGTGGCGGCGCGAAACTGGCGGAGAAATACCATAGCCGCCTGCTCGGCCAGCTACCGCTCGACCCGGCGATAGGCGTCTGCGCCGATCATGGCAAGAATTTCCTGACCCAACACCCCGCAAGCGACGCCAGCACCGCGTTGCGTGCCATTGCCCGCCAACTTGTTTTAGTGAATGAAAAGGGGTCTGCCGCGTAAGAGGGCAGGCGACTAGCGCTTCCTGAATGCCTCAAGCGAGATGACTTTTTCGTCATTCGCCGCTGCCGATTCCTCGGACGGGGCGTCTTCCTCGAACGCCGCCATCGAGGGTTTTTCGTTGGCCGTGCGCCCCGTTGCCGGGCAGGCCATCGCCTCATCCGCATGTTCCTGTGTGGCAAATTTTTTGCCATGGAACTGCAGGCCGAACTTGATGGATGGGTCGGCGAACGCCGTCAGCGCCTCGAACGGCACCACCAGTTTTTCGGGGATATTGTTGAAAGAAAGCATAATCGAAAACTGGGTGTCGGTAATTTTCAAATCCCAGAACTGGTGCTGCACCACAATCGTGATTTCCTCAGGGTAACGGCTCTTGAGCTGGGGCGAAATGCTCACGCCCGGGAAATTCGTCTGGAAGGAAATGAAGAAATGATGCTCCCCCGGCAGGCCGAATTTATCGACATGGATGAGCGCCTCCCTCACCACGTTGCGCATGGCGGAGTCAATCAGGCCGGGATAATCTATCGTTTCCTGTGTCATAAGGCTCTTATACAGCGGTTTGTTGCAAGAGTCGAGGGGGGAGTTGAAATAACGATTCTCCGACATTTCCCTCCCCGAACCCCTCCTCTGCGGGAGGGGGATACCCCCCATGGTGCAGGATCAGCGCCAAAAACCGAGATGGGGCCGGTTGGGGGGATTCTGTTGCCCAGCTCCCCCCGGGCTGCGTTTACGAGCTAGAGCTCGTCAGGTGACACTAAGCCGCCAGACGGGCCGCTACGACGTTGTTGTCGTTAGCTGCAACGAGTGCTACGTTGTCGTTTGCACTTAGAAATTGATCCGATCAGGGGAGATCACCCCCGGCAAAGACGATGTCTTTATTGCGGTTGTCGATGCTAATTCGGCCCCATAGTCTTTGAAATATTGCTTCCTGCTCGGGCTACTGCCCTCCCAATGAAGCGCCACTTCGTGGGCTCGTGGCTGGCTCGGCCTGCTGACCTCGCAAGTTCCCCAATCACCCAAGATTCTGGTGGAGCCGCCGGGCTCTGCCCCCGGGTCCAATCCGACTATTCCACGTCGCGTTTATCACCATAGTTGCTTGCGCAACGGTTCGAATATAGCGCACACCTGCGCCGATTGCAAGGAGTCTGCCGCATTTGCCTGCCCGCGCCGTCACCCAATTGTCACGATTATCGCGCTAAACCGTCATCAACCTGTCACAATTGTTTGGTAGGGTGAAGGTAAGGAGATTTCTATGGCGAGCGACAATAATCCCGAAACGCACACCACGGCGAATGAAGCCGTCAGCACCAAAGTGCATGCAGGGGGCAAAGAATATGAGCTGAAAGGCATCGACACCGCAGCGGGACTCGAACTCTACCATGCGTTGCCTGCTGCATCGCAAACCCGCGCACAGCAAACCGCCACCATCATCACAACCTTCGCCTCCGTACAAAAAATCGCCGCAGACCACGGCATGGATGCCACCGAACTCGCCCGCAACTGGCTGACTTCAGTGAGCGAAACCGCCGCCGCAAAAGAAGCGCAGCAACATTTCACAGACGCACAAAAACAAGCCGTTTCGGAACTGGGCAAACTGGGGGCCGACGCACGCGAATTCGCGCATATGGTGCCCGGCGGCAATACCATTCTTGGCTTTGTGGATACAGCACGTGGCGCGGCCACCGTCGCCGGAGCTGTCACGAGTGCCATTGGCGCCACCGCAGACGGCGTGTGGAATGGCGCACCGCGCACCTGGAACCTGCTGAGCACCATGGGCAGTGAGGCCTTTGGCAAACTTTTTGGTTATGGCGCCGGCGCTCCGTCGGATTCGGCGCTGGTTTTTGGCGCGGCGATGGAGGCTCTGCACAACGAAGCCGCAGGCGCTCGCCACGCCATGCCGATGTTCGACTGGAACCCGTTGGATAACGTCGATTCGCAAATCGGCAGCAACCCCCTCCAATATGGCTCGGCCGCGCTTGGTTGGGCGGGTGAGTGGCTGGCACAACATCTGCCCGGCATCGCCAAATACGTCATCGGCGCCTATGAATGGCTGACCTATAAAGGCGAGAACAAGCCAGAATTCAGTGCCTTCGTAGCCAAAGCCGAACAGGAAATCCTTGAATCCGCGCGCACGCGCCCGGCGAACGTCGCCCGCTTCCATGAACTTGCCGACGAGGCGATGTGGGATCGTGAAACGCAAACTGTAAAAGCCGCCATGCTCGCTGCCAAAGAGGTCGCCGGTATCCCCACCGAAGGGGCGGTGGATGCGGCGGCGGCAGATAATGTCACCGCGCGCGGTACGGATGGGGTGGATCGCCAATATAAAAACGGCAAAATAGTCAGCGAAACAACCCCCGGTCAGCGTACTGACGATGCATGGCATGCGGTGACGGGCGATGGACACCCCGCTATACAGGCACTCCGTGT
Organism: Alphaproteobacteria bacterium; assembly: GCA_033763655.1. Lineage (GTDB taxonomy): Bacteria > Pseudomonadota > Alphaproteobacteria > Rickettsiales > UBA3002 > QFOX01. The sequence goes on from JANRKD010000007.1 coordinate 14,847, forward strand.
CGCCGGTGCGGGTGTCGGCGTTGGCGCAGCAGTGTGGCAACCCCTCCGTGGCCTCGCCGAAGGCGTCGCCGCCAGCCACATCACCCGCCCAGAGGCTGAGGCAAAAAAACTTGCGGAAAAAGCCAACACCGCGCTCGATAAAGTCACCGCCCCCAATGCCGAGCGCGTCAAGCCCTGGCAGCTCTGGCGTAAAACACCCGAGCAGCTGGCAGCATTGAAGACACAATATGAGACACTCAATGCAGAGACCGCTGCCGCCAAAGCGACTGCCGAAAGTCGTCTTGCCAACGCAGGTGCATTCACCCGCACCGCCAGCGCCGAACTTAAGGGCGCCAATATATTCGAAAAGTTATGGAATGTTCCACGCCATGTCGGCCGTTGGTTTGGCGATCACGGCACCAACGCAGTGGTTGCTACGGGCGAATTGGGCGTGGACGCAGCCAAAGTAGCCGCTCATACAACTGTTGGCGCTGTCGTTGGCGGTAAAGACGTTGGTGTTGGTGTAATCAAAGGAGTTCATAGTGTCGTTAATGATGTTGAATTGTCTCAAGCCGCAACCCGCGCCGAGGCTGCCGGCAGATTCGGTGGGCGACTGGCCACAAAGGCTCTCAACGCTTTTGCACCGGTTTATAGTGCTGGCGAAACTCTGCGTGATATTGGTCGTGGCGATACTGCCGGTGCGATTGTTCACGGCACTCAAACTACAGCAATCGTCGGCACCATGACCGCCTTTAAGGTTGCTAAAATCGGCGTTGGTCGCGCTACACCTGTTGTTGGTGTATTAATCTCCGGTGGCGAGTTTGTTAACGCGACCGCTCATGGTGATACCAAGGGCATGAAAAGCGCCGGCATCGATCTGGGTATTATTGGCAGCTTTGCTGCAGCAGGTGTAGGGGTAGGCCTTCTCGGCGGCCCATTTGCACCGGTTACTTCAACTGCAGGCGCGGCCGTGGGTGCCACCGTGGGCGGTTTTGTAGTGGCTGGCCGCGCTATTTACAACATGTTCTCAGACGACAGCACACCGCAACAGCCCGTTGAGGCACTTGCTCCCAACACCTCCCGCACAGCGGCGGCACAACCAGCCCAGCAATCTGCTGCGATGACGCCGGAGGAACTCGCTGCCGCACATGCTGGCGAGCGCGAGCAAGTCCGACTGGCGAGGATGTCCACGGCGGCGGGGCGCACCGGTGAAAACCGTGAACTGGCGAAGCTGAACCTTGGGATGCGCGTTAAGGATGTCTATGTCGGCACCCCAGTGGATAGCACCCCTCTCACACGCAACGGCAACGAAGCGGGCGCGGCGGCAGCTTTCCTCGGCTAACCGCCCCCGGCCCTCACGCTGTGCGCAACGCGCAATCGTTGCTTGTGTCTGCGCGTGGGCGCGCTAGCATACCTCGGTTCTAGTTATTTGAATTGAGAAGGGGCAGGCAGATGGCACAGGCGCGCGCGCGGGAAACTCAGGCAACCGAAAAACCGGCGGACGAAACCTTCGCCACCAAACGCGCCACCTCGCCCGCGCTTGAAAAAATTCTCTACGACACTATCCCGGTGCTCGACCACGGCTTCATCCGCGTGATTGATTATATGGGCGACGACGCCGCGATCGTGCAGGCCGCCCGCGTTTCCTACGGACGCGGCACCAAGCAGGTCAGTCAGGATAAAGGCCTCATCAACTACCTCATGCGCCACTGGCACAGCACGCCGTTTGAAATGTGCGAGATCAAATTTCACGTGAAACTGCCGATTTTTGTCGCCCGGCAATGGATTCGCCACCGCACGGCGAATGTGAACGAATATTCGGCGCGCTATTCCATCATGGACAAGGAATTTTACATCCCCGACGCCACCCAGCTTGCGCCGCAATCGCAACAGAACCATCAGGGGCGCGGCGATCAGGTGCTCAGCGCCGCCGAATCCGCCCGCGTGCTCGCCATCCTGAAAGGCGACGCCGAGCAGACCTACGGCCATTACGAAGAGCTGATGAACTGCGACGCGCAGGGCAATCCGCTCGATGAAAGCAAGTCGGGCATCGCCCGCGAGCTGGCGCGCATGAACCTGACGCTCAACTACTACACCCAGTGGTACTGGAAAATCGACCTGCACAACCTCATGCATTTCCTCATGCTGCGGGCGGACAGCCACGCGCAGTACGAAATCCGCGTCTATGCCGATGCGATGCTCGACGTGGTGAAACAATGGGTGCCGTTCGCGTTCGAGGCGTTCGAGGAGCATCGCCTGCATGGCAGCCGCCTCTCGCGCACCGGTCTGGCCGTGGTCAAACGCATGATTGCGGGCGAAAAAGTGACACAGGAAACCAGCGGTCTTACCAAACGCGAATGGGACGAACTCATGGCAACGCTGGGTTAGGGGGCATCATGGAAAAATTCATCGAACGTTGGCTTTTTGCCAGCCGCTGGCTGCTGGCGCCGTTTTACATCGGACTGGTCGGGGCGCTGGCGATGCTGCTCATCACTTTCGGGCGCGAGCTGCTGCATACCGCCGAAAATATCGGCAGCCTGCAAACGCAGGACGCGATTCTGGCCAGCCTCGCGCTGATTGATATTTCGCTGGCGGCGAACCTGATTCTCATCGTCGTGTTTTCGGGCTACGAGAATTTTGTCAGCAAAATGGACGTCGCCAACCACGAAGATGCTCCAAGCTGGAAAGGCAAGGTTGATTTCACCGGGCTGAAAATCAAGCTCATCACCAGCATTGTCGCCATTTCGGGGATTCACCTGCTCAAGGTTTTCATGGATGTGGGCAAATATACCGAGCGCGAAATCTACTGGATGGTGGCCATCCATGTCGTGTTTGTGCTCTCCGGGGTGATGCTGGCGCTGATGGACCATCTGGTATCGCGCAGCAAAGCCCTCACATCCGACTATCCATAGGCGTTACGGGTGGTATACGGCTGGTTTTTCTAATCTCCATGACTATAGAATAGCATTTTGCCACCAAAACAGGCATGAAGCTTTTATGACATCCATGCCGCCACTCATCGCCCTCGCCCGCGCCGCTGCCGCCCATGGCGAGGTGCCGATTGCCGCCGCCGTGTTCGCGGCGGATGGAACGCTGCTGGCGCAGGCCCATAACGAGGTCGAGGCGCGCGGTGACGCCACGGCGCATGCCGAGCTGCTGGTCCTCCGCGCCGCGTCGGCCAGGCTGGGCAGCAAATACCTCACCGGCTGCACGCTGGTGGTCACGCTCGAACCCTGCGCCATGTGCGCGCAGGCGGCGTCGCTCGCTAAAATCGGCAAAATCATTTTCGGCGCCTATGACGTCAAAGGCGGCGGCATCGAGCATGGGGCGCGGGTCTTTTCGCATAGCACCTGCCACCACGCGCCCGACATCATCGGTGGGGTCATGGCGGAAGAATGCGGCGCGCTGCTGACGGATTTCTTCCACGCGCGGCGACCATAGCAAGGCTTGCCAAGCGCCGTGGCGGCGATTAGTCTGCCGGGCAGCCCAACCCATACCCACACAAGAGAGCGAGAAGCGCATATGGCCGTCCAGTATGTCTATGTCATGAAAGGCCTGTCGAAAGCCTATCCGGGTGGAAAAAAGGTACTCAACGACATCTGGCTGTCGTTCTTCCCCGGCGCGAAAATCGGGATTGTCGGCCATAACGGCTCGGGGAAATCGACGCTGCTGCGCATCATGGCCGGGCAGGATAAGGAATTCAACGGCGAGGCCTGGGCGGCAGACGGCATCAAGGTCGGTTTTTTGGAACAGGAGCCTAAGCTCGACCCAGCCAAAAACGCCCTCGAAAACGTCATGGATGGGCTGAAGGAAAAGCAGGCTCTGCTCGACCGCTACAACGAAATCATGGCCGATTACAGCGACGACGTCGCCGACGAGGCTGCCAAACTACAGGACGCCATCGACCATGCCGGCGCCTGGGATCTCGAACGCGAGGCCGAAGTGGCGATGGATGCGCTGCGCTGCCCACCGGCGGAGGCCGATGTCAGCAAAATCTCGGGCGGGGAAAAACGCCGCATCGCGCTGGCCAAACTGCTGCTCGAAAAGCCCGACATGCTGCTGCTCGACGAGCCAACCAACCATCTTGATGCCGAATCCGTCGCCTGGCTCGAGAACTACCTGCGCAACTACCCGGGCACCGTTGTCATGGTGACGCATGACCGCTATTTCCTCGACAACATCACCGGCTGGACGCTCGAACTCGACCGGGGCGAAGGCCGCCCGTTCGAGGGTAATTACTCAAGCTGGCTCGACCAGAAATCCAAAATGCTCTATCAGGAGGAAAAAACCGAATCCGCCCGCGCCAAAGCCATGAAAGAAGAGCTGGAATGGGTGCGTTCCTCGCCCAAGGCGCGGCAGGCAAAATCCAAAGCCCGCCTCAAAGCCTACGATGAAATGGTGGCGCAACAGGCGGATAAGCGCAGCTCCACGGCACAGATCGTCATCCCGGTGCCGCCACGTCTGGGCAATGTGGTCATCGAGGCGGAAGGCCTCAAAAAAGCGTTTGGCGACCGGTTGCTTATCGACAACCTCTCCTTCAACCTGCCGCCGGGGGGCATTGTCGGCATTATCGGCCCGAACGGCGCGGGGAAAACCACGCTGTTTCGCATGATTACCGGCGCCGAAACGCCGGATGCGGGTAGCTTCAAAGTCGGTGAAACCGTGAAGCTCGGCTATATCGACCAGTCGCGCGATGCGCTCAACAACAAGAACACCGTGTGGGAGGAAATCTCCGAAGGCAACGAGGACATCGAGCTGGGCAAAGTGAAAATGAAAAGCCGCGCCTATTGTTCGAGCTTCAACTTCAAAGGTTCCGACCAGCAGAAAACCGTCGGCATGCTTTCGGGCGGCGAGCGCAACCGCGTACATCTCGCTAAAATGCTCAAAACCGGTGCCAACGTGCTGCTGCTCGATGAGCCGACCAACGACCTGGACGTCGAAACCCTGCGCGCGCTTGAAGATGCATTGCTCGATTTTGCAGGCTGCGCGGTGGTCATCTCGCACGACCGCTGGTTTTTGGACCGCGTCGCCACCCACATCCTCGCCTTCGAGGGCGACAGCCATGTTGAGTGGTTCGAGGGCAACTACGCCGATTACGAGGAGGACAAAAAGCGCCGCCTCGGCGAAGCCGCCGTCACCCCCAAACGCATCCGCTATAAATCATTGCTGGCAGCGTAGCCGAAGCCCCAGCCATCCCGACAACGCCCGGCCCCATTTGTCACCCCGCATTTATTGCGGGGTCTGCCTTAAGATGGATGCCGTCATAAAGATCGGGCAGGAAACATCGGTGCAACGGCGCGCACTAACCCTGCGCGGCGACCTGCTGCTTTAAGGCCTCAATCAGCCCGTCGATGCCCTTGCTGTTGATGACGCTCTTAAACTCCGAGCGCTGGGTGTTGAGCAGACTCACCCCCTCCACCGTAATATCGACAATCTTGAAGGCGCCGTTGGCGTCGCGCAGGCGGTATTCGAGGGTGATGTTCTCGCCGTTCGGGTCAAGAATCAGCATGGTGACATAGGCCACGTCGCCCTCGCCGCGCGCGCTCTTGAGCGTGTAGGTCTGGCCGGAATACTTGGTCAGCCGCCCGGAGTAGTTTTTGAGAATGAACGGCTTATACGCCCCGACATAATCGGCCTGCTGCTGCGCGGTGGCGGTGCGCCAGCTTGGCCCAAGCACAAACTTCGCGATAAAGTCGATATCCACCTTGTCGGAAAACAGCGCCTCGATTTTCTGCTGCTTTTCACTTTTCGACCAGTCGTCGCGGCGGACAATATCGAGCACTTTGCTTGCAAACCCATCGACAAACGCCTTCGCCGCGTCGGGGGTCGCCGCCTGCGCCGCGACAGCCAGACCAAAACCGGCCACCACAATCCATGCCATCATCCACCGTTTCATGACATCCATTCCCTAAAGCTGGGGCTGGTCGCTATGCTGGTTCTTGATCGCCGCATCACGGTATTGCTCATAAATACTCTTGAAGCTGGCATAGGGATCAAGCGACGTCGCGTAGATATCGTCGATCGGGTCGAGCAGACGCTCGCGCTCGACCAGCGCCTGACCGGCCGCGATCCCGAGGGTCAGCCAGATGTCGTTGGAGACATACGTCACCGGGCTGGTGAAAATATCCGCCACCATGCCGGTCGTGTCGCGCAGGTTCGACGGGCCAAACAGCGGCAGCACGATATACGGGCCCGAGCCAACGCCCCAGACGGCGAGCGTCTGGCCGAAATCCTCGCTATGCGGCGCAATGCCTGCCTCGGCGGCCACATCATGCATCCCCGCCAGACCGACGGTGGAGTTGATGATAAAGCGCCAGAAGCTCCTCATCCCTTGCGTGAAATCGCCCTGCAGGAAGCCGTTCACCATGCTGATGGGCTCATACAGGTTGTCCGACATGTTGCCGATGCGGGTGCGCACCGGGGTCGGGGTAATGTAGCGGTAGCCCTGCGCCACCGGGCGAATCAGCACCGTGTCGAGCCCGTGGTTAATCGAGAACATCGCGCGGTTGTAGCCTTCCAGCGGATCCTCGTCGTTTGCTTGTGTGCTGCAGGCGGCTGTCAAGGCCAGTGCGGCAAAGAGGGGGAGGAATGTTTTTATCACAGGGTGCGTCATAAAGGGGCTTTCTGCAAATCCGTTAGGTTCCGTAAGCTCACTTCGCAAGCCTGCGGGAATTAGGTTACATGCGGTTACCGGTTTCTCCTAGTCTATCGCATTTCTTCATTCTAATGACAAACAATAAAGAATTCCCTAAAATCACCGGGGAGGATTTCGCAGGCCGCATAAGCATTCTGTCATCGACAGCGGGAACTATGGCGCAAATGCCGGGTTTGCTGCAGATGCACCGGGTGCCGCACGGCCCGCTACCCCATCGCGGGGTCACTGGTTTTTTTCGGCCTGTTGCACATTTATCACAGGAGTTGCTTGGATTCCATGGCGCGCCCCTTACCCCCCGTACTGGCTTCAACCACCGCACTCCTGCAACAACTGCGCGAGCTGTATGGCAAAACCCCACGCACCGTTTCGTTCGAGTTCTTTCCACCGCAATCGGTGGCGGCGGAAACCCGGCTCTGGCAGGTCATCGACACCCTCGCCCCCCTCAACCCCGGCTTCGTTTCCGTGACGTATGGCGCGGGCGGCACCACACGCACACGCACCCACGCCACGGTGATGCGCATCAAGCGCGAAACCCGGCTGGTGCCGGCGGCGCACCTCACCTGCATCAACGCCAGCCGCGACGAGATTGACGCCATCGCCCGTGATTACTGGGCAGCGGGGGTGCGCAACCTCGTCGCTCTGCGCGGCGACCTGCCGCCAGGCAGCGTGCGCACCCATCTTGAGGATGGCTACCTCTATGCCGATGCGCTGGTGGCCGGGCTGAAAAAAATCGCCGATTTCAACATTTCCGTCGCCGCCTACCCCGAATCCCACCCCGAAGCCCGCTCGGCCGACGACGACATCGACCACCTCAAGCGCAAACTCGATGCCGGTGCCAGCCGCGCCATCACGCAGTTTTTCTTCGATGTTGATGTCTATTTGCGCTTTGTCGAGCGCTGTCGGGCGCGCGGCATCCACACCGAAATCATCCCCGGCATTCTGCCCGTCACCAATGTCGGCCAGTTGAAAAAATTCGCCGCCCAGTGCGGCACCCATGTGCCCGCATGGCTGGCCAGCCTGTTCGACGGGCTGGACGAAAATCCCGAATTGCGCCACTCCATCGCCGCCATGGTCGCCGCCGAACAATGCCGCATGCTGATGCTCGCGGGCGTCGATAACTTTCATTTTTATACCCTGAACCGCGCCGACCTGACGCAGGCTATTTGCCATATTCTGGGGGTGCGCGCCACCTGAGCGAAAGGCGGGCCAGCCACTCCCTACTGATCTTCCCCCTTGATCAGCTTCACCACCACCCGGCGGTTGAGATCCTGATTGACGGGAATTGGCGTACCGGCCGCATCGCGGTTGGGGGCCTTGGGCATCGTCCCCCCAAGGCCGATGACTTTCAGTTTTTGCGGCGGGAACCCTTCCGCGACGAGAAAGCGCACCACATTGGCGGCGCGGGCGGCGGAGAGTTCCCAGTTGCTCGGATAGTGCGCTGAATTGACCACCGAATCGTCGGTATGGCCTTCGACCTCGATGGTAATATCGGCCTTGGCCAACGGCTTGACCTGCTGGCCGAGCAGGGTGAGCATCGGCACCGCTTCGGGGGTGAATTTGGCGCCGCCCGGAACAAAAAATGCCCCCGATGACAATTCGACATTAATCCCCTGCGGTGTGGTGCTGGTGGCGATGAATTTATCGAACCCGCTGGCACCCAGCGACATCGCCAGATGTTTTTTGACTTTTTCATACGGGTCTTCAATCGGCACGGCGTCGTTGTAGAACCCTTTCACGCGCAGCGCCTCGGCCACCACTTTGAACTGTTTCATGTCGGGTGAGGAAAGTGCGAACAGCAGCACGAAAAAGCTCATCAGCAGCACGCTCATATCGGCGAACGTAATCAGCCAGCCTTCGTCTTCGGGCTCTTCATGTTTCCGGCGCTTGAGCGGCGGCCCATTCATTGCGTTGCCGCCTCCCGGGCGGCGGCGACGGCCGCTTTCGCCCCGCGCAGCTGCTTGTCGATATTAAAATGGTGCTGCGGTTCGAGGAACGAGTTGAGGCGATCCTGCATGAAACGCGGTGTTTTTTTCTCCGCCAGCATAATCAGCCCTTCGACCACCATCAGGTTGCGGAAGCGCTCGGTTTCCTCCTTCTGCATCAGCTTGTTGGCAGCGGGGATAAACACCAGCCGCGCAAAGAACACACCATAAAGTGTCGCCACCAGCGCCAGCGACATGCCGCCGCCAATGACGGCGGGCAGGTTTTTCGCGCCACTGCCCATCTGGTTCAAAATCGCAATCAGGCCGACCAGCGTGCCGATCATGCCGAAGCTCGGCGCGCTCGCCCCCATGTTGCGCAGCACCGGCACCGCTGCCGTTTTATGCTCGAAGTCCGATTCCACCGCCGTCACCATCATGGTGCGCAATTCGGCGGGGGTGTGGTTGGTGATGACCAGCTCCATGCAATACCGCAGGATGGGATCGTTCACCGCCACGCCCTTGATTTCGTTTTCAAGCGCCGGCAGCCCACGTTGCTGCACCAGGTAGCTCCATTTAATCAGCCGCATGATTTCGGTGTTGAGGCCCTCGCGCGTTGATTTAGGCTTCTTCACCATCCAGACGATGGCTTTGAACGCGGTGATTACATCGTTGCTGTGATAGCCCATAAAAGCGGCGGCAATCGCCCCGCCGAACACAATCAGGAAGGCGTGCCAGTCGAGGTAAATCATGGGGTTGCTGGTTGCCAGCGCCACCGCCCCGATGACCAGTAACAGGCCGAAAATAACCCCAAGCAACGATGAAAGCGACATGGCACTCCTTGGCCGTAATATGGCGATAACGCCTTCAACCATACCCGAAATTTTCTGCCGCGCCACAAAAAGCCGGCATCGCGCCCTTTTCCCGTGAAATTTTTACGCACTGTGTTTATGCTGCGTGCACCTCATTTTATGGACCGACCATGCGCCCCATCATTGGCTTTACCCTCGATTACGAAGAAGGCGGCCCCACCGCCTACAGCAAATACCCCTGGTATGGCCTGCGCGATAACTACACCGCCTCGGTCGCCCGCCACGGCGCGGTGCCCATCGCCCTGCCGCACGAGGTCGAGGCGGTCGACGCCTATCTCGACCTCATGCACGGTCTGGTCATCACCGGCGGCAATTTCGATGTGCCTCCCGAAATGTATGGTGAAAAAACCAGCAGCGCCACCGTCACCACCAAGCCGCGCCGCAGTCAGTTCGAGTGGGCGGTCACACACGGCGCCCTCGCGCGCGGCCTGCCCATCCTCGGCATTTGCGGTGGCCAGCAGTTGCTCAACGTCATCCTCGGTGGCAGCCTCATCCAGCATATTCCCGACAGCGTGAAACACCCGCTCGCGCACGAGCAGCCCAACCCCCGCCACGAGGCCGGGCACGAGGTGGCGATTGTCGCGGGCACGCTGCTTTCGGGCATCGTCGGCAGCGCCACGCTGGCCGTCAACAGCGCCCACCATCAGGCCGTTGGCAAAACCGCCGAGGGTGTCATCGTCAATGCCCGCGCAGGCGACGGCGTCATCGAGGGTATCGAATATCCGGCGCATCCGTTCTGCCTCGGCGTGCAGTGGCATCCTGAATTTTCCATCTCACGCGCCGACGACAAAATCTTCGCCGCCTTTGTCGCCGCCGCCAGGATTTATGGGCAACGCTAAACGACAACGCAGGCACTCCAAAAGGTGGACAGGCTCCGGTTTCATTCTTTGGAGATGAATGCTAGGAGTTGGTGGCGCGAGGGCGTGCGCGTAGCAGCGCTACGTAATCGACCGAGTGGCGACAACGACAACGCAGGCGCTCCAAAGAATGAAACCGCAACGTATTGCAAAAATGATGGCGGCGGCCGGGCTATGCTCCCGCCGCGAGGCCGAACGCTGGATCGAAGAGGGTCGCGTCATGGTCAACGGCGAAACCCTCACCACCCCGGCGACACTGGTTGGGGCGGGAGATGACGTCATCGTCGATGGAAAACGCATCGCGGGTGCTGCGCCAATTCCGCGCCTTTTTGTCTATCACAAACCTGCGGGGCTCGTCACCAGCCACCGCGACGAAGAAGGCCGCGCCACCGTGTTCGACCATTTACCGCGCGATTTGCCCCGGGTTATTTCCGTTGGGCGGCTCGATCTCGATAGCGAAGGCCTGCTGCTGCTTACCACCAGCGGCGCCCTCGCCCGCGCCATGGAGCTGCCTTCGGGCGCGCAGGCACGCACCTACCGCGTGCGTATTCGCGGCACGCCGATGGAGACCCATTACCAGCAGCTTGAACGCGGTGTGACCATCGACGGCGTGCATTATCAGCCGATTGACGCCGTACCCGACCGCGCCAAAGAAGGGCGCAACCAATGGCTGACCCTCACCTTGCACGAGGGGAAAAACCGTGAAATCCGCCGCATTTTCGAGCATTTCGATATACCTGTCAGCCGCCTGATTCGCATCCAGTATGGGAACTTCCATCTCGATGACCTCGCCCCCGGAGAAGTCGCCGAGGTGCCGCGCGCATATGTCGAAGAATTGATGGAGAAGTTGGGAGTCGCCTAGATTTCGTCATTGCGAAGAGCGAAGCGACGTGGCAATCCAGACACATAGAAAATCTTGCGGCGCAGACGCGCTGCGCTGGATCGTCGCGACCTAAAGGCCTCGCGAGTACGAGGGAATGATGCGCATTATCGCCGGACAATTCAAAGGCCGCAAGCTCCTCACCCCCGAGGACACCTCTATCCGCCCGACTTCAGACCGCACCCGCGAATCCATCTTCAACCTGCTCATGCACGGACAGTATGCGGGCGAAAACATCGTCGGCCAGCCGGTGCTCGACCTGTGCTGCGGCACCGGTGCGCTCGGGCTTGAGGCGTTGTCGCGCGGCGCGCGGATTGCCACCTTTGTCGATAAAAATAAAACCGCGCTCGCGCTGGCGCGGCAAAACGCCCTGCATTGCGGCGTCACCCAGCAATGTTTTTTCATTCAGGGCGATGCGGCGAGCCTGCCCCCGGCACGCGAGGCCGTTGCGCTCGTGCTGATAGATGCGCCCTACGCCACGCCGCTGCTTGCCCCCGCTTACGAAGCACTCCGGCGCGGCGGCTGGCTCGCGCCCCATGCGCTCATCGTCGCCGAGCAGGAACGTGGCGCGAACGTACCCACCCTTAACGGCGCCGAACTGATCGACGAACGCCAGTATGGCAAACCGAAAGTGCTGGTGTATCGGGTCGCGCCCTAAACTCCGCGCCCCTTGCCCTTGCCCGCCGCCTGCATGGCATTTTCGACAAATTTTCCGGCGAGGTTCAGCCCCTGTTGGCCAAGGCGCTTAATGGTTTCTTTCGCTTCCTCATAGACGGCGAGCTGCCCCGTCACATAGTGCAGGTGCGACTGTTCGAGCTTTTTCTTTTCGTTGTTCAGCCCTTTTTCGATCTGCGCGATCATCGCCAGCGCTTCCTGTTTTTCGCGCGCGGTGAGATTCTTTTTCGCCAGCATGGCCTGAATCCGCTCGCGCAGATCGTCGTGCTCGACATGCATCATTTCGGCCATTGCCTGCGCCGTCGTGATTTTCCCCGCCGCCAGTTGCGTCATAATGTGCTCGACCTGGTCAAGGTCGGTGACCGTACTGTCGATGGTATCGACGCGCGTCTGAAAATTAAGGTCGGCGACCTGCGCGAACAGCGCCGCAAAAAACACCATATAATCGCGGTAGAGGCCGAGCAATTGCTGGCGGACGGCGGCGGGCGGCATTTTTACAAAGCTCGCGCCCGCCTCACCTTGTTTGACCATCGCCGTGCTCGCCGATTTCTCGGTGGCGCGGTTGATAAGGCCGACCGGTTTATCCTGAATTTGGCGTAGCTGGCCCAAATCGTAGGTCAGGTTCTCGACCGAAAGGCGGCTGTTTTTGGCATAAATATCGGCCTCCCCGGAGGTCAGCGCCCGCACCGCGTCATGGAAATGTTCGATACGTGGCCGCCAGTCGCCCTCGTGCAGGCGAATGCTCCATTCGCCCTCGATAGCCAGCAGTTGGTTATATTTGCCGTGCATTAACTCGATGATTGCGGCTTGCTCTGCCCCGTCGAATGCCATACTGCGTGACTCGTAATTGGTGATGCGTAATTTGGGTATATAATGCCACGACAACAAAACCAAGCAGAGGATAATGCGCGCGACATCCCATCGCCGCTGCGCACCGGCGTCGCCCTTTATGTGCATTGGCCATTTTGCAAAAAGAAATGCCCGTACTGCGATTTCAACTCGCATGTGCGCGAGGGGGTGGATCACGCAGCGTGGCAGGCGGCATTGCTGCGCGAACTGGGCTACTGGCATGCGCGCATGCCTGATAAAACCATTACCAGCATCTTTTTTGGCGGCGGCACGCCGTCGCTGATGGCGCCTGCCACGGCCGGTGCGATTATCGCGGCGGCGGATAGGCTCTGGGGGCTTGCTGCCGAGTGCGAAATCACGCTCGAAGCCAACCCGACCTCGGTCGAGGCGGATAATTTTGCGGCGCTGGCGGCAGCGGGCGTTAATCGCCTGTCGCTCGGCGTGCAGTCGTTCAGACCGGAATCTCTTGCCTTTCTCGGACGCGAGCATTCGGTGCGCGAGGCGCATCACGCTATCGCGCTGGCCGCCGCCAACTTTGCGCGCTATTCGTTCGACCTCATCTATGCGCTGCCGGGTCAGACCGTCGAGGCGTGGGAGGCCGAACTGCGCGAAGCCTTGTCCTACGCACGCGGCCATCTTTCACTGTACCAACTGACGATCGAAGAAAACACCGCCTTTCATCATGCCTACCATGTTGGCAAGTCCTTCACCCTGCCCGAAGATTCGCTGGCTGCCGCGCTTTATACCCGCACCCAATCGCTGATGGAAGCGGCGGGCATGCCGGCCTATGAAATCAGCAACCATGCAGCAGCAGGGCAGGAAAGCCGCCACAACCTTGCCTACTGGCAGGGGGATTCCTATGTCGGTATCGGCCCGGGCGCGCATGGTCGGGTGGATATCGGCGATGCCCGTCACGCCACCCGCGCCATAAAATCGCCCGAGCGCTGGCTGGAGCAGACTCTCCGCATCGGGCACGGGGTCGAGGAAGATCTCACCCTCACCACCGCCGAACGCGCCGAGGAAGCGCTTCTCATGGGACTGCGCCTGCCACGGCAGGGCGTCGATCTCTCCCGCCTGCGGCCCGATGTGGCGCACTACCTCACCACCCTCTGGGCGGATGGACGGGCGGCGCATCTGGTGGCGCAAGGGCTGCTGCTGTCATCGTCGGAGGGGGCGGCACGCCTCACCCATCTGCGCCCCACCGCCCGTGGCCAATTGCTGCTTAACCATGTGATTGAGCATCTGCTGGGGTAATCTGGGGGTGCAACTAACACTTCACCCTCCGGACGCAATCCGCTAGGCCGTAGGGATGCATGTGTTTCCACCGCTTCGTTTTCTGCTGATTGGCCTGCTCGGATTCTTTTCCGGCCTGCCGCTGGCGCTCACCGCCTCGACCCTCACCGCCTGGCTGGCGGATGCGCAAGTCACCCGCGCGGGCATTGGCCTGTTCGCCGCCATTGCCACCCCCTATGCCTTTAAATTCCTCTGGGCACCGCTGCTCGACGGGCTGCGCCTGCCTTGGCTCACCGCACGGTTCGGGCGACGGCGCAGCTGGCTGCTAGTCATCCAGACTCTGCTGGCGCTGGCGCTGGCCGCGATGGCCCTCACCGACCCCACCGCCCATGCCTGGATGACCGCGCTCGTCGGCATCGGCATCGCCACGCTTTCAGCCACACAAGACACGCTGATCGACGCCTACCGCGTCGAACGCCTGCCCAAAGAGGAACAGGGAAGCGGCGCCGCCTGGGCGACGTTCGGCTACCGCATCGGCATGCTGGTGTCGGGCGCGGGCGCGCTCTACCTTGCCGACCATGTCGGGTGGCGCACCACCTACCTACTGATGGCGGCGCTGATGGGATCATCTGTCCTGCTCACCTTGCGGATGTACGAACGCGCCGCCGCCGCACAGGTAGCTACATCCCCCGGGGTGCGGGGATTGGGGGCAATTCCTCCGTTCATCCGCGCCTTTGTCGTTGCCCCGTTCCGCGATTTCATGACGCGGCCCCTCTGGGTGCAGGTACTGGCGTTCGTGGTGCTCTATAAGCTCGGCGATGCGTTTATGGGGGTCATGTTCAACCCCTTCCTGCTCGACCTTGGCTTCAGCAAAACCGCCATCGCCAAAGTGGTAAAACTCTACGGGCTGGCGGCTACATTGCTTGGAACGTTTGCGGGTGGCTGGCTGGTGGCGCGCGCGGGCATGTTTCGCGCCCTGCTGCTTTCGGGCCTCATGCATATGCTCACCAACCTGTTACTGGTGGTGCAGGCGCGCCTTGGAGCGGATGTCCATTTTCTTACCTACAGCATCAGTCTTGAAAACTTCACGGGCGGGATGAGCACCGCCGCCTTCATTGCCTATTTAAGCGCGCTCTGCCGCCTTAACTACACTGCAACACAATACGCCCTGCTTTCGTCGCTCGCCGCCTTTGGCCGCACCTGGCTATCGACTCCCTCGGGCGCGCTGGCCGAAGCGGTTGGTTGGGAAGTGTTTTTTGCCATCGCCAGCCTGATGGCGCTGCCCGGCCTGCTACTGCTGGTCTGGATCGAACGACGGGGGAGGAGAAACACATCTTGACAGTTATGCTAATCTTAGTCATCTTATCGTGAGTCTTGATAAGATGACTAAGATTAATAAGGTTTCTATAAATGGAGCGCAGCACAAACCCTTTTTCTCCCGGCGCAGGCAGCCCCCCGCCCGAACTTGCGGGACGCGAATCGATTCTGGAAGACGCCTTGGTAGCGCTCGAACGCGTTAAGAATGGTCGGGCAGAAAAAAGCATGATGCTCGTTGGCTTGCGGGGTGTCGGCAAGACCGTTTTGTTGACTGAAATCCAAAGGTTGGCTAGAAATTCGGAATACCGCATTGCCTTCATCGAGGCGGTTGAGCGGCGACAGAAAAAATTGCTGGTTGAGCTGTTGATTCCCCCGCTTCGGAGCATTCTTTTTGATCTGGATCGCGGCGAAATGATTAGCGAAAAAGCAAAGAGAGCGCTGCGTGTATTTAAAAGTTTCGTAGGCGCTTTGAAGTTGCGCGTCGGTGATTTAGAGTTTCATGTGAATGCCGATGCCGAAACCGGCGAAGCGGACAGCGGAGATCTTGAGGCGGATCTGTCCACCTTGTTTGTTGCCATTGGCGAAGCCGCTAAAGATAGAAAAACAGCCGTCGCCATAATCATTGATGAGCTGCAATATTTAGATGACCGTGAGTTAAGCGCCATGATTATGGCGGTGCATCGTGTTTCACAGCGCTCGTTGCCGCTTATTCTGATTGGTGCCGGATTGCCTCAACTTCGTGCTAAAGCGGGTAATTCCAAATCTTATGCCGAAAGGCTGTTTTCTTACCCGCAAGTGGGGGCGCTTACAGAACGGGATGCGAATTTTGCGTTGCAAGCCCCCGTTAAACAATTGGGGGTACGATTCACGGACGAGGCATTGAAAGCAATCTACGCCAAGACCAAGGGTTACCCTTATTTTATTCAGGAGTGGGGGAAGCATGCGTGGAATGTTGCCGACCATTCTGTCATTACAGAGGAAGACGTGCTTCGGGCGAATATCCTTGCCGTTCACAGTCTGGATGAAAGTTTTTTTCGTGTTCGATTTGATCGCCTGACCCCGACAGAAAAAAAATATGTGCGCGCCTTGGCTGAACTTGGCACCGAACCTCAGCGTTCGGGAGAAATCGCCAGATTGCTTGGTAAGCCGGTGGAAAAGGTGGCGCCATTAAGGGGCCAATTAATTAACAAAGGCATGATTTATAGTCCGGCGCATGGGGATACCGCATTTACCGTACCGATGTTTGAAGAATTCTTAATACGTGAAATTCCGACCTTCCAAACAGACGATGAATACTGACTCTGTCTGCACCATCCATTTTATCTATCACCCCCTATTTACAGCATTCCTCCGTTTCGCTATGAGAGGTGCATTGTCGTTCTCAGGGAGTTTTTATGACGCGCACCACCATCCTGCTGCTTGCTGCCACCCTCACGTTGCTGGCCGCCTGCGAAACCGTCGAGGGCCTGGGCCGCGATACGCAAAAACTCGGCAACAACATCACTGGCGCCGCCAAGAGCACGAAGTAGCCGCCGCGCGGCGGGGCACTGTGGGGGCAGGCACTGTGGGGGCACAATACATCATCGTGCCCCCAGCGCATCTTGCTCCTTGAGGCCGACCCAAAGCCGGGAAAACTACTCCCAGATTGCCACGGGCGGCAGCGACATCAGGATAGCCTCGGCATTGCCGCCAGTCATCAGGCCAAAGCGTGTGCCGCGATCATAAAGCAAATTATACTCTGCATAGCGTCCACGCTTGACCAGTTGGTGATGGCGCTGCTCCTGCGTCCATGGCTCAAACATATGGCGGCGGATAATCGCGGGGTAAATATGGGCAAACGCCCGCCCCACCGCCTGCGTGAAGGCAAAGCTTTGCTGCCAGTCAAGCCCCGCGTTCGCGGCCACTTCCATGCCGCGCGCCGTGGCTTCCTTGCCGACCCCGCCTTTGCCGAACTGACCGGAAGTGATGGGCGCGCGTTCACCCCCAAGGGTATTGAGGCCGAAATAATCATAGAAAATGCCACCGACGCCGCGCGCGACATTACGGTGGGGAATGAAGAAATACTCGTCGCACCAGTCTTTGAAGGCGGGATAAAATAGCGCCTGCTCCGCACGATCGCCTTCCGGCGATTGCTTCGCGCCGCTTCGCGGGCTCATGGCTGTGCTCGCCCGACTCACCGAATCCGCTTCGTCGCACGCCGCTTTGAAGGCGGCATGAAAATCGGCCGTGTCCTCGGCCACTTCAAACATCGGGTTCAAATCCCCGCCGCCGCCGAACCACAGGCGCGCGGGCGCGTCACCGACACAAATCATGCGCGTGTTAAAATGCGCGGCGGGCACCAGCGGCGAGGCCATATGCGCCACCAGCGAAATGCCCGACGCCCAGAAGCGCGGATTCTCCGTCGCGCCGGGAATTTCTTTTCTGAACTGCTCGGAAAACTCGCCCTCCACGGTCGAGATATTGACTCCGACTTTCTCGAACACGCGGCCTTTCATCAGCGACATTTCGCCGCTGCCCCCTCCTTCGCGCGTCCACGCGGTGCGGGTGAAGGTGCCTGCCGGTGCGTCGCTGCCGGTCAGATCGGTTTCAATCGCCTCGAACGCGCCGCAAATCTGATCGCGCAAGCTGCGAAACCACGCTGCGGCGGTGGCTTTCTTTTCATCGAGCGTCCATTCGACCGCCGGTATTTCCATGACATCGCTCATTCGTTGGGCATTTTGACTACGCATTACCATCTCCATTCGTTTTGCCGACAGGCTTCGGCGACCAGTATGCCTGCGCTCATCGCCAGGTTAAGGGAACGCATGCCTTCACGCATCGGGATGGTGAGGGTAGCGTCCATCTGCTTATATAACGCGCGCGGGGTACCCGCCGATTCGCTGCCCAGCACCACATAATCGTCCGGGGCATACTGCATCTCGGTATAGCACGTCGTGCCGTCGGTTTCGAGTAGCAATAGCCGCCCGGGGCGGCCTTGACGCGCATCAAGAAACGCCTGCCAATTCACATGGCGCACCATCTGCACCTTATGGATATAATCCATCCCCACTCGCCGCAGTTTAGCCGCATCCATCGGAAAGCCGCACGGCTCGACGACATGAACCGTCGCCCCGAGGCACGCCGATAGCCGCAGCATCGCGCCGAGATTTTGCGGAATGTCGGGCTGGTAAAGCACAAGGTTGAGCATCGCGGGGCCATCGTGGGGCGTGGTGGTGCGCTGTCTATAGGCTGCGGCGCGCCGTCTGGCCAGCGCGGTTATTTTCGGCTTTGTGATAATTGCCACACGCGGCGGGCTTCATCCCCGGCGCGGCGCGACCGATTGCCGCTAGCGGCTTGACAGGCTTTCGTGCAACGGGTAGCTGCAAAATGAACTCTCTCACTGCGCCGATACGTTTCGAGGTTTTATGAGCAACCCACCATCGTCTTCCCACGCCGCCGTTCCTGCGGTGGACAGCGCCCCGCGCCGCGATTTCCTGCTGCTGACCGCGCAGGCGATGGGGGCGGTCGGCGCCGCTGCCCTTGTCTGGCCGTTTGTCGATAGCATGAACCCGAGCGCCGACGTCCTGGCACTCGCCAGCACCGAAATCGACATCGGCGCCATTGCTGAAGGTCAGGAAATCAAGGTGGTCTGGCGCGGCAAGCCGGTATTTATCCGCCACCGCACGGCAAAAGACATCGACGAAGCCAACGCCGTCAATATTGCCGAGCTGCGCGACCCGGAAACCGACGGTGCGCGCGTGAAAAAGGGCCACGAAAAATGGCTGATTATGGTCGGCGTCTGCACCCATCTGGGCTGCGTGCCGCTGGGCGGCGGTCAGGGCGATTATAACGGCTGGTTCTGCCCGTGCCACGGCTCGCACTACGATTCCGCAGGCCGCATTCGCAAAGGCCCGGCGCCCAAAAATCTGGTTGTCCCGCCTTACGAATTCGTATCGGATACCAGAGTCAAAATCGGATAAGCATTACAATCAGAACCGCGCGTCTGATTCACTACGGAGACTAAACCATGGCCCACGCACCACAGGAAGAAAAGCCCGGCGTTATCGGTTGGATTGAATACCGTTTGCCGATTTTTTCGATGCTCAGCAACGCGCTGGTCGTCTACCCGACGCCGCGCAACCTGAACTATTTCTGGAATTTCGGCTCGATTGCGGGCATCATGCTTGTCGCCCAGATTCTCACCGGCATTTTCCTTGCCATGCACTACGCCGCCTCGACTGCGCTGGCCTTCGATTCGGTCGAGCATATCATGCGCAACGTCAATTACGGCTGGCTGATGCGTTACATGCACGCCGTCGGCGCCTCGATGTTCTTCATGGTCACCTTCATTCACCTCTTCCGCGGCCTCTATTACGGCTCCTACAAACGCCCGCGCGAGCTGCTCTGGTTCATCGGCGTCATTATCCTGCTCATCATGATGGCCACCGCCTTCATGGGCTATGTGTTGCCCTGGGGGCAGATGAGTTTCTGGGGGGCGACGGTGATTACCAACCTGTTTTCGGCCTTCCCGCTTATCGGCGATTCCATTGTTTCGTGGCTGTGGGGCGGTTTTTCGGTCGATAACCCAACGCTCAACCGCTTTTTCGCACTGCATTTCCTGCTGCCGTTCGTGCTGGTCGGCGTGGTGATGGTGCATCTGATGGCGCTGCACCAGCATGGCTCCAGCAACCCGACGGGAATCGACGTCAAGGGCCCGCAGGATCAGATTCCGTTCCACCCCTATTACACCAGCAAGGATTTCTTCGGTTTCGGCGTCTTTTTCCTGGTGTTTGCGGCGTTTCTTTTCTTCGCGCCGAACTATCTCGGCCACCCGGATAACTACATCCCCGCCGATCCGCTGGTGACGCCCAAACATATCGTGCCCGAATGGTATTTCCTGCCGTTTTACGCCATTTTACGCGCAATCACTTTCGATATTCCGCTCTGGATTCCGGGTATGGGCCTGCTCGGCCTCACCTTCGCGCTGCGCCAGGGTGATCTCATGCGGGCGCTGGTTGGCGGCTCGAAAATCGGTAGCGTGCTGGTCTCCTTCCTGCCGAAAAAGCGGCTGGGCGGCGCAAGCACCCTCACCCTGCTGGTGCTGGGCGGCCTGCTGACCATCATGGGTTTTGGCGGCGGCTTTATCGCCTCGAAACTTGGCGGGGTGCTGGCGATGTTTGGCTCAATCGGCATTCTGTTCGCCCTGCCCTGGCTCGATACCAGTCCGGTGCGCTCGGCCAATTACCGCCCGCTTTACCAGTGGTTCTTCTGGCTGTTTGCGGTCAACGCGGTGGTGCTCGGCTATTGCGGCAGCCAACCGCCCGAAGGCATCTTCCCGCTGCTGTCGCTGGTCTGCACGGTCTATTATTTCGCGCATTTCCTGATTGTGATGCCCATTCTTGGCCGCATCGAGAAAACGCGCCCGCTGCCGCAATCCATCGCGGTCTGCGTCACCCAGAAACCTGCCCGCTAGGAGTCCTGCCCATGAAAACTTCGTTTCGTTTCGTGTGTGTCGCGCTGGCCCTGATGGCAGCCCCCGCCTTTGCTTCGGGCAGCAAAGCGGCGCCCAAACGCGTGGACTGGACGTTCGACGGCGTCTTTGGCCGGGTCGATACTCCGTCTATCCAGCGCGGGTTTCAGGTCTATAAGGAAGTCTGCTCGGCCTGCCACGGCCTCAAGCGCGTTTCCTTCCGCCAGCTTGAGGCGATTGGTTTTTCGGCAGCGGAAGTGAAATCGCTCGCTGCAAGCTACACAGTAAAAGACGGCCCGAACGACGCGGGCGACATGTTCGAGCGCCCCGGCCGGCCGTCGGATTATCTCCCAAGCCCCTACGCCAACGATAACGCAGGCCGCGCCGCCAATAACGGCGCCCTGCCGCCCGACCAGAGCCTGATCATCAAAGCGCGTGAGGACGGGGCGAACTACATTTATTCCCTGCTCACCGGCTACGGTTCTCCGGTGCCGGAAGATGTCGTCCTGCCCGCCGGGGCCAGCTACAACCCGTATTTCGACGGCCATATCATCAAGATGATGCCGCCGCTGCGCGAGGATAGCGTCACCTACCAGGACGGCACCGCCGCCACCCTCGAACAGCAGGCCTATGACATTGTGAACTTCCTGCAATGGGCGGCGGAACCGGAAATGGAGCAGCGCAAGAGCATGGGCATCCATGTCATGCTGTTTCTGGGCATCATGACGCTCTTCTTCTACCTCGTCAAAAAGCGCATCTGGAGCAACCTGCACTAGGTGCAGCGCGCCGGCATGGAGTTTTTTAACGCCGCTTTTCTTGGTATCGTCGAGGGGATGACGGAGTTTTTGCCGGTGTCCTCGACCGGGCACCTGATTCTTTTTGTCGATCTGCTGAACTTCAGGGCGCCGGACGGCCACGTCTTCGAGGTGGTCATCCAACTCGGTGCCATCCTTGCCATTGTCGCGCTCTACTGGCGGAAATTATGGGACGTGCTGCGGCATCCGTTTGCGCCCTCCGCGCAGCATTTCGTGCGCAACGTGCTGCTCGCCTTCCTGCCTGCGGCAATTATCGGCTTCTTCGCACATGACCTGATTAAAACCGCCCTCTTCAATCCCACCGTTGTCGCTGTCGCGCTGATTCTCGGCGGTATTGCCATCCTCGTCATCGAGCGGATGAAACCGGTGGCGGTCATCGCCCGCACCGAAGACATGGGCATAAAAACCGCGCTCGCCATTGGTTTTATGCAATGCCTAGCGATGGTGCCGGGGGTTTCGCGCTCGGGGGCGACCATCATGGGTGCGCTGCTGATGAAGGTCGAGCGCAAAGCGGCGGCGGAGTTTTCGTTTTTTCTCGCCATCCCGACCATGCTGGCCGCCACTTCCTACGATCTCTACAAAGCCCGCGACACCCTCAGTGCCGATGGGCTGGGCCTCATCGCGGTCGGGTTTGCGGTATCGTTCGTCGTGGCGCTGCTGGTGGTGCGCTGGCTGGTGCGCTTCGTACAGAATCACGGGTTTGGCGTGTTCGCGTGGTATCGGATTGCGCTGGGTGCCGCGATATTGCTGCTCGCCTGAGCGAAAGACCCCGCGCGCCTACCGCCGCCGCAACTGCGCCAGCGTGCCGGGTTCATAGGCTTTGAACAGCAGCACGCCGATGCCAAACACCGCCATGCCGGTGGCAATCAGCGCCGACAGGCCGATGACATTCGCCACCATCCCCTGCCCGGCCTCGCCCATGAACGGCCCCTGCGCGAGGGCAAGCGCTGCCGCCATGAAGGCGCTGGCAGCGAGCATTTTCAGCAGGCGGATTTTCAGGAGTGCATCGGGCGCAAAGACCCCGCGCCGGTGGAGAATCCACGCCATCAGCGCCAGATTCACCCACCCGGCGATGCTGGTGGCCATCGCCATCCCCACCTGCGCAAAAACCCGGCTCAGGGTGAGGTTGAAAAACAGATTCACCGCAACACAGATCAACGCAATCTTGAACGGCGTTTTCGTATCGTGGTTGGCATAGAACCCCGGCGCGAAAATTTTCACCGCGAGAAACGCCGGTAATCCGACGGTGAATGCCATCAGGGTCGGCACCACCGCGCGCATATCCTCGGGCGTAAACGCCCCGTGCTGGTAAAGTACGCGGATGACCGGCTCGGCAATCACCAGCAGCGCGGCGGTGGCAGGCAGGCCGAACAGCAGCACCAGTTCGAGCGCGCGGTTCATGCTCGTGCGTGCGCCGTCGAGGTTGCCGCTGCGGATTTGCTTGCTCAACATCGGCAGCAGCACGGTGCCCACCGCGACACCAATCATGCCAATCGGCAATTCGGTGATGCGGTCGGCATAATAGAGGTACGACACCGCGCCCGGGATGTGGCTGGCGATGATGACATCAATCAGCAGATTAAGCTGCTGCACGCCCGAACCGAGTGCCGCCGGTGCCATCAGCAGCAGCATGGTTTTTACCCGCGCGGTCAGGCGGGGCGGCATCAGCGGCGGCATCATATCCGCCCGCAGGCAGGCCAGCACCAGCCAGCCAAGCTGCACCATCCCGGCGAGAAACACCGCGTAGCTGAGGGCATGCGCGGGGGTCGGGCTGAGGTTGCTGAGCCAGAGCATGCCGCCGATCATGCACAGGTTGAGCAGAATCGGGCTGGCGGCGGGGGCGGCAAATTTACCCATGGAGTTCAGAATACCGCCCAGCAACGACACCAACGAAATAAACAGGATATAGGGAAACGTGATTTGCGAAAGGGCGACGGTGAGGTCGAATTTTTCCGGCGTATCGGTGAAGCCGGGCGCAAACAGCGGCGCAATCCACGGCATAAAGACAATGAACACCGCGTTGAGCACCAGCAATACCAGTAGCAACACGCTCATCACTTCACCGGCGAATTTGATTGCAGCGTCGCGGCCATCACCGGTGAGGATGCTTGAAAAACTCGGGATAAACGCCGCGTTGAAGGCTCCTTCGGCAAACAGGCGGCGGAAAAAATTGGGCAGCTTGAAAGCGACAAAAAACGCATCCGACAGCATGCCCGCGCCGAGCAGGTTGGCCATCAGCACATCGCGCACAAAGCCGCTGATGCGCGAAAGAAAGGTGAAAAAACCGATGGTCAGGGTGGATTTGACGAGTGACATGAACGCGCGCGCCCTTATAGAGTAGGCGTCCACCATGCCACCTTCCATGAGCCGACGCAACATGCACCTCATCCGCTCCCTGCCCGCATTGTCCGATGCCATGACCGCGATCGCCATCGGCAATTTCGACGGGCTGCATCGCGGGCATCAGGCAGTGATTGACACCATGCACGCGGCGGCGGCGGCACGGGGGCTGGTGCCCGGCGTGCTCACCTTCGAGCCGCACCCGCGCCGCTTCTTCGCCCCGGCCAGCGCGCCCTTCCGGCTGCTACGCCTGGCCGATAAACTGGCCGGGCTGCGCGCGCTTGGGGTGGCGCGCGTCGCCATGCCGCGCTTTACCCGCGCCTTTGCCGACATGCCTGCCGAAACTTTCCTCGACCAGGTGCTGGGCCGACAGCTTGGCGCCAAAATCGTCGTCACCGGCGAGAATTTCGCATTCGGCGCGGGGCGGCGGGGTGATCGCGCCACGCTCGTAGCCTGGGGGGCGGCCCATGGCGTTGAAATCCTCACCGTACCGCCGGTGCGGATTGACGGCGAAATCTGTTCTTCAAGCACCATCCGCGCGGCGGTGGCGGCGGGCGATGTCGGCCGCGCCGCGCAATGGCTCGGCCACCCATACCGGCTCAGCGGGCGCGTGGTGCATGGCGCTGGGCGCGGACGCAGCATCGGCTTTCCCACGGCCAATATTCTGCTACCGCCCGACCTGCTCACCCCCGCTTACGGCGTTTATGCGGTACAGGCCCATACCGATAATGCAACCTATGCGGGCGTTGCTAATTTTGGCATTCGCCCGACGGTAACTGTGGATAGTGTGGCGAGCCTTGAGGTACATCTCTTTGATACTCTGCAGGAAATATACGGGGAAAAACTGACGATCTCGCTTGTGCATAAGATTCGCGACGAGCAGAAGTTCGAAAATCTCGCCGCCCTCACCGCACAAATCGCCCAGGACTGCGCCACCGCGCGCGACCTGCTTGCCCGCCACGCGCCCACCTCCTGAAAGAGAGCCGCCGATGCCGTCTGAAAATCCCGTCACCCCTGCCCAGCGTCGCCGCCGCCTGCAAGGACTGCTGGCCGTTGCCCTCACCGTATTCCTAATCGATCAGGGCAGCAAATACTGGCTGATTCATGTGCTCGATGTCCCGGCCCACGCGCCGATGCATCTCACCCGCTATTTCGCCCTGCTGATGGCCTGGAATACCGGCGTCAGTTTCAGCATGTTCGCGCATAGCGCATCGTGGATGCCGTCCCTGCTCACCGCCGCCGCTCTGCTGATTTCCGCCCTGCTGGTGCGGCTGTGCCTGCACAGCCCCCATCGCTTCGCCCGCCTCGGCTATGCGCTGGTGATTGGCGGCGCGCTCGGCAACGCGTTCGACCGTCTGCGTTTTGGCGCGGTCGCCGATTTCTTCTACTTCCATATCGGCACGCTGGGCTGGCCCGCGTTCAACGTCGCCGATATGGCGATTGTCAGCGGGGTCGGCCTGCTTTTATTTTCCACGGTACAACACCCAGCGCGTCCTTGAAATTCTGAACCGAAGGTGTAGGTTGCTGCGCATGAATCCCCTGTTGAAACGTTGCGTTGTCCTGTTGCCGCTGCTGCTCGCCGCCTGCGAGGATGGTGCCGTACGCAATACGCTCGGCCTCAACCGCCCCGCGCCGGACGAGTTTACCGTTGTTTCGCGCCCGCCATTGTCGCTACCGCCCGAGTTCACCCTGCGCCCGCCGCGCCCGGGCGAAGCACCGCGTGGCATCGCGACCGATGAACAGGCCCGCGCGCTGCTGACCGGCAAACCCGCCACCCAAACCCGCGACGCCGAGGCGCTCGACGCCCCGGCGACGGATACGGCGGTGGCCCCGGTATTGCGCAACGATACGCTGAGCGAAGGCGCCAACCGCCTGCTCACACGGGCAGGCGCCACCACGGCAGATGAATCCATCCGCAGCAAACTGACCGAAGATGCCGCCACCCCGCCCGACACCAGCACGGCCACTTCGCTGGTCGATGCACTGAACGGGGCGGAAAAAAACGAACCCACCGTTGACGCCGCCAAAGAAGCCGAGCGCCTGCGCAGCAACAAAGATGCAGGCAAACCCGTCACCGAGGGCGCCGTGCCCGAGGAAAAACCCAAAAAACGCTCGCTGATTGACCGAATCTTCTAGGCACCCCCATAGGCATTGATGCTGAAACGCTATTTCATCCCCCTCGTTCTTGTGCTGGCCGCCGCGGCGGCGGTGATTTATTTCTACGGCGGGCGCACCACCCGCACCCGCGACATGCGCATTCTGGTGCCGGTCGAACGCTTCAGCCTCAGCAACGGCCTCACCGTGGTCGTCATGCCCAACCACCGCATCCCGATTGTCACCCACCTGCTGGTGGTCAAAGCCGGCAGCGCCGATGATCCGCAGGGCAAATCGGGCCTTGCCCATTACCTCGAACATCTGCTGTTCACCGGCACCGAAAATTTCCCCGAGGGGGCGTATGACCGCGCCATTGCCCGCGTCGGCGGCGCGCAGAACGCCTTTACCACCCGCGACTACACCCTCTATTACGCCACCGTGGATAAAAAACATCTGGCGCGCGTCATGACCATGGAGGCCGACCGCCTCGCCAACCTCGCCTTCGATGCCCCCCGCGCCGCGCGCGAACTGAAAATCATCACCGAAGAGCGCGCCATGCGTGTCGATACCAACCCGGCGGCGCAATGGCAGGAACAGCTCGACGCGCTGACCTTCCTCAACCATCCCTACCGTCGGCCCGTCATTGGCTGGGCCGAGGATATGGCTGGCTTCACCGCCGAGGATGCGCGCGACTTTTTCACCGCCAATTACCGTCCCGGTAACATGGTGCTGCTCGTCGCAGGGGATACCACCGCCCGCGAAGTGCGCCGCCTCGCCCAACGCTATTACGGCGGCCTGCCTGCCGGAGATGTCGCCGCCCGTAACTGGCCAAACGACCCCCCGGCGCGGCTTACCCGGCGCGGTAACATGCGCGACGCGCGCGTCAACGAGCCACGCCTGTTGCGCCAATATGCGGCACCGGGCGTGCGGGTCGGCGCCACCGGTCAGGCCCTGCCGCTTTCGGTCTTTGCGCACTATCTGGGCGGCGGCGATGCCAGCGTGCTCTACACCGCACTGGTGCGCGAACAGAAACTGGCCAGCAGCGTGCGCGTCGATTACGATCCCATCCGCCTCGGCCCCGGTCTGTTTCGCATCCATGCCATCCCGGCAAGCGGGGTGAGCCTGCCGCAACTCGAAGCGGCGCTCGACCGCACCCTCGCGCAGGTGCTCGCCACCCCGCCCGACACGGCGGCAATTGCCCGCGCTAAAACCCTGCTGACAGCCGAAATCACTTTCGCGCAGGATGGGCTTGAGTCCCTCGCCAACGTCATGGCCGGGCTTTACGCCATCGGGCTGGATGAGCAGTTTTTCTACGATTGGGCCGACAATGTCGCAGCGGTGGACGATGCCGCCGTGCTCGCCGCCGCCCGGGCGCTCATCACCCCTGACGGCGGGGTCACCGGCACCCTGTTGCCCGCCCCGGTCACCCCTGTTGCCGCCCCCCCGCTGATGGAGGCTACCGATGCGCCCTGACCTGCTTTCGTACCGCCCGGCGCGGCGGATATTCCTGCCGTTGCTGGCGGCGCTGCTGTTTGCACCGCCCTCGCTGGCCGCCGTACGCGTTGAAACCACCGGCCTTGGGCATGGGGTCAAGGCCTGGTACGCCCGCAACGAAACCGTGCCGGTGGTCGATGTCATCCTCAGTTTCGAAGGCGCCGGCAGCGCCAGCGATGCCGAGGGCAAAGCCGGACGGGCCGCCTTTGCTGCCGCCCTGCTCACCGAAGGCGCCGGCAACCTCGATAGCGCCGCCTTCCGCCGCGCGCTCGAGGAAAACGCCATCCAGATCGACGCTTCGATTGATGAAGACCGCCTGAAAATCCACATCTACTGCCTGCGCGACCACGCCGTGCGGGCGGGCGAACTGCTGGCCCTCGCCCTCGGTCAGCCTACCCTCGCCGATGCCGACCAGCAGCGCATGAAGGCCGACATTGCCTCGCTCATCGCCCGGCTTAACGAACAACCCGGCTACCGCGCGCAACGGCTGCTTAACGCGCATGCCTTCAAAGGCCACCCCTACGCCAACGCCCCTTACGGCACACCCGAGAGCGTCGCCGCCCTCGACGCGCAGGACGTGCGCAACTACCTTGGCACCTATGTCACACGCGGCAATCTCCTCATCGCCGCAGCGGGCGATGTCGATGCCGGCCTGCTCGACGCCATGCTTTCTCCGGTGGTGGATGCCCTCGCCGGCAACGACGCCGGTGCCGTCGCCGCCACCCCGGCCCGCATGCTCGGCGCGGGGGAAACCTTGCACCAGCCCATGCCCGTGCCGCAGACGACCATCCTCTTTGCCGCACCTGCTTTCGCGCGCGAGGACGCACGTTTTTACGCCGCCACCCTGCTCAATCACATCCTCGGCGGCAACGCCCTGCTCTCGCGTCTGGGCGAGCAGGTGCGCCAGCAGCAGGGGCTGGTCTATTCCATCGACACCGATCTGGACGTTAAGCGCGGCGCTTCCCTGCTCAGCGGGTCGCTCGCCACCCGCAACGCCCGGACGCCGGAGGCAATCGCGGCGGTAAAAGCCGTCCTTGGCGACCTGCACGCACGCGGCGTCACCTCGGAGGAATGCGCCGATGCCAAAAGCTACGTCATCAGCGCCTATGCCCGCAAACTCGACAGCAGCCGCGCGGTGAGTGAAGCCCTACTCGGCATGCGCATCCATCATCTGGGCAGCGATTACCTCGAAAAGCGCGAGGGGATTTTCAAGCAGGTCTCCTGCCGCGATATCAACGCCGTAGCGGCGGAATTGCTGGCCCCATCGCGCTTCCTGTTTGCGGTGGTCGGCGGCGATACCGACCCACAGGCGGCGAAATAACCGGCGCTTCCCTGCCGCCACACCCCTAAGGCACCCATGGCCACAGCTTCCACCATCCGCCGTCTGCCCGCGACCCTCATCAACCGGATTGCCGCAGGCGAAGTCATCGAGCGCCCGGCATCGGTGGTCAAGGAGCTGGTCGAAAACGCCATCGATGCCGGGGCAAGCGACATCGAGGTGACGCTCGAACAGGGCGGCATCAGCCTCATCCGCGTGCGCGACAACGGGCGCGGCATGGGGCCGCACGACCTGCCCCTCGCCCTCGAACGCCACGCCACCAGCAAACTGCCCGACGACGATTTGCTCGCCATCCATTTCATGGGGTTTCGTGGCGAGGCGCTGCCTGCGATCGGCTCCATCTCGCGCACCCGCATCAGCAGCCGCGCGCAGGGGGCGGAGGAAGCCTTCAGCCTCAGCGTCGAGGCGGGGGTGCTCGGCGACATCGTGCCGGCGGCCTTAAGCACCGGCACCCTCATCGAAGTGCGCGACCTGTTTTACGCCATTCCCGCGCGGCTGAAATTCCTGAAATCCGTGCGCAGCGAAATCAACGCCGTGGTGGACATTCTCGAACGCCTCGCCATGGCCCATCCCGATATTCGTTTCCGCCTGACGCATGAGGGCCGCCTGCTGCGCGACTTCCCCGCTTTGACGATGGACTGGATCAGCGCCGCCCCGGCCCGGCTCGAAAAAATCCTTGGGGCGGGCTTTGCCGCCAACACCGCGCCGGTGGAAATGCAGCGCGAGGGCATTCGCGTCACCGGCTTTGCGGGCCTGCCGACGTTTCACCGCAGCACCAGTCAGGCGCAGTATCTTTTCGTCAACCGCCGCCCGGTGCGCGACCGGCTGCTGCTGGGCGTCATCCGCGCCGCCTACCAGGATTACCTCGCGCGTGACCGCCACCCCGTCGCCGTGCTCTTTATCGAGCTGCCCGGCACGCAGGTCGATGTCAACGTCCACCCCGCCAAATCCGAAGTGCGTTTCCGCGATGCCCAACTGGTGCGCGGGCTGATGTTAAGCGCCGTACGCGCCGCCATCGGCACCACCGCGCAACGCGCCGCCACCACCGTAGCCGATCAGGCGCTGGCGGCGTTTAAGTATGGGTTGATTGAGAGGGACCTTGTCCCCCACGCTGCGCTGCCCCCTGCCGCGAGCGGTTCGCCCGGAGGGCTACACACGGCTTATTCCAGCCATGCATTTGCTGCACCCACCGCCCCACTTTGGGGCCGTGACTACTTACCTCCGCAGCACCGCAGCGAAGCCACCCTCCACCAGCCCCTGCCGCCCGCCGCGATGGCCGAGTATCCACTTGGCGCAGCGGTGGCCCAGCTTCACCACACCTACATTGTCGCCCAGACGCAAGGCGGGCTGGTGCTGGTCGATCAGCACGCCGCGCACGAGCGCCTGATGTACGAGACATTCAAGGCCGCGATGGCGTCAGGCGGGGTGCCGCGCCAGCTCCTGCTCCTGCCCGAACCGGTCGAGCTGACCGATGCGCAGGCCGACCGCCTGATGGGCCGCGCGGCAGAGTGGGCGCAGCTTGGCCTCGTGCTCGAACGGTTCGGCGACGCCAGCGTGCTGGTGCGTGAAGTGCCCGCCCTGCTCGGGGATACGGACATCGCCGGTCTCGTGCGCGATCTGGCTGACAACCTCGCTTTTTACGATGATGGGCTGGCACTGGCCGATGCGCTCGAAGCCATCCTCAGCACGATGGCCTGCCACGGTTCCGTGCGCGCCGGGCGGCCAATGAATCTTAACGAAATGAACGCCCTGCTGCGGCAGATGGAGGCCACCCCGTTCTCCGGCCAGTGCAACCATGGCCGCCCGACCTATGTCGCCCTCGCCAAAGCCGATATCGAAAAGCTGTTCGGGCGGCGTTAGGCGCGGGGGAAGTCGTCAGCCTCTCTTTTTTGGACAACCTCGTCGATCAGGCCCTCTCCCCAGCCCTCTCCCGTGTCACGCCGTCTTTTTCAAACAAGACAGACCCCGTCATTCGACGGGGTGACAAGTGGGGATAGGGCGCTGTTGGGGTGACAAGCGGTGAGGCTTGGGGAGTACCGGCGACTGGCTATCGGCCATTGGCGGCTACTCAATGCCTGAAATGCCGCTGGCCGGTGAACAGCATGGCGATGCCGTGTGCGTTTGCGGCGTCGATCACCTCGGCGTCACGCAGCGAGCCACCGGGCTGGATAATGAGCGAAATCCCCGCTTCCGCCGCCCGTTCGACATTATCAGCAAACGGGAAAAACGCATCCGACGCCAGCACGGCGCCGCGCGGGTCATGCCCATGGGCGCGGGCTTTCTCAACCGCGATGCGCACGGCATCCACCCGGCTCATCTGCCCGGCACCTACCCCGATGGTCGCACCGTTTTTCACCAGCACAATCGCGTTCGATTTCACATGCTGCACCACCTGCCACGCCAGTTGTGCATCGCGCATCTGCGCCGCGCCCGCCGGTGCGCCGGTCACCTGTTTCCAATCCGCCGCCGGGACGCTGCGTTCGTCCTTCTGCTGCACCAGATAGCCACCGCCGATGGCCTGCACCAGCCAGTGGCAAAGCGGCGAGACATGGGTCTCAGGCGTCGCCAGCAGCAGGCGCAGGTTCTTTTTCGCCGCCAGCGCCGCCAGCGCGTCGGGCGTGAACCCGGGAGCGGCAATCACCTCAAGAAACAGGCCGCCGATAGCTTCAACCAGCGCCGCATCCACCACACAGTTGACCGCCAGAATGCCGCCAAAGGCGCTTACCGGGTCGCCTGCCAGCGCCGCCAGAAAGGCCTGCGTCGCATCCGCCGCACTGGCTACGCCGCAGGGGTTGGCATGTTTGATCAGCACGGCGGCAGGCGTTTCAAACCCGCTCACCATCGCCCAGGCCGCATCGGCATCGGCGAGGTTGTTGTAGCTCAGCTCCTTGCCCTGTAATTGGGTGGCGTTGGCGATGCCGCCCCTAGCATCGAGCCGCCGGTAGAGCGCCGCCGCCTGATGCGGGTTCTCGCCGTAGCGCAGCGTCTGGGCAAGGCCCGCATCCAGCAGGTAGGCCGGAAAACCCCCGTCGGCGCCGGGGGCATCACCCGCCACCACGCCCGAAAGCCAGCTCGATATCAGCGCATCATAAGCGGCACAGCGGGCGAAGGCCTTGGCGGCAAAGCGCCGCCGCGCCGCCTGTGGCACGGCATTCGCGTTGCCGCGCATCAGCGTTTCCACCGCCGCATAATCGGCGACATCGACAATCACCGTCACGCTCGCATGGTTTTTCGCCGCCGCGCGAATCATCGCCGGGCCGCCGATATCGATATTCTCGACCAGATGGTCATACTCTGCCGTCTGGTTCAGCGTCGCCTCGAACGGGTAGAGGTTGACCACCAGCAAATCGATCATGCCGATGCCGTGCGCCTGCGCGGCCTCCATATGCGCCGCATCGTCGCGTCGCGCCAGCAAGCCGCCATGCACACGCGGATGCAGGGTTTTCAACCGCCCGTCCATCATCTCGGGGAACTCCGTCACTGCGCTGACATCGCGCACCGGGATACCCTGCTGCCGCAGGAGTTCGGCGGTGCCGCCGGTGGAAAGCAGCTCCACCCCCTGCGCCACCAGAAACTGCGCGAACGGCAGCAGGCCGGTTTTATCGGAAACGGAAATCAATGCACGGCGAATCATGGTTTTTCCTTATCGTGGGGTGAAGCTCTCTCGCATCGGTGCCTCAGGCCGCCGCCGCGTCGGGCCGGTAATCGGTCACCAGACGCTGCAGCAACCGTCGCAGCGAGGCCTTGTCGCCCGCGCGCGCCGCATGGATAATATCGCCCAGCGCCGCCAGAATGGCGAGGCGGTCGGGCATGCGGGCGCGCGCCAGGCGAATGGCGGCATGCGTCGTTTCCATCAGGTTTTCGCCGTCATGGAACAGTTCCTCGAACAGTTTTTCGCCGGGACGCAAGCCCGTAAAAGCAATCGCAATATCTTCGTAGGGCCGCAATCCGGCGAGGCGAATCATCTGGCAGGCGAGGTCCTCGATGCGCACCGGCTCGCCCATATCAAGCACGAAAATCGGTGCGCGGTCGTCGGTCGTTTCGCCCAGCACCGCCGCCTGCAACACCAGCTGCACCGCTTCGGAAATGCTCATGAAATAGCGCACCATATCCTTGTGCGTCACCGTGACCGGGCCGCCGCGCGCAATCTGTTTCTGAAACAGCGGCACCACCGACCCCGTCGAGTTGAGGACGTTGCCAAACCGCACCGTGGTGAAGCGGGTCGGCGCGCCGTCATGCGCCAGCATCTGCCCGTAGATTTCCGCGGCGCGCTTGCTCGCGCCCATCACGCTCAGCGGGTTGACTGCCTTGTCGGTCGAAATCTGCACCATCGCCGCCACCCGGTGGGCCACGCACGCATCCGCCACCTGTTTGCTGCCGAGGATATTGGTCAGCACGGCCTGATCGGGGTTTATCTCCGACAGCGGCACATGCTTGATGGCGGCGGCGTGGAACACCAGCTCGGGCTTGAAATCGGCAAAAACCTGCGCCAGCTGGTCGCCGTCGCGCACATCGCCGATAATCGCCCGGCGCGGCAGCTGCGGCATGTCCTGCCCCAGCTCCTGATCGATGAGGTAAAGCTGGTATTCGCTGATGTCAAACAGGAGGATTTCTAACGGCGCGCTGGCAGCAATCTGGCGCACCAGCTCGCTGCCGATGGAGCCACCCGCCCCCGTCACCAGCACCCGCTTGCCTTGCACAAACGCTTGCATCGCCGGGCGATCGAGCTGCGTTTGCGGCCGGCCAAGAATATCCTCCACCGCCACCGGACGGATGTCATACACGCGGTCGCCCGCCTTCAATTCCGAAAGCGACGGCAGTCGCGCAAGGGTGATACCGGCCGCTTCGGCAACCGCCAGCAGGTTCTTGTAAACCTGCGCCTTCAGCCCCGGATCGGTGAGAATAATGCGCTCGACCACCTTGCCTTTCTGCGCCAGCTTTTTCAGAATATAGCTGGTTTCGGCAAGGCCGCCATACACCCGCACATGGTGGATTTCGCGGCCATGCTGACGGCGGTCATCATCGACCAGCCCAACCGGCAGGTAAGGAAAATCGACGCTGCGTTCGGACTCGCGAATGAACATCTCCGCCTGCGGCCCGGCGCCGACCAGCAGCACCGGAATGCGGCGGCTGCCGCGCCCCATCAGCCGGTCGATCAGGGCGCGGTCATGAGCCAGTCGCCACAGCACCCGCCCCGCCATCAGGCACAGCATCAGCGTCATCCAGTGAATAAACGGCACCGAGCGCGGCATCCCCTCCAGGCGCGTCAGGCCGAACATGCCGACATAAAACACCAGCAGCGCCAGCGTGCCCGCCTTGGCGAGGGTCACCAGATCGTTGAGCGCCGTGTAGCGCCAGACATGGCGGTAGGTGCGGTAATAGAGCAGCGTCACCAACAGCGTGCCGGTGAAGGCGACCAGCCCCTCAAACAGAAACGACTCGGCATAGGCAAGCGTGCGCCCGCCCAGACGCAGATACAGCGCCAGCACAAAACTCACTCCCGCCATCAGTGCATCATGCAGCACCGCCAGAACATTTTGTGAAATTCTATAGCGCATACCGCTCCGTGTTTTTTGCTTCGTTCCTGTGCCCATAGACCACCAGTGCACCATAAATCAACAGGCTGAGCAACGCCCCGGCCCACGCCCCGTGCGTCGCCGCCGCCAGCATCAGCCAGCCGGTGATCAGCGCCAGCGGTGCGCGTAATGCCGCCACTGCCATATTGCCCGACGCCGCCATCAGTGCCGCCAGCAGGCTGCTGGCCACCAGCGCACTGTCGAGTGCGACGAAAGCGGGCGCGCCAAACACCAGCGGTGTCAGCAGCAGCGGCAGCAACACGAGAAGAAACCCGCCGCTCGCTGGCTCAAGGGGGGTGGGGATATATTTCGCCAGCCACAGCATCCCGGCCAGCGCTGCCAGCGCCAGCGCCTGCCAGGCGGGGGCGGGCAACAGCCCCGGCGGGAAGCTCTGGGTTGAAACCGCGAGCAGGGCCGCCAGCAACAATGCCCCGGTGCGCAAGGGCGTCGGCCCCCGGTAGTGGCGCCGCGCAAAAAATAATTCCGAAAAGAGTACCAGCGTCGCCGCCACCAGCATGGCCGGTGCGGCGGCCACCACTGTCAGGAAGCCAAGCAGCGGCAGCACGATACCGGGTGCCGCCAGTAGCAGCGGCGCGGCGCCCCATCGCCGCGTCAGGCGTTGCGCCAGCTGCGTCAGGCCGTAAACTACCAGCCAGGTCGAAAAGCATAGCACCAGAATGTAAGCCGTCATCATGGCCACAACTTAGCGGGCCGGGCGCCGCTTGTCATGCGGGATGTCGCCTTCCCTCCCCCAACCGCGCCTAAAGGCTCGTAATCGCCTGCACCTGCCGGAGGGCGACAATCAGCATCGGGTAATCGAACGTCGCCTGCGCGCGCAAATCGGCAATAAACGCATCGTAACGGGCAAGGGCGCCGCGATGCGCATCGAGCCAGGCGGCGGCGGCATCCGCCTGCTTGCCGTAATGCGCCAGCGTGACCAGCGTCAGCCGTCGTTGCGCCTGATAGAACTCGACCGCCAGCGACTTCACCGCCAGCTGCTGCCAGTAATTCTCGGCGGGCAGATCCTGCGCGCTGGCCCGCAGCCAGCCCAGCTTCAACACCGCCCCCAGCTCGAAATAGACGCGCCCGACATTGGCCAGCGGCAATTTGCTTTCACGCGCGGCATCGACAATATCGCACGCCGCCGTCAGGATATCGAGCATCGCCATGCGCTGGGCGAGGGCTTCGGGCACCTGCAGCGCCTGCAACCGCTCGACCGTCTGGGCGAAGGCGCGCCGGGCGCTTTCACTCATCATGTTTTGCGCATCGCGCACAATCTGCGCGACCGCCGGGGCATAACGCGCCATCACCTCGTCCATCACCATCGGCTGAGGCACATGTTGCAGGAACCAACGGCAGCTATGCTCGATGAACTGATTGACGAGCACAAATAACTGCGATTGCACGCTGGCCGGGACACCGCCGCCCAGCGCCTCAATATCACGCCACACATCGCGCAAGCCGAACGCATCGCGGGTAGCGATATAGGCCTGCGCCACATCCGCCGCCGACAGGCCGGTCGCGCGCATCAGCGACGACGCCATGGCAAAGCCGGTACGGTTGATAATTGAATTGGTAATCATCGTCGCGACGATGGGGCGGCGCAACCGGTGCGCCTTGATATCGACGCTGTAATCCTTCTGCATGGCTTTGGGGAAATAGCGCAGCAGATCGGCCTCGAAATACGGCGCATCGAGCAATGGCGATTCGGTCAGGTCGCGGTAAAACGCCATTTTGGCATAGGCCAGCAGCACCGCGATTTCCGGGCGCGTCAGCCCCTGTTTGGTGCTGCGCAACTCAGCCAGCTGCTTGCTATCGGGCAGGTATTCCACCGCACGGTTGAGGAAATTTTCGCTCTCCAACTGCATCATCAGCTGGCTGGCTGGCTCAAGCAGGCTGACGCCCTGCCCCTGTGCAATCGAGATCGCCTGTGTCTGCAGGCGGTTATCGACCAGCACCAGCTCGGCGACTTCTTCCGTCATTTTTTTCAGCACCCCGTCGCGCGCTTTCATGGTGATGCGTTTGGCCGCCATCGCCGCCCCGAACGCAATCTTGATATTGACCTCGTGGTCGGAGCAATCCACCCCGCCGGAATTGTCGATAGCGTCGGTATTGATGCGTCCGCCTTTGCGCGCATATTCAATCCGCCCGCGCTGGGTGAAGCCGAGATTGCCGCCCTCGCCCACAATGGCGCAGCGCAGCTCGTGGCCGTCAATGCGCACGTTGTTGTTACCCCGGTCACCGACCTGCTCGTGCGTTTCCGTTGCCGCCTTGACATAGGTGCCGATGCCGCCGTTCCATAACAGCTCAACCGGCGCCTTGAGAATGCTGCGGATCAGCTCGTCGGGCGTGGCGGATTTGACGTCCACCCCAAGGGCAGCGCGCATTTCCGCCGTCAGTGCAATCGACTTGGCCGAACGCTCGAACACCCCGCCGCCCTTGCTGATGAGCGTGGCATTGTAATCGTTCCAGCCCGAACGCGGCAGCGCGAACAGCCGCGCCCGCTCGACATAACTGGTCGCGGCGTCGGGCGTCGGGTCGATGAAAATATGGCGGTGGTTGAACGCCGCCACCAGCCGCATGTTCTTGCTCAGCAGGGCACCGTTGCCAAAGACATCGCCCGACATGTCGCCGATGCCAATCGCGGTGAAAGTCTCCTGACCGATGTCTTTGCCCATTTCGCGGAAATGGCGCTCAACCGCCACCCAGCCGCCGCGTGCGGTAATCGCCATCGCCTTGTGGTCATAACCCACCGAGCCACCCGAGGCGAACGCATCGCCGAGCCAGAAGCCGTATTCGGCGGAAATGCCGTTGGCGATGTCGGAGAACGTCGCGGTGCCTTTATCGGCGGCAACCACGAGGTAGGGGTCGTCGTCGTCGTGGCGCACCACATCCGTCGGCGGCACCAATTTGCCGTTCACGATGTTATCGGTAAGGTCGAGCAGACCGTGCAGGAAAATCCTGTAGCAGGCAATGCCCTCGGCCTGTAGCGCCTCGCGCTCGGCAGGCACTTTGCGCAGGATAAATCCGCCCTTCGCCCCCTGCGGCACGATGACGGCGTTTTTCACCATCTGCGCCTTGACCAGCCCCAGCACTTCGGTGCGGAAATCTTCGGGCCGATCGCTCCAGCGCAGGCCGCCGCGCGCCACCGCACCGCCGCGCAGGTGGATGCCTTCGACCCGCATGCTGGTGACAAAAATCTCGGCATACGGCACCGGCAGCGGCATCTCGGGAATCAGCGACGAGCGGAACTTAATCGACAGATACGCCTTGGGCGCACCGTTTTCCTGCTGGTAAAAATTGGTGCGCAGCGAGGCGGCGATTAAGGCAGCGATGCGACGGATAATGCGGTCTTCGCCAAGGTTGGTGACCACTTCAAGCGCGGCCTCCAGTTCGACGCTCAGGCGGTCGAACACCGCCGCGCGGTCTTTACATGCGGGGTCGAAACGCGCATGGAACATCGCCACCAGCGTGCGTGCCAGCCCGGCATGGGTGCCCAGCGCCGCCGCGATTAATTGCTGGCTGTAGTGGAAATTGAGCTGCTGCAGATAGCGGCTGTAAGCGCGCAGAATCGACACATCGCGCGCCGATAGACCCGCCGAGAATACCAGCGCATTGAGCGCGTCATTATCGACCGTACCGCGCCAAATATCGCCCATCGCCGCTTCGATGCGTGCCTGATGTTCGGCGAGGTTCAACTGTTCCAGCCCGGCAATGCGCAAGGTAAAATTGCGCAACAGCACCGGCGCAAGCGGCGCATGCGGCGTAATGACATACGGAGTGGCATCCATCACCGTGCAGCCCATATGTTCAAGCAGCGGGATAATCGCCGACAATTCCGAATGCAAATCCCGGGTGAAGCATTTCAGGTGCAGGTAATGATCCGGCGCGCATGACAGCGCCAAAGCAATCCCGTCGCCGCGCAGGCATTCAAGCACGCGGTCGATGTCGCCGGCGGCGGTCGCCGCGCTGTGGCTGTTGGTATAGGCGGGCGGGAACGCATCGGCGAAACTTTGCGCCAGCGCTTCGCCGTCGCCGTTGCGGTAACGGGCAACCATCGCGTCGCGCAGGCTGTCAGCCCAGATATTGGCCCGTTCGGCGATGTGGCGTTCAAGCGCCGCCTCATCCACTTTCGCCAGGGCGGCGGGCGTCGTTTCGGTGAGGATATGCAGTCGCGCCAGCGGCGAGTCGGTCAGTTGCGTATAGAAACTGCTGGTGCGCCCGCCGCAGGCCTGCTCGACAATGCGCAGGATTTCCGTGCGCAAATCGGTCGAGAAGCGCTCGCGCGGAACATACACCATCGAGCTGACGAACCGCGCGAACGGATCGGGGCGCATGAACAGCTTCACCTGCGGTTTGGCATCGAGCGAGACAATCCCCATCGCGGTCTGGAAGAGCCGGTCTTCATCCATCTGGAACAGCTCGTCGCGCGGCATGAATTCGAGGATGGTCTTAAGCGTTTTGCCGGAATGCCCCTGCGGGTCGAATCCGGCGCGCGCAATCACCCGTGCGGCTTTGCGGCGGATAAATGGAATGTTCTGCGTTTCGCGGTAATAGACGGTCGAGGTGAACAGGCCGATCATACGGGTTTCGCCGATACATTTGCCTTTCGCATCGAAACGTCTGAGGATTACCAGATCCATCGGCGTGTGGCGGTGTACCAGCGACGATTCCGAGGCCTTAAGAACGCTGAGCGCTTCTTGCGTGGTCGCCGTCGTCGCGCGTTCGATGGCCCGCTCGTCGCGCGCATCGAGGCGGTAAATGCCCAGCGCCGTCGCCGCATCATGGATGAATTTCCCGCCCTTAAGACGGTAATCCGCAAGGCCAAGGAACACAAAATGGTTGCCCGCAAGCCAGAGCAGCAAATCGCGTATCTCTGCCGATTCCGCCTGACTGAGGCCCGCTTTGCTGCCGGTGAACTGTTCAGCCAGCACCAGCACGCGGTCGCGCATGCTCGCCCAGTCCGCAACCGCCGCCGCCACATGCCGCAACGCCTGCGCCACCTGCCGATTCAGTTCCTGCGTGCTAAACTCCGCCGGCAACGGCGATAATTCGACATAAATCAGCGATTCGCGTTTGGCGTTTTTAGCGCCGGATACAAGGTCGCCTTTGCGGTCGCGCGCGCTAGTGAAGATCGGGTGCAGCACCCGGTGAACCGACAACCCGAGCGAGGAAAACAGCGCTGAAAGCGAATCCACCAGAAACGGCATGTCGTCGTTGAGCACAATAATTTGTGTGCGGCCCACGGCGTTCCCCGCCTCCTCGACCTTACAGGCGGCAATCTGGATTTTTGGCCCGGCCTTCGGACGGGCAGCATAAAATTTTTCACAGACGAGCGCGATGGCGGCAGCGCGTTCGGGGCTGACCTCCTCGAGGTCATGAATGGTCGAGAGCGCGTAAAATTTCTGCACAAATTCGCGCGTCTTTTTCGCCGTCGTTTTCGGTAACGCCGCAAGGATTTTTGCCAATAACTGCGCGTGCAGCGAGGAGTAATTCGGTGCCATAACTGTCCTTGTTTTTGAAGCTGTCTGCTCAATAGCAACTTGACAGCAAAGGGGAAGTAAAAAGCATTGTGCAGCGCGGCAACGGGCTAGACGGCATCCCAGAAATGGGCGGCGAGGTTGATGCCGTAGAGCTTCTGCGCGGCGCGCAGGCCGGTGGGCGAGGTGACGTTGATTTCCGTCAGGTAATCACCGATGAGGTCGATTCCCGCCAGCATCAGCCCCTGCGTTTTCAGGAACGGGCCGAGCGCATCACAGATGGTCTGTTGCCGCGCCGTCAGTTCGCGGGCCACCGCCTGCCCGCCCACGCGCATATTGGCGCGGATAGAGCCGCCCTCGGGCGTGCGGCCAAACGCCGCTTTCACCTCTCCGTTGATCAACAGCACGCGCGTATCGGCATCGCGCACTTCGGGGCGGAATTGCTGCCACATCAGCGGCTCGCGCGAGGATTCGCTCCATTGTTCGAGCAGGGTTTCGAGGTTGCGGTCGCCGCGCGCCAGCTTGAACACGCTGCGCCCGCCGAAACCGTAAAGCGGCTTGGCGACAATCGCTTCGTGGGCAGCGGCAAACGCCGCGATTTCCGCCGGGTCGCGGCTGATGAGGGTGGGCGGCATGAACGCCGCAAAACCCAGCACCGAGAGTTTTTCCGGCGCACCACGCACCCCGGCAGGGTCGTTCCACACCCGCACGTCGCCCGCCAGCCGTTCGAGCAGGTGGGTCGCGGTGATATACGCCATGTCGAACGGCGGGTCCTGCCGCATCAGCACCACGTCCATTCCGTGCAGCGCGGTCGCCTGCGCCGCGCCGAGCGTCCAGACCGTATCCGCCGCGAAGTCAAGACGGATGGGCGCCAGCGGCGCGCGCAGTTCGCCGTTGACCCAACTGAGCTGCGCCGCTTCGTAGAAAAACACGGCGTGGCCGCGCGCCTGCGCCTCTTCGATCAGCATGAAGCTGGTGTCGCTCGCCGGCTTAAGCCGCGACGGGTGATCCATCTGGACGGCGATTTTCACGCGGTTACTGCCCCGCCGGCGCGGCAATCGGCGCGCTCGAAATCGAACCGCTGCCATAGACCGGCCCGGTATAAACCTCGCCTTGCGGTGGGGTGCGACCCGCCGCCGCCCCCGGGGCAACTGACGGCGCGGGCGCGGGCGACGCAGCAGCATTCGGCACGGCGGAACTATCCTGCGTCGGGTGTTCGACCTCCGTATTCATCTGCAAATGGCTGATGACGCGCTTCACGCCGCGCGTGGTGCGGGCAATGGTGAGCGCGAGGTCAAGCTCGGCTTTGTCTTTCACCCGGCCAATCAGGTAAGCCGTGCCGTTCTGCACATCCATCGAGTAGTTGATGACCCAGACGCCCTTGGTAATGAACAGGCGGCTTTCGAGGTTGCGCTTGATTAACATGTCGTTGGCCTTGTCGAAAAAGCCCGCCTCGGGATCAACCACCAGCTCGTTGATAATTTCCTCGACCCCTTTGGCCTTCCACGCCAGCGCCACGGCTTTGTGCGCCTGTTCTTCGTTTTTCACTGTCCCGGTGAGCATAACCCGCCCGAAACGCACGTTGAACGTCACATGGCCGAGCAGTTCGGTTTCTTCAACCTCGACAAACCGCGCCGTCAAATCGCCATAAATCACGTTGTCATCAACCGTGCGGCCAATCGAGCGATTCTGTGCCACCGCCACCCCGGTATTGGTTCCAGCCGAAAGCAGGACGGCGCCGCAGCCGCCAAGCAGCAGCAGGCAGGTCAAGGGAAAAAGCACAGGGTAACGCATAGAATCTCCAACATCAGGCAGGTAAGGAAAACGCATGGGGCACATGCTTCGGCCAGCTATACCATGCGATAAGCACCGCGTCGAACCGAACCTCAAAATCCGCATACCCGGAATGGCTGACAAGGAAATATTGTGCTGCGCGCACCACACGCGACTGGTTTTCGGCATGGATGGCAGCGGCAGCGGCAGCATGGGTCGGGCGCGCCTTCACCTCGATGATGGCCAGGGTGCGGCCCCGGCGCATGATGAGATCAATTTCCCCCACCGGGGTTTTGTAGCGCCGGGCAAGCAGGCGGTAGCCCTTCAGTTGTAACCACAGCGCCGCCGCATATTCCGCGCGCAGGCCCCGGCGGTGGGTGCGCCGTCGCCGTTGTTGCCGCCGGGTGTGATTCATGGCGCATCCTTAAGCTGCAACGCCCGCGCATAGACTTCGCGCCGGGGGCGGCCCGCCTGCCGGCTGACTTCGGCGACCGCCTCTTTCAGACTGCCCTGCGTCATCGCCGCGCGCAACGCGACATCAAGCGCGGCGTCATCGAATCCGCAGGCGGGGGCGGCACCGGCCACCACAATCACGCATTCGCCGCGCGGCGGGTGGGCGGCAAAATGGGCGATAATTTCTTCGAGGGAGCCGCGCACGCATTCTTCGTACAGCTTGGTCAATTCGCGTGCGACCGCCGCCGCGCGGTTGCCCAGTTGCCGGTGCAGGGCCGAAAGCGTGTCGGCGAGGCGGTGCGGCGCTTCGTAAAACACCAGCGTCGCCGGTAGCGTGGCCAGCGCGTGGATGGCATCGCGCCGCGCCCCGGCTTTGTTCGGCAGGAACCCGGCATAAAAAAACTGGTCGGCGGGCAGCCCGGCGATGCTGATCGCGCTAAGCAACGCGCTCGCCCCGGGAATCGGCGTCACCCGGATGCCGGCGGCAATCGCGGC
Organism: Alphaproteobacteria bacterium; assembly: GCA_033763655.1. Classification (GTDB taxonomy): domain Bacteria; phylum Pseudomonadota; class Alphaproteobacteria; order Rickettsiales; family UBA3002; genus QFOX01. The sequence continues at coordinate 57,391 of JANRKD010000007.1, forward strand.
GCGCACCAGCCGCGCACCCGGGTCGGAAAGCAGCGGTGTCCCGGCGTCGCTGATCAGGGCAATGCGCGCGCCTTCCTGCAACTGCGCCAGCAGCGTCGCCGTCGCGGATGCCTCGTTATGCGCATGGCAGGCCAGAAGCGGCACCTTGATGCCATAATGCGCCAGCAGGCCGCCGCTGACCCGCGTATCCTCGCAGGCGATGCGATCGACACTGCCCAGCACTTCGAGCGCACGCAGGGTAATATCCTTCCGATTGCCAATCGGGGTAGCCACCAGAAATAATTCTCCGCGACGCGGTTGGCTTTGTTCGTTACTTTTGCTAGAAGACATAGATTGCGACCCTGCTGTGGTATCCACCGTCATAGAGGCACCGATGATGAATCGCGAGCGTTTTTGGAAATACGCCCTGCCCTGCCTGCTGACGGCGGCCCTGCTCGGCGGCTGCATGGCACCACCCGCGCCCGCACCCGGCATCCATCGCGGGCCGGTTCTGTCGCGCCCTGTTGTGACCCCGCCACCTTCCAACAGCGCACGCGCCATCGCCACGGCCGACAGCGCCACCGCCACCCCGCAAAAAACCGTGCGCATCGGACTGCTGGTGCCCCTCACCGGCCGCGAGGCCGAACTGGGCCGCGCCCTGCGCGACGCCGCTGCCGTCTCGTTGTTCGATAAATACACCCGCCTCTCCGCGCGCCAGCAGGGCGTGCGTGTCGAGCTGTTGCCGCGCGATACGGGCGACACGCCGCAGCAGGCCGCCGAGGCAATGGAGCACGCCCTTGCCGACGGTGCCGCGTTCATCATCGGGCCGTTATTTGCTGAAGCGACCAGCGCCGCCGCCCCGCGCGCACGGGCGAAAGACATCAGCGTGCTCAGCCTCTCCAACACCCGCACCCAGGCCAGCCCCGGCACCTACATGTTCGGATTTTCCCCGGCCGAACAGGCCGAGCGCGTGGTCAGTTATGCCATCGCCGCCGGTAAACCGCGTATTGCGGTACTGGCGCCGGGCGACGCGTTAGGCAACATCGTGCTCACCGCCGCGCGCAATGCCGCCCGGCATCAGGGGTTCGAACTGGCCGCCGAGGCGACCTACCTGCCTCAGGGTGCCGATATTGAAGGTGCGCTCAATCGCCTGATGCCGCCGGGAACTGCCCCTGCTTTCGATGCGCTCCTGATTCCCGAAGGCGGCCCGGCGCTCGACACTCTCCTGCGCGGGCTGAGTGCGCGCGGCGTCACCCCGGGCAGCATGCAATTTCTCGGGACGGGCCTGTGGGACGATGCCGAGCTGCTGCAACGGGTTGCGCTCGACAAAGCATGGGTGGCGTCAAGCCCGCCCGAACTCACCGGCGCCTTCGACCGCCGCTTCCGGGAAACCTATGGCTACACGGCACCGCGTATTGCCAGCCTCGCCTACGATGCGGTAGCGCTCGCCGTCACCCTCGCCACTTCGGGCCGTCCTTTCGATGCCGCCACCCTGACCCAGAAGGCAGGGTTTTCCGGGCCGACCAACGGCATTTTCCGCCTGCGCGCCAACGGGCTGGTACAGCGCGGCCTTGCGGTGATGGAAGTGCATGGCCGCAGCCTGCGGGTCATTTCCCCCGCCCCCGCCGGTTTTTAGGAACGGCCATCTTCGCGCATGGCTGTCGCCGCTACATTCCACCGCCGAGGCGACGGAGGATTTCATCGAGTTGCGACAGCGAATCGTAGCTGATAATCACCTCGCCCGCCTGCGCGCCGCGCGTGTCGATGCTGACGCGCAACCCGAGCGAATCGGCCAGCATATTTTCGAGCTGCTGCACGTCGTCGCTTTTTTCGCTGCCGCTGCGACGTAGCCCCTGTGGCCGCTGCTTGGGCAGCGAAACCACCGTCGTCACCGTGTCGTTTCTTTCGTCCGGCGTCACACCTTTGGCACGCTCTTCAGCCTGCCGCACCGAAAGGCCGATTTCGACAATCTGCTGCGCCAGCAATTCAGGGTCAGCCGCCATCAGCAGCGCGCGCGCATGGCCCATGGTCAGCTCGCCCGAATCAATGCGTTTCTTGATGCCTTCAGGTAATTTCAGCAGGCGCAGCAGATTGGCAATATGGCTGCGGCTCTTACCGACCATCGGCGCCAGTTTTTCCTGCGTGTAGCCGAATTCATCCATCAACCGCTGGTAGCCCGCCGCTTCTTCGAGCGGGTTTAAGTCGCTGCGCTGGATGTTTTCAATCAGCGCCAGTTCGAGGGCCTGCGCGTCGTTCGCCTCGCGGAGAATGACCGGCACCATCGCCAGCGCCGCACGCTGGGCCGCCCGCCAGCGCCGCTCGCCGGCGATAATTTCATAAAGGCCCACCCCGAGCATCCGCACCACGATCGGCTGCATCAGCCCATGCTTGGTGATGGAAGCCGCCAGCTCCGAAAGCGCCGCGTCATCAAAATGGCGGCGCGGCTGGTATTTGCCCGGTTGCAGCTGGCCGAGCGGCAGATGCATGACATCGCGCGCGCCGCCCGTGTCGCCATTAAGGCGCACCGGGGTGATTTCGGCGAGCACCGCCTCCCCCATCAGCGAGGAAAGCCCGCGGCCAAGGCCTTTGGATTTGGTTGCATTGTTTGACATGGTTTTTCTCCCGGCGAATAAAAATGAATGGATAACTGCTTAGGCTGCCGTGCGGGCGGCAAACTGTTTCTCGCGCTGGATCACTTCGCGCGCGAGCTGAAGATAGGCCTGGCTACCCGGGCATTTCAGATCATAGACCAGCGCCGGTTTGCCGTGACTTGGCGCTTCCGACATCCGCACATTGCGGGGGATGACTGTCTTATACACCTCGGCGCCGAGGAAGCCGCGCACATCCTCCTCGATCTGTTCGGTGAGTTTGTTGCGGCGGTCATACATGGTCAGCACCACGCCATGGATGGTGAGGGCGGGATTGAGGTTGCCCTGCACCCGCTTGATGGTTTTCAGCAGATGGGCGAGGCCCTCAAGAGCATAGAACTCGCATTGCAGCGGGATGAGCACCGCATCGCTGGCCGTCAGGGCGTTGAGCGTCAGCAGCCCGAGCGAAGGCGGGCAGTCGATAATGGCGTAATCCCAGTGGCGCGGCATCGAGGCCAGCGCCTGTTTTAATTGAAATTCCCTTTTATCCATGGTTACAAGCTCAATCTCGGCCCCGGTGAGGTCGATGGTCGCCGGCGCCACCGAAAGCCGTGGAATGGCCGTTTTAACCGCCGCCTGTTCAAGCGACGTATTTCCGATGAGCACATCGTAGCTGGTGCGCACCCGTTTGCTCTGGTCGATCCCCAGCCCGGTCGAGGCATTGCCCTGCGGGTCGAGGTCGATCACCAGCACCTGTTTGCCAATCGCCGCCAGCGCCGTCGCCATATTGACCGCGGTGGTGGTTTTGCCCACCCCGCCTTTTTGGTTTACCACCGAGATAATGCGCGTCATAAGGACCTGCCTGTTGCTTATTGCTTAGTCGTCTTCGCGGATGCGATTTAGTTCCGTTATCGTAATTAACGAGGATTCAGCATTGGTTTTGCTTGGTTTCAGCCCCTGCGAAAACCGCCAGTGCCGCCGGGCCTCTGCCAGCTCGTCGGCATAATTGGCGCCTTTGGGGAAAATCCCTGTCCCGCCAGGTTGCAGCAGCCGGTGGGCCATGGGCAGCAACTGCGCCAGCGGTGCCAGCGCCCGCGCCGTCACCACATCGTAACGGCGGGTGAGTTTCGCCAGATCCATCGCTTCCACCGTTACATTCGAAAGCCCGAGCAGGCGCTTCGCTTCTTTAAGGAAAGCCGCCTTACGTTGATCCTGCTCCACCAGCGTTACTTTCAGATCCGGGCGGGCAAGGGCGATCACCATCCCCGGCAATCCGGCGCCGCTCCCGAGATCGACCAGCGAAGCCGCCCCGGAAGGAATCAGCTCAACTATCTGGGAACTATCATCAATATGGCGCGACCACACTTGCGATTCCGTCGCCGGGCCGATTAAATTAATCGCGCGGTTCCATTTCAGCAACAACGCGACATAATCCGTCAAGGGCGAAAATGTTTCACGTGAAACATTTTGTAGCGGCGATGTGGTCGATGCGGTCATGCGTCATGGCTTAGAGCAACCAACAAAACCTGTCCAGAGCGAAATAGAGAAATTGTTTCACGTGAAACAATTTCTAATAATCAAGCGACTTGTTGGCGTCTTTTCATGTGGGTCATGAGGGCGACGATGGCCGCAGGGGTCACGCCGGGGATACGGCTGGCCGCACCCAGCGTCGGCGGTTTGGCGAGTTTAAGCTTCTGGCGGATTTCATTCGAGAGTGAACCGACCGAATCATAGTCCAGCCCGTCGGGTAGGCGTAATTGTTCATCCAGCCTGAAAAGATCAATATCGGCCTGTTGCCGCGCCAGGTAGGAGCGGTAGACCGAGTCAATCTCAATTTGCTCGCGAATATCGGCGCGAAATGTTGTTAATTGCGGCCAAATATCGGCAAGCTGCTCGAAGGTTATTTCCGGGTAAGCCAGCAAATCCAGAATGGAGCGTTTGACCCCATCCTGATTAATCTTCAACCCCAGCGCCACCGCTTTGTTGGGCGAAATTGTTTCACGTGAAACAATTTGCCGCGCGTCGTCGAGCAGCCGATGTTTCACGTGAAACATTTCGGCGCGGGGAGGGCGGATACAGCCTAGCGCCAACCCCAGCGGGGTCAGGCGCAGATCGGCATTATCCGGGCGCAGGCTCAGGCGGTATTCCGAGCGCGAGGTAAACATGCGGTAAGGCTCCTGCGTGCCGAGCGTGGTCAGATCATCAATCATTACCCCGATATAGCCTTGCGAACGATCCATCGTGAACGGCGCGCGGCCAAGGGCGGCGAGGGCGGCATTCAGACCCGCCATCAGCCCCTGGCCCCCAGCTTCTTCGTATCCGGTGGTGCCGTTAATCTGTCCGGCGAGGTAGAGGCCCGCGACTTTTTTCGCCTCAAGCGTCGGCTTCAATTCACGCGGGTCCACATAATCATATTCAATAGCATAGCCGGGACGAATGATACGCGCGTTCTCAAGCCCGGGAATGGTGGCAATCAGCGCCCGCTGCACCTCTTCCGGGAGTGAGGTCGAGATGCCGTTCGGGTAGACCGTGCTGTCGTTGAGTCCTTCGGGTTCAAGGAAAATCTGATGGCGCGGGCGATCCGAAAACCGGGTAATTTTATCCTCAATCGACGGGCAGTAACGTGGCCCGCTGGATTGAATCTGCCCCGAATACATCGGCGAGCGATGCAGATTCTCGCGGATGATTGCGTGCGTCTTTTCCGTGGTATGGGTGATGTAGCAGGTAATTTGCGGCACCGTCACGTTTTCGGTCAGGTAGGAAAACGGCACCGGCGGATGATCGCCGGGTTGCGGGGTTAAATGCTGCCATTGAATCGTCGTGCCATCAAGCCGGGCAGGGGTGCCGGTTTTGAGGCGGCCCATGGTAAGGCCGAGCGCGCGGATGGATTCCGCCAGCGCCACTGACGGTTTCTCGCCGACCCGGCCAGCCGGGGTCTGCTGCTCGCCGCAATGGATGAGGCCGTTCAGGAACGTGCCGGTGGTCAGCACCACTGAAGTCGTGGTATAATGGCGGCCCGAGGCCCCAAGCACCGCCTTCACCCGGCCGTTTTCCATGAGAATATCGTCTGCCGCGTCTTCGATGATGGTCAGGGTTTCATAAGTCGCCAGCAGGGCCTGCACCGCCGCGCGGTAGAGGGTGCGGTCGGCCTGCGCGCGCGGGCCACGCACCGCCGGTCCTTTGCTGGCGTTGAGCATTTTATAGTGGATGCCGGCGCGGTCAATCGCCTGCCCCATGATGCCGTCGAGCGCGTCGATTTCGCGCACCAGCGTGCCTTTGGCAATGCCGCCAATCGCCGGGTTGCACGACATTTCACCGATGCTGGCCGCTTTGTGGGTCAACAGGCAGGCGCGGGCGCCAAGGCGTGCGGCGGCAGCGGCGGCTTCCGTGCCCGCATGCCCGCCGCCAATCACGATGACATCAAAATCCAGCGTCATAAATCCCTTGGTGTTTGCCTGCGAAAAATGTTTCACGTGAAACATTGCGGGCGTTTGTTTCTTGCTATTTGCCGATGCAGAATCTCGAAAAAACGAGGTCCAATACATCATCGACCCAGATTTTGCCAGTCATTTTGCCAATGGCTGCCGCCGCCATCCGCAAATCCTCACAGGCAAGCTCCAGCGCCCCTTCGGCCCGAAACCGTACAAGAGCCTGCAACGCCTCGGTAAGCGCCGCACGGTGGCGGGCACGGGTAATCAGCGGTGAGGCGACTTTATCCATCCGTTGCTCAATCATCGCCTGCAATGCTGCCAGAAATGCCTCCATCCCGGCCCCGGTCCGGGTTGAAACCGGCAACGCGGAAAAGGGCAGGACGGGCAGGGGGGCAAGGTCGGATTTGGTGGCCAGCACCAGGGTATTATTATCCATCTGCGCTTTTAATTCACTGCTTGATTCCGCTATCGTAGTGACCTCGCACAGCCGCAATGTAATCTCCGCATGCCGGGCACGCAGCAAGGCCCGGCGCATACCTTCCGCCTCGATCTGCGGGGCATGGGCACGCAGCCCCGCCGTATCGACGAGGGTGACCGCATACCCGGCAATTTCCATCGGCACTTCGATCAGGTCGCGGGTGGTGCCCGCCTCAGCCGAGACAATCGCCGCTTCGCGCTTTGCCAACGCATTAAGAAGGCTTGATTTTCCGGCATTCGGTGGGCCGAGAATGACAATCTCCAGCCCTTCGCGGATTTTCTCGCCCACCCCGCCATCATCCAGCAAGGCCGCCAGCTCGCGGCGGAGTGCCTCCACCCGCTGCGTCGCCTCGCGCAGCACCGCGTCGGGGATCTCTTCTTCGGGGAAATCGATATAGGCTTCCATCAAGGCCAGCGGTTCAAGGATCGCCTGCCGCAACCCCTCGACCCGCGCGCTGAGCGTACCTCCCAACTGACGCATCGCCTGCGCGTGCTGCGAAGCGGTTTCCGCCTCGATTAAATCGGCGAGGCCCTCCGCCTGCGCTAAATCGAGCTTGTCGTTGCGAAAGGCGCGGCGGGCAAACTCGCCCGCTTCCGCCATCCGTAGTCCCGGGCAGGCGGCCAGCGCCTCCAGCAGCAACCGGATCACCGCGCGGCTACCATGGGTATGCAGCTCGACCACTTCCTCGCCGGTGAAGGAATGAGGGGCCGGAAAATAGAGGGCGAGGGCGGTGTCGATAATGCGTGATGCGTGATGCGTGATGCGTGATTCGAGTTTCACCAGCGTCGCCACCCTTGGTTTCAGCTTTTTCTCCACCCCGAGAAAACCCAGCGCCTGCCGTGCCGCCGGCCCGCTGAGGCGAAAAACGGCAACCCCTGCCCGCCCGGGAGCGGAAGCAAGGGCATAGATGGTGGAAGCGGGCATATGGTTCATGGGGGTGGGATGTAAGCGGATTGCAAGCGAAAGGCAAGCCGGGCGTCACGGGCCGCGTCAGGCGGTGCGCCGGGTATCCATCGCAAACCCCGCCACCTCCATCAACCCGTGGGCGATGCGGGTGAGAGAGGCCTCGCCATAGCGTTTGGAATCCAGCTCCAGCCCTTGCAGTTTGGCCAGCGCAGTGGCACAGGCACTTGTGTTCCAGCGGGTGGCATGGGCCTTCAGCAGCGGCTTCGCCTTAAAAAAAACGGGGGGCCGCAGCCCCTCAATCGCCGCGTCGAGGCTCATACCGGCTTCACGCCGGATGGCCAGCGCCTCCAGCCGCCCGAGATAGCGCATGACGCTGCGCACCAGCAGCAGGCCGTGATTGCCCTCCATCAGCAACCGGTCGGACAGGCGGCACAGCGCCACCCGGTCACCCGAGGCGACGGCGTAGTTAAGCTCGTCGAAGCTTTTGTCGTTATTTTCGCCGACACTCGCCAGCACATCGTCGAGCGACACTTCCTCGACCTCGTCGCCGACATAAAGCGAGAGTTTCTCGATCTCGTTCAGGATAATCTGGCGATCCCCCGAAAGCTGGGAAGCCAGCAGGCGGGTGGCCTCGGTGCCGGCGCGCAGGCCATACCCGCGCAACGTATCGCGAATGAATTGCTCAAGCCCCGAGCCTTCGTCCTTGTAGCAGGCAATGGCCGCGACCTCGGGAGATTTTTCTGCCCAGAGGCGCAGTTTATCCGTGGCCGCCAGCGATTCGGTGACATAGACAATCAGGAAATTCTCAGGTGCGCGGCAGGCGAGGGCAGCCTCAAGGCCAGGCACCACGGCAGCGCCTGCGCCCGACACCAGCACCACGCGCTTAGGTGCCATCAGCGACATGGCGGCCAGTTCATCGGCCAGCAAGGCCCCGTCCTCGGCGAGCTGTTCGGCGGAAAACTCCACCCGCGCCATCGCGTCGGCATGTTTGCCCAGCCAGCTTTCCGCGAGGCCGGCGGCGCGCTGGCGCACCTGTCCGGCGTCCGTACCATAAAGCAGGGCGGCGCTCATCCGCTGCGGCGCACGGAGGAATCCGTCAATTTCGCGGGCGGAGAGTTTCATAATCGTATACGGGCTGGAGGACGGGCAGTTTTTCAGACGGCGGCGGTTCAATGGCGCTGGCTTTGGGGTTGTTGAGCACCGGCAACAAGGTCGCCAGCCGCAACTTATAATCTTCGGCCAGTTCGCGGATGCCGCGTTTGCGGGCGTCTTCGATCGAGACATACGAGGCGAAATCGGCGGTCGGTGAGCTGTTATAGCTGCTGACGCGCCGGATGCTGCCGCTGGCGACCGGCTTGCCGTCGCTCAGGCGCGTGACGCTGTAGGAGCTGGTATAGACCAGATCGCCACGGCTGGCCGTACCATCGGGGTTGACGAACAGAGCGACGTCGCTTTCAAAGAAAGTGATGGTGAGCGCAAAAAGCTTTTCGGATGCCAGCCCCTGCGGGTTCGAGCTATCCTCGATTTCGCTCTTGAGCAGCTCGATATAACGGCGCGGGATAATGCTCGACCCCGCGACCGTTACGGCACTGCCCGTGACCCCAACCCGCACGGACGATAAATCGACCGACAACGTATCGCGGTAATACTGCCCATGCAGCGGGGTAAAACCGCACCCGGCCAGCACCAGCAGGCCACCCAGCAGCGCGACGGCGCGGGCGGACAGACAAAGCGCGGTGATTGCCCGGCTCATGCCGCGACCAGATTGACAATGCGGTTAGGCACCACAATCGCCTTTTTCAGCGATTTGCCGCTCATCGCACTCACCACGCCGGGATGGGCGAGGGCAAAGGCTTTTGTTTCGTCCTCGGGCAGGTCGCGGGCGAGGGTGAGGGTAGCGCGCAGCTTGCCGTTCACCTGCACCGCGACCGTCACGGTTTCATCTTCCAGCAGCGCCGGATCGGCCTTCGGCCAGGGGCGCGCCGCCACCAGATCCGTATGGCCTAACACCGCCCAGAGCTCCTCGGCCAGATGCGGCAGCAGGGGGGCCATCAGATGAATGGCGGCCGCGATAGCCTCGCCGGTCACCCGCTGCCCGTCAGTCGTGTCGCCACGCGGGTCGGCCAGGGTTTTTTCGAGCGCATTCGTCAGTTCGCGAATTCGCGCCACCGCTTTGTTGAAATGAAACTGCTCGTAATCGTTTGTCACTGCCTGAATGGTTTTATGCGTCAGCCTGTGCAAAGCGGCGATGTCCCCGGCGCAAACCGTAGCGGCGGCGGCAGTGGGTGCAGGGCGCGCCGCCATATCCGCCACCAGCCGGTAGAGCCGCTGGATGTAGCGCCATGCCCCTTCGATCCCCGCATCCGTCCATTCGAGGCCGCGCTCGGGCGGCGAATCGCTCATCATGAACAGGCGGGCCGTATCGGCGCCGTAGCCCTCGATGATGTTGCGCGGATCAACCACGTTCTTTTTGGATTTACTCATTTTTTCCGAACGCCCGATGGAAACCGGCTCGCCCGTTTCCAGCCGCCAATCGCCCGCCGCATCCTTCACCACGTCGGCAGGGTAGACCCATTCGCCTTTTGCATCCCTGAACGTCGCATGGGCGACCATGCCCTGCGTCATCAGCCCGGCAAACGGTTCAGTGACGGGAAGGATGCCGCATTGGTTGAGGGCGCGGGTGAAAAACCGGGCATACAGCAGATGCAGCACGGCGTGCTCGATGCCGCCGATATATTGCTGCACCGGCAGCCAGCGCGCCGCTTCGGCGGTGATGCCTCCTGCGCCGCCGCCCGAGGCATAACAGGCGAAATACCAGCTTGATTCGAAAAACGTGTCGAACGTATCGGTCTCGCGCTGCGCCGGTTTGCCACAGGCGGGACAGGCCACCTGTTTCCAGGTAGGGTGGCGGGCGAGGGGATTGCCCGGCGCGTCGAAGGTTACGTCCTCGGGCAGGGTGACGGGTAAATCCGCTTCCGGCACCGGCACCGCACCGCAATCCGCACAATGGATGATGGGAATCGGGCAGCCCCAGTAACGCTGGCGGCTGATGCCCCAATCGCGCAGGCGGTAATTGGTTTTGCGCGTACCAACGCCGAGCTTCTCCAGCTCCGCAATGGCTTTTTCCTTCGCGGCGGCGACGCTCAGGCCGTTGAACAGCGGCGAGTTAACGAGGATGCCATCTTCCGTGAACGGCAGGCTGTCGGTAGCGTTCGGTGCGCTTGCAACCACCGGCCGAATCGGCAGGCCGTATTTCGTCGCAAACTCGAAATCGCGCGCGTCATGCGCCGGACAGCCGAACACCGCGCCGGTGCCATAATCCATCAGCACGAAATTGGCAACATAGACCGGCACCGTATCACCGGTGAAAGGGTTAATCGCGCGCAGGCCGGTGTCGTAGCCTTTTTTCTCCGCTTTTTCAATTGCTTCCTCGGAAGTGCCGAGCGCGTTGCATTCTGCGATAAACCGCTCAAGTCCCAAGGCGGTTAATTTCGCTTTGTTGGCCACCAGTTTTTTGGCCAGCGGATGGTCGGAAGCAATAGCGACAAAGCTCATGCCATAGAACGTGTCGGGCCGGGTGGTGTAGATTTCCAGCGGCGCGTACGTCACAGCGGGCGCCCCGTTCAGATTATGTTTGACAATATCGTCCGGGTCGTCGCTCTCGACAATTTGCAACGTCACCGTCGCGCCGCTGGATTTGCCGATCCAGCGCTCCTGCATAATGCGCACCTTGTCGGGCCAGCGGTCGAGGGTTTCAAGCCCCTGCAGCAAATCTTCGGCATAATCGGTGATTTTCAGGAACCACTGGTTCAGCGTGCGCCGCTCGACCGGCGCGCCGGAGCGCCAGCCGCGCCCATCGACCACCTGCTCGTTGGCCAGCACGGTGTTATCGACCGGGTCCCAGTTGACGGTGGCCTGCTTGCGGTAAGCGATGCCGCGCTTCAGGAATTCGAGGAAAAACCGTTGCTCATGTTGGTAATATTCGGGCAGGCAGGTGGTCACTTCGCGCGACCAGTCATAGCTCAGGCCAATGGATTTAAGCTGCTCGCGCATGGTGGCGATGTTCGAAAGCGTCCAGGCGGCGGGGTGGACGCGGCGCTCGATGGCGGCGTTTTCAGCCGGCAGGCCGAACGCATCCCAGCCCATCGGGTAAAGCACGTTGTAGCCCAGCGCCCGGCGGAACCGCGCCGTGACATCGCCCAGCGTGTAGTTGCGCACATGCCCCATATGGATATTACCCGAAGGGTAGGGGAACATTTCGAGCACGAAGTAATCCGGCTTTTCGTTTTTCTCCGGGGTGGTAAATACGCCCGCCTGCGCCCAGGCCACCTGCCATTTTGCCTCGGCCTCGCGCGCGTTGTAGCGCAAGGGGGCGGCGGGCGACGCGGGCCGGGAATCGGGAGATTCTGTATCGTTAGTGCTGGCCATAATTAATCTGCTTGGTGATTACTGATAAAATTCGAGCGGCCTTTTACCTGACCGCCCCCTCAATTCCCGGCGCGCGCCATTCCCTAATATCCTAACTGCTTGACGCGCAACTCGCGGGCGCGGGTGAGGACGGTATCTTCGAGCTTACGGCCCAATTTGGCATCGGTCGGCGCATCGGCCCATTCGCCGGTTTTGCTTTTCTGCTGGCGGAACGTCGAGATTTTGAGGCTGTCGGCGCGCAACTGGCGGTCGAGAATCAGCACGTTGACCTTGAAGCGTTCGCCCGGGGTTTCGGGGTCTTCGTACCAGTCGGTGAGGATGGTGCCGCCGAACGGATCCGCCGCCGTCATCGGCAGGAACGACAGGGTATCGAGCGTGGCACGCCACAGGAAGCTGTTGACGCCCAGCGGGTTTTTGCCTGTGTCTTTGTCTTTTTCGCCCGCGTTGCCGCCGATGGTCAGCCCTTCATCGCCCGTCAGTTTGCCTCGGCGCTCCTTGCGGCGATCTTTTTCGTCTTTGGGGTAGCTGGTGGTGGTTTCCTCGGTCGTCGGGCCAAGACCGCAGGCGGAAAGCCCGATCAGCGCCGCACTCAGGAGCAGAAAGCTGCGGGCAAACGATGAAATGGAAGTCATGGCGTTACCGTTTCGTGGTGGATGAATGAAACGCACACTAGCGAACCGCCCGCAGTTTGCAAGAGGGGCAAAGCGCCGCCTGTTCACAAAAAAGGGCGGCTCTTGCGAACCGCCCTTTCCGTAGAGTTTTAAGCGTAATGCTTAGAACGCAACCTGCGTACCGAGAATGAATACGGTACCGCTGTTGTCGTCAGCCGAAACGCCCGGGACGCTGAAATCGTAGAACGATACTTCAGCATAGGGGGTCAGGCCGGCAGCGAGTTTGTACTCAGCACCGAGAACAACGTTGGTAAAGTCGTTGTTTTCCAGTTCCGAATCAAGGTAGGTCGCCGAAACAGCAACCGGGCCAGCAGCATAGGCGCCGCCGAGGGTCCAGTAGTCACCGTTGACTTCCAGATCACCGCCCGTTGCGGTACCCGAACGGTTCCAGTCACCATACGAACCAGCAACGCTGAAGCCTTTGTAACCGGCGAGAGCGCCGAGGTTCCAGGCGTTGATGTTTTTCGCACCAAGACCCGAAGTGCCGGCAGTGCCTTCACCTTTACCGAACTCGTAGGTACCCGAAGCAGCCAGTTTGATGCCGCTGAAGGTGCCTTCGTAGCCCAGACCCAGATCCACCACATCGCTTACGCTTGCGGTCTCGCTACGCGAGAGGGTTTGGCCACGACCGTCGATTTGCGGGGTGTAGCTGACGCCACCCTGGAAGCCCATGACTTTCGGGGTGTAGTAGCTGACTTTGGTTGCGTTGTAAGTGGTTTCATCACCGAATGCGGTGGTGCTGCCATGTTCACCCGGCAGTTTTGCCGTGCTGATGAATTGGGTAGCGTTGGTGCCAGCTACAAAGTTTACCCACGAACCATTGATACCACCGGTAGCGGATGCAACGGTCGAAGCATCGATACGCATCGTCGAAGCAACCGACTTGTTGCCACCGAGTTCAACGCGACCGAATTTGCTGTCGAGGTAGGTGAAGGTACGCGAAGCGTTGCTACCTTGGTTGTTGACGTCGTTCGTCGTATCTGCTTCCAGATCGATTTCCGCGCCGTAGCCCAGGCCGCCATCGGTTTTACCGTCAACTTTGATGGTGATTTCGTTGTCGTTACGGAAACCGGTGCTGCGGGTAGTTGCGTCTTTATCGTCGCTCACCCAGCCAGCTTGGAAATCCGAAAAACCACCAAGGGTTACTTTCGGGGTTTCAGCCGAAGCTGCCGTTGCAAGCAATGCCACAGCGACGAGCCCGGTTGTACCAAGAAGAATTTTTTTCATGATCAGTTCCTTCTTTAATGAAAATAAAATGTGACAATAAGCAGACTGCCCATCATCACCCGAATGAACAGGGGACACACCATTGATGCGACCACTGTTCCACGGGCCCATTTATTAGCCTGCCCGCCCCGCCAAGCAAGCAGCCCCAAGCTTTTTATCGCCCCGACCCCCCCTTTAAGTCCGTTCTGTTGCAGTTATGTCACAAGTGCGGCATTGGCCGAACCCTGGGCAAAGGAAAGGCTGGACTCGCCGGTTAAGCCCCTGTATTTCAGTAAAACTATGAACGATTCCCACACGCATGGCAGTCTTGCCACACGGCTTGCAGCCCTGCAACAGGGGCTGGCCGCGCCATCCCCTGTTGATTATTTACGCGCAGGCGCGCCTGATGGGGGCCTTGCCCCCAAGCCCCTGCCGCTCGCGGCTCGCCCGGGGGGCTTCGCATCGCCCCATCCTACGACACAGCTGGCCGCGCCATCCCCTGTTGATTATTTACGCGCAGGCGCGCCTGATGGGGGCCTTGCCCACCCCATCCTCATCGGTGCCAGCAAAACCCAGCCGGTGGCGCTGCTGGAAGAGGCCATCACCCTCGGCCTCACCGATTTTGGCGAAAACCGGGTGCAGGAAGCCGCCGCCAAATGGCCCGCCCTGCGCGCGAAATACCCGAACCTGCGGCTCCACCTCATCGGCCCGCTGCAATCGAACAAGGCCGCCGAAGCGGTGGCGCTGTTCGATGTCATTCACAGCATCGACCGGGTTAAAATTGCCGAAGCCGTGGCCGCCGCCTGCCGGAAACAAGGCCGCCACCCCGCCCTGCTGATTCAGGTGAATACCGGCGAGGAGCCGCAGAAAGCCGGGGTGCCCCCGCGCGACGTCGCGGCGTTGTTGGCCCATTGTCGCACGCTCGGGCTACCGGTTGTCGGACTGATGTGCGTGCCGCCGGAGGGCGAAAACCCCGCGCCGCATTTTGCCCTGATGAAAAAAATGGCGGCGCAGCTTGGGCTTTGCGAACTCAGCATGGGCATGAGCAGCGATTATGAAACCGCCCTGCGCCTGGGCAGCACCATGATCCGTGTAGGCACCGCGCTGTTTGGAGCAAGGGACGGGCACTAACGCATTTTCTATCTGAGCGCGGTTACAGGATTTTGCTCACACTCACTTCGCGTAAATAAGGCAGCAGGCTGGCTTTCTGGTAAGAATCATGCGCCGAAGCGGCGGAGGCGCCGTATAAATCGAGAATGGTATTTTCTGCGCCGGAGGCCACCGGGCTGGAAATATCGGCGGGCGGCACGAGGGCAGCCAGTTGAATCGGGGCCTCTGCCGCCGCGCCCGCATCCGCGACCGCCTGCACTCCGGCCTGCGCCAGCCGGGTCGGCGAATCGTCGGTCAGGGCTGCATAGACGGCCTCGGTGGGGCTATGGCCGTTTTCTTCCTCGAAAAGAATACCCGCAAGACTCGCCACCAGCCCAATCGGCCCACCAAACAGCGCCCCGCCCGCCAGCCGCGAGGCCGCCGACGCCGTGTGTCCGGTCGCATGGCTGAATAAATCGGAAATAATCGGGATGTGGTTCAGCGGGTTAATGGCATCGAACACATCGCGGAAGCTAAGCCCGTCCGGGCCGAAAAAATCACCCGGCGTATCCGCTGCCAGGGCGCGAGCCTCCTCATCGTTGGCGCGGGCGAAGGCTTTGAAATCGGGAACGGTGGTAATCGGGGTCAGGCTCATGGCTCAAGATGCGATGCAAGCACTGTGCCATCGCCGCAGCCCACAGCGCCCCAACCCCATCTGTCCCCCGCGCATTGATTGCGGGAGCCTACCTTAGATTCTCGCCGGGGTTTACCCCGCCCGCACGCGGCGCAGGAAGTCATCGACCTCAAGGTTGAGTTTTTCGGCCTGCTTTGAAAGTTCCTTGGAGGCTTCAAGCATCTGCTCGGAAGCGGATCCGGCATAAGTGGAAGCCTCCTGCACATCTTCGAGATTGTTGGCGATGGATTGCGTGCTGACGGCCGCTTTTTGCATGCTTCTTGAGATTTCATCCGTCGTGGCCGATTGCTCTTCGACAGCGGAAGCGACGCCCGAAGTAGCCTCCGAAATGGAACTGACCGAACCGCCAATATCTTTCAGCACGCCGATAATATCCTGAGCGGCTTTGCGCATTTCCCCCATGACATGCTGAATATCGTCGGTTGTTTTGTTGGTCTGGTTGGCGAGGTTTTTCACTTCGCTTGCGACCACCGCAAACCCCCTGCCGGCTTCACCGGCGCGTGCCGATTCAATCGTCGCGTTGAGCGCGAGCAGGTTGATTTGCCCGGCGACATGGGCGATCATCTCCATCGCGGCGGCGACCCTGTCCATTGCCGCGTTCAATGCATTGGCGATGGCGTCGGCATTGCGCGCCTTATCCTGCGACGCATGAACCATCTGCGAGGTTTTTTGAATCTGTGCGGAGATTTCCTTTACCGTCGCGGAAAGCTCCTCAGATGCTGCCGCGACAGATTGCACATTGGCTGTGGTGCTGGCTGCCGCGCCGCTCGCATTCGTGGCTTTATCGGCGCTCACGCGCGCGGTGCCGACCAGCCCTTCGGCAGTTTGCGCCAGTTCCGTCGCGGCGGAGGCAACCGTATCGACAATCGCCTTGACGCTTTGTTCGAAATCATCGGCCATGCGGTTGCGGGAATCTTCCTTGTCGCGCTCGATCTCAGCTTTCTCATAATCCGCAAAAGCGAGCTTGTTCTGCAAGGCGCTGATCCGGGTAAGAAGAAATTGAAACTCATCCGTCCCTTGATTAATTAACGTCTTGTAATTGCCGTTAGCGATCGAGGTGAGCGTTTCGTCCATATGCTCGATCCGGCCGAGTAGCGATGCATTGGCGTTTCTGGTGACAACATAGGCAAAGCCTATGGAGAGCAGCAGTAAAGCGAACTCCACCGCCATTGCCTGGTTTGCGTAGTGCGCACCCTTATGCTCGAAATAGACAGCTACCCCCATATTGATGATATACATGGCGCAAAGGGAGACCGCCAACATTTTGATTTTATTAATTATTTTGCTTAGCCAACGCTGTGTCGCCGCCCGTGGACTGCGGTCAACCACCTGACCGTGTTCGATAGCGAGCGATCCCGCCTTGCCATCGATGAATTGCTTGTAAATAGCACCCACCGCTTTCGTCGTCGCGGAATCGGGCTTGTTTCTTATCGACAAAAACCCTATCATCCGTCCGTTTTCAAAAAGCGGCATGGCGTTGGCCTGCACCCAGTAATGGTCGCCGGTTTTGGTACGGTTCTTTACATAGCCGCTCCAGGGCAACCCGGCCTTGAGGTCTTTCCATAAATCGGCAAAGGCTTCTGGCGGCATATCGCAGTGCCGCACGATATTGTGCGGCTGCCCCAGCAACTCTTCCTTTGTGAAGCCGGAAATATCGATAAAATCCTTGTTCGCCAAGCGTATTTTACCTTTTTCATCGGTAATCGAGACAATCATCGTGCCTTCGGGCATCACCACTTCGCGCCCTGTAACCGGTCCGTTATCGCGCATAGAAGCCTCCTGAATTTTTACGTTATGCTCTCCGATTATTGTGTAGGAGCGTGAGATGCCGGTTGTGGAAACGCCGCCTGATTTTGCAATCAGGCTATATCAGACAGTTGGGGTTTGCATCTGAAATTTACTATAACCCCCTACCTTTTATACTCCTTCTGAGTCATTTTCCTCCCGCCTGCGGGAGAGGACCGGGGCGAGCAAAGGCGAGTGGCGCCCGCTCCATCACCCCATAACGGAGCGACATTGCCGGGCCTGACTATCGGTTGGACACTGCCGCAGCGAGAGCTTCCGCCGAATGCAGCACGGCCTGCGCCTGCGTGCGTTCGTCCGGGGTTTCGGCCTGACTGAAGGCAAGGCGCGCCGCCGCGAGGGCTTCCTGCGCCTCGACAGCGGAAATATCGGCCAGATCCTGCAGATGGTCGGAAATCACCGTGCATTGCGTAGGCGTGACATCGGCATAGCCGGTCGCAGCGAAAAAATGGCGGCGCGTGCCGTCCGTCAACGCGACGTCAATCACTCCGGGACGAATCATCGAGAACACATTGCTGTGGCCAGACAGCACGCCGAAATCCCCCTCGACCCCGGGAATCTGGACGCTGGTCACGGGCGCATCCACCAGCACGGCGGCCGGTGAAATAATCCGAAGGTGGAATGCGGCGGCCATCGTCAGGCCGCCATGTTGAGTTCGCGGGCTTTTTCGATCGCTTCTTCGATCGAGCCGACAAGGTAGAAGGCCGCCTCCGGCAGGTCGTCATATTCCCCCGCGACAATCGCCTTGAAGCTGGCGATGGTGTCTTTCAGCTTCACGTATTTGCCGGGCTTGCCGGTGAAGATTTCCGCGACATGGAACGGTTGCGACAGGAAGCGCTGGATTTTACGGGCGCGGGCGACGGTGAGTTTGTCCTCTTCCGACAGCTCGTCCATGCCGAGGATGGCGATGATGTCCTGCAACGATTTGTAGGTCT
This sequence comes from Alphaproteobacteria bacterium, assembly GCA_033763655.1. Taxonomy (GTDB): domain Bacteria; phylum Pseudomonadota; class Alphaproteobacteria; order Rickettsiales; family UBA3002; genus QFOX01. The sequence continues at coordinate 75,599 of JANRKD010000007.1, forward strand.
GTAGGACACGCTGCACATCGCGCGCCACCTGATAATGCTCTTCCCCTACCACGGCAGGCGACAGCATGCGTGAGGTTGAATCAAGCGGATCGACCGCCGGGTAAATCCCGAGTTCCGCGATTTGGCGTGACAATACCGTCGTGGCGTCAAGGTGAGCAAAGCTGGTCGCAGGTGCCGGGTCGGTCAAATCGTCTGCGGGGACGTAGACGGCCTGCACCGAGGTAATCGAACCTTTTTTGGTGCTGGTGATGCGTTCCTGCAGGTTGCCCATCTCGGTCGCCAGTGTCGGCTGGTAGCCCACGGCAGAGGGAATACGGCCCAGCAGCGCCGATACTTCGGAACCCGCCTGCGTAAAGCGGAAGATGTTATCAACGAAGAACAGCACGTCCTGCCCGGCGACGTCGCGGAAATATTCCGCCTGCGTCAACCCGGTCAGCGCCACGCGGGCGCGCGCTCCCGGAGGCTCGTTCATCTGGCCATAGACCAGCGCCACTTTCGATTTGCTGGGGTCATCGAGGTTAATCACGCCCGACTCGATCATTTCGTGGTAAAGGTCGTTGCCTTCGCGCGTGCGCTCGCCCACGCCAGCAAACACCGAGTAGCCGCCATGGCCTTTGGCGATGTTGTTGATCAGCTCCATGATGAGCACGGTTTTACCCACACCCGCCCCGCCGAACAGGCCGATTTTACCGCCTTTGGCATACGGTGCCAGCAAATCGATGACCTTAATGCCGGTTTCGAGGATTTCGTCGTCGGTCGATTGCTCGACAAACGTTGGCGCTTCGGCGTGGATGGGGGCAACGCTTTTGTTGCCGACCGGCCCACGCTCGTCGATTGGCTCGCCAATCACGTTCATGATGCGGCCCAGCACTTCAGGGCCGACCGGCACCGAAATCGGCGCGCCGGTATCGACCAGCAACTGCCCACGGGTAACGCCGTCGGTGGCGTCCATCGCAATCGCGCGCACCGCGTTTTCACCCAAATGCTGCGCCACTTCGAACACCAGACGGCGGCCATCGACGGTAGCTTCAAGCGCGTTTAAAATCGCGGGCAACTGGCCTTCCTCAAACCGCACATCCACCACCGGGCCGATGATTTGGGTGATAGCGCCTTGCGCGGCACCGAGAGTCTGTTTCTTTACTGCTGACATGAGGTTCTCCTAATTAAATAGCTTCAGCGCCCGAGATGATCTCGATGAGCTCTTTGGTGATGTTGGCCTGACGGGTGCGGTTGTATTTCAGCGTCAGTTTTTTAATCATTTCGCCGGCGTTTTTGGTGGCGTTTTCCATCGCGTTCATCTGCGCGCCGTAGAAGCCCGCATTGTTTTCGAGCAGGGCGCTGAAAATCTGCATGGTGAAATTGCGCGGCAGCAGGTCGGCGAGGATTTCTTCCTCGGACGGCTCGTATTCGTAGGACGCCGCCGCGCCCGGATTTTCAACCTCCGGCACTGAAAGTGGCATCAGCTGCTGGAAGGTCACCACCTGCGAAATCACCGATTTGAACTGGTTATAGACCATGGTTACACGATCCAGCCCCTGGGTTCGCATCGCGGCAAAAATTTCCTGCGCGATGTCGTCGGCCATGCGGTAGCCGGTGCCCTTGGCAACATCAATGCGGCTGCCGAGAATGAGGGACTTGAATTCGCCCGACAGCCAGTCGCGCCCCTTGCGGCCAACCGTATAGATTTTTACCGTTTTGCCTGCCGCCTGCAGCTCGCGGATGCGCTTTTTTGCCGCCCGCACCACCGAGGAGTTGAACGCCCCCGAAAGGCCACGATCCGCCGTCACCACCACCAACAGCTCGACCGTGTCTTTGCCCGTACCGGCCAGCAACACCGGCAGGCCCGATTGCCCACGCGTCCCCGCCGCCAGCCGCGTGACCATGCTCTCCATCGCCGTCGCATACGGGCGTGCCGACTCGGCCGCCTGCCGCGCGCGGTTCAGCTTCGCCGCCGCCACAACCTTCATGGCCTTGGTGATCTTCTGCGTCGACTTCACGCTTTTGATGCGGACTTTGAGGTCCTTCAACGATGGCATGACGGGCCCTTAAATAAAGCGGTTTTTGACGGTTTGAATGGCTTCTTTGAGCAACCCTTCAGTAACATCCGTCAGTTTTTCTTCTTTCCGGATAGTCTCAAGCAGGGTTTTGGCACCGCGCAGATCACGCAGCAAATCGGCCTCGAACGCCCCGATTTTGTTAATCGCGATTTCGTCGAGATAACCCTTCACGCCCGCGTAAATCACGCAGACTTGTTCTTCCATCTGCAGGGGCGAAAATTGCGCCTGCTTGAGTAGCTCGGTCAACCGCGCGCCGCGCGCCAGCAGGCGCTGGGTGGCGGCATCGAGGTCGGAGCCGAACTGCGCGAAAGCTTCCATTTCACGGAACTGGGCGAGGTCGAGCTTAATCGTCCCGGCCACCTGTTTCATCGCCTTCACCTGCGCGCTCGAACCGACGCGGCTCACCGACAGCCCGACATTCACCGCCGGACGCACGCCTTTGTAAAACAGCTCAGTTTCAAGGAAGATCTGGCCATCCGTAATCGAAATCACGTTGGTCGGGATGTAGGCCGAAACGTCGCCCGCCTGGGTTTCGATGATGGGCAGCGCGGTCAGCGAACCGGCGCCTTTGTCGTCGCTCATTTTAGCGGCACGCTCGAGCAAGCGCGAATGGACATAGAACACGTCGCCCGGGTAGGCTTCGCGTCCTGGTGGGCGGCGCAACAGCAGCGACATCTGGCGGTAGGCCACCGCCTGCTTGGAAAGATCATCGTAAATAATCAGGGCGTGCTGCGCGTTGTCGCGGAAATACTCACCCATCGCACAGCCGGCATACGGCGCGAGATATTGCAGCGGCGCCGCTTCGGATGCGGTCGCGGCAACCACGATGGTGTATTTCAGCGCGCCGGTTTCTTCAAGCTTTTTAACTACTTGCGCCACAGTCGAACGCTTTTGGCCAATCGCGACATAGACGCAGAAAAGCTGCCGGGTTTTGTCACCGCTTTCATGCGCGGCTTTCTGATTGAGAATGGTATCAATCGCAATCGCGGTTTTTCCGGTCTGACGGTCACCGATAATCAATTCACGCTGACCACGGCCAATCGGAATCAGGGCATCGATAGATTTAATCCCCGTCTGCACCGGCTCGTGCACCGATTTACGGTAGACAATTCCCGGCGCCTTAACTTCCACGCGGCTGCGTTGTTTGGCGTTAATCGGGCCCTTGCCATCAATCGGGTTGCCCAGCGGATCGACCACGCGGCCCAGCAATTCGGGGCCGACCGGCACATCGACGATGGTGCCGGTGCGCTTCACCGAGGCACCTTCCTTGATGGTGGTGTCGGAACCGAAAATCACAACGCCGACCGAATCGGTCTCAAGGTTCAGGGCCATACCTTTAATGCCGCCCTCGAACTCGACCATTTCGCCCGCCTGCACATTTTCAAGCCCGTAAATGGTGGCGATGCCATCGCCGACGCTGACCACGCGGCCCACTTCGTCGAGCGCGGCATTGTCGCTAATGCCGGCAATCTGTGCTTTTAAAATGTCCGAGATTTCTGAAGGACGAATTTCCATGAATAACTCCTGAGAAGAAACTTAATGAGTGGCCGCGAGCAATTGCACGCGCATGTTAGCAAGGGCGCCGGCCAGCGTGGCGTCGAGCCGCAGCGAGCCAAGCTCGATACGCACGCCGCCCAGCACCGCCGGGTCGTTTTCCAACTTTAGTTGCACCGTTTTGCCGGTAGCCCTGGCCAGCGATTGTGCCAGTTGTTTTTGCGTCGCCGCCGACAGGGTGCGTGCGCTGGTAATCACCGCCTCGACTTCGCCCTGTTGCTTTGCCAGCAATTCCCGCAATTGCCCGGCAATCACCGGCAGCAGCCCGGCGCGCCCGCCCCGGGCGACGGTGGCCACAGCGCGACGGCTCAGTGCATTTGCCTTATCCATCAGCGCCACCAGAATGTCGCTTTTTTTCGCGTGGGAAAGGGTCGGGTTTGCAAGTGCGTCGCTGAGATTTTTGTTGTTTTCCATCGCTGCCGCCAGCACCGAGAGTTCCGCCACCACGGCGGCGGCGCTTTTTTCGGCAATCGCCAGCGCGAAAATCGCCGTCGCATAACGGCGGGAAATCTGCAGCGCATCGGTACGATTCATGCTCACCGGGAGTTACCTTATAAAATCTGTTCGTGGGCGCGGGGACTTTTTCGCGCGCGGAATCTATAGGCGCTGGCGCGGGGGATGCAAGTGGTTTTTTGAATCCCCCGGTTAATGCGCTCCCGCCCGGTGCCGCCTGCGGCAAGAGGAATGGGCATCCTTAGGAAATATCCTGCCCGGCCCAGAGGGGGTTTTTCAATTTCCCGATCATCGCCTTGTGGGCGGCGCGCTCTTCAAGGCTGGGCGAAAACCGGCGGGCAGGAATATCCGTATGGCCTGAAAACACCAGATCGCCGCCTGCCCCCGTCCCGTTTTCAGCGGGAGAGGACGCTGGAGCGGGTACCGCCAGCAGGCTGCTCTGGCGCCCGCCCTTCAGTTCGAGATAGACATCGGCCAGCAATTCGGCATCGAGCAGAGCGCCGTGTTTGGTGCGCGCAGCGGTATCGACATTAAAGCGTTTGCACAACGCATCGAGATTGGCGGGGCTGCCCGGAAACATCCGCCGCGCAATCAGCACCGTATCGGTGGCGCGGGAACTTTCAATCAGCGGCAGATCGAGCGCATTCAGTTCGGCATTGAGGAATTTCAGGTCGAAACTCGCGTTATGAATAACCAGCGGATCGTCACCGATAAACTCGAGAAATGACCGCGCCACTGTACGAAACAGGGGTTTATCGCGCAGAAAAACATCGGACAGGCCGTGGATATTTTCGGCTTCGCGCGGCATCGCGCGTTCGGGGTTGAGGTAGCTGTGAAAATGGTTGCCCGTGCGCACATGGCCTATCATTTCCACGCAGCCGATTTCGACCACACGGTGGCCCGAGGCCGGGTCAAGCCCGGTGGTTTCGGTATCGAGCGCGATTTCCCTCATTGCAATCCCCATTGTTGCATCAGCGCCGCCACCCGCCGCCGCATGGCAGCTTTACCCAGCGTCGCCGGAATCACAATATCCGCCGCATGGTTGCGCACAGCGTCGGGCAACTGGCGGTCGAGCAGGCGCTGCCATTTTTCTTCGGTCATGCCCGTGCGGGCGAAAGCGCGACGGCGACGGTGGGAAAGCGGCGCATGGACGGCCAGCACCACGTCGCACAGCGCATCGGTATCGGTTTCAAACAACAGCGGCACATCGAGCACCACGGCGCGCAACCGGTTGCGACGGGCATGGGCGATGCGCGCCTCCTCCTCGGCCCGCACGCGCGGATGCAGGATAGCCTCTAGCACCGCAAGAGTGGCAGGATGGCGGGCGATATGCTCGGCAAGCGCCCCGCGATTGATGCCCTGCGCGGTGGCGGTGGCGGGAAACGCTGCGCCGATTTCCGCTTGCACCGCCGCATCCGTACGCAGCAGGTGGTGGACAATCCGGTCAGCGTCGCTATGCAAAATACCATGCCCGCACATCATTCGCGCCAGGGTCGATTTGCCGCTCGCCATGCCGCCGGTGACGCCGATAATCAGCGGACGGTGCGGCGCGCCGGGCACTTAAACCTCCAGCACATGCGCCCGCAAGGCGGGAGTGACAGCAGGCAGCACCCCGTGCCAGGCCTGAAACGCCGCCTGCGCCTGATACAGCAGCATGCCCAGCCCATCCACCGTGATGTTTCCCCGCGCCCGTGCCGCTTTCAGCAACGGCGTTTCCAACGGGGCATAGACAATATCATAGACCGCCGATGTCATCGGCAGGTAAGTAAGGTCGATGTCAAGCGGCGGCTGCTCGGCCATGCCAAGGCTGGTGGTGTTGACGAGCAGGGTGGCCTCTGCCAGCGCCGCTGCGCGGGATTCCCAATCCGTTGTGCGCAGTGAAAATGCCGCCGCCAGCGCCTGCGCTTTTTCCGCACTACGGTTACAGAGGGTTATTTTCTGCGCGCCCGCTTCTTTCAGTGCCACAATCGCCGCCCGCGTCGCCCCACCCGCACCAAGCAGAACGATATTTTGCAAAAACGCGGTGATGTCACCCTCCGGTTTACCGGTCAGCCCCGCGCGCAGATGGGTGATAAATCCATACGCATCGGTATTGCTGCCGACGAGTTTTTCCTTCACCCGCGTCACTGTATTGACGGCGCCGATGCGGGTAGCGACCACATCCACCGCATCAAGATATTCCATCACCGTACATTTATGCGGCACGGTGACGTTAAACCCTGCAGCGCCTTTGTCGCGCAGGCGCTTGACAATTTGCCGCACCCGCGCGGGCGGGGTGGTGAACAGTTTATAGTCGCCGTTAATCCCGTGCTGCGCCAGCCAGTAGGCGTGGATGCGCGGGCTGAGTGAATGCGCGACCGGATACCCGATAAGGCCGGTAAGGGTGGTCATGCGCTCGTACTCCCGTTGCTGCGCCGTTTTTCAATCTGGCGCTGGCGGTATTGAATCATCAGCGTCGCGGTTTCCTCGACCGATCGGCGGGTGACATCAATTACCGGCCAGCCCTGCGAACGGAACAGTTTTTTAGCGTCATCAATTTCCTCGCGCACTTTTTCTTCGTCGATATAATCGGTCTGCATATCCTGATTCATCGCCACCAGCCGCGTGGTGCGGATATCAATCAACCGTTCGCCGCTGATGGTCAGGCCAACGACCAGCGGTTGTTTCAGGTGGGTCAGGTTTTCCGGCAGCGGGCAGTTAGGAACAAACGGGATATTGGCGGCCTTATATCCCCGGTAGGCAAGGTAAACACAGGTCGGTGACTTGCTGGTGCGTGAGGGGCCGACAATGACAATATCGGCATTTTCAATTTCCCAGGTCGCCTGCCCGTCATCATGTTCGAGGGCATAGTTAATCGCATCAATCCGCGCGAAATAATCTTCCCCCAGTTCATATTGCGCCCCGGCATGGCCGCTGGCTTCCTGATTAAGGTAATTCGACATTTCACGAATCACATGGCCCAGAACCGGGATGCAGGGTAGGCCGCGCTTGCCGCAAGCCTGACGTAACGCCTCGCGCATCGTACTTTCCATCAGGGTGAACATCACCACCCCGGGATAAGTATCAAGGCTTGCAATCATTTTTTCGAGCTGACCCTGCGTGCGCACCAGCGACCAGACATGTTCTTCGGCATGTACCGCATCGAACTGGGCAAGACTCGCCCGCGCGACGCTTGAGACGGTTTCCCCGGTCGAATCGGAAACCAGATGCAGGTGAAATTTTTTCATGGGACAAACGGTGTATAAAAGGATGGTTACCCACCCTATATCGCGCAGACCTTCAACTTGCCAGCCTCGTCTTCATGCTTATCCCATGCGCCATCCACCCCCGGATAAAAAATGCGCAAGTCCTGTGAATCCTGTGGGAAAAAACCTTATCCCCGTTTTCATGCGGGTCGAAAAATAAATCTGTTTTTCAGGTGTTGCGTCATTTTCTACACAGCGTTACCACAAGCTATCCGTAACGCTGATTGGCTTAAGAAGCGTCGTGGTAATCCGGTATGGCTTGGTAATTACCGCTGTGCCTGCCCCCTACTACTTACTACTAATAAAAAATATTATTCTTATTTAGAATTAGATGAAAAAAGGATAACCCGGTTTCCATGACCCAGAAATTACTCATCGCTGCTTTAAACGGAGAACTGACCGAACGCATCCCGTTCTGGTTCATGCGTCAGGCGGGCCGTTACCTTCCGGAATATCGGGAGGTGCGCGCCACCACTTCCGGATTTCTCGATTTATGTTTCACGCCGGAAAAAGCGGCGGAAGTCACATTGCAGCCTTTGCGCCGCTTTCATATGGATGCGGCAATTCTGTTTTCCGACATTCTGGTCATCCCTTACGCCCTTGGGGTGGATGTAAAATTTGTCGAGCAGGAAGGCCCGCGCGTGGGCATCACCACTAGTCTGCAGGCGATTGAGGCGCTGAAGCTTTCGGTAGTTCGGCAGGCGCTTGAACCGGTGGCGCAGACCGTCCGGCTGGTAAAGAAGAAGTTGCCCGAGGGCGCGGCGCTCATCGGTTTTGCCGGCGCACCGTGGACAGTCGCCTGCTACATGCTGCAGGGAAAATCGGGCAAGGATTTCGAAGCGGCGCGCCTTTTTGCACTGACTCACCCCGCACGGATGGAACAACTCATCGACACGCTGGTGATGGCGACGTTTGACTATCTGTGCCTGCAGATTGAAGCCGGGGCTGAAGCGGTACAGATTTTTGATAGCTGGGCTGGGTTGTTACCCCCGGCGGAATTTGCCAGATGGGTGACCGCACCGACAGCCAAACTGGTGGAAATGCTGCGCAAAAAACATCCCACCATTCCCATTATCGGCTTTGCTAAAGGGGCCGGAAGTAACCTTGCGGAGTATGCCAAACAAACGGGCGTGCAGGCTATTGGGGCGGATCATTTGATGCCAATTTCAGCCGCTATTACTGCGCGCGCCACCCCAAAACAGGCCGTGCAGGGCAACCTCGACCCGTTGCTGATAGCCACCGACAAAGACGCCGCGCTTGCTGCCACCGAGGTTATTTTAACCCAACTGAAAACCACGCCGGCCGTGTTCAATCTCGGGCATGGGTTTATCCCCGCCACGCCGATCGAACATGTTGCCGCCGTTGCTGAGAAGGTACGCGCATGGCGCCGCTGAATACCATTTCCCGTCACCACAAAACGGCGATTGTGCTGTTCAATCTCGGCGGGCCCGACAGCCTTGCGGCGGTGCAGCCGTTTTTATTCAACCTCTTTAACGATCCGGCCATCATCGGCCTGCCACAGCCCTTGCGGCGGCTGCTCGCGACGTTTATTTCCCGTAAGCGCGCGCCGGTCGCCCAGAAAATTTACGAAGAAATCGGCGGCAAATCACCGCTGATCGAAAACACGGAAAATCAGGCAAACGCACTGGAGGCCAGCCTTACGGGTCACGGCAACGTGAAGGTGTTTTATACCATGCGCTACTGGCACCCGATGGCGGACGCGGTGGTGCAGCAAGTGAAAAACTTCGCGCCCGACCACATTATTTTGTTGCCGCTTTACCCGCACTATTCGACGACGACGACCGGGTCATCGTTTAAGGATTGGGACCGCGCTGCCACCCGCGCCGGAATGAAGATTCCCACCCGCCGGATCTGTTGCTACCCGACCCACCGCGAATTTATTGCCGCCCATGTCGCCTTAATCCGCACTTATTACGAGGAAGCCAAACAATTCGGTGCGCCGCGCATCCTGTTTTCCGCCCACGGCCTGCCCGAAAAAATTATCCGCCGGGGTGACCCCTATCAGGCGCAGATCGAGGCAACGACTCAGGCGATTGTTGAGGCGCTGGCCATTCCCGGGCTTGATTACGCCAATTGCTATCAGTCGCGCGTCGGCCCGATGCAATGGATTGGCCCGGCCACGCCCGACGAATTATTGCGCGCCGGGTTTGAAAAAAAGCCGGTGGTGCTGGTGCCGATTGCTTTTGTGTCGGAACATTCGGAAACACTGGTCGAGCTGGATATCGAATATGCCGAGCTGGCGCACAGCAACGGGGTTAATCATTATTACCGGGTGCCGACCCTTTCGACGCAGGCACATTTTATTGCCGCCCTGAGCGACCTCTGTTTGAACCTGACCGCCGGGCCCGCGCCGGTGTCGGATACGGGCGGGCGCTTTTGCGGGCCGGAATGGAAACAATGCCCGTGCAAGGTAGCCGTCCCTGCCTGACGGGGAATGAAAACGAAGATAATTTTCACTTTTTGAGGCAATGCATATGGACCATTACCTTCTTATCAAAGCCCTGCATGTCATGAGCTTCACCAGCTGGATGGCCGGGCTGTTTTACCTGCCGCGCCTGCTGGCCTACCATGCGTCGGTTGCAACCGGATCGGGCGAGGATACGCTGCTGCAGGTGATGGAGCGGCGCCTGCTGGCCATCATCATGCGCCCGGCGCTGATCGCCACCTGGGTGTTTGGCGTCTGGCTGGTGATTATCACCGGCTATGGTGGGCCGGGCACCCCGGCACCGTGGTTGCACTATAAGCTGGTGCTGGTGTTGGCGCTGTCGGGCCTGCACGGCTATTTTTCGCTCAGCGTGCGCAAATTTGCCACCCACACCAACACCCGAACCAGCCGGTTTTACAAAATCATCAACGAGGCGGTGACCCTGCTTTTTGTGGCCATTGTGCTGCTGGCGGTGACCAAACCGCTGTAGATGCGGGGGCCGCGCGCCAAAGCGCTTGACTTATCCGTGTAATTCGGCCAGACAGGGGCTATCGCACCCGCTCGCGATAACGCGCCCGCTGGCGTCTCCCGCCAGCCCTTGTTCCTTGTGGCGCCGTTTTCACCCACTATCTGTCACCCACCCTGCATGCGCGATGGCCCGTGCAATCATCCCAACGAGAACCCTATGAAACTGCAAGAACTTAAACGCAAAAAACCCAACGAACTGTTGCAAATGGCAGAGGATGCGGGCATCGAAAGCGCCAGCTCGATGTTAAAGCAGGAAATGGTGTTTGCACTGCTGAAAAAAGCGGCGGAAGAGGGCACAGAAATCACCGGGCAGGGCGTGATTGAAGTGCTGCAGGACGGCTTTGGCTTCCTGCGCTACCCCGAGGCCAACTACCTTGCGGGCTCGGACGATATTTATGTCCCGCCCGCGATTGTCAAAAAACTCGGCCTGCGCACCGGCGATACGGTTGAGGCGGTGCTGCGCGCACCCAAAGGCGAGGAGCGTTACTTTGCCCTTTCGGAAGTGAAATCGGTGAATTTCGAGCCGGTGGAAAATCTCCGTCACCGCCTGAGCTTTGAAAATCTGACGCCGCTCTACCCCGAAGACCGCCTTAAAATGGAATATATGGACCCGACCAAAAAAGAGGATATGACCCGTCGGGTCATCGACCTCATTGCGCCGCAGGGCAAGGGGCAGCGCACGCTGATCGTGGCGCCGCCACGCACCGGGAAAACGGTGGTGCTGCAAAATATTGCGCATGCGATTACCACCAACCATCCCGAATGTTACCTGATTGTGCTGCTGGTCGATGAGCGTCCCGAGGAAGTGACCGATATGGCGCGCAGCGTCAAGGGCGAGGTGGTCAGCTCCACCTTCGATGAGCCCGCCACCCGCCATGTGCAGCTCGCCGAAATGGTCATCGAAAAGGCCAAGCGCCTGGTCGAACATAAAAAAGATGTAGTCATTCTGCTTGATTCCATCACCCGCCTTGGCCGCGCCTACAACACGGTCGTGCCATCGTCGGGCAAAGTGCTCACCGGTGGGGTGGATGCGAACGCGCTCCAGCGCCCGAAGCGCTTTTTCGGCGCCGCGCGCAACATCGAATTTGGCGGCAGCCTGACCATTATCGCCACTGCCCTCATCGAGACCGGCAGCCGCATGGACGAGGTGATTTTCGAGGAATTCAAAGGCACCGGCAACTCCGAACTGGTGCTCGACCGCAAGCTCTCGGACAAGCGCATCTTCCCGGCGATGGACATCACCAAGTCCGGCACACGGAAGGAAGACCTGCTCTACGAAAAAGGCGATCTGGCCAAAGTCTGGATGCTGCGTAAAATTCTGAACCCCATGGGGGCGATGGACGCGATGGAGTTCCTTATCGACAAAATGAAGGACACCAAAAGCAACGACGAGTTCTTCGCGCGGATGAATAAGTAATTGCGACCGGATTCTAGCGCAGGTAAGCTCGCCATGAGCACGAAGATAGCAGGGGGCAGAATGTTTGCGATCACCTTTGATATGGACACAGAGATATTGGCGGAGCTTTACCATCAGGCAAGCTACAACAATGCATATGGGGATATTGCGCGCTTCCTTGGACAGTATGGATTCACGCGTCAACAAGGTAGCGTTTACTTTGGCAATGACAGGGTAGATGCCGTTACCTGCGTGATTGCAACACAGGGCCTAACGCGTGAGTATCCATGGTTCGGCCCTTCGGTACGCGATATTCGTATGCTCCGCATTGAGGACAATAACAATCTCAAGCCCGCCATTGACCTTGAGATGACGCGCACCGGCAACATGCCGCCACCGAAACAAGTGAATCAAAGCAATCTTTTTTAGGGCCCAACCTTCTTCAAGACAAGCGGGGTTGCGCGGCTGAATCGGTTGCGTTTGCCGCGCGGGTGTGGTTAAACACGGGCAAGTATATCCATCATTTTTCGCAAGGAGATTCCTATGGCAACGCGCAAAAAAATTGGCCTGGTCGGTGCCGGCAATATCGGCGGCACGCTGGCGCATCTGGCGGTTAATAAGCAACTTGGCGACGTGGTGCTGTTCGACGTGGTCGAGGGCCTGCCGCAGGGCAAAGCGCTCGATATTGCGCAGGCCTGCGCGGTCGAGGGGGTCGATGCGAGCATCAAGGGCACCAACGATTACCGCGACCTTACGGGCGCCGACGTGGTGATTGTGACGGCGGGCATTGCGAGGAAGCCGGGCATGAGCCGCGACGATCTGGTCGCCACCAACACGGGCATCGTGAGCACGGTCGCCGAAAACCTCAAGAATTTCTGCCCGAACGCGTTTGTGATTGTCATTACCAACCCGCTCGATGCCATGGTCTGGGTGATGCAGCAAAAAACGGGGTTCAATCCGAAAAAAGTCGTGGGCATGGCAGGCGTGCTCGATTCGGCGCGCTTTTCCTACTTCCTCGCCGAGGCGCTTAAAACCAGCCAAAAAGACATCACCACCTTCGTGCTCGGCGGCCATGGCGACACCATGGTGCCAATGGTGAGCTACTCGACAGTGGCGGGCATTCCGCTACCCGATCTGGTCAAAATGGGCTGGATCGCGCAGGACGCGCTCGACAAAATGGTGCAGCGGACGCGCGACGGCGGGGCGGAGATCGTCGGGCTGCTTAAGACCGGTTCGGCGTTTTATGCCCCCGCCGCGTCGGCCATCAAAATGGCGACGAGCTACCTGCGCGACGAAAAACAACTGCTCCCCTGCGCGGCGCACCTGAACGGCGAATACGGCCAGAAGGATATTTATGTTGGCGTGCCGGCGATTATCGGTGCGGGCGGTGTCGAAAAAATTGTCGAAATCGCATTGCCCGCCGAGCAGCAAAAACAGTTCGAACATTCGGTGAATGCGGTGCGCGAGCTGGTCGCCAGCACCAAACTCGATAAAAAGGCGGCATAGCCGCACGCAAGCGTTTAAGCTGTTGGTGGCTTTTCACGGCGCGCGAGGGCCTCGTCCTGCCGCGCATGGCGCGCCGCTTCCTCGTCCGCTATCTGTTGCGGGCTACGCCCTTCCGAAAGATTTAGATGGGGCGGCGGCAAAGATATTTTCCCCAAGGATATGGGGGATTTCGCCGGGGTTGTTTTGTCGGTGCTCATCTAAAATTCCTCCTAGAAATTCAAAATTCAGACCCTCAGTGCTGTTTTTGGGATTCTGTATGTTTCCGAGTGTGCGGGGGTGGGGTTTGGGTAATATAATCCTTCGTGGTTGCGCGTAATCCTCAAGCGGCGTTTTGTTCAAAAGATTGATGCTTTTTTCTACCGTGCGAATGAATTGCCGTACCTGCGGAGTGGGGGCGCCCGGCGGCGTCAGAGCCCTAAATTCACCGCCGCTGACATGCAGGACCGGAGGGCGCTTTGCCACCGCCGATTGCTGGTTGGCGAATGTTGTGATATAGGCGCTTTCAAGGATTCCCCCGATGTCGCGCAGCACGGCGTCGCCCATGGACTCCCCGAGCCTGTTCATCCCCGCGAGATTGTGGAAATTAAAAGAAATATAGGGATTAAACTCCTGTTTTTTTGCAACTTCTTCAAACGCTCCCCGAAAGGCGGGGCTGAAGGTCCGGGTCACGGGATCGATCACCCCGCGCAGCTCTTCGGCCTTCTGCACGCGGGCGACGACGTTTTTCTCTGTATCGGAAAGGGCTTGATATGTCGCATTATTTTCATCAAGCATGCAAAAGCGGCGGTGCGGATTGTAGGGAAACAAGGGGTGCTCCGCAGCCAGTTTTTGAAATCCGGCTTTTTCGAGCGCCGCGCGTAAAGAATGCTGGTCGAGCGATTCGTCAGAATAGAGGTTGAGCGTGCTATCCGCATAGGGATTGGTGGGTGCCAGCGCATGGTGCGAGGGTGGAGGATCGTCCGGAAAATGGGGTGCGCCGGATTCAGTAGGCGCAGATACGGCGTGGCGCTTTGCCGTTTTCTTGCGCATTTCTGCAATATCCGCTTCCATCTCGTGCAAGCTAGCGGCAATGTCGGGCTTCGCAGGATCGAGCGCGCGCAGGGCGACGGTATTGGTGACGCCTTGCGCGCGCCCCTGCTTGAGGTGGGGGATGGACCCCATGCCGTGTTCAACGTTTGAGAAATGGTCGATTTCCCGGTTGATTTCGCTGCCGACGGTTTTCAGGGATTCGGCGAATTCCAGGGCGTCAATCGGCGCGCCGTCATTGCGCCGGACGCGGCAGACGGATTTGAACTCGTCGCCGCCGGTGCGCAGCAGGATGCTGTCTATCGTGTAGTTGTTTTTTTCTGCCCACGCTTCAAGCAGCGCATTTGGTTTTTGTGCCAGATGCTGCAGCAGGCAATCCACCTTGGTGCGAGTATCGGGAAATTTTTTATTCAGGCCGCCGAGGTTGGAAATATCGGCGCTGGCGAGGAAAAAGCGCGTGGCCTTATCCCCCGCTGAAGCCTGCGCGGCCAGTTCCATCAACCCCAATGCCAGTGGCGCGCAGGGCTTGGCGTAACTCTCGACGCCCGCATCATTAAAGATCCCGCCGCGCAGAATTTCTTTAACGGCACCGAATTGGGTGTTTGAGAAAGCGGAGAATTTTCCGGCAACGTGTGCTTTGTCAATAAACTGCGCGACGATGTCCTCGGGATAAAGCGAGCCCGCAAGCCAAGTAGCCTCGACAAGCGCCGCCAACCCCGCCTGATAGTCAGACGTTTTTCTGACGTCATACCCCGCCACCTCAAGCAGTCGCTTGATGGAATAATTATAGGGCGTGCTGACAGAAAAAACAGAGAACCGAACCATGCAAAATTCCACAATAGGTAGAAAAACCTTAATTTAATGTAATGTGTTATTATTAATTATTGGTAAACTTCACAACCAATATTGCCGGATTTTTGCAAAATAGTTACTGCCCCAATTCATATGCGACAGAGTGAATTTATTAGGGGCAGGCAAATTAGAGGCAGGCAAAGATGTGTGGCGGCAATTCTAAAAATCCTGCTTGCCAAAGGGGGGCTAAATCTGTCATGTCAGGCGCCATTCCCCGCAGCTTTCCTGCGGGAGCGCGTAAGCGGGCAATTTCGGGCGCCAGTGGCGCATCTTGCCAGTTCGGGCTGAACCCTAATCTGAGGAGCCAAGCGAATGAATATCCATGAATATCAGGCCAAATCGGTCTTAGCGAAATTCGGCGTTGCGGTGCCGCGCGGCGGCGTGGCCTACACCCCGGCGGAAGCCGAACAGGTGGCGCAATCACTCGGTGGCAATTTGTGGGTGGTCAAAGCGCAGATCCATGCAGGCGGACGCGGCAAGGCGGGCGGCGTGAAGCTGGCCAAATCGCTCGACGAGGTCAAACGCCTGACCAAAGAAATGCTCGGGATGATTCTGGTCACCCACCAGACTGGCCCCGAGGGGAAAGAGGTCAAGCGCGTCTATATCGAGGAAGGCAGCGACATTGGTGCGGAACTGTACCTCTCGGTGGTGCTCGATCGCCAGTTTTCGGCCATTACCTTCATCGGCAGCAAAGAGGGCGGCGTGAATATCGAGGAAGTGGCGCAGCACCACCCCGAGAAAATCATCACCGTGCCGGTTGATCCGGCGGCAGGCATCCAGCCCTACCATGCGCGCAAACTGGCGTTTGGCATGGAAATCCCGCAGGCGCTGCACGCCGATTTCCAGAAAATGGTGTTCGGATTCTATGAGGCCTTCCTGAAAACGGATGCAAGCCAGGTCGAGATCAACCCGCTGGTGATTACCAAAGGCAACAAGCTGATTGCGCTGGATGCGAAATTCAATTTCGACGATAACGCGCTGTTCCGTCAGCTCGAAATCGCCGAAATGCGCGACGAAAGCGAAGAGGACCCCCTCGAATTGCAGGCGGCGAAATTTGGCCTTTCCTACGTAAAAATGGACGGCAATATCGGCTGCATGGTCAACGGGGCCGGCCTTGCGATGGCGACGATGGACATCATCAAGCTTTATGGCGGCGAGCCTGCCAACTTCCTCGATGTGGGCGGTGGCGCGAGCAAGGAAAAAGTGACCGAGGCCTTCAAGTTGATTCTCAGTGACCCGAACGTCGAGGGCATTCTCGTCAATATTTTCGGCGGCATCATGCGGTGCGACATTATCGCCGAGGGCATTATCGCCGCCGCGCGCGAAGTTTCGTTAAGCGTGCCCCTTGTGGTGCGGTTGGCGGGCACGAATGTCGAGCTTGGCAAGAAAATGCTGGCGACCAGCGGTCTGCCGATTCTGGCCGCCGACGATCTCGCCGACGCGGCGGATAAGATTACCGGCGCCGTCAAGAAACAAGCAGCGTAGGGAGAACGCACCATGAGCATTATGATCAACAAAGCGACCAAAGTGATTTGCCAAGGCATTACCGGGCGCGAAGGCACCTACCACACCGAGCAGGCGATTGCTTACGGTACGCAAATGGTCGGCGGCGTGACGCCGGGCAAAGGCGGTAGCAAGCATCTCGATATTCCGGTGTTCAACACCGTGGCCGAGGCCAAAGCGAAAACCGGCGCCAACGCCAGCGTGATTTATGTGCCGCCGCGCTTTGCCGCCGATGCAATTCTGGAGGCGATTGATGCGAAAATCGAACTGGCCATCTGCATCACCGAAGGCATCCCGGTGCTCGACATGGTGAAGGTCAAGCGCGCGCTCAGCGGCTCGGCGACTCGCCTTGTCGGCCCCAACTGCCCCGGGGTGATTACGCCGGGCGAGTGCAAAATCGGCATCATGCCGGGGCATATCCACAAAAAAGGCCGCATCGGGATTCTCTCGCGCTCGGGCACGCTGACCTATGAGGCAGTGGGGCAGACAACGGCCGTCGGCCTCGGCCAGAGCAGCTGCGTGGGCATCGGCGGCGACCCGGTGAACGGCACGAATTTCCTCGACGTGCTGGAGCTGTTTTTGAAAGACGACGAAACCGATGCCATCATCATGATCGGTGAAATCGGCGGCAGCGCCGAAGAAGACGCGGCGGAATTCCTGAAAAAAGCAAAAACCAAAAAACCCGTGGTCGGCTTCATCGCCGGGCGCACCGCACCCCCGGGCCGCCGCATGGGCCATGCCGGGGCGATTGTTTCGGGCGGCAAAGGCGGCGCCGAGGATAAAATCGAGGCGATGAAATCCGCCGGTATCAAAGTCTGCGACAACCCCGGCCATATGGGCCGAACGATGAAAGAATTGCTGGGGAAGTAAGCACTATTTTACAATGAACGAAGCGTACTAATTCTCTTGTCTATATCTGGATGCATAATCCATGTAATATACTTGGCAAGGGCGTTAGGTTTTTTCGGAGTAAGTCTTTCGGCAGCTACTTTGAAGCTTTCCAAAGCATTGGCAAGAGGTTGCCCGCTTCCCATAAGCTCAGCAGAAAAGCGATCAGCCCGAAACTCCATGCGGTTGTGAAGTGCTTTTGATACGAATGAACCCGCAATCAGCCCGAGAGTTCCGGCGGCGACATACTTCATAATTTTGATGCTTGCGCTTAACCAAGGATTCTCCTGTTCTGTTTTTTGTATTTCTTGTTCGAGCGTGGCTTGCCGAAATTCTTTTTTGTCAGAATCCGCAATATTGCCGTCAACTTCTTTCTTTTTAATGTGATTGTACAGAGCAAGGCCACCCATACCCGCAGCAAGCCCAATGAAGGGAGACAATCTCAATGGTAGTATTTTATGTAGTCTCACATCGCCATGTTTTAGGTGGCTTAATTCGTGTGCCAGCACGGCTTTTAACTCTTCGCTGACGGGAGCACTTAAGCTTGCGTGACCAAAAATTTTTCGTGCGCTATCACCCAAAACCACACGAGGTTTATCTAAGTGCATCGCCCCAGCAAAATAATCAAACATGGTGCCCAATGTAGAATTTAACAGTAAACCATTTGTGGGTTTACAAAGAAGTGGTTTTGCCACCCCTGCCTTTGCACATAATTCCTCAAGCGCTTTATGCAAGTCAGGCGCTTCAGTTGTCGAAATCTCTGCAAACATCTGCTCTACATTCTTCATGCTTACATAATTAACTGAAAATTTGCGGTTATTTATGAAAGTTGTGTGACAATTTCTGGCCGATCTTCACCAAACTGTCGCAATTGCCCCCGCCGCGCCCCAAAACCTTAACGGCCGTCAACCATTGATAATCCCGCACAATCCCCTTGCGTTCCGGTGGGGTCGCGCTTAGAAAACGAGGCAATGTAACCGCATTGTTTCACAGGTTTTATGGCACAGGATTTCCTCGAAAACTCCTATCTTTATGGCGCGAACGCCGCCTTCATCGAAGAGCTTTACGCGCGCTATGTCGCTAATCCCGCCA
>JANRKD010000008.1:0-115018 GCA_033763655.1 Alphaproteobacteria bacterium
CACCAAATCTAACCATTCATTTCATTGCAGGCCCTGAGGGGCTGGGCTATAGCGGTAGTTAGCAACATCACGAGGGATAAACATTGAGGCAGACATCCGCCACAAGCTCCCGCTCCCCCCTTGCGGGGGAGCCAAAACCCTCTCGGGGGTTTTGGTGGGGGGTGGCTTTGATGGATTGTCCCCCCACCGAAACGCTTACGTGGCATTTCGACTCCCCCGCAAGGGGGGAGTGGAGGCCCGAATGCGCCCACGGAGCATCAATAGCCACGAGCCACCTGCCACTTGTCACCTCCTCACACCTGTCACAAAATCTATGACCTCACGCAAATATTTCGGTACGGACGGCATTCGCGGCACGGCCAACCGCTTCCCGATGACGGCAGACATCGCCCAGCGCCTTGGCATGGCGGCGGGGCATTATTTCACCAAAGGCGGCCACCGCCACCGGGTGGTGATCGCGAAAGACACCCGCCTTTCGGGCTACATGATCGAAAACGCCCTGACCTCGGGCTTTCTCGCCATGGGCATGGACGTGCTGCTGGTCGGCCCGATGCCCACCCCCGCCGTCGCCTTCCTCACCCGCGCCATGCGTGCCGATCTCGGGGTGATGATTTCCGCCTCGCACAACCTCTACGAGGATAACGGCCTCAAGCTCTTCGGGCCGGACGGCTATAAACTCTCGGACGCGGTCGAGCTTGAGATTGAAGCCCATATGGACGACGACCTCACGCGCCGCTTCGCCACGCCCGACAAAGTGGGCCGCGCCAAACGGCTCGACGACGCCCCTGGCCGTTATATCGAGTTTGTCAAATCCACCTTCCCCAAACATCTGCGGCTGGATGGCATGAAGATTGTCATCGATTGCGCGAACGGCGCGGGGTATCAGGTCGGCCCCATCATCCTGTGGGAACTGGGGGCGGAAGTGGTGCCCCTGCACATCGCCCCGAACGGCACCAACATCAACAAAGCTTGCGGTAGCACGCACCCCGAATCGCTGGCCGCCGCCGTGCTGCGCGAGGGGGCGCATCTGGGCATCGCGCTTGATGGCGACGCCGACCGCCTGAGCGTGGTCGATGAAAAAGGCATGGTCAGAGATGGCGACCAGCTGATGGCGCTGATGGCCGATTACTTGCACCGCCACCAGCTCCTGCGCGGCGACGGCATTGCCGCAACCTTGATGAGCAACCTCGGCCTTGAGCGCTTTTTGCACACGCGCGGGCTACAGCTCTACCGCACCAAAGTCGGTGACCGCTACGTGATGGAAGCAATGCGCGAAAAGGGCCTCAATCTCGGCGGGGAACAATCCGGCCACCTGATTCTGGGCGATTCCTCGACCACCGGCGACGCGCTGGTGGCCGCACTGCAGGTGCTCGCCGCGCTAATCGAGGATGGCCGCCCGGCGAGCGCCGCCCTCAGCATGTTCGCCCCTGTGCCGCAGGTGCTGAAGAATGTGCGCTTCACGGCGGGCGACCCGCTGGCGCAGGGCGCAGTTAAAGACCATATCGCACAGATCGAATCGGCACTGGGCGATGCCGGGCGCATCGTCGTGCGTGCCTCAGGCACCGAGCCGCTGCTGCGCATTATGATCGAGGGCGAGGATAAAACCGCCATCACCACCATGGCCGACGATCTGGCGGCGGTGATTACATCCAGCGTTGCCGCCTAGCGATGGCGGGCCAGCCCCCAGCAGGACGGGTGCTCATCATCGCCTGGTCGGATTCGGGGGGCGGCGCGGGCATTCAGGGCGACATCAAAACCGTCAGCGCTCTGGGCGGCTATGCGATGACTGCCATCACCGCCCTCACCGCCCAGAATACGCAGGGCGTGTTTGGCATCCACCCCATCCCCGAGGCGTTTATCGCGCAGCAGATTGCCCTGTGCCTTGAGGATATCGGTGCCGATGCCATCAAAACCGGCATGCTGCATTCGGCGGGCGTGATCGAAGCGGTGGTGGACTCCCTCGACGAGGTTTATGCCCCCTTCGGGGCCGGTGCTCCTCCCCTCGTCGTCGATCCCGTCATGGTCGCTAAAGGCGGCGCGGCGCTGCTGGAGGGGGAAGCGCTGAAGGCGCTTAAAACCCTGCTGATTCCACGCGCGGCGCTTATCACCCCCAACCTGCCCGAAGCGGCGCTGCTGCTGGGCCGCCCCATCCGAAGCGACGATGCCGATGGCACCGACATGACACGCGCCGCCGAAGAGTTGCTCGCACTCGGCGCGCAGGCGGTGCTGCTCAAGGGCGGGCATGGCAGCGGTACGGTGCTGACGGATATACTGGTCACGCGCGATAGCCCCGCGCCATTAATCCTCACCGCGCCGCGCCGCGCGACCCGTCACACCCACGGCACGGGCTGCGCTTTTGCCTCGGCAATTGCCACCGGGCTGGCGCAGCAACTCCCGCTGGAGGAGGCTGTCACCCGCGCCCATGCCTATGTGCAGGGCGCCATCGCCCGCGCACCGGGCTTTGGTGCGGGCAATGGGCCGCTCGGGCATTAGGCGCTGTAAGAAAGCGCTTGCCAAGCCACCCGCCACCCGCTAAGAAGCCGCCCCTAATCACAGCGCTACCGCACCATCGGTGGCGCGCGAAGGAGAGCATCATGGCAAAAGCAGGCATTCACCCCGACTACCACACCATCACCGTCGTGATGACCGATGGCTCGCGCTTCGAAACGCGCTCGACCTACGGCAAGGAGGGCGATGTGCTGACCCTCGATGTCGATCCCAAAACCCACCCGGCATGGGTCGGCGGCGTTAACCTGCGTAAAACAGGCCGCCTCGAAAGCTTCAACAACCGCTTCGGTGGCCTCAATTTCGAGCCGAACACCAGCGTCATTGAAGAGAAAAAAGAAGAGAAGAAAGCGTAGTTTCGCGCCCTTTCCGATTTTCGCGCCCACAGGATAGCAAAACACCCCGATGCAGATTCGGGGTGTTTTTTTATGCCCGCTGCGTTACAGCTTAGGCATGACACCACCACTCCCACAAACCATGCAGGCCATGGCCATCGAGAATGGCACTCTGGTCGCGGTTGAACAGCCGCTGCCCATCCCGGCGGCAGGCGAGGTGCTGATTCGCGTCGCCTATGCGGGCGTCAACCGCGCCGACCTCCTGCAGATAGCGGGCGATTACCTGCCGCCCGAGGGCGCCTCGCCGCTGCCCGGGCTGGAGGTTTCGGGCTGGGTCGTGGCACAGGGCGACGGCGTACACGGGTTTTCGCTGAACGCCCCGGTCTGCGCCCTGCTCAGCGGCGGGGGCTACGCAGGCTATGTCGCCGTGCCTGCCGCCCATGTGCTCCCCCTGCCTGCGGGTATCGGCCTGAAGGAAGCCGCCACCCTGCCCGAAGCTGCCGCCACCAGCATGATGGCACTGCTACAGGAGGGCGCCCTCAAAGCAGGCGAGCGGGTGCTGCTGCATGGTGGCACGTCCGGGGTGGGCCTCCTCATGGGACAAATCGCCCGGGCGCGCGGCGCGGAAGTGTTCGCCACCGTCGGCAGCGCGGAAAAAGCGGCGTTTCTCAGGCCGTTCGGGATTCGCCCGATGAATTACCACACCGCGCCGTTTGGCGAACACTTGCTGGCCTTAACCGAGGGTGTGGGGGTCGATGTCATCATCGACACGCTGGGCGGCCCCGCGCTGCCTGCGCACCTGCGCTGCCTGCGCCGGGGCGGGCGGCTGGTCAGCCTGGCGATGCTCGAAGGCAGCACCATCCCCGCAGGCACGAAAATGACCCGGCTGCTGATGAACCATCTAAGCTGGCACGGCGCCACCTTACGCCGCCGCAGCGCGGCGGAGAAAGCGGCGCTTATGGCCGAAATCGCCCGGATAGTCTGGCCGATGCTGGCCGATGGGGCGGTTAAACCGGTGATTGACCGCTGTTTTGCGCTGCCGGAAGCGAAAAAAGCATGCGCGCGGATGCAAGAACGCTTGCATATGGGCAAGATTCTACTAGAAGTGCAGGCCGAATAAGGTGCTTGGTTTCACAGGTGCGGGGTGAGCCTCTCTGTTCTTTCATCCCTGCGCCTGACACAAGGCCCCGCCCCCGCTTAGAGTTATGGAGTTACAATTATGGCCACGCCACTGATGCCCAAAGCCACCGCCGTCTGGCTGGTAGAAAACACCACGCTGACCTTCGAACAGGTCGCGGATTTCTGCGGCATGCACCCGCTTGAGATTCAAGGCATCGCCGACGGCGAAGTGGCGACCGGCATCATGGGGCAGAACCCGATCGAAGCGGGCGAGCTTGAAGCCGGTGAAATCGAAAAGGCCGAGAAAGACGAAGGCTACCGCATGGTGATGGCGAGCCACGCGCTGGCGCACATGAAAATGGCCGGCAGCAAAAAGAAAGGCGCGCGCTACACGCCTGTCGCCCGCCGTCAGGATAAGCCCGAGGCGATTGCCTATATCCTCAAGAACCACCCATACATTCCCGATTCGCAGATCATCAAGCTCATCGGCACCACCAAAAAAACCATCGAGTCGATTAAAGAACGCACGCACTGGAACATTGCCAACATCAAGCCGAAAGACCCGGTGCTGCTTGGCCTGTGCATGCAGACCCAGCTCGATGCCGTCGCCAATAAATTCCGCCCGGCGGGCATGCCGCAAACCACGGCGGATGATTCTGATTCCTCGGCGGCATAAAGCACCGGGGATGATGCGGCATCGCGCGCATAACGGGCGCTGACCCGCAATGACGACGGAGACCCTATGACCGCCACCGCCCAGGACCTCAGCCGCATCCTCGACCGCCTGCCCGGGGTACGCATCCTGTGTGTCGGCGACATCATGCTCGACCGCTTCATCTATGGCCATGTGGCGCGCATTTCGCCCGAGGCGCCGATTCCGATTTTCACCGCCGACCGCGAGGAACGCATGCTCGGCGGCGCCGGCAACGTCGTGCGCAACCTGCTGTCGCTGGGCGCTTCCGCCTCGTTTGCCGCCGTAGTGGGCGACGATGCGGTCGCCAACCAGCTGACCCAACTGGTCGGCGAGGAGGCGCATCTCGTGCCGTACCTCATCACCGAGCGCGGGCGCCTGAGCACCAAAAAAACCCGTTATGTCGCCGCCAGCCAGCAATTGCTCCGCTCCGACAGCGAAACCCGAACCCCCGTGCGCGAAGAAACCGCCACCACCATCCTCGAACTGATCCTGCCCGAACTGGCGCAGCACCACGCCGTCATCCTTTCCGATTACGGCAAGGGCGTACTCACGCCCGCCCTCTGCCGCGCGATCATCGACGCAGCGCGGGAAAAACAGGTGCCGGTATTTGTCGATCCCAAACAGCGCGATGTTTCCATCTATGCCGGGGCGACCGTCCTCAGCCCCAACCTGAGAGAGCTGGCACTGGCTGCCGGGGTCGATGGTTTTGCCAATGACAGGGAGATTGTCGCAGCGGCCAGCGCCCTCGCCCGCGCGCACCGTTTCCAGTATGTGCTGACCACGCGCGGCGAACACGGCATGACCCTGGTCGATGCGCAAGGGCTGGTGGCGCATGTCGATGCCACCGCCAGCGAGGTGTTCGATGTTTCGGGCGCGGGCGATACCGTCATCGCCACCCTGGCTGCGACCTATGCCGCCGGGGCCTCGATGCCGCTGGCGACCGATCTGGCCAACCTCGCAGGCGGCATTGTCGTGGGCCGCCTCGGCACCGCCGTCGTCCACCGCAGCGACCTCACCGCCGCGCTTTACACCCACCGCGCGCTGGCGCTGCAACAGAAAATCCTGCCGCGCGATACGGCGCTCGCCGCCGTTACCAACTGGAAGCGCGACGGGTTGACCGTCGGCTTCACCAATGGCTGCTTTGACATCATGCATGCCGGGCATATCAGCCTGCTGTCGGATGCGAAGGCGCGCTGCGACAAACTGGTCGTCGCCCTCAACACCGACGCTTCGGTGCGCGGGCTGAAAGGCCCAACACGCCCCGTCAACGCCGAGATGGATCGCGCCCAGGTGCTGGCTGCCCTCGGCTGTGTCGATGCGGTCGTACTGTTCGACGAGGAAACGCCGCTGGCTTTACTCGAACTCCTCACGCCCGATGTGCTGATGAAAGGCGCCGATTACGCCAAGGAGCAGGTCGTCGGCTGGCAGCTGGTCGAGTCCTATGGCGGGCGGGTGGAGCTGCTGCCGCTCAAGGAAGGCTACAGCACCACCGGCATGATCAAAAAAATGACGGCGTAAGCAGCGGCGCAAATGCCACGCCGCAACGGGGGCTTGGCATTAATCGCTTTCCACTTATCCCCTTTCCGGCATTTATCCGTAGGCATCGCGCGGGAAAATGGCTTATAAGTACGCGAGGCTGTCTATGCGTATCTTCCGTTCGCGTTCACTATCGCAGGGCGTGATTGCTCTATGGTTGCTGGTGGCGGCGCCACTGGCGGCAATGGCGCAAACCGTCCCCGGCCCTGCCGATGCAGGCCGGGTGAGGCCGCCTGCGCGCGTGCCCGCACCTGCCCCGGCACCCACCGTACCGCTGGCTGTTCCCGACGCGCAACCGCTGGCACCGATACCCAAAGGCGCGGATGGTATTCACTTCACGCTCAACGGCGTGCGCATTCTCGGCGCCACCGCTTTTGCGCCCGAAACGCTGGCCGACATCACCACCCCCTTTCTGCACCAGACCATCTCGCTGGCCGATGCCTACCGCATGGCGCACCAGATCACGCAACGCTACCGCGACGCCGGGTATTTCCTATCGCTTGCCTACCTGCCCGACCAGCGCATGGCCGACGGCATCGTCACCCTGCAGGTACTTGAAGGTTATATCGGCGAGGTGATACTGCCCGAAAGCCTGCAAGACGAGGCAATTGTTCAAGCGCAGATGGAGCGACTGCGCGCCGAAAAACCGCTCAGCGCCCGCCAGCTCGAAAGCGCGCTGCTGCGCCTGAACGACCTGCCGGGCTATGCGGTCAGCGGTACGCTTTCTTCGCTTGACGGCGCAAAAGACGGCGCGGTCAGGCTCACCCTCGCCGCCACAAAAACCCCGGGCCGTGGGCAACTTGGCTTCGACAACGCCTCGTCGCGCTTTCTCGGGCCGCACGAGGCCACGCTTTCCTATACGCAGAGCCTGCTGCCGCTGCAGCAGACGCGCTTCACCGGGCTGAACAGCCTGCCCACCCGCAAGCTGAACTATGCGACCCTCGGCCACGCGGTCGCCATCGCGCCCGACACCCTGCTCGATGTGGCAGGCAGTTTCACCAAAGCACAGCCGGGGTTTACCCTTGATGCGCTCGACATCGACAGCGACTCGACCTTCCTGAGTGCGGGCCTGCGCTATCAGTGGCTGCGCCAGCGCGATGAAAACCTTGCCTTCGCGCTCAGTTTCGACAGCCGCAACACCAACAGCGACCTGCTCGACGCCGCCTTCACCCGCGACCATATCCGCGCCCTGCGGGTGAATGCCAGCTATGACATCGCGGATGCATGGCGCGGCACCAACACCGCCACCCTGACGCTGAGCCAGGGTATTGCCGGGCTGGGCGCCAGCAAAAAAGGCGGCGCCAACCTTTCGCGCGCGCAGGCCGACCCTGATTTCACCAAAGCGGAGCTGTCCCTCACGCGGCTGCAGGGATTGACCGGCGGCTGGTCGCTGCTGCTGGCGGCTTCGGCGCAGGCGGCTTCGGGGCCACTTTTCTCCGCCGAGGAATTCGGTTATGGCGGCCAGAGCTTCGGACGCGCCTTCGATGCTTCCGAACTGGCGGGCGACCACGGCGCCACCGGCGCGCTCGAACTACGTTATGGCGGCTGGAACGCAGCGGAACTGGCGCAATTCTCCCCTTACGCATTTTACGACATCGGCATTGTCTGGAACGAGGATACCGCACAGGCGAAACGGCAATCGGGCGCCTCCATCGGCCTGGGGATGCGGGCGACCACGGTCTGGGATGTCACTGGCAATCTTGGCCTCGCCTGGCCACTGATGCGCGACGTCGCCACCCCGATTTACGGCGGAAGCACCCGTGCGCCGCGCCTATTGTTGCAAATATCCAAGGATTTCTGACCATGCACCGTCAGCAATCACGATTTCGGCGGGAAATGCTGGCCAGCAGCCCCGCCTAAGCATATAAATGCATCAGGTCTTATGTATCGTACCCGCCGCTTACTTTCAAGCACCTGCCTCACGGCGACGTTGCTCTGCGCGCTGCCCCTTTCGGTGTGGGCCAACCCCATCGACGGGGTGGTGCGCGCCGGGCAGGCGACGGTGAGCGCGTCGGGAAGCACGCTCGACATCCACCAGCAAAGCCAGAAGGTCGTTATCGACTGGCGCGGCTTTGATATTGCGCCCGGCGAGCACACCGCCTTCCACCAGCCCGACAGCCGCGCCATTGCCTTAAACCGCGTCATCAGCACCAGCGCCAGCCGCATCGACGGCGCGCTGACCGCCAACGGCAACGTCATCATCGTTAACCAGAACGGCATCCTGTTCGGACGGGGTGCCGCGGTCGATGTGAACAGTCTGGTGGCCTCGACCGCCGATACCGACACTGCCCGCTTCATGAACGAAGCAACGCTGACGCTTGACCGCGCAGGCAATCCCACGGCGGTCATCGCCAACGAGGGCCGGATTACGGCGAAAGAAGCCGGGCTGGTTGGGCTGGTCGCGCCCAACGTCATCAATGCAGGCACGATTACGGCGAAACTGGGCCGGGTTCACCTCGCCTCGGGCGATACGGCGGCGGTCGATATGTATGGCGACGGGCTGATGCGCATTGCCGTCAGCGATGCCGTCACGTCGCAGATCGTGTCCAACACCGGTAGCATCGCGGCGGATGGCGGCAGCATCGCGCTCACCGCCAGCGCAGGCAGCCATATCGTCAACAGCCTGATTGCGCAGAGCGGCGCGCTTGATGCCCGCTCCGTCGGCGTAAAGAACGGTACGATTACCATCGCCGCCGAAGGCAGCAATGCGGTAGCAGGCAACCGCGCCGGGGCGAAGGGCGTCAAGCAGGGATCAAGCCATGTGCTGGTGACGGGAACGCTTGATGCCAGTGGGCGCAAGGCAGGCGAACGGGGTGGCACGGTCGCCATCACCGGCGACACCATCGCCCTGCTTAATGGCACGTTCATCGACGCCTCAGGCCATACGGGAAGCGCCGACACTACGGCAGGCAAGGCTCTCTCCGCCCGCCGTGACGGTGCAGCAGGCGGCGATATCCGCATCGGCGGCGACTATCTCGGCCAGGGCGATACCGCGACGGCGAAACACCTGTTCGTCGACGCGGGCGTGCTGGTACTCAACGATGCGCTTAACAGCGGCGATGCGGGCCGCAGCATTTTCTGGAGCGACGGCACCACGGACTTTTACGGCAATGTCTATGCCCGCGCGCTGGGTGGAAAACCGTTCGATGCCCTGAGCTGGAACGCCATCTCCGGCGGCCATGCAGGCGACGGCGGCTTTGTCGAAACCTCGGGTCACGGGCAGCTTAACGTAGGCGGGTATGTCGATGCCACCGCCAGCAACGGCGCGCGCGGCACCTATTTCCTCGACCCCACGAACATCGCCATTTACGGCAACGTCACCCCGCAGTTCAATTCCACCGACGGCAGCATCGACCTTGATGGCGCCGCCAACAACCAACTCGTCCTGTGGCTCGACGCCAGCGACGCCGCAAGCATCAACGCCACGGGCAATCTCGTCAACCAGTGGTCGGATAAATCGGGCACGGGCAACCATGTCACGGCGATAACTACGGCCCGCCCCTCGACCGGCACCCGCACCATCAACGGCCTCAACGTTATTGATTTCGACGGCGCCAACACGGTGCTGACTGCGCCCGACGCACCAAGCCTCGATCTCGGCGGCGCCTTCAGCCTGTTCGTGCTCAACACGCCCGACGATGTCAGCACCTTCCCCGGGCTGGTCGCCAAACGCACCGCCTTTGGCGATAACGAGGCATTCACCCTGTTCTACGGCACCGGTGGCCTGTTCGTCGATGTCAATACCAGCAACGACCGCTTCGCCTTCAACGCCACCTTCACCGCCGGGGCGACGGAGTATCAGGGCGTCATCTTCGATGGATCGCAGGCCGCCGCCAACCGCGTGTCGGTCTTTAACGGCGGCGCCCTCGACCATGTGGCATTCGAAAGCTCCGCCGCCATTCCCGATACCAACTCCAACCTCAATATCGGCCTGTTGCCCAACGGCGGCAGCTTCCTCGACGGCGCGATCGGCGAAGTGCTGCTCTACAATACGCCACTTGACACCACCGCGCGCCAACTGGTCGACCAGTACCAGTCGGCAAAATGGGGAAAAGCCCTGACCCCGCCGGGCAGCGGCGCGACCGAGGCCGCACGGGCCACCGCCTCCATCCAGAAGGGCGACGGGGCGGACGGCTACTCGGCCTTCACCACCCGTTACCTTGAGCGCCTGAGTCAGTCGGCCAATATCGCGCTACAATCCAGCAACGACATCACCCTCGACCTCAAGGGCGATACGCTCGCCTTCGGCACGGCGGGACGCAGCCTGTCGCTGACCGCAGGCAACCAGATTACCACCGCCTCGGCGGGCAGCATCACCACCAATAGCGGCGCACTGACCTTCAACGCCACCAACGGCATCGTACTCAATCACGCGCTTGGCCTCACCTCGGACGGCGGGGACATCGCCTTTAACAACGCCCTCACCCTGGGCGCAGCGCAGAGCTGGGATGCGGGCGCAGGCACGCTCGGCTTCGGCAGCACCGTCAACGGCGCGCAGAACCTCACCGCGACGGCAGGCACCTTCAGCTTCGCCTCGGCGCTGGGTGGCACCACGCCGCTGGCCGCGCTGTCGCTGACCTCAACCAACGGCCTGACCCTGCCTTCCCTCACCGCCGCGAGTGTGTTCGCCCGCACGACGGGCGCCGCCGCCGACCTGACGATTCCAGTGGGCAAAGTCATCACCGCTTCGACCGCAGGCGGCACCCCGCTGACGCTGGTGGCGGGGCGCAATTTCATCAATAGCGCAGGCAGCGGCGCGCTGGCACTGACCGGCGGCGGCGGCGCGCGCTGGCTGGCCTATTCCACCAACCCCGCCAACGATACGGTGGGTGGCTTAAGCAACGCCTTCCGCCGCTTCACCTGCGCCTTCGGCGGTGCCTGCCCGGCGCTGGGCAGCGGCAACGGCCTGCTCTACAGCACCACGCCAACCCTGACCGCCACCCCGACCGCCACCAGCGTCACCTACGGCAACACACTCAGCCTCACCGGCTATGCGTTCACACTCTCGGGCTATCTCGGCGCGGATGCGGGCGATGATGTCACCGCCGGGTCGCTCGATGGCACCACCACCTACCTGCAAGGCGATAACGCGGGCGGCGTCCACGCCATCACCTATGGCAGCGGGGTGTTAAGTTCGGCCATGGGCTACGGATTTTCCTACGCCAATAACGCTACAGGCATCACCGTCACGACGCGCCCGCTCAGCATTACTCCCGATAGCGGCCAGAGCAAACTCCTCGCCGCCGCCGACCCGGCCTTCACCTACAGCATCAGCAGCGGCACGTTGTTCGGAGCCGACACCCTCACCGGCGCGCTTGGCCGCACAGCGGGCGAAACCGTCGGCACCTATCCCTTTCTTATCGGAACGCTGGCCAACAGCAACTACGCACTCACGCTGGTGGGCGGGGTGACATTTGCCATCACCGGAACAACTTCCCCTGCTGCCGCTGCCGCGCGCACGGTGCCCAACACCGTCACCAGCGTCAGCGCCAACCCCACCCTCAACCTTGCCGGTGACGACGCCGCCCCCGCCGGGGCGACCGAAAGTTTCTCGAACCGTCAGGCAATGACCGCCACCCCGGAGAACCAGCGCCCGAGGATGCGCACCGGCAGCGCCGGAACCGAGGAAACCAGCGCCCGGGCCACCCCGGCAGCGGGCATCCTGAGCATTGACCGTGAGCTGGCACAGCGCCTTCAGATTAGCCCGCTTTTTTAGGCAGGCGTACCCATAACGGCGCAAACGTGGCAAATATCCGGGACGGCGCGCCGGTTATCGGCAAAATTCATTGACGAATACGCATGTCTGTGGTCACTGTGCATGCGCTACACTGTAGCGGCGAAAGATGCAAAACGCATTTGCTTTGGCAACGAATGAATATACACTACGAATCTTCAACCCTTAAGGGAGCAGCCTGCCATGAAACATACGCGCAAAAACGCCGGTTTTACACTCGTCGAACTGGCGATTGTTCTGGTCATCATCGGCCTGATTATCGGCGGAGTGCTCACCGGTCAGGACTTGATCAAGGCCGCCACCATCCGCTCGACGGTGGGGGACATCGAGAAGTTCAACGCGGCCGCCACCACCTTCCAGGGTAAATATAACGGCCTGCCGGGCGATTTGGCCGCCTCACGCGCGGTCGAGTTTAACCTTGCCGCGGGCGCGGATGCCAACTCCGCCGGCACCGCTGGCCTGCGCGACGGTAACAGTGTGATCGAAGGCGGCGCGGCGGCAGCCACCAATCTCGCGGGGGAAACCGCGCTGCTATGGAAAGATCTCGGCGCAACGGGCCTGATTGCGGGCACCTACTCGGCGATTGGCACCGCCGTCGGGCCGGCGGCAGCCGTCACCGCCGCCAACGTGCGCACCTATCTGCCGGGCACCCGCCTGCGCGATAGTGCTTCGTATTATGTCTACTCGCTTGCCGGGCGTAACTACTTCTACCTTGGCACCGTTGCCGCCGCCATCACCACCGGGGCGGTGACCCCGACGGCAGGCGTCACCGCGCTCGAAGCCAAAAGCATCGACGAGAAAATCGATGATGGCGCCCCAACCTCGGGCGTGGTCATCAGCATGACCGACCTTACCACGGCGAATGCGGGTGCCGCCGCCGCCACCACCGAGTGCAACACCAACGCCACCCCTTCGGTCTACAACGTTTCGTCGGCCGCAACCGGGGCCGCCAGCAACGTGGTCTGCCAATTGCGGATTCGCACCTCGTTCTAGAGGCGCATCGGCACACCATCCCATATTGGGCCGTAGGGGCAACCCTGCGGCCTTTTGTGTTTCGGGCGATATTCTCGTTGTCGGCACCGCCAAATGGTGCAACATTTGGCGGGTTCAATCTCCCAAAGGGGCCTAGCGTCATGAAACCTGCTGCCAAGCACTCCGGATTCACCCTCGTTGAACTCGCAATTGTGCTCGTCCTCATCGGCCTGATTGTTGGCGCGGTTCTGGTCGGGCAGGACCTGGTCAAGGCTGCCACCATCCGCTCTTCCGTCGGTGAGTTCGAGAAATACAATGCCGCCGCCACCACTTTTCGCGGCAAATATGGCGGGCTACCCGGCGACCTCAGCCAACCCAAAGCAGTAGAATTCAACCTCTCAGCCGCTGCCGATGCCAACGCCACCGGCGCGGTGGGTCTACGCGACGGCAACGGGCTGATTGAAGGCGGGGCTGCAGGCGCGAGTAACTTAATCGGCGAAATCGCCCTGTTCTGGAAGGATCTCGGCGCGACGGGGTTGATTGCTGGCACCTACCCCGCCGCAGGCACCACGCTTGCCACCGGCGCGAATGTCACCGCCGCAACGGTGAGTGGTTACCTGCCACGCAGCAGGCTACGCGAAACCATTGCACATTTTGTGTATTCGGCACAGGGGCGGCATTACTTCTACCTCGCCGCCATCACCACCGATGGGGCCGCCGCCGTCACCCCGGCCAACGCCGTGACAGCGTTTGAGGCCAAAACCATCGACGAAAAAATGGACGACGGCCTGCCAACCTCCGGGGTGGTCGTCAGCATGACCGACCTTGTCACCACCAACCCGGGTGCCGCTGCCGCGTCCACAGTCTGCAACACCAACGCCACGCCCTCGCTCTATAATGTTTCCTCGGCGGCAACCGGCGCAGCGGAGACGCAGGTCTGCCAGTTGCGGCTGAATACGGCGTTTTAGGCGCGGTTCTTTGCTTGATTTTCGTGCGGATGCGCGCATGCTTACGGCATGGATACCGGCATCACCCTCCTCTACTGCCCCTTCCCGACGCGCGCGGCGGCGCGGGCGGCCAGCCATGTGCTGCTTGAGAAAAAGCGCGCGGTCTGCTGCCATATCCTGCCGGCTGGCGCGTCGCATTATATCTGGGAAGGCGCGGAAACCGTGGCGGAGGAACATATCCTGCTGGTCAAAACCCTGCCCGCCATGGCGGATGCCGCCGCCGCACAACTGGCGCAGCACCACCCTTATTCCTGCCCGGCGATCCTGCGTTTTACCGCCACCGCCAACCCTGCCTTTGCCGCCTGGGCCGCAACGATAATCAATGAATTTTCCTCACCCCCTATAGGGTGATTGACCTTGCCGCTGCGCTTTGCTATCAAGCACCGCACTTTACGGTGTTGGGGCGTCGCCAAGTGGTAAGGCTCCGGTTTTTGGTACCGGCATCCCAGGTTCGAATCCTGGCGCCCCAGCCAGCCTCTCATCCGAGAGGCTCCGATAGAGTCCTGCAGCACCAAGTGCAGGAGCGGCGCGCAGGTGGCGACGGGGTCGCGGCGCTCTTTACTTTATATGCAGCACGCAAATCAGGGTGAACAGCCGCCGCGCGGTCGAAAAATCCATGGCGAGGCGATCGGCAAGTTGCGCCTGCAGCATCTCCGAGCCTTCGTTATGCACCCCACGCCGCGCCATATCGAGCGTCTGCAGGCGGTCGGACGCCGAGTGCTTGATGGCATCGTAATACTGCTCACACATCAGGAAATAATCCTTGATAATCCCGCGAAAGCCAATCAGCGGCAGAGCGAGATCGTAGGTGGCGGCGGCACTGTCGGTGAAACGCAGGGTCAGCCGGTTGTCGCGCACGCGGATAAATAAATCATACGGCGGTGCCAGCCCCGGCGCCTCAAGCAGGGTCACCTGATTGTTATGCGTCATATCGACCAGCGCCACGCGCCGCTCGTGCTCGACCTCGGGCGAACGGCGCAGGATGCTCGCTTCATCGAGCGTGACACTGCGAATGCTCGGTGCGGTGCTCATGTGCGCAGACGCAGGCTGAGCGCGTGGGCAGCCAGCCCCTCGGCATCCGCCAGCGTCGCCGCTTCCGCCAGCAGCGTTGAGTTTTGCGGACTGCCAATCAGGCTGGTACGGTTCATGAAATCGAACACCGACAGGCCGCTCGAAAAGCGTGCGGCACGGCTAGTGGGCAGCACATGGCTCGGGCCGGCGATATAATCGCCAAACGCCTCGGGCGTGTAGCGGCCAAGGAAAATCGCCCCCGCATGGCGCACATGGGCAGCGAATGCATCGGCATCGTCGATGGCGAGCATGAGGTGCTCGGGGGCGATGGTGGCGATAATCGGCAGAGCCTCCGCCAGCCCCTCCACGACGATGATGCCGCCATGCTGCTGCCAGCTACGGCGCGCAATCGCCGCCTTAGGCAGCACGTTCAGCAAGGCCTCGACCTCGGCAGCGACCGCGCCCGCAAACCCCGCATCCGTGGTGATGAGGATGGCCTGCGCCAGCTCGTCATGTTCGGCCTGACTCAGCAAATCGGCGGCGATCCATGGCGGCGGGTTTTTCGCATCCGCCACGACGAGGATTTCCGACGGCCCGGCGATGGTATCAATCCCGACGGTGCCATAAACCTGCCGCTTGGCCTCGGCCACATAGGCGTTGCCGGGGCCGACGATTTTAACCACCGGCGCGATGGATGCCGTGCCATACGCCAGCGCCGCCACCGCCTGCGCCCCGCCGACAGCATAGATTTCATGCACGCCCGCCAGCCGCGCCGCGACAAGGATGGCGGGGTTCACGATGCCTTCAGGGGTGGGCACCACCATCACGATGCGTTCGACCCCGGCAACCACGGCGGGAATAGCATTCATCAGCACGGAGCTGGGGTAGCTCGCCTTGCCGCCGGGCACATAAATCCCGACCGATTCGAGCGGCGCATACTGCCAGCCGAGGGTGACACCTGCGGCATCGACATAGCGGTGATCGGCAGGTTTCTGCACTTCGTGGTAGGCACGGATGCGGTGGGCGGCCACTTCCAGCGCCGAGCGCACCTCGGCCGCGCAGGCCTGTTCGGCGGCGTCCATCTGCGCCCCGGTGATGCGCAGCTCGCGGGTTTCCAGCCGGTCGAATTCTTTTGTGTACGCGAGGAGCGCCGCATCGCCGCGCGCGCGCACCTGCGCCAGAATCTCTTTCACGATGCGCGCCACATCCTCCGCGCCGCCATGGCGTGTCGCGAGCAGCGCCTTTAATGCGGCGTCAAAATTGGGCTGACCGGCGGTGAGGCGCGTGCTCATGCGAGGGCCTCCCGGAATGCATCCAGTATCGGCCCGATTTCACCGATACGGGTTTTATACGCGGCGCGGTTGACAATCAGCCGCGAGGAAATATCCATGATTTTTTCGACCTCGACCAGGCCGTTGGCGGTCAGGGTCGCGCCGCTTGATACTAAATCCACAATCCGCTCTGAAAGCCCGATGGCGGGCGCCAGCTCCATCGCCCCGTTCAGGTGGATGCACTCAGCCTGCACCCCGCGCGCGGCGAAATAGCGGCCGGTGAGGTTCGGGTACTTGGTGGCGATGCGCACATGGCTCCAGCGCGTCGGGTCGTCCCCGGCGGCGACACTCGCCGGCTCGGCGACACTCAGGCGGCATCGGCCGATGCCAAGGTCGAGCGGCGCGTAAAGGTCGGGGTAGTTGAACTCCCCGATAACATCGCTGCCCGCCACCCCCATCTGCGCCGCCCCATAGGCGACAAAGGTCGCGACATCGAACGCGCGCACGCGGATGATGGAAAGCCCGGCGATATTGGTGGCGAACTTCAACGCGCGGCTTTTCTCGTTGAAGAAGTCGGCCTCCGGCGCGATGCCGATTTTTTCGAGCAGCGGCGCCAGCTCGTCGAAAATGCGGCCTTTCGGCAAGGCGAGGATAAGCGGAGATGTGAGGGTCAGGGTCATAGGCCGGGCAGCATAACCCAACTGTTTCAGGGTTTCCAGTGCTTCGTGCACTGCAGCATATACCGCAGCCGCGCGCGGCATCAGCGTGATGGGCGTGCGGCCATCTTCTCCGCCATGTCGCCGATGTCCGTCAGGGGTGCGCGCCGGGCAACCCCAACAAAATCGCGCCTTACGCCGAGCGCACTCTTTTCAGGAAGTCATCCACCTGCGTGTTGAGGTTTTCAGCCTGATGCGACAGCTCTTTCGACGCTGCGAGCATCTGCTCGGACGCCGAACCCGCATGGTCGGATGAGGTGCGCACTTCTTTCAAATTGTTCGAGATGGTCTGCGTCCCCTCCGCCGCCGTCTGCATGTTGCGGGCGATTTCGTTGGTCACCGCCGATTGCTCCTCGACCGCCGAAGCGACACTGTAGGTCGCCTCCGAAATCGAGTTTACCGAAATGCCAATCTCACTCAGCGCGCTGATAATCGCATGCGCGGCGGTCTGCATTTCCTGCGCCACCACCTGAATTTCGGCGACGGTTTTATCGGTTTGCCCGGCGAGGTTTTTCACCTCGCTGGCGACCACGGCGAAGCCCTTACCTGCTTCCCCCGCCCGCGCCGATTCAATCGTCGCATTGAGTGCCAGCAGGTTGATCTGCCCAGCGATGTTCGAAATCATCACCATCGCCGCCACCACCTTATCGGTGGCGCTGGTCAGCGCGTTGGCCACCACATCCGCGTTGTTGGCCTTCTCTTTCGACTGGGCCACCAGCAGGGTGGTTTTCTGCAGCTGGCTGGAAATCTCCTTGACCGAGGAAGAAAGCTCCTCCGCCGCCGAGGCCACCGTCTGCACGTTGGTGGTGGTGGTTGCCGCCGCGTTGCTGGCATCGCCCGCTTTCTGCGAACTTTCCATTACCGTAGTCACCATGCCGCCGGCGGTTTGCGACAGCTCCGTCGCCGAGGAAGCCACCACGTTGACGATGCTTTTGACGCTTTGCTCGAAATCGCTGGCCAGTTTTTCCTGCATGGCTTTTTTCTCATGGTCGAGGCGTTTTTTCTCCGCCTCACCCGCCGCCAGCTTGCCTTGCAGCCCATCGACCGTCGCGAGGATATTCTGCAATTCGTCGTGGCCCAGTTCGATATCCGTGCTGTAATTGCCGCCGGAGATCGAGTTAAGGCGCGAATCGAGATAGGCAATCCGGTTGCCCAGAATCTGCTGCAGTTTTTTGGTGGCACCCACCGCAATCACAATGCCGAGCAGCACAATCGCGATGTTAATCGCAATGCCGACCATGCGGTCACGCTGTGCGGCCTCATACGCCTTCTCGGCCACCACCACTTCGGCAGCCATCAGCTTCGCATTCATCCCGCCGACTTTGCCGAACTCGCTGATTAATGCCGGCACCTTGTCCCCGAGGCCGACATAATCCCCGGCGCGCGCCATCTCGATGGCGGGCTTGAGGTGGCCGCCGCCAAACGCTTTGCGGGCTTCGAGGAACTCATCGACCAGGGCTTTTTTCTCCGGGCTTTTATTGACGGCGATATACGCATCCCACAGCTTGCCGATGGCCGCCGTGTTTTCGTCGATCTTAGTCATGAGCGCCGCCGGGTCGGGCGCGTGCTCGGTCGAAAGGAAGGTGACAAACAGCACGTTCTGCGCCGTCATCCGCCGGATTTCGGCCAGTTGCCCCGCAGGTACGGAGCTTTCCTCATAGACCATACGCAGCGACTCGGTGGTGCGTTTGTTG
Organism: Alphaproteobacteria bacterium; assembly: GCA_033763655.1. GTDB lineage: Bacteria > Pseudomonadota > Alphaproteobacteria > Rickettsiales > UBA3002 > QFOX01. Next base: position 18,595 of record JANRKD010000008.1, read on the forward strand.
ATGAAGAAGCCAATCACCCCCACCGTGATAATCATCAGGCACAAAATCACGCCCATGGCCATGACTTTCGAACCAAGCTTTTCGAACCAGTGCGAAAAGCCGCCCTGCGGCGTGGAGTCACCGCCCGTGCGGGTGGCACGCGGGCTGGCGGATGGATTATTGCGCATACATTGCTCCTTAAGGATTAGACAAGGTTTTACCTCGAATACATTTCAGCCATTCAGTAATACCACAGAACTTCTAGAATTTCACCTGCAGATACGGCATGATTTTCAGTGTATCCGTGAACAGCTCGTCGGCGTTGTAGTGCCCGACCTGAATACCGGCGGTGTAGAATTTCTCGACCGTCTGTTCGAGGGCGAGGTTCCATTCCGTCCCATAATCCGCGCCGCCGCTTTCCGCCGAGAAGTCGTGGTAGATGACCATCGCCTTGGTGCCGTTCAGCCACGGGTTCTCGGACTTGGCGACGTAGGTCAGGCCGAGATTGGCATCAATCAGACCCTGACCGGGGGTGGTGAGGAACTTATCCACCCAGCCATCGAACGCATGGTTGGTGCCGAGCGCAAACTGCATCGCATTCGCCGTATCGCCGGAATTGCTGCCGTTGCCGCCGATGGATTCATACTGGCCCTTCAACGTCCACTGCCCAAAGGCAATGCCCGGCTCCACCGAATAATAGTTGAAGTCAAGCTCGTTGGGGTTGTCGGCGTAATCCGTCTGATAGGCATATTCGAGGTTCAGCAGGCCGGTCACCCCGCCGGCAATCGCGCGCTTACCCTCGAACCGGGCGCCGTAGGTCGCGCTCGAGAGCGCCGCCGAATCAGGAATATCGAGCAGGTAGGCGTAGCCCGTCAGCGTGCCGAACGGCAGCCCGGCATAGGAAGCGTTGATGAGATGAATGTCGCTGCCGTCCCAGATGCCCACCGGCGAATCCGTCCCGAACACGCGGTTCACCTGGTTGGCGTAAGCATAGTAGAGTGTCGTGTCCTGAATCGACTGGTTCTTGACACTGATTGCATCGAACGTCTGGTCGTTCTGCCGCCAGGCCACGTCGCCGATGAAGCGTTTGTTGCCAAGCGCGATAATCTGCCGCCCCAGCGTGATGTTGGTGTCCGGAACCCCGGTATAGCTCAACTGAATGCGGTTGACGTTGGTGTCGTCGGGGTCGCCCACCGTCGGGTAGGTGGTTTTACCGTTAATGGTGTCGTTGTAATGCTCGCGACCAATGCCGGTGACGTTCTCAAACTCCAGCAAGGCGCTTAGATTGTGGAACTTGCCCGTCTCATACCCCAGCCGGGTGCGCAGCGTGTGCGCGTTGGCTTCGTGCGCCAGCCCGTCCTGATCGACAAATTCATAGCGGTAGCGCGCATCGAAGAGGATTTTCCCCTCGGTCAGCGCTTTGGTGAACTCACTTTTGCTCAGCACCGGTTGCGCGGGCGCATCCGCAGCGAAGGCGGCAGGCGACGCACCGGCCACAAGGCACAGGGCCACCGCCGAAAGCAGGTGGCGGCGTGAAAAGCGGGAGGCGACGGGCGGGTTACGATACATAAAATCCCTCAACGATGGTGCGGTGGTTGAACCTGATGACGCTGTTTATCATTCCGGCATAGTGCGAGGATAAGCATTTCCTCATCTTTTTAGAAATTGCAACCCATGCTGGCATTGTTATCCACATTTTTTTGCTGCAAACTTCCTGAAGTTGCAGAAATACCGCAATGCATCACGAATGGCGGGCATCGCGCAAAAAAATCGAAAAAACAGGTGGAAATTGCCCGAAGCGCGCGAAGTTACTGCGCCGTCCAGCCGCCATCCACCGGCAGGCAGATACCGGTAATCGCGCGGCCCGCCGCACCGCAGAGAAATACAACCGTGGCGCCGATTTCCTCCGGGGTGGCGAAGCGCTGCGAGGGTTGTTTTTCGGCGAGCATGTCGTGGGTGGCGGCCTCGGCGGTGATGCCCTGCCGCGCGGCGCGGTCGTCGATCTGTTTCTGCACCAGCGGGGTGAGCACCCAGCCCGGGCAGATCGCGTTGCAGGTGATGTTGGCCGTCGCGTTTTCGAGCGCCACCACTTTGGTCATCCCGACGAGGCCGTGCTTGGCGGCGACGTAGGGCAGTTTTTCCTTCGAGGCGACCAGCCCATGCACCGAGGCGATGTTAACAATGCGCCCGAAATCGCGCTGCTGCATGCCGGGCAACGCCGCTTTCGTCGCATGAAACGCACTCGACAGATTGATGGCCAGAATGTCGTCCCATTTGTCGTCGGGGAAGGTTTCGGTGCGCCCGGTGAACTGGATGCCGGCATTGTTCACCAGAATATCGGCAGCACCCAGCTGCGTTTCCGCAACCGCCACCATTTCGCGGATTTGTGCGGGTTGGCGCATGTCGGCGGGGGAGTAGAGGCATCGCACACCGTATTTTTCCGCGATGCCGGCGCGCAGAGCCTCAATCGCCGCTGCCTCGCCAAAGCCGTTGATGAGCAGATGCGCGCCCTGCGCGGCGAGCGCGTGGGCGATGCCCAGACCAATCCCGCTGGTCGAGCCAGTGACAAGGGCGACTTTTCCTTTAAGCATGGCAATTCCTCTCAGGGCAAAGGGTGCGTCTCAGGGTGGGCAAGGCCGCAATCGCGCCGCGCGGGCTCCACCGCCACGAGGTATACACCCCTTCCTGCGCGCTTGTCACCTGCGGAGAGCGGGCAGCCACGAACAGGCCAATTGTCACATAATCTTCATCATACCGTCATACAAATGCCACGGGGGTGGGGTAGAGATAGGGTTGAGTCCGGTTTCTCCTGCTTTCTGCAGGCGAAGCCACCCCCGCAGAAGCCCATGCAAAGGTATTGAATCATGTCTAAATCCATAGAGTCAAACGTCACATTACTAACAGAGAAGCAGCACTGGGGATTAACGGATGAGCAGCACTGGGGCGATGCCCAAGGCAATGGCCAGCTTGAGGTAATAAAGCGCTACGGCACCAAGACCGGCCTGAGCGACTTGGCCATCCTGCTGGGTGGCTATGTGGGGAGTCGTACAACCAGGGATGGTCAACGAGCAGGCTATGTTTGGTCGGCCTCTTCCTACGGATACGGAAATGGCTATGTCCGCGCCGTCAGGGACAACGGTGACCGGCTCTATAGCCATCCGGACGAACGGTATTGTGGGGCGCGCCCCGCTTTGCCATCATCGGTTGCATCTTCACTCGGGCTGAGCGAAGCGAATCCTTCGCGAAAAATTTCTGGGGTGGACAATACTGAAATAGATGTTGTCGAATATGGCGAATATCCGCAGACCGTTGCTTTTGCGAATGAATCACCTGAGAAGGCAGATCGGCTCACGCAGGAACTGGAGAAAGCCTATCAGGACGATCAGAAGAAGCCTTTGGGGCAGCAAAATTTAACAGGCAAGAAATATACGTTTGATGCCGAGAAATACGACGCTTGCGACAAGCCGTTCAACGCGAAGGAGCATGCTGAATACCAGCATAATGGTAAGCGGTATATTCGCGTGGAGGCAAAGCCCTATGGAGGCGATCATTCCGTGCTCTCTAACGGTAAGAAACCACAAACGGGTGAAGTGTACTGGGTAGAAGTACAACCCATCGAGTGGCTAAGAGACCCCAGCGGCATATATGTAGCTCGGCAGGCACTCTTCGCGGGTGTGCAACTCGACCATGGCAGATATTACGATGGAATTTTTAAGAAAACAGATATGCATAACTATCTGAATGGCCCTTTCTGGAAAGAGATGCAGCCTTCGCAAGTGCAGGCTGCCGAGGTGAGTGAACAGACTCCATCGAATGATGAGGGGCGTGAGAATGCGCTACTTAACGGGGCGCACATCGAACCTTCGCGCATCGTGAAGGACGTCACCCCTGAGATTTTGGCGCGCACGTTGGGTGTGGCCGACATACTCACCCCGGGCGGAAAATCACTTCAGCGTCGAATGGATATAACAGCAAGCGGCAACCGCCGCGACCGCTTTGATGAACTTCGCAAAATCGGAGAGAGCCACGACAAAGGCGGCCGGGGTTAACCCCCGGCGCCACTGCCGCTCCTGCCGCCGCTTTCCTTACGCGCTTTTGCTCGATTTTTCAGCGCGTTTACGCAGGTTGGGGTCGAGAATCTTTTTGCGCAGGCGGATGGTTTTCGGCGTCACCTCCATCAGCTCGTCCTCCTCGATATAGGCAATCGCCTGTTCGAGCGTCGGCACGCGCGGCGGAGTCAGCTTCACGGCTTCGTCCTTGCTGGTGGTGCGGATGTTGGTGAGCTGCTTGGCCTTAAGGGCGTTGACCTCAAGGTCGTTGTCGCGGCTATGCTGGCCGATAATCATGCCTTCATAGATGCGCACGCCATGCGGAATAATCAGGAAGCCGCGCTCCTCAAGCCCCCACAGCGCATATTCCACCGCGACGCCCGTGCCGTTGCTGATGAGCACGCCGTTGCGACGTCCGGCAATATCGCCCTTATAGGGGCCGTAGCCAGAAAACAGGCGGCTGAGCACGCCTGAACCGCGCGTATCGGTCATGAATTCGCCCTGATAGCCGATCATGCCGCGTGAAGGCATGAGGAACTTCATGCGTAGCTTGCCGCCCGAGGAGGGGCGCATTTCGGTCATCGTGCCTTTACGCAACGAGAGTTTTTCGACCACGACGCCCGAGAATTCCTCATCGACATCGACCTGTACTTCTTCCATCGGCTCGAGGGTGTTGCCCTCTTCGTCCTTCTGGAACAGCACGCGCGGGCGGCTGACGGAAAGCTCGAAGCCTTCGCGGCGCATGGTTTCAATCAGCACGCCGAGTTGCAACTCGCCACGGCCACCGACTTCGAACGCATCCGCCGTCGCGGTTTCCTTGACGCGAATGGCGACGTTCGATTCCGCTTCCTTAAACAGGCGGTCGCGAATCATGCGGCTGGTGACTTTGGTGCCTTCGGTGCCTGCCAGCGGCGAATCATTGACGCCGATGGTGATCGCCATCGTTGGCGGATCAATCGGGATCGCGCGCAGCGGCGATTGCAGCTCCATGCTGCCGACCGTGTCGGCCACGGTGGTTTCGCTTAAGCCCGCGATGGAAACGATGGAACCGGCCTCAGCCTCGGTGACGGGGTTGCGCTCGATACCGTCGAACGACAGGAGTTTGGTGATGCGGCCCTGCTCGATGACCGTGCCATCAAGGCGGATGCCTTTGACCGGCATGCCGACTTTGGCGACGCCGGACTCGATTTTCCCGGTCAGGATGCGGCCGAGGAAATTGTCGGATTCAATCAGCGTGACGAGGAAGGCGAAGGTGGCCTCGGGATCGACATCCGGTGCTTCGACATAGCGCACCACCTCATCCATGATGCAATGCAGGTTCTCGCGCGGCTCGTTCAGATCCTTGACCGCCCAGCCGTTGCGGCCCGAAGCGTAGAGGACAGGGAAATCAAGCTGAGCGTCGTTAGCATCGAGCGCGACGAACAGATCGAACACTTCGTTGAGCACCTCATCGACGCGGGCATCCGGACGATCGACCTTGTTGATGATAACGATCGGGCGCAGACCCTGCGCAAGGGCTTTCATCAGCACGAACTTGGTTTGCGGCATCGGGCCTTCGGCGGCATCGACCAGCAGCAGCACGCCATCGACCATGCCGAGGATGCGCTCGACCTCGCCGCCGAAATCGGCGTGGCCGGGGGTGTCGATGATGTTGATGCGCGTGTCTTTCCATTGAATGGAAGTGCATTTGGCGAGGATGGTAATCCCGCGCTCTTTTTCGAGGTCGTTGCTGTCCATCACGCGCTCGTCCACCTTCTGGTTGGCGCGGAACGTGCCTGCCTGACGCAGCATCACATCAATCAGCGTGGTTTTGCCATGGTCAACGTGGGCGATGATGGCGACGTTACGAAGTGCGGTCATTGGTATCTCAATCAGTTTCGGCGGGTTGAAGGTGCCCATGCACCCATTGGTGCGCTGCAATAGGCGATTTGGCGCGGTTTGGCTAGTGTTTTGTTCGCCTGCGTGGGGCGGGGCTGCCGATGCCGCTTAAGCGCAGCAGCGCGGGCTCAAGGTCGCGCCCGACCGGGGTGAGGCTGTTGGTCAGTCGCGCCAGCAGCATCGCCCCCATGATATAGACATGCATGTCGCGGGCTTTGTGGGCGATGCCTGCGCGTGGAATCAGGCCGGCACTGGCGGCGTTTTTCAACAGTTTTTCAATGTAGTGGCCGTAGCGCTCCGACATTTTTTCGGCCAGTTTGTGCAGCTTTTTGTTGTTTGCGCCGATTTCGGCGCCGACCATCGCGTAGGGGCAGCCGCAGATTGTGCCCGTGGTGGCGAGCGATTCTTTCTGTTCGTCAAGGATGGTGCGGCAGATGGCTTTCAACTGGCGGCGCGGTTCCTGATGGGCGGCAAACAATGCGTCGATTTCGACGCGAGCCATTTGCCAGTAATCCTCCAGTGCAGCGGCGGCGAGATCCGATTTCGAGGGAAAGAAATGGTAGAAGCTGCCTTTCTGTACGCCTGCCGCGCGGCAGATGTCCTCGACGCTCACCTGCGTGTAGCTGTTCGCCCAGATCAGCGTATGGGCGGCGTCGATCAGCTTGCGCTTGGTTTTCGAGGCGGCGCGGCGCGCTATCGGCTTGCCGTGATGTCTGGGCGGTTTCAGCATAGCCGTCAGGATACTTGACCGTACGGTCAAGTCAACCGCATTTCGTACTTGACTGCACGGTCAAGTATGAATAAATTGCGCGCAATAAAAAATTCCCAACCACACAGACAGGGGCCGATGGTGACGCCGATGCGAACGCGCCGATTTCCGCTGAAATGGCTGCTTTTTGCGGTGCTCGCGGGCATTGCGCTTTACTACGGCGCGGGCCTGTCGGGGCGTGGTGGCGCGGCGTCGGCAACGGCGGGTTACGGCGGCGCGGTGCCTGTTAGTGTCGCGGCAGTAGTGGTTAAGCCGGTGACACAGTGGGCCGAGTTCTCCGGTATTTTCGAGGCGGTGCATGCGGCGGAAATCCGTCCGCGCATCGGCGGGCAGATTACGGCCATCCATTTTGCCGATGGCGCGCAGGTGAAAAAGGGCGCGCCGCTTTTTACCATCGATCCGCGCCCCTACGAGGCCGAGTTGCTGCGTGCTAAGGGCGCGCTTGCCAGCGCTCAGTCTGCCGCCACCAATGCCGCGACGGAATATGCCCGCGCCGCGAAGCTGGTGAAAAGCAAGGCCATTTCGCAAAGCGAATTTGAGGGTCGCGCCAGCGCCGCCCGGCAGACACAAGGGGCGCTGGATTCGGCGCGCGGGGCGCTGAAAGTCGCCGAGGTGAATCTTTCCTACACGCGCATTGCCGCACCGATTTCGGGCAAGATCAGCCGTGCCGAAATCACCGTAGGCAACCAGGTCGAAGCAGGGGCGTCCGCGCCGCTCTTGGCCAGCATCGTCACGCTCTCGCCGCTTTATGCCAGCTTCGATATCGACGAACATACCTACCTGAAAACCATACGCGGTGTATCTGCGGCAAAGCTGCGCAGCATTCCGGTCGAGGTTGGCCTTGGCAATGCCGGGGATACCCCAATTGCCGCGCGCATCCACGCGTTTGACAACCAGATGGCGCCCGGGAGCGGCACCATCCGCGTGCGGGCGCTGGTCGAGAATACCGACGCTACCTTGCTGCCCGGGCTTTATGCCCGCGTGCGCATCGGCACGCCTGATGCGGTGGAGGTTGCGCTGGTGCATCCTTCGGCCATCGGCACCGACCAGAGCAAGAAATTCGTCATGGTGGTGGGGGAGGGCGACAAGGCCACCTACCGCGAGGTGACGCTCGGCGGCATGGCAGAGGGGCTGCAGGTGATTGCAAGCGGGCTGCATGCGGGTGAGCGGGTGATTGTCAACGGCCTGCAGCGCGTGCGTCCCGGTGCGCCGATTCTTCCTGCGTCGGTCGATATGCACACGCTGGCGCCGCTAAGTCCGCCCGCACCGGCAGCGTCCGCTGCCACGAAAGCGCCGTAGCATGGCGGGCCTCGATATTTCGCACCGCTTTATCGACCGGCCAATTCTTGCCGGGGTGCTCTCGTTCTTTATTTTTATCGCGGGCAGTATTTCGATGTTTGCGCTGCCGATTTCGGAATATCCGGAAGTGGCGCCGCCGCAGGTGGTGGTTTCGGCGGTTTATCCGGGCGCCAACCCGAAAGTGATTTCCGAAACCGTCGCCGCGCCGCTCGAAGAGCAGATAAACGGCGTCGAGAACATGCTCTATCTCAGCTCGCAGGCGACGACGGATGGTGCGGTTTCCATCACCGTCACCTTTAAGCTTGGCACCAATCCCGATCTCGCACAGCAGCTGGTGCAAAACCGCGTCGCGCAGGCGACGCCGCGCCTGCCCGATGTGGTGCGCCAGCTCGGGGTGACGACGGTGAAAAGCGCGCCCGACCTGACCATGGTGGTGCATCTTTTCTCGCCAAATAACCGCTACGACATGGCCTATCTGCGCAATTATGCGCTGCTCAATGTCAAAGACCAGATCGGCAAGATTTCAGGCATTGGCCAGGTGGCGCTGTTCGGTTCGGGCGATTACGCGATGCGCATCTGGCTTGACCCCAGCAAAATGGCGGTGCGCCAGCTGAGCGCGTCGGACGTGATCCGCGCCATTCGCGAACAGAATATCCAGATTGCGGCGGGGACAATCGGCGGCCAGCCAAGCACGGAGGCAACGGCATTCGAATTGCCGGTGAACGTGCAGGGGCGGCTAAAATCGGTCGGGGAATTCGAGGATATTGTCGTTAAGGCCGAGGCCAAAGGCGCGGTGGTGCGGCTGAAGGATGTGGCGCGGGTCGAGTTGGGCGCCAGCCAGTATGCGCTGCGTTCGCTGCTCAACAACAAGCCTGCCGTTGCCTTGCCAATTTTCCAGCAGCCCGGCAGCAACGCGCTGCAAATCTCGCACGATGTGCGGGCATTGATGCAAAAACTCAAAGCCAATTTTCCTGAAGGCGTCGATTACCAGATTGTCTACGATCCGACGCGTTTCGTGCAGCAATCCATCGACGCGGTGGTGCACACGTTGCTTGAAGCGCTGCTACTGGTGGTGCTGGTGGTCATTGTGTTCCTGCAAACCTGGCGGGCGTCGATTATTCCGCTGCTGGCGGTGCCGGTGTCGATTGTCGGCACGTTTGCGGTGATGCACCTGCTCGGCTTTTCCATCAACGCACTGAGCCTGTTCGGGCTGGTGCTCGCCATCGGCATCGTGGTCGATGACGCGATTGTGGTGGTCGAAAATGTCGAGCGCAATATCGGCAACGGCCTCACCCCGCGCGAGGCGACCTATCGGGCTATGCGCGAAGTGAGCGGGCCGATTATCGCCATCGCACTGGTGCTGGTGGCGGTGTTCGTGCCGATCGCCTTCATCAGTGGGTTGACCGGGCAGTTCTACCGCCAGTTCGCCCTGACGATTGCAATTTCGACCGTCATCTCGGCGTTTAACTCCCTCACCCTCAGCCCGGCGCTGGCGGCGATGCTGCTGAAGCCGCACGCTGCACCCAAAGACCGGCTGACGCGCGGCATGGAGCGGGTGTTCGGCTTTCTGTTTGCCACGATGCGCTGGGTGCTGATTGCGGCAGCCATCTATGCTGCAGGTACGGTAATCGGCTTGCTGCTGCTTAAAATTTTCCCCGCACCGTTCCGTGGGCCACCGCCCAAGGGAATCATTCTCTGGTTCATGGGCACGACCTTGCTGGCGGCAGGCGCGTTGGCGATTGCCGTCATGCAGATGGTGCGACGGGCAATGCGCTCGGCAGGGCAAGCGACGCCGCCCGAAGGCTTTGCGCGCTTCAACCATTTCTTCGCGGCGCTGTCAGATCGTTACCGTGGTCTGGTCGCGCGCAGCTTCCGGCATACTCTCCCGCTTGGCATCCTCTATGTGGCGCTGCTGGCGGTGACAGTGTTAGGGTTTGGCGTTGTGCGCAACGGCTATGTGCCCGGGCAGGATAAGCAATACCTCGTCGCCTTTGCGCAATTGCCGCCCGGCGCGTCGCTTGACCGTTCCGAGGCAATCATCCGCCGCATGTCCGACCTCGCTTTGCAGCATCCGGGAGTTGACAATTCGATAGCATTTCCCGGGCTTTCGATTGCAGGGTTCAGCAACAGCAGCAGTGCGGGGATTGTTTTTGTCGGCCTGAAACCCTTTGCGCAGCGCACCTCCCCGACACTTTCGGCAGGAGCGATTGCGGGCGCGCTTAACCAGCAATTCGCCGCCATCGAGGGGGCGTTCGTCGCGATTTTCCCGCCGCCGCCGGTGCGTGGTCTGGGTACCATCGGCGGGTTTAAGCTGGAAATCGAAGACCGCAGCGACATGGGCTACGATGCGCTGGCCGGTGTGGTCGGGCAGGTAATGGAAAAGGCAGCACAAACGCCCGACGTGCAGAATGTTTTCAGCAGTTTCCAGAACAACGTGCCGCAATTGCAGGTCGATATTAACCGCGTGCATGCGAAGCAGCAGGGCATCGCACTCGCAGATTTATTCGATACGCTACAGATTTATCTCGGTTCGTTTTATGTCAACGACTTCAACTTATTTGGCCGCACGTTCCGCGTTTATGCTTCGGCGGATGCGCCCTTTCGTGATAGCCGCGAGGATATTGCGCAGCTCAAAGTACGCAACAGCCGTGGCGATATGGTTCCTCTGGGGGCGGTCGCTCAGGTCAGCGAAACCTACGGCCCCGACCGCACCACGCGCTACAATGCTTTTCGCGCCGCCGATCTGAACGGCGATGCGGGGTTCGGATTCTCCTCGGGGCAGGCGCAAGCGGCGATGGTCAAAATTCTCGACGAGGTATTACCCAAAGGGATGACCTACGAATGGACGGAGCTGACTTACCAGCAGATTCTGGCGGGCAACACCGCGCTGTTTGTTTTTCCGCTGACGGTGCTGTTTGTTTTTCTCGTGCTGGCGGCGCATTACGAAAGCCTGAGCCTGCCGCTGGCGGTCATTCTCATCGTGCCGCTGTGTCTGGCCGGTGCCATTTGGGGCGTGTGGCTGTCGGGGCACGAGAATAACATTTTCACGCAGATCGGTTTTATTGTGCTGGTCGGGCTGGCTTCCAAAAACGCCATCCTGATTGTCGAGTTCGCGCGCGAGCTGGAGCATCAGGGCATGAGTATTGTCGAGGCGGCGCTTGAGGCCAGCCATCTGCGCCTGCGGCCGATTCTGATGACCAGCTTTGCCTTCATCATGGGGGTGGTGCCGCTGGTCATTGCGCAGGGCGCAGGCGCCGAAATGCGTAAGGATATGGGCATCGCCGTGTTTTCGGGCATGATTGGCGTTACCGCGTTCGGCCTACTGCTCACCCCGATGTTTTACGTCCTCGTGCGCAGTCTCACTGTGCGGTTCTTCCCGCCTTCCGCACCGACCGAGGCGCCCCATGCGTAAGCCATTAGGAAGTCTGGTGGTCGGGGTGCTGCTGCTGAGTGGCTGCGACCTTGCGCCCGAATATTCCTTGCCGGAAATTGCCATGCCTTCCTTCTTCAAGGAGGACATAGCAGAGGCCGTGGCCGACGTTGCTCCCGCCAGCGATGGTAGCTGGAAGCGGTTCGACGAAACTGCCAACATCGAGGAATTCGCCTGGTGGCGCATGTTCCAGGATGACACGCTCAACAGGCTGATGGACGAAGCGATGCAGGATAACCCCTCGCTCACGGCGGCGATCGAACGGGTCAACGCCGCACGGGCGGTGGCCGAGCGCGCGGGCGCGCCGCTACTGCCTTCGGTTGAGGTCGGGTTCGGGCCGCAGCGCCAGCTCTCCTCAGCGGCGGCGGTGAATGCCAACCTGCCCCCCGATGTGCAGGCGAGCACCCGGCCAACGACACTCTACACCGCACGCGGCACCATCAGCTACGAACTTGACCTGTTCGGCAAGAACCATGGGGCCGCACGGGCCGCTACCGAAGATGCTGCCGCCGAAGAAAGCAATTACCGCACCGCGCGGCTGGCCCTGCAGGCGGAGCTGGCACAAACCTATTTCCGCGTGCGCGCCCTGCGCGAGGAGGAAGCGCTGGTGCAGCAGCTGCGCGACCGCCGCGCACAAACACGGCAACTGACGGAACAGAAACATGCGGCCGGGGCGGTCGATGCGCTGGTGGTGAGCGCCGCCCAGACCGACCTCGCCCAGATGCAGGCCGAGCATGCGCGTGTGGTGCAGGCACGTGCCGTTGCTGAGCATGCGCTGGCGGTGCTGGTGGGTAAGCCCCCCGCGCAGCTGACACTCGAAATGGAGGCGTTGCATGCTGCGCCACCGGTGGTGCCAGCAGGTTTGCCGTCATCGCTGCTGGAGCGGCGCCCGGATATCCGGCAGGCTGAGCAACAGATTGCTGCGGCGAACGCACGTATTGGTGTTGCCCGCGCGGGGTATTTTCCCGATATATCGCTTTCCGCAACGGGCGGCTCGGTTGCGGGCAGCCTGAGCGACCTGTTTCAATGGTCGAGCCGCACCTGGTCGATCGGGCCGCTGGCGGGCACCATCCTCACCCAACCGCTGTTCGAAGGCGGCAGGCTTGCCGCCGCGCGGGCGCAGACTGAGGCGGAGTATCAGGAAGCGGTGGCGGCGTATCGCGCCTCGGTGTTGACAGCCTTCCGCGAAGTTGAGGATCAATTAAGCGGCATCCATAGCGCGCGGGCGCAGACTGAGGCGGCGCAGGAGGCGCTGGATGCGGCAACTCTGGCGCATCAGGTGGCGCGCGATCGCCTCGCTGCGGGCTATAGCAGCCAGCTCGATTACCTTGAGGCCGAGCGCCAGTTGCTGACGGCAACGCGCGGTCAGGTGCAGGCGCTGGGGCAGCATTATGTCGATACGGTGCAACTGGTCAAAGCGCTGGGTGGTAGCTGGCAGGCGCCGACCCCGCCAGAAAAAACGGGTGCACTGCCGACGGTGCCTTAATCGGCAACGGCCTTCTTCTCCACCTGCACCGCCAGCCCCCGTAATTCGCGGGCGAATAGCGCCGTCGTGCCGACCACCAGCATGGTCATGCCGCCACCAAAGAGGATCGAGGGCACAAGGCCCAGCAGGCTGGCCGCCAGCCCCGACTCGAACGCGCCGATTTCGTTGCTCGAAATAATGAACATGCCACTTAAGGCTGAAACCCGGCCACGCATCTCGCCCGGGATGAGCAGCTGCATCAGCGTGCCGCGCAACACCATGTTCACGCTGTCGAACGCGCCGCCGAGCGCGAGGAAGAACGCGGCGGTGAAAAACTCCGTGCTCAGGCCGAAGAGAATCATCGCGCCGCCAAAGCCCGCAATGACCAGCAGCAGCACCCGCCCGCGCAGCACGCGCATCGGCTTCACGGCAAAATAAAGCGCGGTGATAATCGAGCCGACCGCCGGTGCGGCGCGCAGCAGGCCGAGTCCCTCCGAGCCGGTATGCAGCACCTGATCGGCAAACACCGGCAGAATCGCGACCACCCCGCCAAACAGCACCGCGAACATATCGAGCGCCATCACCGGCAGCAGCACGCGGTTATGCCGCACAAAGCGCCAGCCGGCGGCGATGCTTTTGAGCGCCTTCTCGCGGCTATCGTGGTTTTTGAAAATGCGGTGCGGCGCACTGATGCCGCTCACGATAATAACGGCGACCAGCAGCGACAGAAATGGAACCACCCAGGCGACGGTGCTGCCATAGCCGCCATAGATGAGGCCGGCGACGGCAGGCCCGGTAATTGCTGCGAACTGGAAGCCGCTACTCAGCCAAGCCGAGGCGGCGGGAATATCGTGGCGTGGCACAATCTGTGACAGCAGAGTGAACGAGGAGGGCATGATGAAACTGCGCGTCAGCCCCGAGAGAAACACGCCGGAAAAAATCACGCCGATGACCACCGGCCTTGAGGCACCAACCAGCCCGCCTGCCACCAGCAGCAGCACAAGCGAAATCATACAGAGCGCCAGCAGGCAATTGCGGAAGATGTAGTGCGGGCGGCTTTTATCGACAATATGGCCGGCAAACAGGGCGAACACAATCGCCGGCACCGCCTCGGCGAGGCCGACCAGACCCAGCATCAGCGGGTCATGCGTCAGGGTGTAAATCTGCCAGCCGACAATCACCGCCTGCGCCTGCAGGGCGAAAATACCGCTGAGGCGCGTGGCCAGCAGGCGGCGGAAATCGCGGTTGCGCAACACATCGTAGGAAAGGGCCATGGCGGGCTTATAGCCTGCACGTATAAAAAAACCAGCGGCAACATAGCGCTTTTTCGTAAGGCGATTGATGCAAATCGCCGTTACAGCCGTAACGTTTGCTGCTATGCTGGCGAATCAGTGGGCAGAACGATTCATCCCCGCGCGCCATGCGAGAGAAAGGACCCCCATGCCCGACGAAACCCACACGCCGCAGGCCGGTGCCGAAGCAGACACCGCCGCCACGCCCGCCCAGGCACCCCGGGAAACCGGTACCAGCAACCTGCTGATGGGCGCAGGCATCGGTGCCTATGGCACGGCCAGTTTTGTGGCAACCGGGGCGATTTGCCCGGTCTGCATTGTGCTGACGCCGGTATTGCTCGGTGCCGGGGCCTACCAGCGCCTGAAATCACGCCGGGCAAAGGCAGGCGGCACCGCGTAACGGGAGTGATCGCTGCGCAACCGAACTCGAACTAATTAGGGTTTTGGAGAAGATTAGAAGCTGCCATGAGCAAAGAACTATGGTGTTAAATCTCTTACCACATGCTCAACTGCTCCTATTGCAGAAAACGCTGTTCCGCGATCACACATCACATTCAGCCGAATTGCGCGCCCCGGATGAATTAAGTTTCTAAAATTTTTGGTTAGCGCAGCAGATTTAGCCGTGTCTGGCTTTATTAGTTTAAGCTCTTCACTCACTAAAATAAGCGCGTGCAAATCCCATTTATCGAGTGGTTCGGAAGCTACTTTAGTTGAAGTCATGGCCGTGCTTATTTCAGCCTGAGTTGGTGAGCTTTCGCTTAGACGCCAGTGTAAAAGAGCCTCAATCGCCGCACCTGCTAATACAGTGGCGGCTTTCCATTCGGCATTATGCACTGCGCGATTAGCCGCACCAATATCACTCCGAATATTGTCTCTAATATCTGAATCAGAAATAAAGGTTAGACCAACAGTTGTCGGAGTCGGAAATTCATCCGGACATTTTTTTAGTAAGAACCATAATCGCGTTATAGCATCACCATTGTTTCCATTGAGCGCTTTAACAAATGGAAGATTACTTCCTGCCCCTCTAGAAAGCCACATTTCAACTTGGGTTTCTATAGTGGTAATACACAGAACGAAGAGAGCATAATCTGCCGCAGAAAATGAAAGCAGTTCACTTGGAATCTGCTTTGTTAAATTAACTATTCCTTTGAGCGGATAACTATATTCTATGCCTACTGGATGTTGAGTAGGCACAGTCGAAACCGTGGGAAAAATGGTTTCAATCGTTTGCACAACCTGACTTGGCATTACATTCGGCATCATGCCTCCCCACGCCCCTACTGGAATCGAACTCCGCTGAGGCAATATACTTCAATGATCTAGCTTTTTATAACATCTCTTTGGCGGCGCGTGTAGACTGCTTTGAGAACTAAATATCTAACTGATATTGAATGAGATTGTTACAAATTTCTTGAACCTGTAGTGAATGGTGACCCCTACGAGATTGACTCGGGTTTCCTGACTCTTGTCCTACGGGCTGCTTACGCAGTCCAAAACGCCTGCTGACGTTTTGGCGAACTCTACTCGTTCGAACCCGCTTCTATTCACCAACTAAAAAGGCCCCACGAGGGGGCCTTTTTAGTTGGTGACCCCTACGAGAGAGATCGGCTTCACAAAAAACACTGAGATAGTGCCGAGTTCAAGGAACGAACCTGCCTTACTATGTAGCAGAGGCCTGTAGCAATGGCAACCGCCTCAACCAACATTATCCACGACAGCCAACATCATCTAGGTTCGGCCAATGTAATCTAACGCTTCTTTTGAAGGGGCTTCAAAACCTCAATCCACACCCCATCCATTACCGTCTTACCTGTCACAATTAGGCATGACTCAAACCGCGCCACCCCAGCTTGACGGATGATTCCGGTCATCCTTCGTTGAAACTTTGCAGGGGTTTCGTCAGGCTTTAAGGGGTAAAGCTCTCGGGTTCCCTTAGGCATCCCCAGTAGGTCACGGATGGGTATGGGCATTTACAAATCTCCAAGTTATTCTAAGGTAGCGCAATTGCTATTGCTTTCGTTTATACAGGTTTAACCCTACAGTTATGGTGTCCCTATGAAAACCGCTATCGCTATTCTTGCTGCTCTCTCCATGCTTACCGCTTGCGAGATGCCCCCTCAGAAAACAAAGGAGCAGGTTCGCGCAGAGATAGAGAAGAGCTGCACCGGATACGGTTTCAAGAAGGGCTCAGACAAGTTTGCTGAATGCGTGATGAAGGTTGATTTGGAGAGGAAGGCTAACGAGGCTGCTATTGATGCAGCTATTGCCTCGCGCCCTTCTTCTGCCAGCACCACATCATGCCGAACTTACGGCACTCAAACGAGCTGCTTTACCTACTAGCCTCCGTACAGTTCGATTGAGAGAACTCGCCCAGGGGAGCTTTCAGGGGATAGCCAGAGGGTGACACCCCAGAGCCTTAAGTATCGCTCCCCTCTATCGGCACAATAGCCGCTTCGGTTTTTAAGCGTGTCAGGCATTGCATCAGCATCAAGCAGGGTTGAGCTGCGATAGATACTAAGCAGGGTTCTACGGGTTCCTATTTGGATATGGCGGGACATTGTGAGGAGCCTCCTAGAATGCGTGAAGGGGTTTTGGCTGGGCGGATGCAATCACCAACAGCGAAGCGATACGGATACAGTATCCAGACTCCTCTAAGGGCGTGATGCGAAACAATGGAGCCTTGCCAGCGGTTGCTTTCGTGAGGTGCAAATCATAGCGCCCGATACGGAAGTACATTGCAGCGAAATCCAACTCGATAATGTTCGTTTTAATAAGCATTTGTGCGGTCTCCTATAAGGTTTGTTTTTACAATTACCATAACATGGTTATGTTTATTTATAGTAAAACACACACAATGTAAAGCATATATCTACACAGCGACATAACTAAGTTACAGCAAATCGCACAAAGCACCTACTCCAAGACTAAGAGCTATAGACTCTCGCACTGGATACCTGAGCCTGATGGGGCAATGGCTTTCCAGTAGGTGGGAATAGGTGCAATCAGATAACACATCTACTGTGTATCGGTTTTAATCGTTCATAAACAATGGCCGCTACAATTCTGTGACAGATATTGTGTCAGTAGCGGGAAAAAAGAGGGTAAAACTATAGGGAGGCTTCGAGGGGTGGCACGGGGGAACTTTCGCCATCGGCACTTCTCGGATGGGCTCTCATAAGTTTGCGCCAAATGTATCTGGGAGTGCTGTAGAACCCCCACCCAGCACGGCTTATTGATAGTGCCATAGGGGTGGCGTTATCCGTGAAGGTGGGAATCCTACGCGCAAAATGATAGCTACTTAGCCTCCGAGTCTCAATAGCTAGTTGGCCATCATTATTCGTTTTCTACATAATCGAAATCGCTAGATCGAGCTTGCAGCAGGGATGCAATCTAAGCATCTGGATCGCTGAAGCAAATCTGGTTTCGTGGATTATATAAATGATATAGGTATAGATATATAGAGCGAGAGAGCTGAGGTCACTAACCCCATACTACTTAACTTCGATAGGTGGTGGTGAAGACACCTTAAGTACACTCTTGTAGGCATTCTCCATGGTGTCCCTTAACAGATCTCGATCTTCATTAATAACCCTGAAGCCATCATGGTAGCAAAGAATAGGCTTATTCAGCTTACAGAACTTCCTGATGACATACTCAGCAATCTGAGAGTCGATATACTGAAGACGTAGACCTTCACCTCGATGGAAGTGATTCTGAATGAGATGATGCTTATTCTCAATCTCTTTCAGAAGACCGTAGAGGTCCAACTCAGGGGCATAGGAAGGGTACTTGAATCCACCATCGTTGTTTATCTTCTTCGTGATGGTAGAAACCCACTGCTGGAAGGATGTGCAGTTCAATCCAAAGAGGAAGGCATCCTTCACCAGCTTTCTCATCGCAGCCGCTTCAACCGCATTGCTAAAGGCTGGCAGAGTATATGGATCATCTGCTGGCAGCTCTAGGCCATATCCCTGGTAAAGAATATGAGCATGGAGGGCTTTGAAATCCAATTCCACTGTGGGCTTGTCATTCAGGAAAAGTTTCTTCCTCGCCTCGCTGGAAAGGGTCTGCCACTTGCCTCCATAAAACCTACCGCCGTGTTTGAAGTCATCGTTAAAGACTCGCCTAACAATCCCTGGAAGAATCCATTCAGAGCGAAACTCTCCTGTTTGCAATCGTATTCCTGTTGAGGACAGTAGTTGATTGTATTGCGTCAGAGTTTTTCGCATACAGTATGTTTCTTTGGTCTCCTCATAAGGAACATACCGGCGAATGCCTGAGTATGATCCTCCTTCTTCATCACGCTTATGCTTTGAGTGTCGAATCTCGATAAGCTCACGATAGGGATGAGTGCCAATATGTCCTGGAGTGAGACAATAGAAATCTACCAAGAATCGGGCAACTCCCTCAGTAAAGCTGATCGTAGTGCGCTTACTATTAGAGTCAGTACCACGCATTGCTTTTCCGGTAAAAGGATTGACCGTATTCGGATCCCAGACACCTGGGGTCTTCTTCAGATTACCAAGAGTCTTCTCAATGACACGCAACGCAAACATCAGGCTTTTGTAGGCAATCTGAGCTTTATTGTAGCGCATGTACTTTCTGCTAGGGGCAGGCATCGAATAGTAATTCTTATCTAGGCTGATGATCAATTTTGCACCATTGAAGTGGGCATAGAGAAGATTGCATAGGAGGACATTAAGATGATTCTCTAACCGAACCTTTTGGGTCTTCGGAGGGAGAAGGTTTCTCTCCTTGGCATCGTAGATGATACGAGCAATAAGCAATTTGATGCTCGGTTCTTCAGACCATCGCTGGAAACTGAAGTGAATGCTTTTATCTTCTTTGCAATCAGTCAGGACCACCTCTTCTCTGCACTCAGTAAAGGAGGAAGTTAAGAGATCGGTAGGCGGCAATAGAAAAGGTTCTGGGGTTGGGTCGTTATTTAGATCCATGCTTTTTCATCCATTCATTGAGTTGTGGCAGTGGGAGGGTTTGGACAGGAACCTCCTGACCGCGATATATGGTCTTCTGACCACGCAGATTCTTGTACTGATCCAAGGTTGGGATAGCTGAGGAACGACGAGCCATCTCGAATGCAGCGGAGGTATCGGTTATGATCCCTGAGCTTGGGTTGCGGATATTCCACTCCCCTTCGAGGCGCTTCTTGAACATCCGGTAGGACATCTCAACAGCGTGTTCGTCAGTACCCTTCGCAGACTCATCACGGGAGAACTTAACGATGTCCTCTTTCCTGAACGTGATAGGAAAGTTGTGCTCGTCAACTACGGGCTGTCCAGAGCCAGGCTTGATGAGATTGAACTCGCCACCTGGCTGAGGCATCCAGAAGAGATCCGTGTAGCTCATACGAGCAGTCTCAGGGTTCTTCTTGAGGGTCTCATCCACGACCTTCTCGCCATACTTCTCCATCCAGTATTCCGGAGGGTCCCCTAAAGGGAACATCGGCATCTGGTCCTTGGTGTATGTAGCACCATTGAACTGGAGGGCTGAGAGCTTCACATGATCTGAGGCGATCTGTACTGCTTCATCAGCATCCTTAGCTCTACCATTCACCATGATAGCTTGAGCTAATCTACGCACCTGGCCATTGAGGGCCGTGATGTTCTGATCGCTGTTTCTATTCCAGGGGAAGAAGGTAGAGGTGAGGTTATCAGTAGCTACAGCCACTCGCGTCTGGATGTTTGCGTAGTCCTGAGGAGTGATCTTTGCTTCCCCATTCACCAAAGAAGCTGCTTCATTGGCATCACGAGCAAAGCCTATATTCACCAGATCATCCATCGTCTGAAGACGTTCATAGGTCTTATCTCCTTTAGCGATCTTCTGAGCGTATGCAGGGTTGATTGCACGGAGCTCACGGAATAGCGCGAAGGCTTGTTGACCTGCATCAGAGAGCTGCCCGATGTTCTTACCGTCAGCACTGACTCCAACCGTGTAGAGATTGTCTACCCCAGTGGCGAGCATGTTAGACCATAACTCATTATCAACGGAGTTGTTTGAGTAGTATTGAATCTGCTGAGGAAGATCCATTCCCTGCGTATCCGCCTGTGCTTGCATCTGGATTAGCTTGTCCGTCTTCTCCAGCTTCAATTCCCCATCAGATCCTACAGTGGTGTAGGTGGGAGGAATGGAAGCCCCAAGACCACTCGATAGCTTGGTGGTAATAGTCTGAGTGATGTCTGCTTGAGCACTCGCCTGGGTATCTGCAATAGCAGCGGCCTGGGCCTTACGAGACATCTGCTCGGAGACTGTACGGGAGTGGTTGAGAAGGGCTTCAGCTTTATCATTCCCCAAGAGGGCTCTTACATTGAGCCCATTATCGACCTGGTAGGACATTAGGGAATCTACGAGATCCTGTCTCCCAGCATTCGCAAATGTGAGGGCATTATCGTAGAGAGCTTCTCGTTGCTGTTTGGGATCCTGCAATACCCCAGTGTTACGCAGTAGCTTGTACTGATCCATCCAGGTGGAGATAGACTCACCTGGCGAGAGCGTGTTGCTGGGATTGAGGATTGACTGGGCCTGGGTATTTAGAGCCATGGTTGCTTGCGCTTGACCGTTGGCTACAGTCTCCTGGCCCTTCTTCGTACTCCAGATGCCAGCGATCTGATCGAGGTTGGCATTGAAGCTCTTATCGTAACCAGCGGTGATGTACTCGTTCCCTGCATAGGGTTCGAGGGCTTTGTTGCGCTGCTCTACGGCGTAGTTACGGAGCTCGTCAGGAGTCTTGAACTGGAGCTCCCCAGTGGACACCTGCTGCTGCATCTGATCCATAGCAGACTGCATGGAGTTACGGCCATACAGGTGCTGGACTGTAGCGATGAATACAGGGTTGTCCTGAGGAAGGAGTTTATTGTCCTTCATCGCTGCGGTGACAGACTCTACGGATTGAGAGTTGTACCAAGCCTGGGCTTCGGTAGCAGTCTTATCTGCATTCTCTTTACCCAAGGCTGTGGCAGCTTCGCTGGCAACCCCCAGGGCTTTCGATAGTTGGTATGCTGAGTTGGACTCAATGGGATCTGCGGCTCGCGCCTGGACGGTAGATACCCCAGGGGATACATACGTCTGAAGCCCCTCAGGGCTCCCCCTGTCGGGTACTTGAACTCTTGGCATGTGTGATTCCTTTTATTTGTTCGCGCTAACTACAGTTCGATTACGCCAGTATTCAGTCCCCGCTTTGCCGATAGTCAGTGCAGCGCCAAGGTAATCGGGGCTCGCTACTGAAGGTAGGGTATTGATCGTGGACTGAGTAGAGTTGGTGATGTTCTCTCGTTGGTAGTAAGCGGCATCTTTCTGGCGGAGGTAATTTGCTTCGATGTTGGTGGTGTTTTCCAGGGTCTTCCCTCCAAGCTCGTTTAGGAGAGCCTGAACAGACATCCCTGACACCCCAGCCTCGCCAGCAGCAGTTGCAGCCGTTGCTGCATCCTGTTGCCCTTGGATCTGGGCTTGCCTTGCTTTCTCAGCAGCGGCCTTCCCCTCCTGGGTGAGCTGGGTATTAGAAGCCTCGTAGTTCGTCTGAGCAGCTTTAACAGCATTCATACGCTGTTGCTCATTCGCACGTTTTTGGGCCGAAGCCTGTTGGACTTGTCCCACTACCCCCATCGCAGAGCTGGCAATAGTGAGTGCCAGTGATGCTGTGACTGGATCTATGCTCATGCAGCCTCCATAGGGAGAAGCGCATAGAGGTGGTAGGTGTTACCGTTAGCGCCTTTATGGGTCAGCTCAGGCATACGCTTGAAGCCGATCTTATCGATCAGCGGGAGCCACTGCGGATCCTCAGCGTCCTTGCATACTACGATGCACGCTTGCTCTTGAGCCATAAGCCCTTTGAGGAACTCTTTGCAGAACTCTACGAATTGCGCTGGATTGGGAGGAGAATAATCTTCTTTGAAAAGCAGCCAGGGGATTATGGCATGTTTCTCACGGCGCATAATACCGAAGATACCCACGACCTCAGCTTGCTTCAGATCAATGATCTCGCGCTTAAAGCCTTCGAGATTCACGAAATAGGTTGAGAGACTCATGTTAGAGGGTATGCTATCTCGGATGTTCTTCAGCTCTCGCTCGGAGATGCAGGAGGTAACAGTAGTGATGCCCTCTACTGAGAGCGGGCGGGTGGTGAATCCAGGCAAAGTGGTAGCCTTCTTCACTTTTGGGTGGGAAGATTTAGTCATAAAAACTCATTTAATTTGCAAATTAAAAAAGGGAGGAAGAACCAACAACGGCTCTTCTTGTCTTGTCCCATACACCTGATCCGCAGGACGGATGAGAGCTGGTCAGACGGTACTGGATGGGCGGCGGCGGATTCCTTATCCACATTCTATCACCAGCGATGAAAAACCGAATAAGGAGTTAGGCACTCGCCCTTCATGTATGACACCATTCATGAGACGCCCATAATTGCGATTCTGGGAGAATCACCCTATGCGACTAGGCGCAACTTCATCTCAAAAACCTATCGTGCTGTACGGGCAAGAAAATGGCCTTAGCGTCGATTTATAAGAAGGGCGAGCGTGAAGGAAAATATACTTGGTAGTCGTCTCCTTGTGGTGCCTCATACAAAAAATCACCACCTAGACCCAAAGCAGTAGCCATGGCCATCATCATAGCGTCCCAGGTTGTCCACTGATCCGCAGGACGGACAGGGCTCGTGATGGGTGCAGACGCTATCTGATGTCATGGCGCGGCTCTTCATGTGCTACTGGATTCATTTTATCCATTAATTTCAATGCCAAATAAAAGAGCATAATGGATGGGAATATAATCGCGCATAGGTAAAGGGGGTGTTGATGATATACTTCCCCTCCAAAGCTCCCCTAAAGGAACCCCCTAAGGGTAATCATGAGGATCTCCTTAAGGACTCCTAAGGGTATATACCCTAGGTAATATCATATACAATATACCCTAACTAGAACTCCTAGCTAGGATTCTATATAGGACCCCTATAGGGTATCTATACAGGGTAGATAGATAGGACCCTTAATAGAATCCTAAAGATTCATTTATAGGGGTTATCTAAAGGGTCTCCTAAAGGGTCCCCATCCATCGTCTTTCCTTATGGTACTGGATTCAATAAGTCATTGAAATTAATGGATGGGGAATTAGGTTATCTATTAGCTACCGCATACCTCTATTCCCACCGATCCAGGATGTGTCTTCCTCCCAGCGGGAGTTGTCTCCTGGACCGGAGGGACCTCCTAGGACAATGGTGGTAGCGTTCTCCTTCAGGAGCCCATTAAGGTATCCTTTAAGAGCCTCTTCTTGTCTTTCAGACTTCAAGACCTCTCAATACCAGGCATCCGAAGAAACTCCTTTAGGCTTCCCCAAAGCACGTTCCAACCGATCCCATACCTCCAGTCCTGTGGGCGATAAAATAACATCCATTCGTCGAGCGTCCGTGGACTCCCAACGATGTTGGGTTACATAGTTCAGACCCTTTCCAGCCAGCTTACCAGTTTGTCCGTTATAGAGCCTATCCACGATGCGGCTCACCGTCCCAACGCTTACCTTGAGCTTCTGAGCGACTTCCCCTTGGGTCATCTCAGGATCACTCCCAAACAGCAGGAACGTCAGTGCCTGGTTGATAGTCATATCCTTGTAATCACCTTTGAGCACCGTCAGTGCATGGATGAGTTTGTTGATTTCTTTATGTGCCATGGAGCCACCTTTCCCAGCCATTGTAGCAATGGGGGTTGTATTTTACAATACAATAGGTTAGTCACATTTCAACTCGATGGTTTTGAATTATCGCACTACACAACAGATAATGTGTTCCTACTCGCTGGAGACGATGTGCTCGATCTATCATTTCATATTCAAAAAGATATTGATCCCATTGCTCTGTTAGCACTCGCTCTAACGCTTATGCAAGCTGGCATCAGTATTCTGCGGTGGTGGAGAAGCCGTATTGAAATCGTAATCCGAAGCCACGCCAACATTGTAATGGTCGGGGGCATACCGGATGGAAAGAAGTTTGTTTCCATAAGAGTGACCAACCGTGGCATCACTCCTTTCTACCTGAGAGGAATCTACGCCTCTGTGTGGGCCTCTCGACTATCAAAGTTGTTGAAACGCAAACCAGTCAATTTGTATCTGCGTGTGATAGACGGTCGAACTGGAATCGAAAATGCTCCAGCAGATGTTGCCGTGGGTTCTGAGTGGCTTGGATTTATTGAGCAGACAGATCAGATCAACGAAATGCGTAAGGGCTATTTTAGAGTGGAAGCAAGCTGCTCGAAGTATGATAAGCATGTTACTTGTCGATTAAGATAGATACCCTGAATAAAGTAATACTTACTTAGCTAGGAAAACTAACGGGAGTTCAACTCCTGCCAACTCAATCTTATCGATCACTTCTTTACCAACAGCTATCGAGTAATCCTTAGAGCCGTATCGAGCATGTACCTCGTTGCTCTCCCAACCCAACATGCTTAGGGCAACCTGACGCTCCTGCGGGGGCAATACAGCGTCTGTTATGAAATCCTTGAAGGTATGACGGAGGCTATGGAAGCTGAGAGTCTTGGACTTAATTCCTAATGCCCCCAGCTTGCGGCTAAACCATTTAGACAAGGGATCACCAGGACGTTTCTTTCCAAGCACGATATAGGGGAAAAGACGATTGTGAGCGATAGACTCACCCCTCAATGCGTGCACATACTCTAGAAATCCTAGGCGCAACAGCGTCTCAGGGATGGGGACTTTGCGTATACTGGTTATAGTTTTCAGGCTTCGCCCCTCTCTCTCCCGAAGATCAAAATAAAAGATTCCCTTTTCCTGCTTGATGTCATCGAGGGCAAGCAACACCACTTCACTTATTCGCATTCCAGTGCAGAGTGAAATAAAGGGAACCCAAAACTGATGCGCTTTTGTCGGGGTCAGCTTCGCAGCTAAAAATTTCTTATCCCCAAGAATGAGGTTAATCTGGTCAGTTGTGAAGGAGTCGCGCTTGTCCTTAGCCTTAACATCATCCTTGAACATTAATCCTGTGGTAGGGTTCGATACATCATAATCTTCACCAGCAGCCCACTTCATCAAAAGTGCTAGGTGTTCTAAGTAATCGTTACGGGAAGCAGGTGAGAGCTTTGGATGATGAGATGGATTTTTCTGCTCGGCCAATGCCACCTGGATAGACGACATGGCTTTATACTCAGGCTTCTTCTGAAAGTTTGCTGGTAAGTGATCCAAAATGGGTAACAGCTTCTCCCGCACCATGGGACGATTGATAGCGTGGATGTCTGTTGCCTCCCCCAGCGCGTCGATTAAGAATGCCTGATAGGTTGCATACTTAATTTTTAGGTCTTGGGACTTTCGCCTAATCTCAAGAGAGTTGTTGAACATATCTGTGAGCTGCTTGAGAGAGATCACTGGTGTGGATGGACTGCCCTCAGAGTGGCCATGGGATTCCACTCTATTCTGAGGCGCGAGCATGGTGGCTGGGTAAGGCGTAGTATCTCCATTGATGAAGTCCACATAAGAACCATCTTCAATGGCCTTAATAGCTTCTTCAGTCCCCTTTATGAGCCCTCGTAGGAGCTGTGTCATTGCAGCGTTGTAGTGTATAGAACCACGCTCAGGAGATAAGAACTTCGTGGTCTGCAACCTCGTGGCCAATGTCACTTCGTAGGGCTGGAAATTGGTTGCCTTAATATCCTCGTCGTATGTACGCAGATCTCTCCGTGCATCCTCTGCAAACAGATTGGCATCCTCTTCAGCCCTTTCCTGAAGTCCCACTTTGTTGCTGCCTTGGTGAGCATTGAGATAGACATGGCACAGCCGATGCCTGGACAGCTCACGCTGCCTTTCCCCGATAGCAACCATCGCGGCTTTGTTATTCAGGACTTCTATTTTCTCATTGTTAGGGATCATGAATAGAGCATCAGACAGCAGAACGGTTTTTAAGAGCTTACAGGACTCTTTATAGTTTCGATTCCCCAAACTCTTCCAGATTTCTTTTCGGCCAACTTCCTCTTGCATCCCAGTGGGTACTGGAATGCGAGCATAGTAAATTCCATTGCGTCTCATCAGGTAGGTTTGGGTCGCCATTTGTAGCACAACTCTGTAGCAGTTACCGGAGGCACTACTTTTAGAATATGCTAGATGCGAAGATTGTCAGAGACTTAGACAAAATATGGTGACCCCTACGAGATTCGAACTCGTGCTACCTCCGTGAAAGGGAGGCGTCCTAACCACTAGACGAAGGGGCCACGCGCCGGGGGCCGCGCCCCGAAACAGGCGGCGAGATACACCATGCCTTCAGCTGCAAGTCAAGCCTTTTTGCGGGGGGCGGGAGGGCAGGAAGGGCCGGGTGGAGCCGGGCGCGTCTGGCAGCGGCAAAGTGCAGGCCATGGCCCGCTGCGTGGGCCCGCCGCGCCTTTTAGCGGACAAGCGCCGCATCCGCAATCAGGAACTGGGCGGAATCCCTGCCCTGCCAGCGGTTGCGCTTCAGTTCTCCAAGGATATGCAGGGTTTTTTCGGCCAGCAGCCATTCGCCCAGCACCGTACCCACCGCGCCGAACGCCACCGCGTTCAGGCGCGCGCTGCCCGAAGCGTCGGCAAGGCTAACGCGCAGGTGTTTTTCCTTCATCACCGCGACATGGGCAATACGCGCGGCAGGCACCACAAACCGCGGCGACGGATTGCCCATGCCAAACGGCCCGGCGCGGGCGATGTCGTCAAGCGTGTCGAGCGTCGCCCCGCTGACCGAGACCATGCCGTCATAGTGCCGCACCCGCGCTTCGGTATAAGCGGCGACATCCGCCTCCATGCGCGCGATGAGAAAGGCATGCAGATCGGCGAGCTTGTTTTCCTCCGCCGTAAACCCCGCCGCCATGGCATGGCCGCCGCCGCTTACCACCAGCCCCTGCGCGATGGCGGCATGGATCGCCGCGCCCATATCCACCCCCGCGACCGAGCGCGCCGACGCCTTGCCGACGCCCTCAGCCAGCGAAAGCACAATGGCCGGACGGCCAAACTTCTCTTTCAACCGCCCGGCGACGATGCCAATCACCCCCGCATGCCACCCTGCGCCTGCGACCAGTATGACCGGCAGGTTGGCCTGCTTTTCGGCCTGCGCGAAGGCCTGTTCGTTCACCCCTGCCTCAATCGCCTGCCGTTCGAGATTATGCGTATCAAGAACCGCCGCCACGCGCGCCGCCGCATGCGCGTCCGGAGTCGTCAGCAGTTCTACCCCAAGGCCGGACTTGCCAACCCGCCCGCCGGCGTTGATACGCGGCCCAAGCAGGAACCCCAGATGGTAGACATTGGGCGCTTCGTCGATACGCGCCACATCCGCGAGGATCGCAAGCCCCGTGTTGCGCCGCTGCGCCATCACTTTCAGCCCCTGCGCGACAAAGGCGCGGTTGAGGCCGGTAAGCGTCATCACGTCGCAGACCGTGCCGAGCGCCACGAGATCGAGCATGGCAAGGAGGTTGGGTAGTGGATAGTGTGAAGGTGGCGCACCGTGCACGCCCTCTCCCCTTGCGGGAGAGGGTTGGGTGAGGGGTTTATCCGCAGGGTGAGTACTCTGGTTGGCCCCCTCACCTAGCCTCTCCCGCAAGGGGAGAGGAACGGCAGTGTTTGTTGCACCATTGCGGGCGACTTCTTTCAACTTCGCATTCAGCGCCACCAGCAGCAGAAAGGTCACGCCGACGGCAGCGAGGTTGGTCAGCGGCGAGGTTTCATCGACCCGGTTGGGGTTCACTACCGCATGGGCGTTGGGCAAATCACCGCTGCTCAGATGGTGGTCGAGCACGATGACATCCACCCCCTGGCTCTGCGCGAAGGCGATCGGCGCGTGCGCCAGCGTACCGCAATCAACCGTGAGGATAAGTGACACGCCGGTATCCATCAGCGTGTTAAACGCCGCGACGTTGGGGCCATAGCCTTCCGTCATACGGTCGGGGATGTAGGGCGTGATGGCGATGCCCATTTGCGCGAAATAATTGACCAGCAATGCGGTCGAGGTCGCGCCATCGACATCGTAATCACCGAAAACGGCGATGTGCTCCTTGCCTTCCATCGCCCGTAACAGGCGCGCGACGGCTTTATCCATGTCGCGAAGGGAAAACGGGTCGGGCAGGTAATCGCGCAAGGTTGGCTGCAGGAATTGCGGTACATCGTCGAGCGCGACGCCGCGCCCGGCGAGGATACCTGCCAGTAATTCACTGATGTCGTGCTGTTGCGCCATCGCCAGCGGCAGCCGCGCCTCCGCGTGGCGCGGGCGCCAGGGCAGGGTCGAGGCGGTGACGGAAGTTCTAAACGGCATGCCCTAAGCTATGCGGCAAAAATCACGAGGGTGCAAGACGCACCGCATCCGGCAGGCAGACTGGAGAGATTACATCTCTGTCTTTACGCCGAAATTATGGATGGCCTCGATCCAGCGCACGGTGCCGGTCGCCGAGCGCATGACGAGCGAATGGGTGCTTGCCCCGCCCGGCCAACGTTTCACGCCTTTGAGCATAGAACCATCTGTCACCCCGGTGGCGGCGAACATCACGTCGCCCTTGGCCATTTCGAGCAACGTATATTTACGGTTGAAATCGGTGATGCCCATGCGCCGGGCGCGTTCTTTCTGCTCGTCCTGACCGTCGAACAGCAGGCGCCCTTGCATCTGCCCGCCGATGCAGCGCAGCGCGGCGGCGGCCAGCACCCCCTCGGGCGCCCCGCCGATGCCCAGATAGAGATCGACGCCCGTCGTCGCTGTGGCGGTGGCAATCACCCCTGCGACATCACCATCGGGAATGAGCTGCACCCGGCAGCCCGCTTCGCGCAGCTTGGCGATTTTTTCTTCGTGGCGGTCGCGTTTTAAAATCACCACCGTCAGCTCACTGATCTCTTTCTGTTTGGCCTTGGCGAGGTTCTTCAGATTCTCGGCCACCGATGCGTCGATATCGACCACACCTGCGGGTAAGCCGCCGCCGACGGCGATTTTATCCATATATACATCCGGCGCATGCAGGAAGCTGCCATGCTCGCCCATCGCCATCACGGCGAGCGAATTGGGGCCGCTGGTGGCGCACAGGGTGGTGCCTTCGAGCGGGTCGAGCGCGATATCGATGCGCGGGCCGTCGCCGGTGCCGACTTTTTCGCCGATATAGAGCATCGGCGCTTTGTCGCGCTCACCTTCACCGATGACTACCGTTCCGTCGATGGTGAGGCCGTTCAGCGCCTCGCGCATGGCGTTCACCGCCGCCTGATCGGCGGCTTTTTCCTCGCCACGGCCTGTCCAGTGCGAACTGGCGAGCGCGGCGGCTTCCGTCACCCGCACCGCTTCAAGCGCGAAATTGCGGTCCATGATCCAGCTTTTGTTTGGGGCGTCGGTATGAAAGGCGGGGGCGGTCATGGGGCTCTCCTGAAGCGAATGGGTGAGTTGACGAAATGACAGAATGAGGAATCGAGAAGATACAAACAATCGCCTGCAACGGCGGAGTGTAGGACGCCTAAAAGGCAGCGTCCACCATTTCGCCGCTTCATCGTTTCTTCAGTTCGTCAACCCCTATAGCAAAACCAATTTTACGTTTGGCCGCAGATGGAATGCGCTTCATCCGTTTTACTTCATCGGTCAGCTTGTCGATATCCTCAACCAGCACTTCAATGACAGACGCGACGCGCTCCTGTTTGTGTTCCATTTTCTCAACTCTTGCGGCAATATCCTTACTCTGCGATACCATTTCGCGCAAACGGATAAAGGCGCGTACAATCATGATATTGACTTGTATGGCACGCGCGCTGTTGAGCACCGAAGAAAGCATGGCGATACCGTGTTCGGTAAACGCATAGGGCATGGTGCGCCGCCCGCCATGCCTCGAACTTGACATCGCAATTTGCGATTTCAAGGAAGCAACCTCTTGATGTGTAAGTTGAAACATAAAATCTTCCGGGAATCTTTCGCGGTTGCGACGGACGGCTTCATTCAAGCGAAATGTTTGCACTTGATAGAGCGTCGCCAAATCGGAATCGAGTATAATTTTCTGGCCGCGAATCGTCCGAATATGGCTATCGACCAAAGCTATGGGTGTGACAGTTTTCTTTGAAGAAGTGATCATAAACGTTTCCTCACCCCTCAATCCTGAGCACCACCGGCGGCGCGAGGCTGATGGCAAGCTGCGCGATGGCGGCGGAAACGCGCATGATTGCGGCTTCGTTGGTTTCGTGCGTAATCACGATCACCTGTGCCGAGCTATCCGCCGCCACCGCATGCTGGGTGATGGAGTGTACCGAAATCGCCTCCGCCGCAAAGGCGCGGGTGAACTCGGCCAGCACGCCCGGCTCATCCTTCAGCGCAAGGCGCAGGTAATAGCGGCCCCGATGCGCCTCCAGCGGCGCGGGCGCAGCGGGCGCGAGGTCTTTTGAGGCGACGGTGAAAGCCGGGTAGCGATCCCCGCGTGCGATGGCCATAATATCGGCAACGACGGCAGAGCCGGTAGGCCCGCCGCCCGCGCCGCGGCCCTCGAACACCACGCGGCCCACCGCGTCGCCCTCGACCTGCACGGCGTTGAACGGCCCGTCGATCACCCCAAGCGGCGAGGTGGCCGGCACCAGACACGGATGCACCCGCTGCAGCAAATGGCCGTTTTCCATCGTCGCGATGCCGAGCAGCTTGATGCGGTAGCCGAAGCTCGCGGCATAATCGATATCCGCAAGGCTGATGCGGCGGATGCCTTCAGTATGCATCGCATTCACGTCCGGCGCGGCGCCAAACGCCAGACTCGCGAGAATGGCGACTTTGTGCGCCGCATCCGTCCCGTCGATGTCAAACCCCGGGTCGGCCTCGGCATAGCCAAGGCGCTGCGCTTCGGCGAGGACGTCAGCGAAGTTGCGTTTTTCGTTCTGCATGGTGGTGAGGATGTAATTGCAGGTGCCATTCAGAATCCCCGCAATCCGCGTGATTCTGTTGGCCGCAAGCCCGCTGCGCAGCGCGCCGATGATGGGGATACCGCCCGCCACCGCCGCCTCGAAAGCGAGCACCGCGCCGTTCTCTTCCGCCAGTTTCGCCAGCGTCAGGCCATGATGCGCGATGAGCGCCTTGTTGGCCGTCACCACATGTTTACCGGCGCGTAAGGCCGCTTCCACCACCGCGCGCGCGACGCCCTCATGGCCGCCGATGGCCTCGACCACAAGGTCGATATCCGCCGCCCCGGCCAGCGCCCGCGCATCCGCCTCGATGCGGATACCGTCGAGCGAGACGGTGCGTGGCTTCTCGGGGTCGCGCATACTGACGGCCACCACCGGAATGCTGCACCCCGAACGTGCAGCAACAAGTGCAGCATTTTTCTGCAGAATGTCGAGCGTGCCTGCGCCAACCGTGCCGAGGCCCGCAATGCCGATGCGAAGCGGAGCGGTCACGCCGCCGCCGTGAAGGCGCGTTTGACCGCCTCGGCATCCTTGGCGAGGAAGGCCTTGATGTTGCGCACCGCTTGCCGCAGGCGTTGTTTGTTTTCCACCAGCGCGATGCGCACATGGCCGTCGCCGTATTCGCCAAAGCCGATGCCCGGCGCCACCGCCACCTCGGCCTGATCGAGCAGCAGCCGCGCGAATTCGAACGAGCCGAGCGCGCGGTACGCTTCGGGCAACGGCGCCCAGATGAACATGCTGGCCGTGGGGGTCGGCACCATCCAGCCCGCTTCGTGCAGGCCTTTGACCAGCACATCGCGCCGCTCGTGGTAGCGCGCGCGCATTTCCGTCACGCAGTCCTGCGGGCCGTTGAGTGCTGCCGTCGCCGCCACCTGAATCGGGGTGAACATGCCATAATCGAGGTAGGATTTAATCCGCGTCAACGCGTGAATCAGGCGCGGGCACCCGGCCGCAAAGCCGACGCGCCAGCCCGCCATCGAGTAAGTTTTCGACAGGGTGGTGAACTCAATCGCGATGTCTTTCGCGCCTTCGACCTGGAGGATGGAAGGCGGCGGCTTGCCATCGAAATAAATCTCGCAATAAGCGAGGTCGGAAATCGCAAACACGCCATACTGTTTGCAGATCGCGACCAGCCGCTCGTAGAATGCGAGATCCACCGTTTCCGCCGTCGGGTTACCGGGGTAATTGACAATCACCGCGACCGGTTTGGGCGTCATGTTTTTAATCGCGCGTTCGAGCAGTTCGAGGAAATCCCCGCCCTTTGAAACATCGACATGGCGGATGGACGCGCCGGAAATCACCGGGCCATAGGCATGGATGGGGTAGCAGGGGTTCGGGGTGACGATCACATCCCCCGGGGCGGTAATCGCCTGAATCAAATTGGCCAGCCCCTCTTTGCTGCCGATGGTGGCAATCACCTCCGTCTCGGGGTCGAGCGTCACCCCAAAACGGCGCTGGTAGTACGCCGCCTGCGCCTTACGCAAGCCATGAATACCGCGGCTGACCGAATAGCCATGCGCGGTTTCATCGAGCGCCACCTCGCGCAGTTTTTCGACAATATGTTTGGGCGTCGGTGCGTCGGGGTTGCCCATGCCAAGGTCGATGATATCGCGCCCCGAAGCGCGGTGCGCGGCTTTGATTTTGTTGACCTGCGCGAACACATACGGCGGCAGGCGGCTGATGCGGTAAAACTCTTCCATGGCATGAACTTTAGGAGGCCGGCGCGGCCGATGTCAATCAGGCGTTTGATTTATGCAGGCCTCGCGCCTAATTGCGGCGGCTGGCATAGCGCGAGGGCGCGATATAACGGTTGGCGGCATAGCGCGCGGCACTGGCCGTCGGCGCACCGGCGCTGGCAGTGGCGAGCGGGTCGAAATCCCCGGCGCGGGTGGCCAGCGGCGCATTATCCGCCACCTCCGCCACCGGTGGACGCAGGCGGATAGGCTGGCGCGCCACCGGCGGCAACAGCGGCGGCGGCGATGTTTCCGTCACGGCAAACGCACCCGACGGGGGGGGAGGCAAGGTAAGCGCCGCGCCATTCTCGCGGGGGATGCGGCGATTTTCATCACGCGGGGGGATGGGTGCCGCCGGTAGCGCAGGCGAGGCCGCACCCTCAACCGGCAGGGGAATGGAGGGCTCCGCCGCCGCATCGCGCGTCAGGGCATCCTTGCTTTCCTGCGCGACGGCGCGTTCACGTTCGAGGTCGTCCTGCGTATCCCTCAGGCGCGATTGCGCGCTGTCAGGCCCTGTCAGCACCGGGCGCGGCGGCACCGCATCGAGCGGCGGGTAATTCCCCGCAAGCTGGAACGCCGCATTTTCAACCGGCACCCGCCGCGCGGCATCGCCATTAGGTGCCGTCGTCACCGGCAGCAGCGGGGCCGCCGCAACAGCCACAGGCTCCGCCACCGGCGCAACGGCAGCTACGTCAGCAACCGGGGTCTTGTCGCGCGGCGGCACGGCGTTTTGCGCGCCACCGCCGGGGTTAAACTGCGGACGGTGCGGCGCACCTGCGGGCACGGTATTGTTGCGCGGGCCATTGGCTTCGGGGGGGATGAGATAGGCGCAGCCGCTGAGGGAAAGGGCGGCAATAACAGGGGTAATCGTTTGAAAGAAACGCATAATTTGCCTGACGCTGCTGAGTGGTTATTCTTTTTGAATTTCGGCCACGCTAATGTGCGTGCCGGTATTTGTCCAGCACGCACACGTAATCCACAGTTTGCATTACGCGGTGGAATACCTTATGCACGGCACATCATGCCAAGAACACCAAAAAAACCGCACAAAAGTCACCCTCACGCACCCGAACAACCCGTCGATGCCGAAGCCTTCGCCAACAACATGGCCAGGGCGAGCGACATCTGGCAGCGGGTGGTGCAGGCACTTGTGGCGCAGCAACTCTCAGCACCCACGCATCTGGGCCATTCCGACCCGGTGCGCATGGCCGAATCGGCGCTGCATCTGGCACGCAACGTTTCCATCGACCCCGAACGGCTGATGCAGGCGCAACTCGGGCTGGTACAGGACCATTTGAAATTATGGCAATGGTGGGCGGGCAACCTGCTGGGTAAAGAGCAGGCACCGTATGTCGAAGCCTCGCCGAAAGACCGCCGCTTTTCCGACCCAACCTGGACCAACAGCACCTTCTACGATTTCATCAAGCAGCATTACCTCGTCAACGCCCGCTGGCTACAGGACATGGTCGGGAAAATCGACGGGCTGAGCGACCATGAACGGCAGAAACTCGGCTTCTTCACCCGCCAGTTTATCGACGCGACCGCGCCCAGCAACTTCGCCCTCACCAACCCCGAAGTCATGCGCGCACTGATCGACACCAACGGCGAAAGCATGGTCGCCGGGCTTCATAATCTGCTCAAGGACATCGAAAAAGGCGAAGGCGGCTTTCGCATCTCGATGACCGACGAGAGCGCCTTCACGCTAGGCAAAAACATCGCCACCACGCCCGGCAGCGTCGTCTACGAAAACGACCTGATGCAGCTGATCCAGTACGCGCCGACGACGGCGCAGGTCTACACCACGCCGCTGCTGCTGGTGCCCGCCTGGATTAACAAATACTATATTTTCGACCTGACCGCCGAGCGCTCGTTCATCCACTGGCTGACGCAGAAGGGCTACACGGTATTCGTGGTGTCGTGGGTCAACCCCGACGAGAAACTCGGCCGCAAAAGCTTCGAGGATTATTTGCGGGAAGGCCCGCTTGCCGCGCTCGACATCATCGAAACCATCTGTGGCGTGAAGCAAACCGCCCTCATCGGCTATTGTCTTGGCGGCACATTGTCGGCGATTGCGCTTTCCTACCTGCAATCACTGGGCGAGGACGCGCGCGTCGCCTCCATCACCTACCTCACCACGCTGGTGGATTTCGCGCAGGCGGGCGAGCTTTCGGTGTTCATCGACGACAGCCAGCTTGAGGCGCTCGAAAACCGCATGAGCGAACGCGGCTATCTCGACGGCGGCGAAATGGCCACCACCTTCAACATGCTGCGCGCCAACGATCTCATCTGGTCCTTCGTGGTCAATAATTACTTGCTGGGCAAACAGCCGTTTCCGTTCGACCTGTTATACTGGAACGCCGATTCCACGCGCATGCCCGCCACCATGCACGCCTATTACCTGCGCAACATGTACCAGCGCAACCTGCTGATCCGCCCGGGCGGCATCACCCTGCTGGATACCCCCATTAACCTCAGCAAAATCACCACGCCGTCCTATATCCTCGCCACGCGGGAGGATCATATCGCGCCGTGGATGTCGGCCTACGTCGCCACCCAGACCTATGACGGGGAAGTGGTGTTCACCCTCGCCGATTCGGGCCATATCGCGGGCGTCGTCAACCCACCGGCGAAACAGAAATACTGCTACTGGACGAACAGCAAATTGCCGCGCAATCCCGAGGACTGGCTCAAGACCGCAAAGCAGCATCCGGGGAGCTGGTGGGAACATTGGCACGCATGGCAATCCAAACGGGCGGGCAAAAAAATTGCCGCGCGCAAAAAGCTGGGTAATGCCCGCTATAAACCGATTGAACCCGCACCCGGCCGCTATGCCAAGGTGAAGGCGTAGCCCGTTTCACCCCTATCGTAACGTCGTAACGGCAGCGGATTTCTTTTGACGACACTATCTAAGGCAAAGGCGGGGCGGGCATACCCAACTCGAACAAATCAACCGTATTACCTTCACCAATGCTGACATTGATTAAAAAAAGCACTCGTGCCGCTTTTTCGCGCACCACTTGCATCAATGGGTCGCTGATAATCGCTTCTTCATCCCGAGATTCGTCGATGGCATTGAGTGCAATACTAAGTTCCCACAATGCCTGAGTGACTTTTTGATCATAAATGATAGCACCTGCTCGCAGAGCGTTCATCACCAGCGAATCATCAAAAACGGCAAGGGCTGCTTCGATAAACGAACCCACCGAATGACTTGGGTTGTTCTGGTTCAACCAAATATCATTCTGGTATTGCCTGTCAGCTAATTCTTGCAAGCCTTCGATTAAATGAGCCTTGTATATTCCCCAACGATTGTTCATTTGAATAGCTCCGGTCTGAATGTAAATTCATCGATAGGAATATGTGACTCTAATGATTGGCGTGGCACGTGATTACCATCTCTATCTAAATAGTGTCCATTGCGCTTCCAGATGACATAATCCTGCCGTTGTCCTGGCTGCGAATTACTTGGATTACCTCTTTGCACTCTTACTTCATTCCCAGCATTCTTCGGATCAGTATATTTCACACCCTTACCATTATTCGAGGGTGATTTCACCCAATCCTTCGGGACATTCTCAGGCCTGTCCTCGACCGAGCGCGTGGGCCTCTGCGTGCGCGGCGACTCTAGCTGCTCGACTCTTCTCTTGCCGCTTCCCTCCCCTCGCTGGCCACCGTCCTCTATTCACTCCTTCCTTCACTGGCCACTGGCTACTGGCGACTGGCTACTGGACTGGCGACTTCCTTTCCCTACCACACCGGGAAGTGGCTGCGGCGGCGCACTCCCAACAAACTCGTTGACAACCCCGCATCTGCCCACTAGAAAGCCCACCCTTACTGATGGGAATACCGTACAAAAACCAAGAAAAGAGCGCGTCATGAAAACGTACTCGGCAACGCCGAATGATATTAAAAAAGAATGGCTTCTGTTCAACGCCGAGGGCGTGGTGCTGGGTCGTATGGCCAGCCATATCGCCAAAGTCCTGCGCGGCAAACACAAGCCGAGCTTCACCCCCAACATGGATTGCGGTGACAATGTCATCATCATCAATGCGGATAAAGTGAAGCTGACCGGCCGCAAACGCGGCAAGAAGGTGTACTACTACCACACCGGGTTCGCGGGCGGCATTAAAGAGCGCTCGGCAGAGAACATCCTTTCGGGCGAACATCCCGAGCGCGTGGTGCTCAAAGCGATTGAGCGCATGCTGCCTAAGGATAGCCCGCTGGCACGTCAGCAGATGAAAAACCTGCATGTCTATAACGGCAGCGAGCATCCGCACGCAGGTCAAACGCCCAAGACGGTGGATTTCGCCGCCATGAACGAAAAAAACGCACGTTAATACAATAGGATAATATATGGCAACGGCAGCAGAAACTGAAATCAACGACGCACGCAAACCGGTTATCGACAAGCTGGGGCGCGCCTATGGCACGGGTCGCCGCAAAGACGCAACAGCCCGCGTATGGGTCAAACGCGGCAGCGGTAAAATTGTCGTCAACGGCAAATCGCTCGAACAGTATTTTGCACGTCCGGTGCTGCGCATGATTATCAACCAACCGTTTGCAGTACTCGCTTCGGAAGGCAAATTCGACGTTACTGTCACCGTTGTGGGCGGTGGCTTGTCGGGTCAGGCTGGCGCGGTGCGCCA
Organism: Alphaproteobacteria bacterium; assembly: GCA_033763655.1. Classification (GTDB taxonomy): domain Bacteria; phylum Pseudomonadota; class Alphaproteobacteria; order Rickettsiales; family UBA3002; genus QFOX01. The sequence goes on from JANRKD010000008.1 coordinate 56,007, forward strand.
CGGCATCAGCCGCGCGCTGGATGCGTATGACCCGAGCTTCCGTCCGGTGCTGCGCAAGTCAGGCTTCATGACCCGCGACAGCCGTGTGGTTGAGCGTAAGAAGTATGGCCGCGCGAAAGCCCGCCGTAGCTTCCAGTTCAGCAAACGCTAAGCGATTCATTTTTCGGATACCAAACCCCGGAATCGCGATGCGGTTTCGGGGTTTTTTTTATGTTATCGCCACGCACATGATTGACATACACTGAGTTTATGTCAGACGAATGCGTGAACCCTTGGCACGCAAAGCCACCCCGCCGATGCAACCGCAGAAAGTGAATTTGGTATGACTTTCCCCATCCCCACCGCCATCCTTGGTGCCTCCGGTTATACGGGTGCGGAATTATTGCGCCTGCTGCATGCCCACCCGGCCTTTCACATCGTCGCCCTGACCGGCGATTCGCAGGCGGGCAAACCTATCGAAGCCGTCTATCCGCATCTGCGTACACGCCGCCTACCGGCGCTGGTTAAACATACCGAAGTGGATTTCAGCAGCATCCAGCTGGTGTTCTGCTGCCTGCCACACGGCACCACGCAGGAGATTATCGCCGGGCTGCCCGGCCATGTGCGCATTGTCGATCTTTCGGCAGATTTCCGCCTGTTGGATGTCGCCGCTTACGAACAATGGTACGGCCACGCCCACCGCGCGCCCGCGCTGCAAAAAGAGGCGGTCTACGGCTTGAGCGAGCATTACCGTGCGCAGATAAAAACCGCGCGGCTGGTCGCCAATCCCGGCTGTTACCCAACCTGTTCGCTACTGCCGCTGATTCCCCTCATCGAGGAAAAAGCAATCGCCCATGATCGCATCGTCATCAACGCCCTGTCGGGAATTTCCGGCGCCGGGCGCAGTGCCAAACAGGAAATGCTCTTCACCGAACTCGATGGCGGCGTTGCGGCCTATGGCCTTGGCCACCACCGCCACATGGCCGAAATCGAACAGGAGCTGCAAAAAGCCGTAAGCGGCGCGCAGCAATCGCCAGCAGGCGATCGTGCCGAGCCTATAAAAATCTCCTTCACGCCGCATCTGGTGCCAATGACGCGCGGCATGCTTGCCACCATCAGCATGCGTCTGGCAAAAGGCGTGACCGTCGAGGACGCCCGCGCCACTCTCGCTGCACGTTATGCCGGGGAACCGTTCGTGCAGGTACTCGCCACCGGCAGCGCCAGCACCCATCAGGTGCGCGGCACCAACCAGTGTTTCCTCTCGGCGCATGCCGGGCGGCTGCCAGACGAGTTGATTCTGGTATCGGTGATTGATAATCTGGTCAAAGGCGCCTCCGGTCAGGCGCTGCACAATGCCAACCTGATGTTTGGCCTGCCCGAGACCACCCATCTCGAACTGACGGCGGTTTTCCCATGAGCCAATCCCCCCACATCCTGCCCTATCGCGGCATTCACCCCACCATCCACCCCGATGCGTGGATTGCGCCGGGTGCCGTCATCATCGGCGACGTGCATATCGGTGCCTTCACCAATGTCTGGTTTGGCTGTGTCATCCGGGGCGACGTCAACACGATCCGCATCGGCGCGCGCACCAACATCCAGGACGGCACCGTCATCCATGTTACCCGCGAAACCGGGCCGACCACGATTGGCTCCGGGATTACCATCGGCCACAAAGCCCTGCTGCATGCCTGCATAATCGAGGACAACAGCTTCATCGGCATGGGGGCGACGTTGCTCGATGCCGCGCGGGTGGAAACCGGCGGATTTCTCGCGGCGGGCGCGCTGCTGACCTCAGGCAAAACGGTCAAATCCGGAGAAATGTGGGCAGGCAACCCCGCGAAGCTCTTTCGCCCCTTACGTGCCGAAGAAGCGGCGTTTATTGCCATCTCGGCTCAAAATTATGTTGATTTAGCTGAAGAATATAAGGCTTGAAGGGCGCCGGAAAGCTCCCACAGCACCCCCACCCTACCTCTCAATTTCATCGAACTGTCACACACGCTCATCCGCAGGAACGCTAGAATTAAACTAGGAAATTCTAGGATTGAGGCGAATGGCGCTCTTCGATGATATCGGGCAATTATGGACACGTTACCGGGGCTACTTCCTCGGTAAGGCAGCACTGATGCTGGCCGTCGGCGGCGCGTCGAGCCTGCTGGGCATCAGCATCCTCTGGCCGGCGCTGGTGATCGTCGGCGGCGGCATGGCGCTGCATGCCTACGGGCTTGTGACCCAGCAACGCTACTACCAGCAGGACATGGTCGATCTCTACCGCGACGACATCGCCGATCATCTGGGCATCGCGCCCGAACAGGTCACCCGCGCCCATCTGAAGGAAGCGGCGAAAGACAACGAGGTCATCGCGCAGGCGCTCGAACGTCAGCACAAAAAAACCTTCATCGACATCGGCACCTCGCTGCTCTCCGGGGCGGTGTCGTTTGCGCTGTTGCTCTCGTTTGCCGATGCAGGGCAATTCCTCCGGTTTGCGAAGGAAACCTTCAGCGACGCGCTCGGGCCGATTGTGAATTTCATTGGTCTGAGCACGGTCAGCAGCGTTTCGGGCCTCGTGCTGCACGATGCGCTCGGCCTTGCTATCGACGTCAAAACCGGGGTCAGCAAAGCCGCCGCCCATGATCTGATTATCGCCATGGACCGCGACGTGCGCCATGGCCGCCCCATCAGCCGCGAGCAGGTCTATGGCGTACTGGTTGCCGGTAATTCGCAACTCCAGCAGGCGATTGCCACCCGCTTCCACAAATCCTACCGCTGGATGAATGCCGCCGAACAAAGCAACGTGCTGCACCAGATTGGCGTGGCGGAGGAGCTTGACGTCCTCGCCCAGCAAATCAACCGTGGCGAAATCCGCCCAGGTCGACTTGCGTACATGATGGATGACGACGCGCTGGCGGATATGCGGGCCCGCCACGCGCATACGGCACCGTCACCAACCCCGACGGTAGAAGCCGCGCCCGAACAGGGAAAATTCGTTACCCGGCTGGGTCGCGCCCAGCACCAAAGCGAGGATTTCGTGAAACAGGTGCTCGCCGGACGTCAGGCGGCAGGCAGTTCCAGCCCCGCCCTTTAGCCGCATCAGGCCTATTCAGCACCGCACTTATTCAACGATTTTGTAATTCATGCCGCCGAAGATAGCCTCGACCCCTTTATCGGGGTCGCCAAGCGGCAGCAGCACCTGCCGGTAGAGCACCCGCCGCCCATGGAGGGTTTCAAACTCACCCTCATCGAGCACCGGCGCCTGCGTTTCGAGCACTTGCGTAAAATGCTTCGACAGGCGGAAGGCATTCGGGCCGACCATAAATGAATTATGCTCATCAATCGCCTGGTCGAAATAGGCGTTCATGATTTTCGGGCCAAGGTAGGTGAAGTTGTAATCCTGGATATTGGCCACGTCGCGCGCCTGCAGGAGGAAGCAATATTCCCAGTCATCGCCGAGTTCCTCGGGGTCGATATCGTTTTCAATCGGCATCGCGCGCAGACCGCATTTTTCCTGCCAGTAGCGCAGCAGGCGCAGACCGAGGCGGCGCTCGCCGTAGGGGTAGGTATCCGTCGTCGCTGGCGTCGTCATCCGTACCTCCCCGTGATATAATCTCTGGTTTGATGCTGCTGCGGTGCTTCGAAAATCTGCTCGGTGCTGCCGGTCTCGACCAGCCTGCCGAGATGGAAGAACGCGGTGGTCGCCGCCACACGCCGCGCCTGCGCCATCGAGTGGGTGACGATAATCAGGGCATAGTCCTGTTGCAAGCTGCTTATTAACTCCTCCACCTTGCCGGTGGCGATTGGGTCGAGCGCGCTGCACGGTTCATCCATCAGAATCACCTCGGGGCTGACCGCCATGGTGCGGGCGATACATAAACGCTGTTGCTGACCGCCCGAAAGCCCGGTGCCGGGGCTGTCCAGCCGGTCTTTTACCTCGTCCCACAAGGCGGCGCTGCGCAGGCTGCGCTCGACGATAGCATCAAGGTCGGCCTTCGTTTTCGCCAGCCCGTGGATGCGCGGGCCATAGGCGACGTTTTCGTAGATGGATTTGGGAAAGGGGTTGGGTTTCTGGAACACCATGCCCACCCGCGCGCGCAGCAGCACCGCGTCGAAATCGGGGGCGTAGATGTCGCGCCCGTCGAGGGTGAGCGAACCGGCAAAGCGGCAGCCGGGGATGAGGTCGTTCATGCGGTTGATACTGCGCAGGAAAGTCGATTTGCCGCAGCCCGAAGGCCCGATAAACGCGGTGACGGTTTTGGGCATGATGTCGATCGACACCCCGAACAGCGCCTGTTTCTCGCCGTAAAATACGTCCACGTCGCGGGCAATAATGGTGGGGGTCGCCGTCATCAGTTCCATGTCAGTTGTGCTTTGTTGCGCAGCCTAATCGCGGCCAGGTTGAGAAGCAACAAAATGCCAAGCAAAACCAGAATTGCCGACGATGTTTTTTCGATAAAGCCCAATTCCGGGCTCGAAGCCCACAGGTAAATCTCGACGGGCATGGTGGTGGCCGGGTCGGTAAATCCGCGCGGAATGTCGGCAACGAAGGCGACCATGCCAATCATCAGCAGCGGCGCAGATTCCCCAAGCGCCCGCGACACGCTGAGGATGGTGCCAGTGAGAATCCCCGGCAGGGCGTAAGGCAGCACATGGTGGCGCACCACCTGCAAGGGGGTCGCGCCAAGGCCCGCCGCCGCAAGGCGCATACTTGGCGGCACGGCGCGGATGGCGGCACGGCTGGCGATAATCATCACCGGCAGGATGAGCATGGCCAGCGTCAACCCGCCCACCAGCGGCGACGAACGCGGCATGCCAAAGAGTTGCAGATACACCGACAAACCGAGCAGGCCATAGATGATGGAGGGCACCGCCGCGAGGTTGTTGATGGTCACCTCAAGCATTTCGGCAAGACGTGATTTGCGGGCGAATTCCTCAAGCGTGATTGCCGCCATGATGGCCACCGGCACCGCCACCACAAGGCAGACGGCAAGGCTGAGCAGCGAGCCGACCATCGCCCCCATGAAGCCTGCCGCCTCGGGCGCGCGGCTATCACCCCGGGTGAAGAAATCGCGGTTGAAGCGCATCCGCAGGCGGCCCTGCTGCGCCCAGTCGTCCAGCCAGCCAATCTGCCGGTCGTTGAACGCACGCTGCGCCTCAGGCAGGGTTCTGTCGAGGCGGCCTTTGAGTAACTGATCGGCATTATCGGCCAACGGCACCCAGACTTCGCGCTTCTGCCCCACCTGCGCCGGATGCGCGCCCAGTTGCCGCTTGACGTCGAACGCCGCAAACGTACCCACCAGCGCCAAAAGCTGGTGGCGGGCGACTTTGTCGGTGAAATCGCCGGGCGTGGCGGCCTTCAGCGCCGCGCGGGTGAGGGCATAATAATCCACCGTTTCGGGGTGACCCTGAAGCATGTCGGCAATGGGTGCCGTATCCACTGTAAGCTTCAGCTCATGGCGCATAAAGCCGCCAAGGCCGGGGCGAATAATCGTGACCAGCAGAATCACCAGCATGAGCGTCGCAAAGCCAAGCGCCGCGATACCGGATGCGCGAAAGCGGCGCTCGGCGCGGTAACGGCGCGCCAGTCCGCGCTCGATCACTTGTGTCATGCCCGCTGCGTTACTCATATTGTTCCCGGTATTTTTTGACAATGAACTGCGCCAGCATATTCAGCAGCAGCGTGAAGCAGAACAGGGTGAGGCCGAGCGCAAAAGCGGCCAGCGTTTTCGGGCTGTTGAACTCCTGATCGCCGGTGAGCAGCGTTACCATCTGCACGGTGACGGTCGTCACCGCCTCAAGCGGGTTGGCGGTGAGGTTGGCGCTTAAGCCCGCCGCCATGACCACAATCATGGTTTCGCCGATGGCGCGGGCGACGGCCAGTAACACCGCGCCCATGATTCCGGGCAACGCCGAACGCAGCACCACGCGGCGGATGGTTTCGGATTTTGTCGCGCCCAGGCCATAGGAGGCATCGCGCAGGCCGCGCGGCACGGCGGTCATCATATCGTCCGACAGCGAAGACACGAACGGAATAATCATGATGCCCATGACCAGCCCGGCCACCAGCGCGCTTTCCGAGGCGATTGAGATGCCGATGGCCGCGCCGAAGCCATGCAGGAACGGCGCGACGGTCATCACCGCGAAATACCCATAAACCACGGTCGGGATTCCGGCCAGCAGCTCCAACATCGGCTTGGCGACCCGACGCAGGCGCGTTCCGGCATATTCCGAGAGGTAAATGGCGCTCATCAGCCCGACCGGCACCGCCACCACCAGCGCAATCAGCGTAATCATGAATGTGCCTACCAGCAGCGGCAGGGCGCCAAACGCGCCGCTGGCGCCGGATTGATCGGCGCGTATCGCAGTCTGCGGGCTCCATTGCGTACCAAACAGGAAATCCGTCAGCGGCACCTGCGCGAAGAATGCCAGCGCCTCGCTGACGACCGAATAAACAATCGCCACCGTCACCAGCACCGCAAACCCGGCGGCGGCCCACATCAGCGCCATCACCACCCCTTCGCCCGGGCGGCGGCGGAACCGCACCATCCGTATCGCCATCGCTCCACGCATCGCTAACCCTCAAAAATCGGCAAATAAACCGTAAAGCAGGTGCCCTCGCCCACCACCGAATCGACGATAATCGCGCCACGGTGACGCTGCACGATGCCTTTGACAATCGCAAGGCCAAGCCCGGTACCGCCAATCTGGCGGGTGCGCGCCGAATCGACGCGGTAAAAGCGTTCCATCAGGCGCGGCAGATGCTGCTTAGGGATGCCATCGCCCTGATCGCGCACGCTCATCGCCACCACGCGAGTGAGGTTGCGCATATTAATATCCTGCGGCAGTTCGCTGGTCACTTTGGCCGCGATGGTCACTTCGGAATCGGCGAAGCCGTATTTAATCGCGTTGCTGATGAGATTATGCACGACCTGCGCCAGCTCGTTGCTCTCGCCTTTCACCTGCGGCAGGTTGTCATGCACATTCAGCACCAGCCGCATGTTTTTCTCCGCCGCCATGCGCTTGAAGTTCTCGGTCTCCTTGCGCAGCACCGCCGCGAGATCCATCGGCTCGGTCGGCACGGCGTGGATGTTCATCTCGATTTTCGACAGCGACAGCAAATCGCCGATGAGTTGCTGCATGCGGTCGGATTGTTCGAGCATGATTTTGAGGAACTCGATGCGCGCGGGCTCGTCATCCTTCGCTGGCCCGAGCAGGGTTTCGACAAAGCCCTTGATGCTGGCCAGCGGCGTGCGCAGCTCGTGGCTGGCATTGGCGACGAAGTCGGCGCGCATCTGCTCGACCGATTTCAACTCGGTAATATCGTTCATGGTAATCACGGTCGAAATCCCGCCGACCGTCGGCACCGGAAAGCGTTCGATGATGGCCAGAAAATCGCGCACCACCGGGTCTTCGATACGAAACTCGACCTCGCGCCCCTTCAAATCCTGGATGACCGAGGAAATCGCATCGAGTAAATACCGGCTCGCGATGACGTCCTTTAAGTGCTTGCCTGCGAGATTCTGCCCAAAAATAGCGCGGGCCGCACGGTTGGTGCGCACGATTTTCTTTTCGTCATTCACCATAATCAAAATATCCGGCAGCGTATCGACGAGGATTTCGCGCTCGGTGATGATGGTTTCCATCTGCTTCTTTTTTACGTCCCAACTGGCCTGCAGCTTCTTTAAGGCCTCGGATAATTCAGCCGCGGAACCAAGAAAGCTGAGGTCTGGGGCGGCAACGCGCTTATCCTGCGCAATTTCGTTGACGTAATGCGTCAGCGACGAAACGTTCGATAAAAACGGATAAATCAGCATCCCCGTTGCCAGCGAAATGACGGCATACGCATACATCATCTGCGACAGGCTGAGCACCCCGAGTGCGGCATCAATCCCGAGCACCACCAGCGCCGGGCTGCTGACCAGCACCAACGACTTGAGCAGGGTATTGAAGGATACATAGGATTTTTTCATAGGTGACTCATTGCCTAAATATGCGTTATACGCAAGAAAAACGGGCTGTTAGGCTGCCCCATGTTTGCAGTTGACACTGGCTTGTGCGCGAGTATAGTCCCGCCTCCTTTTAACACAAAAACAAGAGAGCGCGCTATGCACGCAATTATCGTCACCGGTGGCAAACAATACCGCGTAACCGCAGGCAGCATCATCGAAGTTGAAAAACTGGATGTGGCTGTGGGCGACAGCATTAAGATTGATCAAATTCTGGCGCTTTCGGGCGACAAAAACGTCGTTGGCTCGCCGACCGTGGCCGGTGCCGTGGTCGAAGCGCAGGTGCTCGAGCAGGGCAAGGCCGACAAGGTGCTGATCTTCAAAAAGAAGCGCCGCCACAATTACCGCCGCAAAAACGGCCATCGTCAACGCTTTACGGCGCTGCACATCACCAGCATCAGCCTGAACGGCACCGCGCTGGTAACGGCAGAAAAGCGCACGCCCAAGCCCCGCGCCACCACCCCGGCGGGCGCCGCAGCGGCTCCTGCTAAAAAAGTGGCCAGCGCGCCAAAAGCAAAAGCAGCTGTAAAGCCTGCCGCCAAAAAAGCAGCCCCCGCAAAAAAAGCAGCCGCCAAACCCGCCGCTAAAAAAGCAGCGAAATAATTCTAAGGATTAGGAGTTTAAGTCATGGCACATAAGAAAGCCGGTGGATCATCCCGCAACGGTCGCGACTCTCAGGGTCAGCGTCTGGGTGTAAAAAAATTCGGGGGCGAGCAAGTTGTTGCTGGCAACATCATCATCCGCCAGCGCGGCACCACCTACCACCCGGGTACGGGCGTGGGCCTTGGCCGTGATTACACCATTTTCGCGGTGGTCGATGGCGTCGTGCAGTACAGCAAAAAAGCCGGCGACAAAAACGTCGTCAGCGTGGTAACGGCAGCCTAGGCTTGGCCAACACCGACCGAATAAAAGGGAGCGCCAAACCGCTCCCTTTTTTATTGGTTGGCTTCTATACTGTCACGCCGCGCACCGCGCGCGAGAAATGAGTGAACCATGAACTTTGTCGACGAAACAAAAATCTACGTTAAATCCGGTGCGGGCGGCGAAGGCTGCGTGTCGTTCCGGCGCGAGAAATTCATCCCCGAGGGTGGCCCCGACGGCGGCGACGGCGGCCGCGGCGCCAGCATCATCATGCGCGCAGTAACTGGGCTTAACACCCTGATCGACTACCGCTTCCAGCAGCATTTCAAGGGCAAAAAAGGTGGCCATGGCATGGGTAAGCAGCGCTATGGCAAATCGGCGGAGGATATGTATCTCGAAGTGCCTGTCGGCACACAAATCTACGACGAAGACCGCGAAACCCTGCTTGCCGACCTCACCGAGGCGGGGCAGGAAATCGTGCTCGCCAAGGGCGGGCGCGGCGGCCTTGGCAACATCCATTTCAAATCCTCGACCAACCAGGCGCCCACCCAATCCGTCCCGGCGGGCGCGGGCGAGGAGCGCACGCTCTGGCTGAAACTCAAACTGCTGTCGGATGCGGGTCTGCTCGGTTTGCCTAACGCCGGAAAATCGACCTTTCTCGCCGCTGTCAGCGCCGCAACACCGAAAATTGCGGATTACCCGTTTACCACCCTGGCGCCGCAGCTTGGCGTAGTGCGCGTCGGGGATGCGGAGTTTGTACTGGCCGATATTCCCGGCCTCATCGAGGGCGCGGCAGCGGGCAAGGGGCTCGGCCTCAAGTTTTTAGGGCATGTCGAGCGCTGCGGGGTGCTGTTGCATCTGGTCGATGGCACCGCCGACGACGTCGTCGCCGCCTATGAAACCGTGCGCCACGAAATCGGCCAATATGACGACGAACTGGCCGAAAAACCTGAGATCGTCGCCCTCAATAAATGCGACGCGCTGACCAAAGCCGCCATCACGAAAAAGAAAAAGGCGCTGGAAAAAGCCAGCGGCGGCAAGGTTTTCACCATTTCCGCCGCCGCCCGCACCGAGCTCGAGCCGCTGCTGGTGACGATGCTGCAAACCATCGGTGATTACCGTGGCGAGCAAGCCCCACCCCCGCTGCCTGCCTTCATCAGCGGCGGGTCCGGCGACGACGCCTGAGGGCTGCCCGAACCACTCCTATGGACAGCGATCGACCGCCCCTCCGCTGGGGGAACCTTGTTTATGGTGCCCCCCTGTGAACGCGCAATAATGCTTTATTGCCACGTCACACTACGCTACGCATGGCGCATGAGCAAGCATCCGACACTGGCCGGGGCCAGACGTATCGTCATTAAAATCGGATCGAGCCTGATTGCCCGCAACGCCCGCGTGCGTGCCGGGTGGCTGGCGGCGCTGGCGACGGATATTGCGGCGCTGCAGGCGACGGGGAAAGATATTATTATTGTCTCCTCGGGCGCGGTGGCGCTCGGCCGCCCGCAGGTCGGGCTGGGCATGGGCGCGCTCAGCATGGATGAAAAACAGGCCGCCGCCGCCGCCGGACAACCGCTGCTGATTCGCGCCTGGCAGCGCGCCTTCACCCGCCACGGAATACAGGTCGCCCAATTGCTGCTGACGCTCGACGATTCCGAAAACCGCCGCCGCTACCTCAACGCACGGGCGACCTGCACGACGCTGCTGGCGCACCGCCTCATCCCGATTATCAACGAGAACGATTCGGTCGCCACCGCCGAGCTGAAATTTGGCGACAATGACCGCCTCGCGGCGCGGGTGGCCGTCATGCTCGGCGCCGATACGCTGGTGCTGTTTTCCGACGTGGACGGCCTCTACGACAAAAACCCGCGCACCCACGGCGATGCGCGCCACATCCCCGTCGTTACGGCGCTCACCCCTGACATTCTCGCCATGGCAAAAGGGGCGGCCAGCGCGCTCAGCAACGGCGGCATGAAAACCAAGCTCGAAGCGGCGCAGATGGCCACCGCCAGCGGCTGCCGGATGGTGATCGCCGATGGCACCGCCCCCCACGCCCTCGCCGGACTGCTGGCCGGCGGACGGGCGACCTGGTTCACCGCCGCCATCAAGCCGCAACTGGCGCGCAAACACTGGATTGCCTCGAGCGTCGAGCTGCGCGGCAGCGTGACGGTCGATGCCGGTGCCGTGCGGGCGCTCGGTCAGGGCAGAAGCCTGTTGCCCGCAGGCGTCTGTGCGGTCGATGGAAACTTCAAACGCGGCGACATGGTGGCGGTGAAAGCGCCCGATGGCCGCCTCATCGGCAAGGGCATCACCGCTTACGACGCGGCGGAAACGAAAAAAATCTGCGGCAAAAAATCGGATGCGATTGCGGCCATTTTAGGCTACGCTCACCGCGACACCCTGATTCACCGCGACGACCTGGCGATGCTATGAACCTACGCGCTTATCCCCCCTATGCGGGGCGCCTCGAACGCCTGTTTGCCTACCTCATCGACACGGTGTTGCTGGCCCTGCCCGGAGCGTTGCTGGTTTCGCTGCTCAAAGAAAACCCCATCACTATTCTCGGAGTGTTTTTTATCAGCCTTGCCTATTACACCCATTTCACCGCCTCGCCCTGGCAGGCAACGCCAGGCAAGCGCCTGCTCGGCCTCTATGTCATCCGCACCGACCGGCGGCGGCTGACCACGCGCGACGCGGCCGAGCGATTCCTTGCCTTCATCCTGCCCAGCCTGCCAATCTATACCAGTTTCATCCCCGCCAACCAGTCACCGATTCTGGTATTCTGGCTGACGATTTTCTGGTTCTCGCCGATTCTTTTCACGCCCGAACGCGTCGGCATGCATGACCGCCTGTGCGCCACCCGCGTCGTCGTCGGCAAGGCGGATGCATGAGCCTCGCTGCGCAGATGGAAACGATTGGCCACGCAGCGCGGGAAGCGGCGCGGCAGCTCGCACACACCGCCAGCGGCGATAAAACCGCCGCGCTGGAGGCCGCCGCCAGCGCCATCCGCAACCACGCCGATTTGATTCTCGCCGCAAACGCGCAGGATATGGAAGCGGCGGGCGACCTCAGCCCGGCGCTGCGCGACCGCCTGTGGCTCAACGTCGCGCGTGTCGAAGCGATGGCGCGTGGTATTGAGCGCATTGCCGCATTGCCCGACCCGGTGGGGCGCGTGCTCGCCGCGTGGGACGTGGCGGAAAACGGCCTGCATTTCGAGAAAGTCTCGGTGCCGCTGGGCGTCATCGGCATCATTTATGAAGCGCGCCCCAACGTCACCGCCGATGCGGTGGCCCTCGCCTTCAAGGCCGGCAACGCGGTGATTCTGCGCGGCGGCTCGGAAAGTTATCGCAGCAACGTCGCCATTCTTAACGCGCTGCATGCCGGGCTGAAATCGGCGGGCATTCCCCTCGACGTGGCGCAGTTGGTGCCCACCACCGACCGGGAGGCCGTCGCCCACCTGCTGACCATGCACGACTTTATCGACGTGATTATCCCGCGCGGCGGCAAATCCCTCACCGAACGGGTGCGCGCCGAGGCCCGCGTACCGACCTTGCTGCATCTTGACGGCAACTGCCATGTGTATGTCGATGCCCGCGCGGACGACGCCACCGCCCGCCGCGTGGTGATCAACGCCAAGCTGCGGCGCACCGGGGTCTGCGGCGCGCTTGAAACCCTGCTCATTCACAAAGATTGCCTGACCAGCCTCGCCCCGCTGCTGGTTTCCGACCTGCTGGAAAAAGGCTGCGAGCTGCGCGGCGATGCGGCCATCGGCGCGCTGGATGCACGCATTAAACCGGCGACGGCGGAGGATTGGACGACGGAATACCTCGCCCCCATCCTCGCCATTAAAACCGTGGACGACGTGGGTGCGGCCATCGCCCATATCAACCGCTACGGCTCGCACCATACCGACGCCATCCTCACCGAAGACGCCGCCGCCGCGCAGCGTTTTTTGAACGAAGTCGATAGCGCGATTGTGCTGGTCAATGCCAGCACCCAGTTTGCCGATGGCGGCGCGTTCGGGTTTGGCGCCGAGATCGGCATCGCCACCGGGCGACTGCATGCGCGCGGGCCGGTCGGCGCGCCGGAGCTGACCACCTACAAATATCAGGTCACCACCGCCACCCCATTTGGGGCCGTGCGTGCAGACTAAACGCCATATCGGGCTGCTGGGCGGCTCGTTCAACCCCGCCCATGCCGGTCATTTGCATATTTCGCTTGAGGCGATAAAACGCCTGCGGCTCGATGAAATCTGGTGGCTGGTCAGTCCACAGAATCCACTCAAACAGGCGGGCGACCTTGCCGACTATGCCCTGCGGCTTAAAACGGCGCGCGGGGTGGCCCGCCATCCGCGCATCCGCGTGCTCGACCTCGAACAGCAACGCGGCCTGCGCTATACGATCGACACCGTCCGCTACCTTACGGCGCACCACCCGCGCACGCGGTTTGTGTGGCTGATGGGGGCCGATAACCTCGCGGGCTTTCACCGCTGGCGGGCCTGGCGGGCCATCGCGCAGGCGCTGCCTATCGCCATCCTCGACCGCGCGCCTTATGGGCTGCGGGCGCTGCATGCGCGCTTTGCCACGCGCTTTGCCCGCACCCGCATCCACAGCCGCCACGCGGCGCTGCTACGCGGCCTGCCTACGCCCTGCTGGGCCTATCTCACCATTCCGCGCCACCCGCTCAGCGCCAGCCATTTGCGGAAAACGCTTGGAAAAAATGCTTTCTTCCGCCATACTGCGCAGGAGTAAACCCCCCTAAGGAGTAACGGCTATTCCACCGCGCGCGACTGCAAAAAAATCGGCACCTGCAAAAAAATCCGCCAAGGCCGTACCTGCTAAAAAACCCGTCGGCAAAAAAACAGCCGCAAAGCCTGCCGCAAAAACCCTCAAGGCCCCCGCCTCGGCAAAAGCGGCAAAAAAACCGGTGGCAGCCAAAAAACCTGCCAAGCCCGTTGCCGCCAGAAAAGTCGCCGCCACCCCGGCCCAGACCGCGACCGCTGCGCTATGCAAAAAAATCCACGCCGTGCTCGACACCAACAAGGCCGAGGATATCGTCACGCTGAACCTGCGCGATAAATGCAGCTTCGCGGATTACATGATTGTCGCCAGTGGCCGCGCGCCGCGCCACGTTTCGGCCCTTGCCGATTACGTCGTCGAAATGCTTAAAAAGGCAGGCATCCCGCCGCTTTCAGTCGAGGGTAAGGAGAACGGCGACTGGGTGCTGATTGATGCGGGCGACATTGTCGTGCATATTTTCCGCCCCGAAGTGCGGCAGTTCTACAACATCGAAAAAATGTGGGCGCTGCCGGCAGCCACCTGCTAGGCACAGGGCGCCGTGCAAATTATTATCGCAGCGGTCGGCCGCGCCAGACACAAACCCGAGGCCGAGCTGATTGCCCATTACCTCAAGCAGACACGCTGGGACATCCGCATCCATGAAATCGCCGATGCGCCCGCAAACCTCGCCACCGCCGCCCGCCGCGCACGCGAGGCCGAGGGAATCCTCAAACTGCTCACCCCCGCCCACCGCCTGTTCGCGATGGATGCGACCGGCCAATCCGTCAGCAGCGAGCAGTTCGCCCACCTCATCCGGAGCGCGCAACAGCAGGCGGTGAAGCGGGTCGTGTTCGCCATCGGCGGGCAGGACGGGCTCGACCCCGCGCTTCTTGCCCGGGCACAGCAGGTACTGGCCTTTGGCGCCGCGACCTGGCCGCACCAGTTGCTGCGCGCCATGCTGGCCGAACAGCTCTACCGCGCCTACACGATAACGATTGGCCACCCCTACCATACAGGGCATTAAAGGATAACCGCCGACACAGGGAGTCGTCCCCTCTCCCGCCTGCGAGAGAGGGTCAGGGTGAGGGAAACGGCAAGGGAAGAGTCAAGTGGTAAAGAGTGTATAGTGAAACCGTAGGCCACCACCCCTGCTACCCCACCTCCCTGCACCCCTGCTACCCCACCTCCCTGCACCCCTGCGCAATATGTGCGCGATGCGGGTTTTTTGAGTGACCTTTGGCCGGGGATTCTTTAATTACCATTCCATTCACCGCTCACCACCCATGGACATGAAAAAACCGATACTCCTCTGTATCCTCGACGGCTGGGGCGAACGCACCGAACGCGACCACAACGCGATCGCGCAGGCGAATACCCCGCATTGGGACGCGCTGTGCGCCACCTATCCCCATGCCTCCCTTCATGCCAGCGCGCAGGATGTCGGCCTGCCCGCCGGGCAGATGGGCAATTCCGAAGTCGGGCATATGAATATCGGCGCGGGCCGCATCGTGATGCAGGATCTGCCGCGCATCGACGCCGCCATCGCCGACGGCGCGCTGGCGCGCAATGCCGCGCTCACCACCTATCTTGACGCGCTGCGCCGCACAGGCGGCACCTGCCACCTCATGGGCCTGCTGTCCGATGGCGGCGTGCATGCGCATCTTTCCCATATGGCAGCGTTGGCGAACCTCGCCGCCGCCGCCGGCATTCCCGTTGCCGTCCACGCCTTCCTCGACGGGCGGGACACTGCGCCCAGAAGCGCCCTTGCCTACCTGCAGCAATTTGAGGCGGCGACACGGGCGCATCCCTCCATTCGCCTCGCCACCGTCAGTGGCCGCTACTACGCGATGGACCGCGACACCCGCTGGGAGCGCGTGCGTTTAGCCTACGACGCGGTGCTTGGGGACGGGGCGGATACACCGCGTGCGAACAGCGCGGCCACGGCGGTTGAGGCGGCCTATGCGCAGGGCCTGAACGACGAGTTTATCCTGCCCACCGTGATGGACGATTACCACGGCATGCAAGAGGGCGACGGGTTGCTGATGGCCAATTTCCGCGCCGACCGCGTGCGGCAATGGCTGGCGGCGTGGCTTGACCCCGATTTCACCGGCTTCGCGCGGCCCCGCACCCTGCGCTTTGCCGCCACACTGGGCATGGTCGAATACAGCGACACCCTCGCCCCGTTCATCCCCGCGCTCTTTCCACCGCAGACGCTTGATAACCATCTCGGGGCATGGGTCGCCGCCCATGGGCTTACGCAACTGCGCATCGCCGAAACCGAGAAATACGCCCATGTCACCTTCTTCTTTAATGGCGGGCGCGAGGAACCCTATGCGGGCGAGCGGCGCATCCTCATCCCTTCGCCCAAAGTCGCCACCTATGATTTGCAGCCCGAAATGGCCGCGTCGGAAGTGACCGATGCGCTGGTAGCCGCCATCGAAAGCGGCGATTATAACCTGCTCGTCGTCAATTACGCCAACACCGACATGGTCGGCCATTCGGGCGACCTTACCGCCGCGATTAAAGCTGTCGAGGCGGTGGATGCCTGCCTTGGCCGCCTGCACGCCGCCATCCTTAAAGCAGGCGGCGCGATGCTGGTCACCGCCGACCATGGCAACGCCGAATGCCTGCACGACCCGGATTCGGGGCAGGCCCATACCGCGCACACGCTGAACCCGGTGCCGTGCCTCATCGTCGGCGCGGCCTATCAACCCCTTGCGAAAAATCTCGGGACGGGCATCCTTGCTGACATCGCCCCGACCCTCTGCGCCATGATGCACCTCGCCCCGCCGCCGGAAATGACCGGCCGCAACCTGCTTGCCCATGCGCACGCTTAGCCTCTTTTTCTGCTGCCTCCTGCTAGCCGGTGGCGCGGGGGCTGCTGCGCCGAAACAGCAACTCACCACCGCGCTTGAGAACCTTGCCAGAAGCAAGGAAACCGAGGCCGAACTGAAGCAGCGCCTTGCCGAAAGCGAGCGGGATATGGAGAAAATCCGCACCCGCGCTTCGGCCATCGGCGAGCGGCTGCAACTCAGCGAACGCCGCGTTACCTCGCAGGAAGCGGCGCTGGCCAGCGTCAATGCGCAGATTGTCCGCAAGCGCGAAGAGTTCGAGGCCCGCAAGGACGATTACGGCAAAACAGTCATCAGCCTGCTGCGCCTGCAACGCCTGCCGCCGACGGCGGTTTTTTCGGCAGGCCGTGAAACGCAGACCCTCATGCAAACGGCCAGCGTGCTTGAGAAAACCAACCGCGCCGTCGCCCGTAAAGCAGCGCAACTGCGGGCGGATATTGCCCAACTGCACCGGTTGCAGAGCACCGCCGAACGGCGCGATGCCAGCACCCGCGCCGAAAAGGAAATCCTGCGCGCCGAGCAGCACGACCTCGCGCGCGAGCTGGTGGCGCGGCAGAAACTGCAGGCCCGCCTCAATGCCGACCACGCCCGCGCCGAGGAGGACGTCGCCCGCCTGTCGCGCGAATCGCAATCCCTGCAGGAGCTGCTGCATAGGCTGGAGGCGAGCGAACAGGCGCAACGAAGCCGCGCCCAGCCCTCCAAAGCCACCGCCCGCCTGCGCAATTTCGACGGCAAAAAAGGCAGTGCCCGCGCACCCGTCGCCGGCGACATTCTTCACCGTTTCGGCGACACGCAGAAAGCCAACGGCACCTACCGCGGCATGGTGTTCAAAGCCCGCGCGGGGGCGACCGTCGTTGCGCCTTACGATGGCAGCGTTGTCTTCACCGGCCCCTTCCGCGATTACGGCAACATGGTGCTGATTAAACATAAGAACGGCTATATTTCGCTGATTGCAGGCCTCGGGAAAGTGCAGGTGGCGCTGAGCCAGGCCACCCGGCGCGGCGAGCCGATCGGCACCATGCCCGAAAGCGGCCCTGCCGAGGCCTATGTCGAATTGCGCGACGCGGGCGCCAAGCCTATTGACCCTGCCGACTGGTTCGCTAATGTCGTGGGCAGATAGGCGCTATCGGCGTCGGCCCACCTTTTACTCCCTGCAGGATTTTCATGCGCCACCTTTCCCGTTTTCTTGCTGCGTTGCTGGTCACCACATCGCTCGCCCATGCGGCCGCTCCTGCCAAAGCCAACGAAAGCTCGACCTACGACCTGCTCAACCTCTTCGGCGAGGTGTTCGACCGCGTGCGCAGCGATTATGTCGAGCCGGTGGCCGACGACAAGCTGATCGAATCGGCGCTGAACGGCATGCTGACCTCGCTCGACCCGCACAGCAACTACCTCAACGAAAAAAGCTTCGCCGACATGCGCATCCAGACCAAGGGCGAGTTCGGCGGGCTGGGCATCGAGGTGACGATGGAAAACGGCCTCGTCAAAGTCGTCTCGCCGATTGATGACACCCCCGCCGCCAAAGCGGGCATGAAACCGGGCGATTATATCAGCGAAATCGACGGCGTCGCCGTCATGGGCCTGACCCTGCAGGACGCGGTCGAGAAAATGCGCGGCACAATCGGCAGCATCGTTAAAATCACCGTCCTGCGCGAAGGGCTGAAAGAGCCGCTCAACATCACCATCCGGCGCGATCTCATCAAAATCCAGTCGGTGCGCTCGCGCAGCGAGGATGACGTCGCTTACCTGCGCATCACCTCCTTCTCGGAAAATACGGCCGAGGCGATGAAAGCCGCCTTCGAGAAAGAGAAAAAATCCATCGGGCCGAAGCTTAAAGGCATCGTGCTGGATCTGCGCAACAACCCCGGCGGACTGCTCGACCAGGCGATCGAAGTTTCGGATGCCTTCCTCGACCATGGCGAGATTGTCTCGACCCGCTCGCGCAAATCCGAGGATTCGCGCCGTTACAGCGCCAAGCCGGGTGATATCGCGGGCAACCTGCCGATGGTGGTGCTCATCAACGAAGGGTCGGCCTCGGCGTCGGAAATCGTCGCGGGGGCGCTCAAGGACCATAAACGCGCGGTCATTCTGGGCATCAAATCCTTCGGCAAAGGCTCGGTACAGACCGTCATCCCAATCGATGGCCACGGCGCCATCCGCCTGACCACGGCGCGCTATTACACCCCATCGGGCGTGTCGATTCAGGCGAAAGGCATCGCGCCGGATATCGTCGTTGCCCAGGCAAAACTCGAACCGCTGAAGGCGAATGCGAATTTCTCGGAAGAAAACCTGCCCGGCCACCTTGTCAACGATCAGGGCAAGGAGGAAAACGACGCGCCCGCCCTGCCGGTCGACACCAAGAAAGACACAAAAAAGGACGATAAAAAAGACGGTAAAAAAGACACCGCCACTGACTATCAGCTCAGCCGTGGGCTCGACCTGATCCGGGCGCTGGCCATCTATCAGAAAATCGGCGGCGCGGCTCCGGCCGGTGTGGGCGATGCGCCCGTCCCGGCGGCAACGCCCACCGCCCCCAGCAACAAAAAGTGAGGGAGGCATGGCGGGTAGTCGGAAACTTCGCTTACCCCGCCTGCACGGGCTGGTACTGTGGGTGCCGGTCACGGCGCTGCTGGCGCTGGGCATACTGACGACGCTGCGCGACCTTTCCCACCTGCCGCTTTCCGAATCCATCTACGCCAACACGCACCGCCAGCGTTTTGTCATTAACGCCGCCACCGGTACGGTCTCGCTGGGCGACACCGGCAGCGACTCCAGCGAAACCGCCGACATTCCGGCGTTCGACGTCAGCGCGGCTGAACCGGCAACGCCCCCCGCCGCACCCGATGAACCCGTCACTGCCATGGAAACTGCGGCACCTCCCGCCGCGGCGCCGGACGACGAAACCCCCGCCCCACCGGCCACCGCCCTGCCCGCCGGAGCGCCCACCTTACGCACCACCCCGCTGGCGACCACCCTGCCGGCGACCGCCCGCAGCAAAGAAAGCCTGGTCAGCGCGCCTGCACCCGAAATTACCGAAACGGTGGCGGGCCTCAGCATCCCCAAACGCGGCGACCGGGACGTCACCCCCGCCGTGCTCTACGCCCGCCCGTTCACGCGCCGCGCCGAACAGATTCTCCTCAGCTTTGTGGTCATTGATGCGGGGCTCGACCCGCAGACCATTCCCCTCATGATGGCGCTGCCTCCGGCGGTCACCGTCGCTTATTCGCCCTACGCCCGCGCGGAAACCCGCCACAGCGAAACCCTGCGCATCGCCGGCCACGAAGTATGGACAATGCTGCCGCTGATGGGCGACCGCTACCCGAGCGACGACCCGGGGCCGATGGGTATTATCGGCCACATGCCGCCCGAGGAGATTCTCCGCCGCCTCCATCAGGTGATGGCGGCGGTGCCCGGCAGTGTCGGGCTTGTTCTGCCCCCGGACGAAACCGTGAGCCTTAAGAAGGAAACCTTCGCGCCGGTACTGGGCGAAGTCAGCGCGCGGGGGATGCGGCTGTTTTCCACCCACCCGACCCGCAGCATCGCACAGATTACACCCAATGCGGGGCTGGCGGAAACCCTGCGCCGCGCCGACCTGATTCTCGACCCTGCGCCGGATGAATCGCAGATTCGCAGCAAACTGGCGGGGATACAGGCCGCCGCCAAGGAAAAAGGCGAATATATCGTGGTGCTGTCCGCGCGGCCGCAAAGTCTGCAATTGCTGGGTGAATGGCTGAAGGCGGCCCCGCTTACCGAACCGTTCACCCTCGCCCCGCTCTCGGCACTCTACCTGCCGAAGGAGGCGCCGGTGGTCAAAGCGGCTGAAAGCGGCGGCCATGGCGGTGGGGGTGAGGCCAAAAAAGAAGAAAAACCTCAAGAGAAAAAGAAAAAACCGCTGCTGCAGGACCAATACAAACAACCAGCCGAGGGTGAGAAAAAACCTGCCCATGGCAGCGGCCACTAATGGGCGCGTTTAGCCATCTTCCCTACCGGCGCGGGGTGGGCATGATGCTGCTCAACGCTACGGGTGAAGTGTTTGTCGCCCGCCGCATCGACACGCTGGCCGAAGCCTGGCAGATGCCTCAGGGCGGGATGGATGATGGCGAGGAGCCACGCACAGCCGCCCTGCGCGAGTTGAAAGAAGAAACCGGTGTACCATCGGCAAACGTGACGATTCTCGCCGAATCGGAGCAGTGGCTCACCTATGATTTGCCCGATGATCTGGTGCCGGTGATTTGGAAAGGTAAGTTTCGCGGGCAGGAGCAGAAATGGTTCGCGATGCGACTTAATGGTGATGATGCATGCATCAACATCACCGCGCACGAACACCCTGAATTCAGTGCGTGGAAATGGGTGCCGATTCAGCAACTACCTGAGGTGATTGTGCCGTTCAAGCGCGATTTATATGCCGCGCTGGTGGCAGAGTTCGGGCATTTGGCTTCTTAAGCACTACCGAATCCGTCGAACAACAAAAACCGTCGTTTACGCCCGAATCATCGTGCTGGCGCCATGCTCGGTGAAGGTTTCGATCAGCAGCACGTGCGGGATGCGGCCATCGAGGATATGGGCTTGCTTGACCCCGTTGCGCAGCGCACTGACGCAGGTTTCAACTTTCGGAATCATGCCGCCTGTGATGGTGCCATCGGCCAGTAATTCGTCGATTTCACGGGCATCAATGCTGCTGATAAGCTGCTTGTCCTTGGTGAGGATGCCGGCGACATCGGTCAGCATCATCAGCTTGGTGGCCTGAAGGGCGCTGGCAATCGCGCCCGCCGCCGTATCGGCGTTGATATTGTAGGTCTCGCCGTTCGGGCCCATGCCGATTGGGGCGATGACCGGAATCATGCCGCTGGCAACGATGTTACGGATCGCCTCGGGGTTGATTTTCGTCGGTTCGCCGACAAAGCCTAAATCGAGCACGCGCTCGATATTACTGTCGGGATCTTTTTTAGTGCGGCGCAATTGCTGCGCTTCAATCAGGTTGCCGTCCTTGCCGGAAATGCCGATTGCCGTACCGCCCGCCTGATTGAGCGCGGTGACGATCTGCTTGTTGATGCTGCCCGAGAGCACCATCTCGACCACTTCGACTGCGGATTGATCGGTGACGCGCAAGCCGTCGATAAAGTTCGACTGGATTTTTAAGCGCTCAAGCATCGCGCCAATCTGCGGGCCGCCGCCATGGACGACGACCGGGTTGATACCAATGGTTTTTAAAATCACGATGTCCCGCGCGAAGGTTTCCGCCGTGCGTTCGTTGCCCATCGCGTTGCCGCCGTATTTAATGACAAACGTGTGGCCCGCAAACCGCTGGATGTAGGGCAGCGCCTCACTCACCGTTTTGGCGGTGCGCAGCAGCAGTTCTTTGGTCTTGATTGTTTTAATTTCCATATCAGGCCCAGATTCTTGGTTTCAGCCTTCAGGGCGGCGCCGCACAGTACACTAGCCAGCACCCGAAATCTGGAACCTATAATTTTCCTTCCAATGCCTCAATAACAGCATCCCGCAAACCGTCAATGCCCAGCTTCGCATGGGCGCTGGTCGTCACCAGCCCCGGATGGGCGGCCGGATGGGCGCGCGCTACCGCCAGCACCCGCGCCTGCACGGCAGCGAGGTCTTGCGCCTTGTCGGCTTTGGTGAGCACAAACTGGTAGGAAACCGCCGCATCGTCGAGGCGTTTCAACATCTCGTTATCGGCCTCTTTCACCCCGTGGCGGGCATCCACCAGCACGAACGCTCGCGCCAACTGCCGCCGTCCGCGCAAATAATCGAACAGCAGGTTCTGCCATTGTTTGACATCTTTTTTGGCCGCCTTGGCATAGCCATAGCCCGGCACGTCGACCAGATGCAGCACGTCGTTCAAATTGAAGAAATTAAGCTGGCGCGTCGCCCCCGGCGTGCCCGAGGTACGTGCGAGGTGGTTCTGCCCGACCAGCGCGTTGAGCAGGCTCGATTTACCGACATTGCTGCGGCCGATAAAAGCGACCTCGGGCAAGGTCAACTCGGGGAACTGCTCCATCGTCGCCACCCCGGCCACAAAGGCGATGGGTTTGGCAAACAGCGCGTGGGTCAGTGCGTCCGTCACCGCAACCCCTTTTTCGTCAGGCGTGTGTTGATGTAGAGTTGCTGCAAAATCGACAGCGTGTTGTTGCACACCCAGTAAATCACCAGCCCGGCCGGGAAGCCTGCAAACATGAAGAGGAAAATGAACGGCATGTAGTTCATCATCGCCGCCTGAATCGGGTCGGCGGGTTTTGGGTTCAGGCGTTGCTGGATAACCATCGTCGCGCACATCACCAGCGGCCAGACTCCCAGATGCAGGAAGCTTGGCACCGCCCATGGCAGCAAACCAAACAGGGTGAAGAGATTGGTCGGATCGACCGCCGAAAGGTCGGTCACCCAGCCGAAAAACGGCGCGTGGCGCATCTCGATGGTGACAAACAGCACCCGGTAAAGCGCCAGGAAAATCGGTATCTGCAACAGAATCGGCAGGCAGCCCGACACCGGGTTGACCTTCTCGCGCTTATACAGCGCCATGATTTCCTGATTGAGGCGCATTTTGTCGTCCTTATGGCGCTCCCGCAGCTCGGTCATTTTCGGCGTGAGCTGCTTCATGCGGCTCATCGAGGTCATGGATTTGCTGGCCAGCGGGAACAGCGCCAGCTTGATGCAGAAGGTGAGCAGCAGGATTGCCACCCCGAAATTACCGACGATGCCGTGGAAATAGGTCAGCAGCGAAAAAATCGGCCGGGTGAGGAAATAGAGCGAGCCGAAATCGACCGCGCGGTCGAACAGCGGAATGTTGAACTCCTCGCGGTAGCGGTCGAGCTGGCCGACCACCTTCGCCCCGGCGAAAATGCGCGTGCGGGTGCTTACCGATTGGCCGACAGGCACTTCAAGCGCCTGCCCGCGCAGATCGGCCTGGTAGGCATCTGCCTGTCCGCGCGCGAAATGCTTGAACTCGGCGTCGAACTTTTCCTGTCCATCGGGGATGAGCGCCGTCAGCCAGTATTTGTCGGTCATGCCGACCCAGCCCTGCGTGTCGGTGAATTTCTTTGCGCCGTCCTCGCGCAAATCTTTGTAGCTGACATCCTCGAGCACGCCGTTGACCGCGCCGAGCGGCCCTTCGTGCATGAAGGCAAAATGCGGCGCCGCATCGTCGTAGTTGCGGCTGACCAGCCCATACGGGTAGAGCGTCACCGCGCTGCTGCCATTGTTCTGCACGCGGGTAGTGACGGTGAACATGAAATGCTCGTCCACCGCGATGGTGCGGGTGAACTGCAACCCCGCGCCGTTGCTCCAGGTCAGCGTCACCGGTTTGCCGACCCCAAGCTCGCGGTCGCTGGTCTGCCAGCGCGTGGCGGCATCCGGCAGGCGCACTTCGGTTTCGTGGGCCAGCATCCCCAGCTCGATGAAATACGCCTCTTTTTCGCCGGCGCGTTTGAGCAAGGTAACCTCGGGCGAACCCGCCACGTTTTCCTCGTGGTAGCTGGCGAGGGTCAAATCATCGAAGCGGTTGCCAACCACGCTGAACGAACCATGCAGCGCCGGGGTATTGATGCGGATGCGCGGCGCGTCACCGGCGTTCTGCGCGGCGGCGGGTTGGGCGACGAACGCGGGCGGGCGGGCGGCTTCCCGCTGCGTGCGTGCCTCCACCGATGCCTGTTGCGCCTGCATCGCGGCCAGCCGAGGGCGTTCATAGAAATGCTGCCAGCCGATCATGATGGCCGTCGCGGCGATAATCGCTATCACCAGATTTTTGAATTCAGGGCCTTGGGCAGCAGGAGCAGTCATGGAATCAACATTTCGTTCTGGTTACTAAAGGTGGAGATGCCCGGCGCAGAGCACCTTCCGCACGGCGTGCGAACCTGCCGGTCAGGGCACGGGGTCGTCGCCCGCGCCACCCCAGGGGTGGCAACGGGCAAGGCGTTTTACGGCAAGCCATGTGCCGGTGCAAGCCCCATGTCGGGTAATGGCATCGCGGGCATAGGCCGAGCAGGTCGGGGTGAAACGGCAGGCGGGCGGGGTAAATGGCGAAAGCGCCAGTTGGTAGGCGCGAATCAGCCCCAGCAGCAAAAGTTGCAAGGGGTTACGCATCGCGGTGAATACCCGCCACCGCGCGTTGCATGGCCTCACGCAACGCGGCAAACGGCACCTCGGCGACGCCGGGCCTGACATCGCTGCGGGCGATGAGGATGTAATCATAACCGCCGCGGGCGCTGGCCGGGAACAGCTCGCGCACCAGCGCCCGCAAACGGCGCTTGATGCGGTTGCGCACTACGGCGTTGCCGCATTTGGTAGTGACGGTATAGCCGACGCGGGCGGAGGTGCCGACGACGGCCTCCGAAACATCGGCGCGGAGGATAAAATAAGGCGTCATGCGCTTGCGTCCCCGCCGCAGACGCAGGAAATCGGCACGGTTCTTGAGGGTGGTGATGGCCAGCGTCATGCCCGTTCCCTGAAAAATAACGCCCGGCACCCTGCCGGTTGCGGCATTAAAACGGCGGAAATCGTCGCGGGCGGATTAAGCGCTCAGGACTTTACGGCCTTTGGCGCGGCGCGCGGCCAATACTTTACGGCCACCGACGGTTGCCATACGGGCGCGGAAGCCATGACGGCGGGCGCGAACAATCTTGCTGGGCTGATAGGTGCGCTTCATGGCACTCTCCTTGGTCGTTATTTTCGGAAGGGGCCTTATACGGTGCGTCGCGCGCCATGTCAAGCGCCGCCTCCGGGCAGTAAAAACAGCCGCTTCCGGCGGAATAACGCGGTTTCGATTGTATTTCGGGTGGCTGGCGTTACAATCGCCGCCATGTTCGTACATCTTCGCTACCTGACCGCCCTCAGCTTCGTGATTATGATCATCGGGGCGGTGTTCATTACCATGTACGCGGGCAAGTTCAAGGAAACCGACCTGATGCACGAGGCCGCCCGCCAGACGCAGGCGACGGTTTCCAGCTATACCGGCACCATCTGGGATCGCTACGCACCCGTGCTGACCGGCAGCAACGCCGCGCCCTACCTGCCCGGCTTCGTCGAGGAGACCCAACGCTTCTTCCGCAACCAGCCGATTACCAAAATCACCATTTTCTCGCCCGATGTCGCCCGCCTCTATTACGGCTCGGGCAACGAATACGTCACCCATGATGGTAGTAGCCGCGTCACCCTGTTCGACCTCGACAAAGCGGTAAAAGGCACCCCGGTCTATCGCACGCTGAAAAATGTGTACCTCACCGGCAGCGCCGATGCGGCGCGAAAACGCACCCTGGTGCAGGCGATTATCCCCCTCGCCCACACCGGGGCCACCGCACCCGAGGCGCTGGCGGAGTTCTATATCGACGTCACCGATAAATGGGAGGCCTTGCGCCATAAGCTCCTCTGGTTTGTCGGCATCATCATCGGCGTATTCACGTTGCTGATTCTGGTGCTGCTGGTGACTGCCGGGCGGGCGGAATCCATCATCACCCGCCAGCACGAGGTCAACCTCGAACTCATCGCCGCCGCCGCGCAGGCCGAGGCCCAGAGCCGCGACAAATCGCAGTTTCTGGCCAGCGTCAGCCACGAATTGCGCACCCCGCTCAACGCCATTATCGGCTTTTCCGAAATTATCCGCAACGAGGCGAAGGATACGCTGGCCAAGGTCTATCAGGATTACCTTGAGGATATTCACGCCTCGGGCAAACACCTGCTGAGCCTGATTAACGACATCCTCGATTTCAGCAAGGCCGAGGTCGGCAAGCTGCAGATCGAATGGGCCGAGACCGATGCCACCAAAGTCATCCGCAACTCGCTGCGCATGGTGCTGCCGCGCGCCGAAGCGGCGCAGGTGACGCTGGTTGAGGATATTCCTGCCGAGCACCTGGTGCTGGTCACCGATGCAAAAAAACTCAAACAGGTGCTGCTCAACCTGCTCAGCAACGCGGTGAAATTCACCCCTGCAGGCGGCGAGGTGCGCTGTCAGGCCTGGCACGACCTGCTCAAAGGCAGCCTGCATATTCAGGTGCGCGACACGGGCATCGGCATCGCGCCCAAGGATATTTCGCGGGTGATGACGCCGTTCGGGCAGGTCGATTCGGCCCTCTCGCGCAAATACGAAGGCACCGGCCTCGGCCTGCCTTTGTCGAAAAAATTTGTCGAATCCATGGGCGGCGAATTCATTATTGAAAGCGAGCTTAAAGTCGGCACCAGTATTACCATCACCTTCCCCAAAGCGCCGCCCGGCTGGGGAACCGCCGCCATGAACGACACCCCCGACCCGAAGGACCTTCCCCATGTCATACCCCACCCCGGCAGCGCCTAGCGCCCGCCTCACCATTCCCGCCATCCGCGCCATGAAATCGGCGCAGAAAATCGTCGTGCTCACCGCCTACACCGCGCCGATGGCGCAGCTGCTCGATCCGCATTGCGACATGCTGATGGTCGGCGATTCACTGGGCATGGTGGTTTACGGCATGGATTCAACCCTGCCGGTCACGCTCGACATGATGATTGCCCACGGCGCCGCCGTGATGCGCGGGGCACGCCACGCCTGCGTGATTGTCGATATGCCCTTTGGCAGTTATCAGGCATCGCCCGAGCAGGCCTTCACCAACGCCGCGCGCATCCTGAAAGAAACCGGCGCGGCCTGCGTCAAAATGGAGGGCGGCGCCGAGCTCGCGCCCACCATCGCCTTCCTCAGCCAGCGCGGCATCCCGGTGATGGCACATGTCGGCCTGATGCCGCAGCACCTCAACACGGTTGGCGGCTTCAAAACGCAAGGCCGCGATCCTGCCGCGCGCCAGGCCATCCTCGCCGATGCGCGCGCGGTGGCCGAAGCCGGGGCCTTCGCCGTCGTGCTCGAAGGGGTGGTCGAAACGCTGGCGGCGGAAATCACTCGCAGCCTCGCGGTGCCGACCATTGGCATCGGTGCCTCGCCAAGCTGCGACGGGCAGGTGCTGGTGGTCGATGATATGCTCGGCATGTTCGAACGCAGCGCCCGCTTTGTCAAAAAATACGCCGACCTGCGCGGCACCATCACCGCCGCCGCCGCTGCGTATGCGCGCGAGGTGCGTGACGGCAGCTTCCCGGGCGAAGCGCAGTGCTATGGCGTGGTGGCCAAACCTGCCGGCAAAAAGAAACGCAGCGCGAAATAAGGGCGCGCACGCCCTACATGCCCGAAGGCACACGCGGTGCACCGACATCACTCGGTGGCCCCATCGGCAGCGGGTCGGCAATACCCTTCGCCCGCAACGCATCTTTCTCCTGCTGGATTTCCTTGAGCTGCGCTTCCACCTCGTTCAGGCGATGCAGCCGCTCGTCGATAAAATAGCGCATGAAATTCAGCTCGCCCTGACTGTAATCCTCGGGATGCTGCATCACCGCCTCGATAATGCCCAGCGCCGCGCCAAATTCGCCACGCTGCTCGTGGATAAACGCCGCCATCTGCTGCGCCCAGATCGGAATCCCGCGCACGCCGCTGAGCTTTTTCGCCAGCACCAGCGCGCGGTCGCTATCACCGAGCTTGTGGCTGGCAAGGTAGGAAGCCTGCACCAGCCACCACCATTTCTCGCGCACGCGCCCTTGTGCATAATCGTCGAGGTAATCCACCAGATAGCGCACATCGGCGGCGTTTTGCGTCTGGCTGAAATAATACGCCGCCATCGCAGGCAGGTAATGCGACTGGTTATTGAAATGGCCCAGCAGGTAAAACCACTGTGACAGCTTGTTGAAGTCGTATTTGTAGAGCGCCGTGAAACGCCCGAACGTATCGCCCGAGTTCTGCAGGGTCAGCGCCAGCAGGCGGAAAAATGCCTCCTCATCGCCAAAGGCGAGGGCGCGCACGGTGCGCTCGCCGGGCAACGCGGGCACCACCCCCATCTCGGGGCGCAACGCCCGGGTGTGATTCCAGAACAGCCCTTGCGCCACCAGCAGCGCCGCCAGCCCTGCTACGACACGGCGCATCCCCGCATCGCGCCACGCCACGCGGAGGCTGAGTTGCTGGCCGGGTTTGCTCAGGCGTTTCATCGGGCTAGAATTGCTTGCGCTTGAAGTCGATAATGGCAGCGGCCAGCAACAAGGGAATAAAAATCGCCGATTGCAGCAGGAAGAGATGCAGCTCCTCAACCGATTTTGCGCCATAAATCAGCCAGTGGCTTTTGGCATAAAAATCGAGGCGCGGCACCAGCAGCGCGATTGCCTTCATCAGCCATTGCGTGCCCTCATTGAGCGTCTGCGCATGAAATATGGCACCGCTGTCGGTCGTCGCCAGAAAGAAGCCCATCATCCGCGCGAGCACATACACCGCCAGCGACGCCAGCACCGTGCCCACACCGCTTTTCATGGTCAGCGCCGCAAACAGGGCGACCGAAACCACCAGCCAGGATTCAAGCAGCAAACTGACCGACCACAGCCAGAAGCCCGTATGGTTGAGCGTGCCGATGGCCGCCACCAGTAGCACCGTCGGCAGCACCAGACAGGCCGCGACCGCCGCAAACCCCACCCAGTAGGAGAACACCAGCGCGGTGCGCGACACCGGGCGCGACAGCAGCACGTCGATCTCGCGCGCGTCGAAGGCGTTGCGCATATGAAAGCCGATAAAGACAATCACCCCGACCATGATAATCACCCGCGCCGAAGCGGCGGTGAAGCTGAGCGTCATCTGTGCGGTTTCGAGCATCGCCGTGGCGCCCAGCACGCTGGAGATATACGCCGCAAGCCCAATGCCCACCAGCAGCCCGAGGAACAGCCGGTCACGGGTGGCGGTCAGCAGCACATAGCGGATATTGCTGAACATACCCCTCCTGCGCTGAATCTATTTGTTGTAGAGCGGGCGCGGATCGCTGACGAATTTCTCATACACTTTGCGATCGGTCAGGTGCGAACTGCCATCGGGATTGACGATGGTGGCTTTGATGAAAATAATCAGCTCGCGCTTCGAAGAATCCTCGCTGCGGCTTTTAAAGAGATTGCCGAAAATCGGCACTTCCCCCAGCCCCGGCACACCGTCGGTGACGTTGCGCGTCGCGTCTTCCATCAGCCCGCCGATGACCATCACCCCGCCGCTGCTCACTTTCATCACCGAATCCAGTTCGCGCACCTCGATCACCGGCAAGGTGCTGGTCGGCGTCGCCGGATTCACCGCCGAACCCACCACGCGGGTCAGGGTGGGGCGCACGCTCAGGGTCACTTCCTGCGAGTCGAGGTTAATCGCTGGCATGATGTTGAGAATAATCCCGATCGGCACCGAGTTGGCGGTACAGGTGGTCGAGGCATCAATCGTCGTGTTGCCGGCGCTGCCACCGGGAATGGTGGTCG
This sequence comes from Alphaproteobacteria bacterium, assembly GCA_033763655.1. Taxonomy (GTDB): domain Bacteria; phylum Pseudomonadota; class Alphaproteobacteria; order Rickettsiales; family UBA3002; genus QFOX01. Next base: position 85,761 of record JANRKD010000008.1, read on the forward strand.
AAGGCGTCGTCGTACAATCGAAAAACACTTCGTTACGGGCGAAGGTCAGCACCGCCTGCTGGTTGTTGGTCGCCGACAGGCGCGGGCTCGACAAGGTGCGCGTGGTGCCGAAACGCTGGGTAGCACGCAGCACCGCATCCAGCCCGTCGCCGCTCTTCAGGCCGAACGCCACCGAATTAGGAGCAGCGGCGGAACCCGATACCAGGTTCGGCCCATTGCTGATGGAGGCGGTGTAGGACCCCAGCTTCAGGTAATTGGGGTCGACAATCCCGCCGACCACCTGATTCCAATCCACCCCGGAGAGGAACTGATCGGCCAGCGTCACTTCAACGATTTTGGCCTCGATTAACACCTGCGCTGAGGCATTGCGCGACATCAGGCTGAGGAAATGCGCAATCATCTCGTGCTGCGCCGCCGTCGCATTCACCGAAAGAATGCCCGCCTGCCGGTTGATGACCACCGTGCCGCCGCCCGCAGCAGCAGGCGCCGCCGAAGTTGCCGTCGCCCCGGGCGCCGCCCCGCCACCGGGTTCATCCCCGGCAGGGTTATAGGCGACGATTTCTTTCACCGACGCCTCGAGCGCCGACCACATATCGCTTTCGCCGGTGCTGTTGATGCTGCTGGTGCTGCCGCTGGTGCCGACATTGCCGCCCGTCACTCCGCCGCTGCCGCTGGTGGTCGTACTGCTGCTGCCACTGCTGCCGCTACTGTCGTCCCCGCTCAGGATGCTGGTGGTGATGTTGTAGCCCGAGCTGCTCGAGCGCACGATATTAAGAAAATCGAGCGAATAGTTTTTAATGTAGGGTAGATCGCGCTCCACCCGCAACGCATTGCCGCTGACGCTGTAGCGCAGATGGGCAAGCGCAGAAATGCGCCCTATCACCTCGTTAAACGGGCGGTTGGTCGCGCGCAGGTTGATGCCGGTCGTATCCAGCCCCGGCCCCACTTCGATATCGACATTGGCCAGCCGCCCCAGCTCGAACAGCACGTCGCGCAGTGGCACATCATCGGTCACTGACAATGTCACCAGTTTGGTGTTGGCGACTTTCGGCGGGCGCGGCACCGCCAGCACTTCCGCCACATCCGGAATCGGTGGCGCACCGAGCGCTGCGGTCGCGGTCGGCGCCGTATCTTTCTTATTTTTTTCCCTGTCGATGGCATTGAGGTTGCGGAAATCATCCACCGTCAGGTTCTGCTGCCGGTCAATCACGTCGCTGGTTTCGCCTTTTTTGGGCACGAAAGAATCAAGGAACGAGCACCCTGAAAGCGCCGCGATGCATGCCGCTAAAGCTACCCATGCCACTATTTTTCGCGGTGAACGCATACAACCCCGTAGAGTGCCTCTCATCTATTCCTAGTACCATACCTCGTAGGCACCACAAGCGGTTTATACGAAATGTGAGTAACAAACGCCTGCCTGTTGGCCCATCAGCGCACCCCATACAAGTGCCAGAATTGTGCAACAGCCTCGGGCCAGACTACACTCACCAACAACGATACCGCCAGCGCCGGGCCGAACGGAAACTGCGCGCCACGCCCGAGCGCCCGCCACACGATGCCGCACGCCACGCCCAGCACACCTGCGAAAAATAAAAACGGGATAAACGCCACGCTGCTCGCCAGCCAGATACCTGCGCCAAACAGCAGCTTGACATCGCCCAGCCCCAGCCCATCCTTATGGCGCAGGTAAAGGAAGCCGTATTTCAACACCAGCCCGATGGCCAATCCAACCACGCCCGCGCCGATAACCTGCGTCCACGCCGTCGCCAGCGCCCCATGGTAGAGCACCCCGAACGCCACAAGGGCCAGTTGCACCTCATCGAGGATAATCGTCCGCTCCAGATCGGTGATGACAAGGGCGACAATGCACCACCACAGGCCCATGATCGCCAAAGCCTCCGGGGTGACACCGTAGCGGTAGGCCGCCGCCGCGGTGCCAAGCGCCGTGGCCAGCTCGGTGAGCGGATAGCGCAGGCCGACCCGCGCGGCGCAATGGCGGCACCGGCCCCGTTGCACCAGCCACGACAGGATGGGGAATAAATCAGCCAACCCAAGCGCGGTGTGGCAGTGCGGACAGCGCGAGCGCGTCATGCCGATTTTTTCGCCCCGGGGCAGGCGGTAGGTGGCCAGTGTCAGGAACGAGCCGATAACCGCCCCGAGCAGCGCCGCCAAGCCCACGACAAACGATGATTCCATGAAATAAACCAACTGGTTAAATTCGTTTTACCTGCGGGCCGCCCGCAGCGGGACGGTTCGCGGTTGCGTTATCCACAGCTTCGTGGCAAAAACTACCCACCTACTAGATATAGATAGTCGTTTGAATTTAGGATGAGACGCGAGCGAAAACCGTGCGTTTTGAGAACCGTACCGCAAGCGTACATCAAAGTACGTGCGGAACGGAAGCGCAGAAACGTGCGGTTTGCAGCCGTGTATCATTCTAAAGTCAAATGACTATAGTAGGCGTCACGTTAGCGCGAAGCTGACGGGAAACGCAAAACAAAAACGCATCAGGCATCCTACCGTGAACCAAACTGTCGCCATCGCCAACGACCATGCCGGGTTATCGCTCAAGCAGGCGCTGCTGGCGGAGATTCCTGCCTGCGGTTTCCGCGTGCTCGATTTAGGCACCCACAGCACCGACTCGGTCGATTACCCGGATTACGGTAACGCCGTCGCCGACGCCATCAGCGGGGGACGAGCGGCGCTGGGCATCGCCATCTGCGGTTCGGGCATCGGCATTGCCATCGCCGCCAACCGCCATGCGGGCATCCGCGCCGCCGTTTGCAGCACGGGGCTGGCAGCCGAGCTGGCCCGCGCGCATAACGACGCCAATGTGCTCTGCCTTGGCGCACGGCTCATCGGCGAGGCCGAAGCGCGCGAATGCGTGCGCCGCTTCCTCTCCACCAGCTTCGATGGCGGACGTCACCAGCGCCGGGTCGAAAAACTCGGATAAACGAAAGAACGGGATATAAAGGAATCACCCCATGACCAACACTGCACGCAAACCCGAGGAACTGATGGACACCGGATTTTTTACCATGGATTTAGCCCACGCCGATGCCGAGATTCTCGGTGCGATTCGAAACGAGCTGGGCCGCCAGCAGCATCAGGTCGAGCTAATCGCCTCGGAAAACATCGTCAGCCGCGCCGTACTCGAAGCGCAGGGCAGTGTGCTGACCAACAAATACGCCGAGGGCTATCCCGGCAAACGCTATTACGGCGGCTGTGAATTTGTCGATGTGGTCGAGCAACTGGCGATCGACCGCGCGAAAAAGCTGTTTGCCACCAACTATGCCAATGTCCAGCCCAACAGCGGCTCGCAGGCCAATCAGGGCGTGTTCAACGCGCTGCTCAAACCGGGCGACACCATCCTTGGCCAATCGCTGGCGGCGGGCGGTCACCTCACCCACGGCGCCTCGGTCAACCAGTCGGGGAAAATCTACAACGCCGTGCAATATGGCGTGCGCGAGGACACCCACCTGCTCGATTACGACGCGATCGAAACGCTGGCGGTGACGCATAAACCCAAACTCATTATCGCCGGGTTTTCGGCCTATTCGCGGGTGGTGGACTGGGCGCGCTTCCGCGCGATTGCCGATAAGGTCGGCGCCTGGCTGATGGTCGATATGGCCCATGTCGCAGGCCTCGTCGCAGGCGGTTCCTACCCGTCGCCGCTGCCGCACGCGCATGTCGTCACCACCACCACGCACAAAACCCTGCGCGGCCCGCGCGGCGGGATGATTCTTTCCAACTGCCCCGAACTCGTCGTCGGTAAAACCGCGCAAGGCAAGGATCAAACGCTCGAAATGGCAATCAATTCCGCCATTTTCCCCGGTATCCAGGGTGGGCCGCTGATGCATGTCATCGCGGGCAAGGCGGTCGCTTACGGCGAAGCGCTGCAGCCCGGCTTCAAGGCCTACGCGCAGGCGGTGGTCGATAACGCCCGCGCGCTGGCGGCGGTGCTGAAAGGGCGCGGCCTCGCCATCGTATCCGGCGGCACCGACAACCACCTCGTGCTGGTGGATTTACGTCCGAAAAACCTCACGGGCAAGGCGGTCGAGGCGGCGCTCGAACGCGCCGGTCTCACCTGCAACAAAAACGCCATTCCGTTCGACCCGGCCTCGCCGTTTATCACCTCGGGCGTGCGGCTTGGCACCCCGGCGGGCACCACGCGCGGCTTTGCGGTGAAGGAGTTCGAGGAAATCGGTCACCTCATCGGCGACGTGCTCGATGGGTTGAGTAAAAACCCCGACGACACGACCGCCAACGCCGCCGTCGAGGCCGCGACCCGACGCAAGGTGCGGGCGCTGACGGATCAATTCCCCATCTACCGCTGACCGGCAGAGCGCGATGCATTGTCCCTTTTGTAATCACGAAGACACGCAGGTAAAAGATAGCCGGCCCAGCGAGGACGGCTCGTCCATCCGCAGGCGTCGCTTCTGCCCGGCCTGCAACTCACGCTTCACCACCTTCGAGCGGGTACAGTTGCGCGAACTGACGGTGGCGAAAAGCAACGGCGAATGCCGCCTGTTCGACCGCGACAAAATCGCCCGCTCCATGGCAATTGCCCTGCGCAAACGCCCAGTGGATGCTGAAGCGGTGGAAATGGCCATCAACCGCATCGTGCAGAAGCTCGAATCCGAAGGCGAGAGCGACATCCCGACCCGCCATATCGGCGCGCTGGTGATGGAAGAGCTGAAGAAACTCGACGCCGTCGCCTATATCCGTTACGCCAGCGTTTACCGCGATTTCGGTAGCGTCGATGATTTCGAAAATTTCGTCGATAAGCTGTAATGCCGCGCGATCTCCATTTTCTCCGTCACGCGCTGCGCCTCGCCGAGCGCGGGCTGGGGCGCACCTGGCCTAACCCCTCCGTCGGCTGTGTGCTGGCGAAAGATGACCGGATACTCGCCGCCGCCTGCACTGCCGATGGGGGCCGCCCGCACGCGGAAACGCAAGCGCTCGCCATGGCGGGCGCGACGGCACGCGGGGCGACGGCCTATGTCACGCTCGAACCCTGCGCCCATCACGGACAAACGCCGCCCTGCGCCCGGGCGCTGATCGACGCGGGTATTGCGCGCGTCGTCATCGCCTGCACCGACCCCGACCCGCGTGTATCGGGCAAAGGCGCGGCAATGCTGCATGCGGCAGGCATCGCCGTTGACCTGCGCGACATACCCGAAGCGCGGCGCCTCAATCGCGGTTTCTTCCGCCGCGTGCGTGAGAACCTGCCGCATGTGGCGATGAAACTGGCCACCTCGCTCGATGGCCGCATCACCGACAGCCACGGGCACAGCCAATGGATTACGGGCGACGCGGCGCGGGCGCATGGCCAGCAGTTGCGCGGGCGCTACGATTGCCTCATCACCGGTATCGGCACCGTGCTGGCCGACAACCCGCAGATGACCGTCCGTGCGCCGCACCGCGCGCATCCGCAGCTTGTGCGTATCGTCTGCGACCGCCATCTGCGCCTGCCGCTTACCAGCACGCTGGTCAAAAGCGCCAACCGGCAGCCCGTCTGGCTTATAACCTCCGCCGAGGCGGTGGAGCAGGCGGCAAGCGCGGCCACCGAATTGCGTGAAGCGGATGTGAAATTCCTGGTACTGGAGGATGCCGCCCTGCCGCCTTTGTCCATCCTGCAGGCGCTCGCCGCCGAGGGCATCACCCGCGCGCTGATTGAGGCCGGGAGCGCCCTTTCCACCGCCTTTATCGCCGCCGGAACGGTGGAAACCCTGCACTGGTACCGCGCGCCGCTGCTGCTTGGAAATGCTGGTAAACCGGCAATAGATGCTCTAGATACGGCGCTGCAAACCGTCCTGCCCCGCCCGCTTGTCGCCTCACAACGGCTCGGTGCCGACAGGTACGAATGCTACGAACACGCGTTGCCATGACACAAGAAAGCACACACGGGCAGATTATGTTCACGGGGTTAGTCAGGACACAGGGCACCATCCGCCGCGTCGATCAGCGCGGCGACTGCATGGTGACCATTGCGATGATGGAGCCGTTTGCCGTCGAGGTCGGCGACTCGATCTGCTGCCAGGGTATTTGCCTGACGGCGGTCAAAACCAACGACAATGAATTCAAGGTATCCCTCTCCGCCGAAACCATGAACCGCAGCACCGCCAAGCACTGGAGCGTCGGCCATGTCATCAACCTCGAACCGTCGCTGCGGGTGGGCGATGCGATGGGCGGCCATGTCGTCAGCGGCCATATCGATGGGGTGGCGCGGGCGGTGGCCAGCGAAAAAAGCGGCGATTCCACCCGCTGGGAGTTCGAGGTGCCGCCGCATCTGGCGCGCTTCATTGCGCCCAAAGGCTCGGTCACGCTCGACGGTGTATCGCTGACCGTCAACACCGTCAGCGATACGCCCCTGTCCGATACCGCCGCTGCGCCCACGGTCACCCGCTTCTGCGTCAACATCATCCCCCACACCGCGAAGGTGACCGGGTTTTCCCGCCTGCAGGTGGGCGACGACGTGAACCTTGAAATCGACATGCTCGCGCGGTATGTGGCGCGGCTTGCAGGTGCGAAATGAAACTCTCCCCGATTGAAGAAATCATCGCCGAGGCCAAAGCGGGCCGCATGGTCATCCTGGTCGATGACGAAGACCGCGAGAACGAGGGCGACCTCGTCATCCCCGCACAATTCGCCACGGCGGAAATTAACAACAGCATGGCCAAGCACGCGCGCGGCCTCATCTGCCTCGCGCTCGAAAAGGCGCAGGTCGAACGCCTCGGCCTGCCGCCGATGGCACGGCATAATGCAAGCCGCCACGCGACGGCTTTCACCGTTTCCATCGAGGCGCGCGAAGGGGTAACGACCGGCATCAGCGCGGCGGATCGCGCCCGCACCATCGCCGCCGCCAGCAATCCGGAGGCGCACGCCCACGACATCGCCTCACCCGGCCATATTTTCCCGCTCGAAGCGCGCGAGGGCGGCACGCTGGTGCGCGCCGGGCATACTGAAGCGGCGGTCGATATCGCCCGCCTTGCGGGACTGGTGCCCGCCGGCGTGATCTGCGAAATCATGAACGACGACGGCAGCATGGCGCGCCTGCCCGATCTGCTGAAATTTGCCGCCGCGCACCAACTGAAAATCGGCACGATTGCCGACCTCATCGCCTACCGCCGCCGCGCGGAAAAACTGGTGACACGGCTGGTGGAAAGCACCATCAGTACCGGCTTTGCGGGCGAATTCCGCTGCATCGCCTATGCCCAGAGCCCGGGCTATGCCGAGCATCTCGCCCTGATTAAAAACACCGTCGCTCCCGGCACCCCCACCCTCGTGCGCATGCACGCGCTCGACATCATGCACGATGTGCTGGGCGACACGTCGCACGGTAAAGCGGGGATTTTACACCAATCCCTGCGCCTGATCGATGAAGCGGGCAGCGGCGTGCTGGTGCTGCTGCGCGAGGCGCGGCGCACCGCCGCTTCCGACGGGCTGAAGCTGCGGCGCGGCGAGGAACCCGCCACTCCCATCCTGCGTGATTACGGCATCGGCGCGCAAATCCTGCTCGATCTGGGCGTGCGCGACATGACGCTGCTGACCAATACGCCGAAAATGATTGTCGGGCTGGAGGGCTATGGGCTACATGTCAGCGGCCACCGCCCCATCTCCACCGAATGACGCTACCCTCTCAATTCCCCTCCTGCCGAGTGCGCCCATGAAACCGATTCTGCTTGTCGTCGCCCCTTACTATCAGGCCATCAGCGAAATGCTGGTCAGCGGCGCGACGGATGCCATTTATGCCGCCGGGCGCACCGCCGAAATGATTACCGTCCCGGGCGCGCTCGAAATTCCTGCCGCCATCGCGCTGGCCGCCCGCAGCGACCGCTACGCCGCCTATGTCGCCCTTGGCTGCGTAATTCGCGGCGAGACCACGCATTACGAAATCGTCAGCAACGAATCGGCGCGCGCGCTGATGGAACTGGCCACGCACCAGCATTTGCCGATTGGCAACGGCATTCTCACCTGCGAAACCATGGAGCAGGCTGTCGCCCGCGCCACGGTGGCGCAGGGCAACAAAGGCGGCGAAGCGGCGGTTGCCGCGCTGCGCATGCTCGCCATTGCCCATACTTTCGGATTGGATCTCTCATGAACGCCCCTCGCCCTTCCCTCCTGCGTAAACGTGCCTCGCGCCTTGCCGCCGTGCAGGCGATGTATTCCGAAGCGCTGATTGAAAAAAGCACGCTACCGGCGTTGCTTGCCGCGCAAATGCTGCAATCCTGGGCCGACAGCCGCGCCAACGATACCGACGATTTACCCCACGCCTCGCAGCCGGAAATGGCATTGCTCAACAAGCTCATCGCCACCGCACAGGCGGAACATGTCCGCATCGAAGCGGCGATTGAAGGCCACATCCTCCCCCACTGGAGCCGTGCGCGCATGAGCCTGCCGCTGCTGGCGGTGCTGCAGGTATTCGCGGCGGAAACCCTTGCCTACCCCACGCGCGGACGGGCGACGTTGATTGATGAATATACCGAAGTCGCCGCCCAGCTGGTGACGGATGAAGAACTGGCCTACGCGCATAAAGCCTTCAACCTGCTGCTCGAAAGTTTGCGGCCGGCCGCCGCGTAAGCCATGGGCGAGCACGCACGCATCGCCCGTTATTTCGCGCCGCTGGCCGCAGCGGAACCCGGCAGTTTCGCCCTCACGGATGACGCCGCCATCCTCACCCCGCCGCCGGGCTTTGCGCTGGTTATCACCAGCGACAGCGTCATTGCGGGCACACATGTCCTCGCCTCGGCCACGCCCGAACACTACGCCCAGAAGCTGATGCGCCGCAATCTCTCCGACCTCGCAGCGATGGGCGCCACCCCCTGGCGCTACACCCTCAACCTGCATACGCCTGCGGGCCTGAACGAGGGCTGGTTTATGGATTTTGCCGCCGCCCTCGCCCGCGAGCAGGCGCATTTCGGCCTCGTGCTGGTTGGCGGGGATTCCACCTCCGGCGCACCGCCGATCCACACCACCCTGACCTGTTTCGGGCTGCTCGATGGCATGCCTTTGCGCCGCAACGGCGCGCAGCCGGGCGACGATCTCTATGTCAGCGGCACGGTGGGCGGCGCGGCCTATGCCCTCTCCCTGCTGCAACGGGATATGCCGGTCGATGCGGCGCTCGCGGCCCGTTACCACTGCCCCGAGCCACGGCTTGCCCTCGGGCAGGCGTTGCGCACGCGAGCAACGGGCGGCATCGATATTTCGGACGGGTTGCTTGCCGATATTGCCCAACTCTGCGCGGTAAGCGGCGTGGGCGCGCGCCTCACCCGTGCGGCCATCCCCTGCCATCCGGCACTGGCGCGGGCCATTGCCGCCGATGCAATCGCCTGGCGCTTTGCCGTAAGCGGCGGCGACGATTACGAACTGTGCTTCACTGCCGCGCCCACACAGCGCGACACCCTCGCCGCTTTATCCGCACAGCTCGACCTTCCTCTCACCCGCATTGGCGAAATAACCCGCAACACGCGGATAGAAATCGTGGATGAGGCGGGCGCAGCGCTGCCTTTCCATGCTACCGGCTGGGAGTATGACTGAACCGGCGCTAACGCCCGGTATTGCGGTCACTCAGCCCGCGCGAAGGGGTATTGAAGCGCCCGAAATTGCCCAGCATCTGCTCGAGGAAGGTCACTTTGTGGCCTTCGGTTGCGGTGGTTTTGCCGACAATCTGCACCGGCTTTCCGTCCTCTTTCCTGAAATGGGCGATATCCTGCACCCGCTGCTCGCGGTCGAAGGTGATGGCGGTGATGTGCTGCTCGGTGATGTTGGGCGCAAACACCCCGACGCGCTCTTGTTTCTGGGTGATGTAATACCAGGTTTCGTCACCGAAATTGGAAGTGCTCGAAGGGCTGCCGAGCAACGCCAGCACATCCTCCCTGCCGCTCTGGCCGACGATGACCTGCTGCAAATCCACGTCCTCGCTGCTATGGCCGCGCGTGTCGGTAATCGGCGAGCAGCTTGCCAGCGCCAGCGCGATGCTGCTAGAAAGCAGCCAGCGAATAAACCGTGGAGTTATCAATGTTGGGCGCCCTTCGTCAGTTGTTCATCCCCAAACCTCCGGCCGGGGTCGAGGCCACCTATATAGCATTGCTTGCCGCCGCACGGAATCCCTTTTTCTACGAAGACCTCGGCGTGCCCGACACGCTCGATGGCCGCTTCGAACTGATCGTGCTGCATCTGTTTTTGCTGCAGCACCGTCTGGTGGAACCGCGCGCGGACACCACCACCACCGCGTTCGCCCAATTCCTGAGCGAAGCATTTTTCAACGACATGGATAATTCCCTGCGCGAGCTGGGCGTCGCCGATACGGGCGTCAGCAAGCGCATTAAAAAAATGGGCGCGGCCTACCATGGCCGCCTGCAGGCCTACAGCGCAGGCCTTGCCGATGCGACTGTGCTGCGGGCCGCCCTCGCCCGCAACCTCTACGGTACGGTGGCGCAGGGCGATGTCGCGCTACTCGACCGGCTTGGCCGCTATGTCGAAACCATGGCAGCACGGCTGGCGCAAAGCGAGGTGGATGTCATCCTGCGCGGCGCCTACGTCTGGCCGGATGCGGCGACACTCGGGCTGTAATACTCCTTCTGAGTAATTTCCCTACGGTTTGCCGAGAGCCAATTTTTTGGAGGAGCAAGGGGAATTTCTTTTCGGGTAGCCGCCGCTACCCGGAAGAAATTGCGCGCCGCTCATCGGAAAAATTCGCCTCGGCCCGAAGGGTTGCGGAGAAAATCGCCGCCCGGAACGCCGTGTCGCTTGCCTGTAGACCCCGCTACAGGCGGCGCGCCCCGCCATCCCGGAGCAACGATTTTCTCCAGCAACAAACGGTAGGGGAATTACTCAGAAGGAGTATAAAATTTTTCCTTCAGCTTCACCAGCGAATACAGCGTGTTCAGGTGCGGCGTCGCTTCTTCCATCCAGCGGCCTATCTCGCGCACCGCGCCGACAATCGCCTCAATCTCCGTCGGGCGCCCCTGTTCCATGTCCACCAGCATCGAGGTTTTGTGGCCGCGCATCTGGGCGGCGGCGGCGACGCGGCTTTTGGTGGTCTGCGTCAGCGCGATACCGAGCTTGTCGGCGATGTTGCGCGCTTCGTTCATCACCGCAATGACCAGGTCGATGTCATGATAGCCTTCCGCAATCTGGTCGATGGTGCCGTGGGTGAGCGCACTGATCGGATTAAAGGCGATGTTGCCCCATAATTTATGCCAGATATTCTGGCGAATATCCGCACTCACTACCGGCGCGAAGCCGCCATCCGCAAACGCGGCGGCGAGGCGCTCAAGGCGGGACGTTTGTGCGCCATCCAGTTCCCCAAGTACAATGCGTTTCTCAAGCTCATGCACATAATGCACCCGGCCCGGATGCGTCAGGGTGCCTGCAAGGTAGTTCACGCAGCCGATAATGCGGCGCGTTTCAACCGCCCGCGCCAGCGTGCCCTCCGGGTCGAGGTTGGCGAGCGGCCGCCCGTTAAACGCGCCGCCCTGCTGTGCAAAATACCACCAGGGAATGCCGTTGACCGCCGGCACCACCAGCGTTGCCTCATCCAGCAGCGGCGGCAATTGCGCCACGGCGGCGGGCAACTGATAGGCTTTGGTGCAAAGAATCACTGCGTCCTGCACGCCGAGAATTGTTGCATCGTCCGTCGCGCGTACGGGGCCGTGCCATTGATCCTTGTCGCTTTCGAGAGTGAGGCCCTGATCGCGCAGGGCGGCAAGCTGGCGTCCTCGCGCGATAAAGCTGACTTCGTGCCCGCCGCGTGCCAGCTGTCCGCCGATAAGGCAGCCCATCGCACCTGCCCCCAGAATACAGAGTTTCATTGCCATGCCGGAACTTTAGCGGGCCAGAGCCGCACATGCAATGCCTGTCAGGATCCGCTGCCGCTTACCGCGTTTCGAGCACGGCGGGACGGGCACGCGGGCTGCGATCCTGCGCCAGCCGGTAAGCATCGGCGCCTTTGGCACCGGCAAGGGAGGTACGCCGCAGCAGCGACGGCACCGGCGGCGCTATCCCGGCGGCCAGCGAGGCCATGCTTGCGCGTAACGGCGCGTCGCCAGGTGGTGGGGGCGGCGTGCTCGCCGTGGCGGGAATGGGGGCGGAAGTGGGGCGCCCGGCCGTGGGTAATTCGCCGCGCGCGATGCGCAGGCTGGCCAGATAATCATCGACCGCCGGGGGCGCGGCCTCGGCACGCGCCTGACGCACCATGAAAATAGCGAGATCCTCGGCGCTGAGGCTGGCATCCTGTGCAATAAACTGCGCCGCTAACTGGCTCGATGGGGCGCGCGCCAGCGGCTTCAGCGCAGGCGGCAACTGGGGAGGCAGCGTCGCCAGCGCGGTCGAGGCAGCCACAGCGCTGGGTAGCTGGTTACGCGCCAGCGCCGCCGGGTCAGCGGCCCCCACGGTCGCCAGCAGCGATGCCAGCGCGCGTGGCGCCGGCGCCGTGGGCGCGAGCGGCCCCGTATCAACGGAGGCTCCATTGAGGCTAATCGTCATACACCATCTGGCTCAGTTATTTTTTTGTAGTTTAGGGCCATTATACACCAGATTACAGCCCGTGGCCAGCCTGCGCGCAATGGGTTGATTAACCATCATGAATGCGGCTTAAGGAAGTTGTCACAAATCCTTCATTTTACATCGCGGCTGAATACGCCTAGCACTGCGCGCATGAAAAAAATTGTCCTCGCATGGGTTGTTTGTGTTCTCGGGCTGGTGGTGCTGTTTGCATGGCTGGGCAACGGCTGGATGCCACGCACCAGCACCCATGACGACACCGGCACGGGCAAGGCGCTGCTCGCGGCGGAGTTCACCTTGCAGGATGCCGGTGGCACGACGGTGACGGGCGCCACTTACCGCGGGCGTTACCTGCTGGTCTATTTCGGCTTCACCCATTGCCCGGACATCTGCCCGACCACACTGCTGCTGATGGGCAACGCGCTCAAGCAGCTTGGCGACAAGGCCGCGCGGATTCAGCCGCTGTTCATCACCGTTGACCCGGAGCGCGACACCCCCAAAGTGGTCGGCGATTACGTCGCCCATTTCGGCAAAGATTTCGTCGGCCTCACCGGCAGCCCGGCCCAGATCAAAGCCGCCGCCGACAACTTCAAGGTGTTTTACAGCGCCGTCGCCGACGAAAAAAACGGGGGGGCCGGGACGGTCGATCATTCCGGATTCATCTACCTCATGGGGCCGGATGGCCAGTATCTCAGCCATTTCGCCGCCAGCGTTTCCGAGCAGGAACTCGTCGGTGGGTTGCGCCACGCCCTGCGTTAAGCGCACCGTTACGCCGCCCGCACCAGACCCTGTTCACACGCGCATGAAACCTGTTTCCTCGCGCGCGGCTTTGCGTTAGAGTGGGCTGCAACCCCTTCACACCTGCCCGATGGTTGCCGCACCCATGCCCTCAAAACATTACCCCCCCATGACCAAACGCCGCGGGCTGATGTTCGTGCTCTCTTCGCCTTCGGGCGCCGGTAAAACCACCCTTTCACGCCGCCTGCTCGCCACCGAGGAAGGCGTCGCCCTCTCGGTTTCCGTCACCACGCGGCCAATGCGCCCGGGCGAGGTCGATGGCCGGGATTACCACTTTGTCGATACTGCGCGCTACCGCGCCATGGTCGAGGCGGGCGAACTGCTCGAACATGCGACCGTGTTCGAGCATCAGTACGGCACACCCAAAAAACAGGTAATGGATGCGCTGGCCTCGGGCCGCGACGTGCTGTTCGACATCGACTGGCAGGGTACGCGGCAGCTCGCTCAGTCCTGCCGCGCCGATCTGGTCAGCGTCTTTATCCTGCCGCCGACGCTTGACGAGCTGGAGCGCCGCCTGCGCGCCCGCGCCCAGGACAGCGACGAAGTGGTGCAGAAGCGCATGGCGAAAGCAACCGAGGAAATCTCGCACTGGGAAGAATACGACTATGTCGTGGTCAATGAGGATCTCGACAAGGCGATGGCGCATATCCAGCGCATCCTGCATGCCGAACGCTTCAAGCGCTGGCGCCAGCTAGACATCGCCGGGTTTGTCGCGCGTCTCGGCCAGCGCGCGGGCTAAGCGCGCAAACATCGGCAGGTCACAGGCCTCAGCGCGCAGGGTCGGGTCGATGCCCGCCTTCTCGCACAGGGCCACCGCCTCGACCCCGAGCGATTTAAGCGACTGGCGCAGCATTTTGCGGCGGTGGTTGAAGGCTGCGGCCACCACCCGCTCCAGCAGTTTGAGCGGCACTTCCTCGCGCGGGCGTTCGAGGATGCGCGCACGCAAAATCGCCGAGGTGACTTTCGGCGGCGGCGTGAAGGCGCTGGCCGGAACCTCGAACAGAATGGCGGCGTCGGTCAGCTGCTGCATCAGCACCGACAGGCGGCCATAGGCGGCATCGCCTACCTGCGCCACCATGCGTTCGGCGACTTCCTTCTGCAACATGACGGTAAAGCCGGAAAGCGCCTGTGGGCCTTGCTGCGCGGCCTGTTGCAGCCAGTCGATGATTAGCTGGGTACCGACATTATAGGGCAGGTTGGCAATCACCATGCGCGGGGCGTCGCCCAGTTGTGACAGGTCCACCGCCAGCGCGTCGGCCTCATGCAGGGTGAAGGTTTCGGGGTAGGCTGCGCGCAGCGGCGCGAGGGCCGCAATACAGCGCGCATCTTTCTCGATAGCGGTGAGGTGGCGCGGGCCGGCGTTGAGAATCGCGCGGGTGAGGCCGCCGGGGCCGGGGCCGATTTCAATGACGTGGCTGCCGGAAATAGCGCCGCTGGCGCGCACAATTTTTTCCAGCAGGTTCGTGTCGAGCAGGAAATGCTGGCCGAGAGATTTCTTCGCCCACAGGCCGTGGGTTTCAATCACCTCGCGCAACGGCATCAGTTCACCGGGCACCAGGGTTGCCCTTGATGTCGATAAACGCCTCACGGCGCAGGTTGCGCAGGTGTTTCTGCGCCTCCAGTTCGAGCTTCTCGGCAAAGAGCTGCTGGCGGACGGCTTCCGCATCCGGCAGGTTGCCTTCGGCAGGCTCCATTTTCTCGCACAGCATCACCAGCCGCACCGCTTCAGGCGACAGCAGCGGCTCGCTGACATCGCCCACTTCGAGCCGGCCGATAATGCTGCGTTGCTGTGGCGACAGCGCGCCAAGACGCATCCGCAGGAATTGCACGTCGGTCGCAAAATCCACCTCCGGGATGGAGGCCTCGGTGCAATTGCCGGGCCGTTCGCGCAGCATTCGGGCGGCGGCCTGCAACTTTTCGATCGAGGCTTTGTCGCGCCGCATCGGCACCGTCACCGTGATCTGCTTGATCGCATATTCCGTCGCGTCCGACAGTTTCGCGCGCGCCGAACGGTCGAGCAGCTGGATAATCTGCATGCTGCGCTCGCTGCGCACCGGCGGGGTGGTTTCGCCCGTTTTCAGGCCACGCAACACTTGCTGCAGGGGCGGCGGCAGGCTGCTCTCCTCGACCCAGACCGGCGGATTATAATGCACACGCGGGTTCTTGATGTAGCGCATGGCAATGTTCGATAATTCGCCGCCGGACTTAATTTGCAGCGCAATTTCTTCCATCAGCCGCTGCATTTCCTCGGCCCCGCCGCTGCCCTCGGCGCCCACTTCGACCGCCTGCAGCCGCAATTCGGTGGCGCCCGGCGCGCCCGCCGCCGATTTCTGCGCCCGCAACACTTCATCCTGCGCGATGCTGATATTGCGCCGCAATGCACGCTGCACCACTTTGTTCCAGGCCAGCTGCGCGCGCAATTGTGCCTCGAACGAGCGCGGCGACAGGTTGTTGCGGGTGATAAAATCGCGGATACTTTCTTTTTGTTCGCCGCGGGCAGGCAACGAGGCAATGGCCTTGTTCAGCTCCTCATCCGTTACGCTGACGGACTGGTTTTTCGCCTCCTGCAACTGCAGGGCTTCGTCGATCAGCGACTGCACAATCCGCGGCGTAATTTTCTGCTGGTTCTCGACCGTCGGCGGGATACCGGCGGTGGCCATCACCAGGTCGCGGCGTTCGCTCACGTCGGTCGTGGTAATGACATCCTCGCCGACAATCGCCGCAATCGCGACCTGTGCCGCGCGCGCCGGAAGCGGCTGGAACAGCACCGCCACCAGCACCAGAAGGCCCGCCAGCCCCTGCCTTGCGTAGCGCTGCCACTGTTTACTTGCTGCCACCGAATTCTCCCAGATTTTTGAGGCCGATACGGAACGTAAACGCGCTGACGGGCGCAATATCGCGGTCACGCGAGAAACTGCGTACCGCATTTACTCCGATATTGAAACACTCGTTTTTGTAAAGGATGCCCATATCCGTCGTCACCAGACGGTCGATCTCAAAGTCGTTGCGCGCGCCGCCGTTAATGCTCCATGATTCGGTAATAGGCAGTGACGCGCTGATGATGCCCTCGCGACTGTCATTCAGGAAGCGGTTATTCTCAATGCTGCGGAAGGAGCTGCTGAGGGTGAGCCACGGCGCACTGAAGCCCAGTTCGACTTCGTTGCGGTTTAATCCTCCGCCTTTGCGGTCGGCAGCGAAGCGGTAAGAAAGCGTCACGGGTCGGTAGCTTATGGCCACCCGGCCAATGTAATCCGAGAAGCTCTCCCCCACGCGCGAGGAATTGGGGTAAGGCGTATCGCTTGAAATGCTGTAATTCTGGCCAATCAGCCCATCGAGCGAGATGCCGCTGGTGTCGTAATAATGGCTGCGTACCCCGTAGGCAATCCGCGAGCCGCTATCGTATAAATCCAGCCCCGGCGCCCGGTCGAGGCTGAACAGGTTGGTATCGCTCAACTCGATGAGGCGGCTGTCCTCGTTCGAGATTGTATCGGGGTTGCCGCCATTGGCCTGCGCCACCCCCAGCACAATCGGCTCGACCAACCAGGCGCCGCGTGTGAATGCATTAATCAGAGGCAGGCGCCATTCGAGGGCCGCCTGCGGCAGGGTGCGCGCCGTGGTGCCGTCGAATGACCGCCCGGAAACGCGCGTCACATCGCTTACGTCATACACATCCTGCCGCAGGTTGACGGTAGCGGTCAGCAATTGCCCGCCCTCGGTGACCATCGGCAGGCTCGCCCCGGGCGTAATCGAGAAGCGCCGCTGATCGGCGCCCAGTTCGCGGGTGAGGGCCTGCACATCCGCTGCGACATGGAACCGCAGCCCGTTATCCGCTGGCGGGGTTTCGTAATATCCCTGCAGAATCGGCAGCACCAGCGGAGTAGTCTTGCCGTTATCGGTGCTGCGCAACCCTTGAATGCTCACCGCTTCCGCCAGGGCAAAATTGCGCCCTTGCGCCCGCTCGTAATAGGCGCGCGAGAACAGCGCCTGCTGGCCCCCCAGAACATAGCGCCGCAGGTAGGTATCGTCGCTCGCGCGCTGCAGATCGAACCCGACATGGGTAAAATCGGCAATTTCCTCATCGCCCTGCGCAAAAATATGGCCGCGCAGCTCATGGCCGCCGATGCGGTTGCCCACATCGTCGCGCGCCTGCGGATTGGTAATCGACCCCTGAATGTGATAATCCCCCGCATCGCGCAGCTGGCGGTAATCCCATTGCAGCAGCGCGCCTTCGCTGGTCGATACCCAGGGCGTTAGCAGCACATCCTTATCTTCGCCGATGCGCCAGTAATAGGGAACCTTCACCACCGAACCGAAATACGGGTCGGTCTGATAGGTCGGCAGGTCAAAGCCGCTCTTGCCCGAAGCATCCGGCGTCGGGTGCGAGAGGTACGGCGTGTAAAACACCGGCACCCCGGAAAACTCCAGAAACGCGTTATGGTAGGTGATGCGTTCATCGAGATCATCCACCGTCACCTCGCCGGCGTTCATCTGCCAGAAAGGCGACAGCCCCTCGCACAGCTTGCAGGGCGTATAGGATGCCGATTTCAATTTCGTCACCGCTGCGTTCACCTTCACCGCCTTGTGGGCGACGAGCACCGAACTATCGGAAAAACGCGCCTTGAAATCCTCGATAATGGCGCGTTTCATGCCGTCTTTCAGCTCGGCCTTGTCGGCAAAATAAACATCGCCATTCGGCTGCAACATGCTGATATTGCCCTCGGCCACCACAAAATCGCGCTGCTGGTAATAGGTCAGCTGGTCGGCCACGAGAATCGTATCGCCCTGCATCACCTCGACATGCCCGCGCGCGATGACAACATGGTGCGTCTCATCGGCCCCCATCGTGTCGGCGCTGATGGTTACCGGCGCGTCGGGGGATTGATTGCCAATTGCGATTTCCGCCACGGGTGGGGTGTCGGCGGGGGTCAGGTAAAGCCCGTTTTCCTGAGCACGCGGCTGCAAAGGCAGCAGCAGCAGCCCGAGCGCGAGGGTATATCTCAGAGCCGGGCGACGCATCCTAGCCATCCTCGAGATGCAGCAACGCCGCGCTGGCCACCATCAGCACGATGAGGCTCGGCGCCCAGGCCGCCAGCACAATCGGCAAATCGCCCGACGCGCCCAGCGCATAAATGATGTTGGTCATGAAATAGAGCATAAACCCCGACGCCAGGCCGATGACAATCATCATTCCCGTACGGCCACGGCGCGGCGGGCGCAAGGCAAATACAGCGGCCAGCAGCAGCATCCCTGCCAGCAGCGGCGGCGTCGCCATCAGGCTATGAAAATGCAGCCGGTGCTGAAGCGCCGAGAATCCGGCCTTTTCCAGGACAGCGATGAACGCCGGCAACTGCCAGAACGAAAACGTCTCGGGCGCGGAAAAACTATCCTGAATCTGGCTCAGGGTGAGTTGCGTCGGCATGCGGAATTCGGGTACATGGGTCGGCGGCGCCTGCGGGGTCGAGAGGGCCGCCTCGGTGACCCGCCACTCGCCCTTAAGCAACCGGGCGCGCGGCGCATCAATGCGTCCGACAAACCGGTGTGCCGCATCGAACAGCAGAATCATCACCGATTCGAGCGTGTAGTTCGATTGGTCCATGCGCACCGCGTGGATAATGTATTCGTAGGCCACCGCCTGCTGGAAATGGATTGCTTCGCTGCCGCTCTGACGCATCCACAGGCCCGAGGGCGAAACCGAAAAGACGCTGGCCTTACCCGTAATGTATTTGCCTTCCATGCGATCAAAGCGGGTGATGGTATAGGCCGCGACCGGGTTCATTACCGCGACAATCAACGCACCGAGCGCCAGTGCCATCGCCACCCCCGGCAGCAGGAACTGCCAGACCGAAACGCCCGCCGCACGCGCCACCACCAGTTCGCTGCTGCGGGTCAGGCGCGCCAGCGTAATCATGCTGCCGATCATAAACGCGAACGGGTAGATTTTCTCCGCCGTCGTCGGCAATTTCAACAGGGTCATCTGGAACAGGGTCGCAAACGAAATCCCGTGCGTGGCATCCCCGGCGCGGCGCACCAGCTCGAGCAGCTCCATCAGGCCGACAATGACCAGCATCACTGCGATTGTCGCCAGCACCGTCAGCAGGAAGCGGCGGCCAATATAGAGCGATAAGGTCAGCAGCAATCGCATGTTCAGGCCCCCGCTACGTTGGCCGGGAGGCCGGCGGGGGGCGCGGCACCGAACACTCTGGCGCGATAGAGCACCGAGGCGCTGGCCGCCGCCACCCCGAGCACCAGCACATACAGCATCACACTCACCCACGCCTGCTGGACACTCAGGCTGCGGCAGACAAAATAGAGCAGCACCATGGCCACCATGCCGACGGAGGCGGTGAGGATGCGTTTTAACTGGCCGCGCCGGTTGAACTCGCTCGAAAACAACATCGCCAGCGCGAACAGCGGCAGGCTGAGGCAGAACAGCGGCCAGGTCAGGCGCTGGTGCGCTTCGGCACGGTTGGCGGCGGCCTGTTTGTCGGTGAGGCCCTCGCGGTCGAACAGTTCGCCTAAAGTGCGTTCGGTGGGCGAGCGTTTGCGCACAACATCCGTGCCGTAAAACGCAATATCAATCGCGTAATCGTCGAAGGCCAGCCAGCTGACCTTGCCGTCGCGCCATTGCTGGCGCATGCCCTGCTGCAGGTAAAATCTCGGGCCGGCCGGGGTTTGTTCCATATGGCCGGTATCGGCAATCATGGTGATAATCTGCCGGGGGTTGCGCCGGTCATGCATCAGCACGCCCGAAAGGTTGTTCTGCTCGTCGCGCGCGCGCACATACACGGTCACGCCCTCAAGCGGGTTGCTGAACACCTCTTCCTCGAGCAGCACCGACGCATATTTATCGCGGAAGAACGTGCGCACATCCTGAAATTTCTTGTTCGCATGCGGCATCAGCGCCAGCGCCAGTACATAGCAAAGCAGCGTGCAGAACAGGCCCAGCCTGAGAGCCGGTTTCGCCAGTTGCCATTTGCTGACGCCCACGGCGTTAAGCACCACCAGCTCGCTCTCCACCGTCAGGCGGTTATAAGTGTAAATCACCGCAATCCCAAGCGCGATGGGCATCAGGATGAGCAGCAGCGACGGCAGCATCAGCCCTGACAGATAGAGAAAATCCATCAGCGACAGGCCACGGCTGAGCATGAAATCGAGAAACTTCAGGATTTGCGTCAACCAGACAATCGCCGTCAGGCTCGCGGTGATAACCACCGTCGGCCAGAACAGATGCATGAACAGGTAACGCTCGTATTGACGCATGGTTCGCTTATAGGCGGGCGGGCGCGCAGGCGCAAGAAAGCAGTGACACGCGGCGGCGGGCGCGAAAAACACCGTCAGAACGCGTTGAAGGGTTGATTAAATCCGCGCAACTGATTACTCACTATCCATCCCCTTTGCCTACCACCCCCTTTTGCCCCGAGGTCGCCATGATTACGCTCAGCTTCACCCCCCGCCGCACGGCGGCCAAATCCACCGCCGCCCTCGCCATTTTCGTGGCCGACGACCGGGTGGTGGCTGCGAAGGAAGCCCTTGGCAACGCCGCTTCCTATGTGGCCCACGCACTTGAAACCGCCGCTTTCAAAGGCAAAAAAGGCGAAACGCTGACCTTGCTCAACCCCGGGGCGAACCCGAGCCATCTTCTCGTTATCGGCCTTGGCAAAGCCTCGGAAGTGACGCCCCTCATCCTGCAGGAATCCGGGGCGCTGGCGCTGGCCGCCGCACTTTCGGCCAAAGTGACGCGGCTCGACCTTGCCGCCGCGTTGCCCAAAAACACCCGTATCGAGGCGGCGGCGGCAGCGGCGAATCTGGCCTATGGGGCAAAATTGCGCGCCTATGCGTTCGATAAATACCGCACCAAAATCAAACCCGAGGACAAACCGAAACTGACGGCGGTGCATGTCATCACCGCCAACGCCGACAAGGCCAAAACCCTCTATGCGCCGCTGGCAGGGATTGCCGAATCGGTGGCGCTCACCCGCGATATTGTCAGCGAACCGGCCAATGTCATCTACCCTGCCACGCTGGCTGCCGAATGCAAAAAGCTCGAAAAGCTCGGCGTCAAGGTCGAAATCATGGGTGAAGCCGCCATCAAAAAATTGGGGATGGGGGCACTGCTTGGCGTTGGGCAAGGCTCGGTGCGCGAATCGCAACTGGTGGTCATGCAGTGGCACGGTGGCAAAAAGGGCGACAAGCCCGTGGCGCTGGTCGGTAAAGGCGTGACCTTCGATACCGGCGGCATCAGCATCAAGCCGAGCAACGGCATGGAAGAAATGAAATGGGACATGGGCGGTTCGGCGACGGTGATTGGCACCATGCGCGCACTGGCCGCACGGAAGGCGAAGGCGAACGTCGTCGGCGTCGTCGGTCTGGTCGAGAACATGCCCGACGGCAACGCCCAGCGCCCAGGTGATGTGGTCACCAGCATGTCGGGACAAACCATCGAGGTCATCAACACCGACGCCGAAGGGCGGTTGGTGCTGGCCGATGCGTTGTGGTACACGCAGAATCGCTTTAAACCGGCCTGCATGCTCGATCTGGCGACGTTGACCGGCGCAATTATCGTCTGCCTTGGTTCGCACCGCGCAGGGCTGTTCTCCAACAACGATAAAATGGCAGCGGCGCTCGCGAAATCGGCCGAGCGCACGGGCGAGAAACTGTGGCGGATGCCGCTGGGCGAGGAATACGACAAGATGATCAACTGCGACATCGCGGATATGCAGAATGTCGGCGAAGGCCGCGAGGCGGGATCCACCACCGCTGCGCAGTTCCTCCAGCGTTTTGTCAACGATGTGCCGTGGGTGCATCTCGACATCGCGGGTGTCGCCTGGCAAAATAAACAGATCACGCCGCTGGCGCCTAAAGGTGCCGTCGGCTGGGGCGTGCGCCTGCTCAACGACTGGATCGAACAGAATTATGAAGCGTAGCGGAAACGCTCCGGCTTCGTTCAGCGTACGCACTAGCGATGGAGTGATGGCATGACGCCCACCATCCAGTTCTACCATCTGCTCTCGACCACGCGCGAACGCGCGGTGCCAAAACTGATGGAAAAAGTCATCAAAAGCGGCAGTCGCGCGGTGATGCTGACGGGTTCCGACGCCCTGCTTAAAACCATGAGCGACGCCTTGTGGACGAACGACCCCGCGAGCTTCCTGCCCCATGGCAGCGCACGCGACGGGCACGCGGCGGAGCAGCCGGTTTACCTCGCCCTTGTCGAAGAAAACCCCAATGGCGCGGATGTGCTTTGTGTGCTCGACGGCTCGTTACCCGCTTCGGCAGGCAGCTACGGCAAACTGCTCGACGTGTTCGACGGCAGCAACGAGGCCGATGTCGCCGCCGCCCGCACCCGCTGGATGCATTACAAAAATCTCGGCTTCGCGCTGCACTATATCAAGCAGCAGCCCGGCGGCGGCTGGAAAGTCGAAATGACCAGCGAGGCCGCAGCAGAGTGAGGGCTACCGCAGCCGCGCCACGGTCAACCCTTCAGCGGTTGGCAACAGCACGGCTTCGAACCGCGCCGGGTCGGCCAGCGTTTCGTTAAAGCGCTGCATGGAGGTCTTTGCCGCCGTCGAAGCCGCGCGCGGATTTTCACCGCTCAATGCACCGAACAACAGCGTGTTGTCGCCGATAATCCAGCCGCGCGGACGAAGGCGTGGCAGCACCGCCTCAAGGTAATCGGCATAGCCTTTCTTTTCGGCATCGATAAACACCAGATCCCATTGCGGCGATGGCGGCGTTTGCGCCAGCCAGGCATGGGCATCCGCCTGCACGACGGTGATGCGTGCCGCATGCGGCGAGGCCGCGCTATGGGCGGCGGCAAGGGCGGCATGCTCCGCCTCGAACTCAAGGCTGGTGATGTGCCCACCCTCGGGCAATCCACCCGCCATCCACAGCGCGGAAGTGCCCATGAACGTGCCGATCTCAAGGATATTGCCTGCACCGCTGACCCTCACCAGCCATTGTAGCAGATGCCCCTCATAGGGCGAAATCTGCATACCCGGGCGGCGGCGTTCGCCTTCGGCGCGGGCGGCGGCGAGATATTCCGGCTCGCGCACAAAAATGCGGCTGATGTAGGCCATCGTGGCGCCATGGTCGCGGGTCTGCATCAGAGTTGCTCCAGATTCTGCGGATGGTTCAGCCGTATCATCGGCCCGTTTTCCTCAAAGATACCACCGCGCACGCGCATGTTATCTCCGGTTTTAAGGGCGCCGAGGAATGTCTTCATCCCGCGCCGCGTGCTGGCATCGATGCGGATGGAGAAATCATGGTGCCAATCGTCGCCGAAATTCAGATAGGTGGCGCTTTTGCCTTCATAGATGCGGGTAATGCGACCTTCGACCACATGAAACCCGCCCACATGCTGCGCAGCATTTTCGGGCATCAGCGCAGCATTTTCACCAGCCCAAAATCCGCGTTTTGCCGTGCGGGCAACCGCTTCGGCGGCGCGCCATTCAGCAGGAACAGGGCTATCGTCGGCATAAAAAACCGCCACCCCGGCGCGCAGCATTTCTGATGCGAGTAGGGCGTGAATCCGCAGGCGGCCATAGCGGTCTTCACCCGCCGCCGTGAAGGAAATATCGCGCTGCAACGCATGTTCGTAAAGCCATGTCTGCGCCCGCGCTGCATCGGGCAGGATAATCCCCGCCAGCACCGCATTGCCACCTTCGGCCAACACCAGCACCCCATTGGGTTTGATGGCGATCACCCGTTGCGTCTGCATGGCGGGCGCGGCGTGGGCGGCGCCGTAAAACAACAGCGCCCCCAGCAGCACAGCCCCCAGTGCCGCACCGCGCCGCATCAGGCCAGCGTTTCGTAGGCCGGCAGGGTGAGGAATTCGGCATAGTTTTTGTCGAAGGTCAGTTTCAGCACCAGCTCTTTGGCGCGCAGGTAAGGCGCCGCCGCGAAGGCTGCCTCACCCAGTTCCGCGCGCAGCTTGTCCAGTTCCTGATCGGCCCAGCTGGCGACCAGCTCCTCGATAATCGGGTGCCCCTCGACGGTGGCCGCCCCATGATGCAACCATTGCCACAACTGGCTGCGCGAGATTTCGGCGGTCGCGGCGTCTTCCATCAGGTTGAACAGCGGCACACAGCCGTTGCCGTTCATCCATTGCGCGGTGTATTGGATGGCGACGCTCAGGCTGTTGCGCACGCCCGCCTCGGTGATGGTACCTTTGGGCACGGTGAGCAAATCCTTTGCTTCCACCTTCACATCGGGGCGCAGGTTTTCGCGTTGGTTCTGCGCGGGCATCAGCCGGTCGAACACTTCCATGGCGACGGGAATCAGCCCCGGATGCGCGACCCAGGTGCCGTCATGGCCATTGCTGGCCTCGCGCTCCTTGTCGGCCCTGACGGCAGCAAACGCCTTGTCGTTGGCGACGGTATCGTTCTTCACCGGAATAAACGCCGACATACCCCCCATCGCGAACGCACCGCGCCGGTGACAGGTCTGGATGAGCAGCTCGGAATAGGATTTGAGGAAATGCACGCCCATGCCGATTTGCGTGCGGTCGGGCATGACAAAATCGGGGCGTGCGTGGAATTTTTTGATGACGGAAAAAATATAATCCCAGCGGCCACAATTCAGGCCGACCGCGTAATCTTTCAGCGCGTGGAGAATTTCGTGCATCTCAAACGTAGCGGTGATGACTTCGATCAGCACGGTCGCCTTGATGCTGCCATGCGGCACGCCGACATATTCCTCGGCGAAGGCAAACACGTCGGCCCAGAGCTGGGCTTCTTCGGCATTTTCCTGCTTGGGAATATAGAAATACGGGCCCGTACCGCGCGCAAGGCGCTCTTTGGCGTTGTGGAAAAAATACATCCCGAAATCGAACAGGGCGCCGCTGATGGGTGTGCCGTCGAGCGTCACATGCCGTTCGGGCAAATGCCAGCCGCGCGGGCGCACAATCAGCACCGCCAGATTCTCCGGATTGAGGCTGTAAGCCTTGCCCTCAGGGCTATGGAAGCTCAGTTGGCTGCGCACCGCCTCGTAGAGTGCCTTCTGCCCTTCGATAACGCGATTCCAGGTCGGCGACAGCGAATCTTCGAGGTCGGCCATGAACACTTTCGCCCCCGAGTTCAGGGCATTGATAATCATTTTCGGCTCCGCCGGGCCGGTGATCTCAACGCGGCGGTCGCGCAGGTCGGCAGGCACGTCGGCCACTTTCCACTCGCCTTCGCGGATATGCTTCGTGGCCGGGTTGAAGTCAGGCAGCACGCCCGCATCGAACTGTTTCTGGCGCTCGATTCGTTTGGCGAGCAACGCTTCGCGGCGGGCGGAGAATTCCTCCGTCAGCGCGGTGATGAAGGTAAGCGCCTCGGGCGAGACGAGAAAGCGGCAATCGGCCGGTACGGTGGCCTCGATGCGCGCAAGATTAGCGGATTTTTCAGCGGTGTTGGTCATGGGGTCCTCCTCGTGGTCGCTCCTGCGTTTTCAGGAACGGCAACAGCCTAATCGCTCACCACGACAATGCAAGGCTTGATGTGCGCCCGACGGTTCGCTAACACAGGGTCGTATGTGGCAACAAATTAAAATCTCGGCACTTCTCCCTTACGCGGCGGGAAAGAATTTCGTCGGCAATTTTGGCTTTGAAATGGCCGGATACCTAACATTTCTGACCCTGCTGTCGCTCTTTCCCTACCTCGTGCTGATGGTCTCGGCGGCGGGGTTGGTCGGTCAGGGCGAGGCAGGCAACCACCTGATTACGCTGTTGCTCGAACATTTACCTGCCGACGCAGTCGCGACCATCCGCCCGCGCATTGTCGAAATCACCTCGGGCACGCCGCAGAACATCCTCACCTTCTCGATTCTCGGTGCACTGTGGACGTCATCGTCGGCGGTCGAGGCCATGCGCGGCATTCTCAACCGCGCCTATTGTGTGCGCAAACCGCCCGCCTATGTTTCGCGGCGGCTGACCTCACTCGCCCAGATTTTCCTGCTCACCTGCCTGATTATTACCCTCACCCTGCTGTTCGTCTTCGTGCCGATCGCCATTCGCAGCTTTGCCCATTTCACTGGCTTTGTGATTCCGCTCGAACTCGACCATTTCCTGAAAAACTACTTCAAACCCATCGCCGCGGTGGTGCTATTCGGCCTGATCGCGACCTTCTATTACGTACTCCCTAACATCAAACAGAGTTTGCTGGCGGTGGTGCCAGGCGCGCTGCTGGTGGTGGTGCTCTGGGTGGCCGGCGCCTTCCTCGTGACATTTTACCTCAGCGCTTTCAGCCAGATGACGCTGATTTACGGCTCGCTCTCGGGCTTCATCGCCACCCTGATTTTCTTCTATGTGATGCATGTCATTTTCATCTACGGTGCGGAGTTCAACCACGCGCTGATGGTCATGCTCGGCAAACGCATTGTCGAACGCGCGGCACCACGCGACGCTTCTCTCTAACCACGCGACGCTTCTTTTGCCGCTCCCCTCACCCCGGCCCTCTCCCGCAGGCGGGCGAGGGGGCGACTCCCCTCGTTGGCCATTATCCACCATCCAACTACCCACCATCCATCAACGCTTTCTTCACTGGCGACTGACTACTGACTACTGGCTACTGGCAACTGGCTACTGGCAACTGACGACTGGCGACTCCCTTCGCTTGCTACCACGCGCTATGCCCCCTATAACCTCCTGCATGAAACTCGCCCCGACCCTCGCTCTCCTGCGCCTTAATAAGCCGATTGGCATCTGGCTGCTGTTCTTTCCGGCCGCCTGGGCGGTGGCACTGATCGGCGATCACGATACCGGGCGGCTGATGCTGCTGATGCTGCTGGGCGCGGCGATAACCCGCTCGGCAGGCTGCATCCTCAACGACCTTGCCGACCGCACACTCGACGCGCAGGTGGCGCGCACCCGCACACGGCCACTGGCCAGCGGCGCCCTCACCATGCGGTATGCCCTCGCCCTGCTGGTGTTGTTG
This sequence comes from Alphaproteobacteria bacterium, assembly GCA_033763655.1. GTDB lineage: Bacteria > Pseudomonadota > Alphaproteobacteria > Rickettsiales > UBA3002 > QFOX01. The sequence goes on from JANRKD010000008.1 coordinate 112,979, forward strand.
CTGGCGGCGGCACTGGCCCTCGCCCTCAGCCTGCCGCCCGCCGTGTTTGCCCTCGCCCTCGTCGCCCTGCCGATGATCGCCGCCTACCCGTGGATGAAACGCCTCACCTGGTGGCCGCAGCTTTTTCTCGGCCTGACCTTCAATCTCGGGGCGCTGTTCGGCTGGCTGGCGACAGGCGCGCCGCTGAGCGCCCCGGCCTTCACCCTCTATGCCGCCTGTATGTTCTGGACGCTCGGCTACGACACCATCTACGCCATTCAGGACATGGTGGACGATGCCCGTGTGGGCATCCGCTCAAGCGCGCGGGCGCTGGGTAGCAGACGCATCCATGGTTTTGTTGCGCTCTGCTACGGGCTGATGCTGGCCTTGCTGGCCCTGACCGGCGCCCTGCTGCAGGTGGGCGTTTTCTATTATATCGGCCTCATTGCCCTCGCCGTCCAGTTACGCTGGCAGATCCGCGCCTTGCCGTGCGAACCCGAGCGTGCAGGCAGCCTGTTTCGCAGCAACCGCTGGGGCGGGCTGTTTTTCCTCCTCGGGTTATTGCTGCACCGCCTCGTGTGACCTTTTGGGCATGACGGCGTTTTTTTTACCGTCACCCGCCCCGCGAACCTTTGTGCGCTTGCGCTTGACACAAAAAATGGCGAGAATCGCCCGACAATGTCTATGTTCCGCCGCCAGCACGATCAACCCGATACGCCCACCAGCTCGCTGGGTGCCTGCGGCTACCCGCAACCCTTTATCGACGCCCTCGCCAAACTCGAGGCCACCGCCCGCACCGGCCAGAAGCAGGGGGCGCTCATCCTGCTATCGGTCGACAATCTCGCGATGATCATGTCGGGCTACTCGATGGCCGTCGCCGAGGCGGTGATGGGCGAGCTTTTCCAACTCGTGCTCGAAAAAGCCGGCCCGCAGGCCAGCGTCACCCGCGTCCAGCGCGATCAGTTCGGCATCCTCATGCCCGAAACCAACGATTCCGCCGCCGAACGCTGGTGCGACACCATCGAGGATGCGATTCGCTCCTACAGTTACAACTCGCGCTACGGCGAACTGCATTGCCTGATTTCGACCTCCTACCAGATCGTCCCCGACGCCCTCTCGCAGCCGGAGGAAATTCTTGGCCGGGCGCTGGTCATCCTCACCGAGAGCACCGGCAGCCTGCCGCTGCGCGACGATGTCTCGGGCGCCGGGCACCGCGAGGAAATGGGATTGGCCAATTACCTCGGGCAGGCGGTGAAGGAAGGCCGCATCCGCCTCGCCTATCAGCCGATTATCGATGCCCGCACCGGCGCCGTCGCCCATTACGAAGCGCTGCTGCGCCTGTGCAGCGAGGACGGCTCCATCACCTCCGCCGGCGCGCTTATCCCGATTGCCGAGCGCATGGGCTTCATCCCGATGATTGACTGCATCGTGCTCGAAAAAGTCGTGAACGAATTGCGGCTCGATGCGCAGGTGCATCTGGCGGTGAACGTCTCGAACCTCACCATCCAGGACAGCCGTTGGCTCAACCTGCTGACGGAACTGATGACGAAGAATCCCGAGGTGGCCGAACGCCTGACCGTCGAGATTACCGAAACCGCCGTGCATGGCGATCTCAAACATTCCGCGCGCTTCTGCGCCGAGGTGCAGGCGCTCGGCTGCCTGATCGCGCTCGATGATTTCGGCTCGGGCTACACCTCGTTCCGCCAGTTGAAAACCCTGTCGATTGACTTTGTCAAAATCGACGGTGCCTTCATCCGCGACCTGACCGACAATGCCGACAGCCGCCTGTTTGTCAAAATCCTGCTCGATTTCACCAAGGGCTTCGGCCTGAAATCGGTGGCGGAGTTTGTCGAGACCGGGGAAGTCGCCAAAATGCTGATGGATCTGGGCATTGACTACCTGCAAGGCTATTATTTCGGTAGGGGCTGTACCAGCTAACGCAATAATGTGTTACGGAACAGCATGCGCAAGAGCCGATTAAGTAAGGTCATCCAGGATAAGCTAGTGGAGCATTTTGTGGCCGGTGCAACGGCCCGATGTGCGGCGAGTTTGGTGGGTGTA
>JANRKD010000009.1:0-34380 GCA_033763655.1 Alphaproteobacteria bacterium
CGTTAGTTCCCCACCTGTCCCCCCGGCGAATGACGGGGTCTACCTTGGCCACAAACTGCAAGACGATGGACCCCGCAATAAATGCGGGGTGACAAGTCGGAATGTGGGGGGCGGGAGGTAAGGCTGGGCAATGGATTTTGGCGTGTTTTATACTTCGCCACCTCCGGCTTGTCACCCCGTTATTTCTCCACCTGTCACCTCGTTATTCCTCCGGCTTGTCACCCCGTCGAATGACGGGGTCTACCTTGGCCACAGAATGCAAGAAGATGGACCCCGCAATAAATGCGGAGTGACAAGTCGGAGTGTGTGGGAGGCGGGAGGGGTGACAAGCCGGAGTGTGGGGGCGATGGGACGACAAGGCGGAGTGCGGGTGACGCGGCGTTACAGCACACACCGCACCTTCAGCACAAGGCCTACTTCGCCGCTTTATAAATCCCGACGATCTCACTCAGCAGTGCCAGCGCTTCCTCGCGCGGGCGCTGGAAGGCGTTCCTGCCCATGATGGAGCCATCCGCCCCACCGGCCGCGATAGCCTTCACTTCGGCGAGCACTTCGGCGGTCGATTTTGCCCCGCCGCCGCTGAAAATCACGATCCGCCGCCCACCGAACGTGGTCTGCTTCACATGCGCGATGCGCTCGGCCAGCGTGCCGACGGCGATTTTTTCTTTCTCATACACCTTCTTCGCTTCGGCCTGCTCGATAAACGAAGTCGGCGGCTTCACCTTGATGATGTGTGCGCCAAGCAACGCCGCCATGTGCGCCGCATAGGCGGTGATGTCGATGGCCGTTTCGCCATCTTTGCTGATACCGGCGCCACGCGGGTAGCTCCAGATGACCACCGCCATGCCCAGTGCTTTGGCCTCCGCCGCCATTTCACGGATTTCCTCGAACTGCTCGTAGGCCTGATGCGACCCGGGATAAATCGTAAAGCCAATCGCCGAGCAGCCAAGGCGCAGTGCGTCCTCCACCGTCGCGGTGACGGCCTGATCGGGTGCGGCATCTTTCGCCACCAGCGCGTTGTTGCTGTTGACCTTTAAAATCAGCGGAATCGCACCGGCAAATGTATCCGCGCCCGCTTCCAGCATCCCCAGCGGTGCGGCATAGGCGTTGAGGCCAGCATCAATCGCCAGCTTGAAATGGTAGTGCGGGTCATACGCCGCCGGGTTCATCGCAAAGCTGCGCGCCGGGCCATGCTCGAAGCCCTGATCGACCGGCAGAATCACCAGCTTGCCGCTGCCGCCGAGCTTGCCGTGCATCAGCATCCGCGCGAGGTTGGCCTTGGTGCCGGGGTTGTCGGATTCATACCAGGTGAGAATTTCTTTGACCTTGCGGGTGAGTGCCATAGCGTCCTCGATTAGTGCATTGTTTGCATTGGGTTTAGCAGCCGTGGTGGCAGGGTCAAGCGGACTTGTCGCCCATAGCATCAACACAGGACACAGCGCTGGGAGAAGGCCGTTGCAGTGTCGCCCCTACTTGCTCCGCCACCGCATGTAACGCCGCAAATTGCCCGGTACTGCAATCGCAAAGCAGCGACGTAAACCCCATACTGAGCGCATCATGCGCGATGGCAGCATCGTCGCCGCAACACAGGGTGAGGGTAAAATCCACCGCCGGGAATTCCTCGCGCAATGCATCACGCAGCGCGCGCCAGTAGCTCACCCCCGCGTGGCAGGCGGCATAAGGCGGCGAGCTGAGGCGGATGGGTTCATGCGCTCCCCCCACCCCATCGCGAGGGCGATGGGGCTCCCCCGCAGGGGGGGAGCAGGACTCCCCGGTTATCGCCATCACTGCTTGATGCGGCACAGGCTGCGCCACAGGCTCCCACTCCCCCCTTGCGGGGGAGTCGATGCCCTCCTCAGGGCATCGGTGGGGGGTGGCGTTCAATCGAGCCAGAATACGCTCCAGCACACCGTCAGGGTTCCCATCCAGCTCATTGTTCCAGAATCGCAACACCTGAAACCCCTGCGCGCGCAGATAGGCATCGCGCGTTGCGTCATACGCCAGACCGGCATGTTGGCTACCATCCAGTTCGATGATGAGCCGTTTCTCATAATTCAGAAAATCCACAATATAATGGTCAACCGGCACCTGCCTGCGAAAGCGATAGGGCGCAAGCATTCCGGATTTCAGCAATCGCCAGAGCTTATGCTCCCACGGCGTCGGGGTTTTACGCATCCGGCGGGCATGCGCAAGAATGCGGCCTTTATCACCCCCCACCCCATCGCGAGGGCGATGGGGCTCCCCCGCAGGGGGGGAGCAGGACTCCCCGGTTATCGCCGTCGTTGCTTGATACGGCACAGGCTGCGCCACAGGCGCCCACTCCCCCCTTGCGGGGGAGTCGATGCCCTCCTCAGGGCATCGGTGGGGGGTGGCGTTCAATCGGATCGGCACAGACTGCGCTGCACCGCTGCGGGATAATTCGCAAAGCGCCGCGCACGCTTCCTCAAGCGAGCTGACGACGCGCATCGCCTGCTGCCTGCATGAGTGCCGCGATACCGGGCAATTCCTTGCCTTCGAGCCATTCAAGAAAAGCCCCGCCTGCCGTGGAAAGGTAGCTTAATTCACCCGATAGCCCTGCATGCGCGAGTGCCGCCACCGTATCGCCCCCGCCTGCCACGCTGTGCAATGTCCCCGCGCGCGAGGCGGCCGCCACCATCCGCGCCAGCTGCACCGTCGTCGCATCGAACGGCGAGGTTTCAAATGCGCCGACCGGGCCGTTCCACACCAGCGTTTTGCTGGCCGAAATCACCTCCTGCAACGCCAGCAGGCTGCGCGGGCCGACATCGAGCATCATCCCGTCGGCGGGGATGTCTTTTACGTCGCAGATTATCGCGGGCGCATGCGCCTTGAACGCGCGGGTCACCACCGCATCGACTGGCAGCACGATGCTGCATTTCGCACGCGTCGCCTGCGCCAGAATGGCGCGTGCCGTGTCGGCCATTTCCTCCTCGACCAGCGAAGCGCCCATCGCCACCCCCTGCGCGTGGAGGAACGTATTGGCCATTGCCCCGCCAATAACAAGGTGATCGACTTTTTCCAGCAAATTGCCAAGCAGCGCCAGCTTGGTCGAGACTTTCGCGCCGCCAACAATCGCCGTCAGTGGGCGGGCGGGGTCGGCCAGCACACGGCTCAGGGCCGCAACTTCTTCCTCCATCAGCCGCCCGGCAGCCGAAGGCAGGTAAGGGCTGATGCCGACCATCGAGGCATGGGCACGGTGCGCGCATGAGAACGCATCATTCACAAACACATCGCCGAGCGCCGCCATGGCACGGCCAAAATCAGGGTCATTGGCTTTTTCTTCCGCATGAAAGCGCAAATTCTCCATTAGAATCACATCGCCTTCTGCCGCGCCTTCGACCGCCAGCCGCGCCGCATTGCCGACACAATCGGGGGCGAACTTCACCGGGCGATCCCACAGCGCGCTGCTAAGCGCATCGACCAGCGGCGCCAGCGATTGGCCGGGGTCGAACCCTTTGGGGCGCCCGAGATGCGAGAGAATCACCACCTTGGCATGGCGCTCCATCAAATACTGCAAGGTCGGCACAATACGGTGAATGCGGGTCGCATCCGTCACCCGGCCTGCCTGCATCGGCACATTCAAATCAAGCCGCAGCAGCACGGTTTTTCCGGTCACATCGAGGGATTCCAGCGTGGGCAGGGAAGTCAGAGGTGTCGCGCGCATGCAAATGTCACCGAATTGTCATGTTTTTTCCGATGGATTGCTTGTAGTATGGGGGGATAACGAATGCAAGTGTGGGGAACGTAGACATATGACTGAAAAACAGAATCCTAATCTGGCATTAACGGCGGTTACACCAGCACCGACTGAGAAAAGCGCCGCCACGAATGAGCCTTCTTTTCGTCAACGCTTATCCTCGCCTTCCAAGGGAAACCGACGCCCACCGTTCGTTGATTCTACGTTACCCGATCATAACAACTGGAATCCCTCTTCAGGCCGCACTGGGCGCAACAAGCTAAGAAGGCCCTCGGCTCCACTCTATCATACCCCTCTGGATTTTTTAGTTGCTGAAGCCACTAGGTATGTAAGAAAGAATTTACCCGAGGTAGAGGATTCAACCGTTAATAAATTGGCTGAGTTCCTTCGCAATCAGCCCAATTCTATCATTCCTGAAGATAATGACTCTCATTGCAGGCCTTTCCGACCTCTCCCTGCGGAAAGCGAAGCCGCCACTCTAATCGCAACCAAAAGGGTAGCCGCTTCCGAAGTGGCAGAAGAACTCGCTACTGTTGCGCAGACCATGCTGAAAAGCAACCGCTCAGGAAAACGCCCCGCCGATAGTTCTGTCAACTCGCCCTCGGAAGCAGTTCAAAGAAACACATTGAAAAACATCTTCACCAATGCACTGGTTAGTATTGCAAATATACCAACCAAAGAAAGATCAGTCATAACCCTGAAGCTGGGCATCATTGTCCATAATCTTGAAAGCGATCTAAACCGCCAAGGCCTTAATCTCAACCCCTCAGCATATCTCGACCTCTAACCCGCTGCAAGCCGCGCCATATCGAGCATGCGGCAGGAGAATCCCCACTCGTTATCATACCAGGCGGCGACGCGCAGGAGGGTGCCGTTCACCACATGCGTGCCCGCCAGATCGACAATGCTGCTGCCATTATCGTGGCTGAAATCGACCGACACCAGCGGCGCGGCATTCACTTTCAGCACGTTAGGCAGCATCGTCGCCGCCGCTTCGGTGAAGGCGGCGTTGACGGCATCTTTTGTCACCGGCTTTTGGGTGACGACGGTTAAATCGACCAGCGACACGTTCGGGGTCGGCACTCGGATGGCCACGCCGTTCATTTTCCCCGCCAGTTGCGGCAACACGAGGCCAATCGCTTTTGCCGCGCCGGTTTTCGTCGGCACCATGCTCAGCGTCGCCGCGCGGGCGCGCTGCAAATCCTTGTGGCTGCCATCAACCAGGTTCTGATCGCCGGTGAATGCATGGATGGTTGTCATGAACGCTGATTCAATGCCAAAACGCTCGTCCAATATTTTTGCGATAGGTGCCAGCGCGTTAGTGGTGCAGCTTCCAATCGAAAATACGTTGTGCGCTTCGGTGAGCAACTCGCTGTTGACCCCATAGACGAAGGTCGGGCAATCCTCCCCCGCCGGAGCCGAAATCAGCACCTTCTTCGCGCCGGATTTCAGATGCACCGAGGCCGCCTCTTTCGAGTTAAACGCACCGGTACACTCCAAAACAACATCGACCCCGAGCGCCTGCCAATCAATTTTGCTTGGGTCGCGCTCATGGGTAATCGTAATTTCCCCCCGCCCCATATCAAGGCCAGCATCATCGAAGGTGATTGTGTTGTGAAAACGCCCATGCACCGAGTCATATTGCAGCAAATGCGCGTGATTGGCATTGCTCGCCGAGCCGTTGGCCGCCACCAGCCGGATGTCATCGTAGCCCTCTTCCACAATCGCCCGCGCGACGCAGCGCCCAATGCGGCCCAACCCATTAATCCCGATTCGGATGGTCATATATGTCACCTCTTGCTAACGCTCTATAGTCAAACGACTGTATACAGAGTGCATAGCGTCGCACACAATACAAAACTGTCACCCCGGCCTTGTGCCGGGGGCCACCTTCCTTGAAGAAAGGCAGACCCCGTCATGAAGACGGGGTGACACGTCGGGGAAAGATGGCTCCCGTCGGTGACAGGCCGGGGAAAGCGGTAAAGGAGGGGCTTAACGGGCGGACGGTTTTGACTACCCCGCCGCCGCCACAATAGCATCAACGGTGATGCCAAACTTCTCGTACAGCACTTCCGCCGGGGCCGAGGCGCCGAAGGATTGCATGCCAATGAAGGTTCCGTTTTCGCCGAGCAATTTCTCCCAGCCCTGCTCAATTGCAGCCTCGATAGCGATGCGTTTTACGCCCTCCCCCAGCACGGAGGCACGATACGCAGGCGACTGCTGCATAAACAGCTCCATACACGGCACGGAAACAACCCGCGTCGCGATGCCTTTTGCTTCAAGCTGCGCCTGCGCTTCAACCGCCAGCATCACCTCGGAACCGGTAGCCATAAGCACAACCAGCGCCGAGCCTTTGCCCACCCCTTGCGGGTGGGCGGGATTTGCTCCTTCAGCAAATCCGGGGGGGGTATTGTTTACGGCCGAAGCGCCCCCCACCGAATCGCAAGAGCGATTCGACTCCCCCGCAAAGGGGGAGTGAAGAAGAGTCGACTCCCTTAAAATATAGGCCCCTTTCGCGCAGAGATTTTCAGCAGCATACTCGTTGCGGTAATGTGGCAAGGCCTGTCGCGTCAGCGCAAGGATAGACGGCGTTTTGGGCGACCCCACCGCCAATTGCCAGCACTCCAGCGTTTCCGTCGCGTCGCAAGGGCGGAACACATGCAGGTTCGGAATCGCACGCAGCACCGCGAGATGCTCGACCGGTTGGTGGGTTGGCCCGTCTTCGCCCAGACCAATCGAGTCATGCGTCATGACATAAATCACGCGCTGTTCCATCAGGGCGCTCAGGCGAATGGCCGGACGGCAATAATCGGTGAACACCAGAAACGTGCCGCCATACGGGACAAAGCCGCCATGCAGCGCGATGCCATTCATCGCCGCGGCCATCGCATGTTCGCGCACGCCGTAATAGACGTAACGCCCGGCATAATCGCCCGCGCTGAATGCCTTCATCGCCTTGGTTTTTGTGTTGTTGCTGCCGGTTAGATCTGCCGAGCCGCCCAGAAGCGATGGTAGTTGCGGCACCAGCACCTCAAGCGCGTTCTGCGAGGATACCCGCGTCGCCTCCTTGGGCTGACTGACGGCCAATTGCTGTTTTTGCGCGGCAACTGCTGCCACCCACGCCTCACCCAAATCGCCGTTCACGCGCGCGCTGAACGCCTCGCGCACCGTGCTGGCGGCAAAGCGCGTTTCCCACGCCGCATATTCCGTCGCACGCACCACCGCTGCTTCGCGCCATGCAGCAAGGATATCCGCCGGAATCTCGAACGGCGCGGCCTCCCAGCCGAGGTTTTTACGTGCCCCGGCGATTTCCTCGGCGCCCAGCGGCGAGCCGTGGCTCGAATTCTTGCCTTCCTTGGTCGGCGCGCCTTTAGCAATGCGCGTACGGCAGGCAATCAGCATCGGCTTGTCGCTGGTTTGTGCAGCAGTGAGGGCGGCGCGGATGGCGGCCTCATCGTGACCGTCGATGGCTAACGTGTTCCAGCCCAGCGCCGTGAAGCGCGCACACTGGTCATCAGTGACCGTCATATCCGTCGGCCCGTCGATACAAATCCGGTTATCGTCCCACAGCACGACGAGCTTGTTTAATGCGAGATGCCCGGCAAGCGAGGCTGCTTCGTGGCTGATGCCTTCCATCAGGCAGCCGTCACCGGCGATGACGTAGGTGGTGTGGTTGACCAGCGCATCGCCGAATTCGGCGTTGAGTGCGCGCTCGGCCATCGCGAAGCCGACGGCATTGCTGATACCTTGCCCGAGCGGCCCGGTCGTCGTCTCGATGCCTGTCGCGTGACCGTATTCCGGGTGACCTGCCGTTTTCGCACCCCACTGACGGAAATTCCGGATTTCCCCGAGCGTCATGTCGGGGTAACCCGTCAGGTACAGCAACGCATAGAGCAGCATACTGCCATGCCCCGCCGAGAGAATAAACCGATCGCGGTCGGGCCAATGCGGGTGCTGCGGGTCATACCGCAGGAAATCACGGAAGAGCACCGTCGCCACATCCGCCATGCCCATCGGCATCCCGGGATGGCCGGATTTGGCTTTCTCGACCGCATCCATGGCAAGGGCGGCGATGGCGTTGCGCATGTCGGCGTGCGTCACGGGGCTGGTCATGGGGATATGCTTTGCTGAAACTGTCATAGGCGACTGCTTACACGGCCATTTCCGCAGGCGCAAGATGGTTTGGCGCGCGTGGCGGGGCGGCACCGATGTTATACACACCCGGTCGAGCGACGTTGCAATCACGCGGGCAATATGGTTACTTCGCCCGAACAAACAAACCACTATCCACTAGCGCTCATGCGATAGCTAAGGATGAGGGAAGCATGACAAGCAACGCAAAAATAACCTTAAATGATGCGATTCTGGCGATGGAGCGCGCCTATGCGCGGCTTTCAGCAGCGACCGATATCGCGGTGCACGAGCGCGCTGAATCCGCCCGCACGCGCGAGGCGGCGCAGCAGGAAATCAGCCTCTCCTGGCAGGCGCATGCGGCGCAGCTTGAAACCGCGCTGACGCAAGCCACCGCCGAGAATGAATTTCTGAAAGAGGATAACCTGCGGCTCTCCAACCAGCTGCAGGAATTGCAGCGCGACTATCTCGAACTGCAGAAAACGGCAGGCGAAGTGGTGGGGCGGCTCGACAATACCGTCCGCCAGCTCGACCTGATTCTGGAGCACTGAGATGTCACAAAAGACCGTCATCGCCCATGTCTATGGCAAAGAACACACCCTCGCTTGCGATGCCGGGCAGGAGCAGCACCTCGCCCGGCTGGTGCAGGAAGTCAACGCCCGCATTGGCCGCCTCGAAAAAGCGGTCGGCAAACTACCAGAACCCCTGATGCTGCTCTACACCACCCTGATGGTGGTGGATGAGCTGCATGACACCAGCCGCGAACTCGCCCACACCCGCGACGAACTGACCCATATCCGCCAGCAGGTCAACGCCGTGGGCGACGATGCCCGCCTCGCAGCGCTTGAGGAAGAAGTGGCGGATAATTTGCACGCCCTCGCCAGCCGTATCGAAGGCCTCGCTGATAAATTAAGCGCTTAGGCGTTAACTCCCTCGAAAAACCATCGACTGCCCTCTCACACGTAACGCGGGGGGGGGGAGCGAATCAATTGCGCACTTGTTAATCCGTCCCCGTTACACTACACTAACCAGCGAATGGTTCTGCTGGGCAGGTGAAGGCGTTGCATTGCTCCGGACCGACTATCTCTTATGGGGAGCTGTCCCTGTCTCGCACCCTTGGTGCTTGGTATACGGTGCCCACCTGTACAAACGGGTCACGAGAGAATCGATCGCCCACGGCTTCGGTGGTTCCATTCATTGCAGCGGCCCTGCCCCCCACCCTCCCCTTTGTCATGCCAGCCCCTTCGCGAGAATCCTCCGGCGCAGACGCGCCGTGATGGATGCCAAATCACGTTTGGCATGACAAACGGTAGGGCTTGGCGCTTCGGCGGTGGGCGGTGGCCACTCGCCTTTAGCACTCGACTCTCGACTCTAGCCACGCGACTCTTCCTTTGCTGCCCAGCCCTCACCCGCCCCACCGCATCCATGATGCGGCGCGACGACCTCTCCCAAGGGAGAGGTAAAGGTTGCCGCGCGCCTACTCGACTCTCGACTCTAACCGCTCGACTCTTCCTTTGCTGCTTCCCTCACCCCAGCCCTCTCCCGCCTGCGGGAGAGGGAGCGACTCCCCTCGTTGGCGACGATTCACTTTCTTTCTTCACTTTCTTTCATCACTTTCTTTCTTCCCTTCCTTCCTTCCTTCCTTCCTTCCTTCCTTCCTTCCTTCCTTCACTGGCTACTGGCTACTGGCTACCGGCTACTGGCTACCGGCTACTGGCTACCGGCTACTGCCTACCGGCGACTCCTGATTGCACTTGCGGTAAATCCCTGCATACTCACTGGCATGAACCACCGCGAACAACGCCAGCTTGATACCGAGAAACGCACGCTGCGCGAGGCGATGCGTGCACGCCGCATGCAGCTACCACATGCCGCGATGCTCGGCGCCAGCCAGTCGGTCGCGCGCCATTTTGCCGATCACCCCATTCTGGCGTTTGCGCCAGGCTTTGCGGGCTACCGTGCCATGCGCGGCGAGCTGGACGTGATGGCAATCTTTGCCCTGATGGCGCGTTACGACAAACAAACCGCCCTTCCCTGCCTCACCGCCGACGGGGCGCTGCTCTACCGCGCGTGGAAACCGGGCGACCCACTCATCCGCCATCCGCTCGGGATGGAGGAACCAACTGCCGACGCCGCGCCCGTCACTCCCGCCATCATCCTCGTGCCGCTACTCGCCTTCGACGGCGCGGGCTACCGCCTCGGCTATGGTGGCGGCTACTATGACCGCAGCATAACCACACACCGCGCCCTCGAAAAACCGCCTTTATTCATCGGCGTCGCCTACAGCCTGCAGGAGGTTGCGCATGTGCCGACCGACGCCCACGATCAACCGCTCGACGGCATCCTCACCGAACTGGGCGTCAGCATGTTTTGAGCCGCCGTGCCGCCTGCCGGTAAAAAATACACTGGCCGCTCCCAACATCTTCCTTTAACTAGGCACGGGATACCAACAATCAGGCACTGTCTATGAAACTCTTATTCTGTGGCGACGTGGTCGGACGCAGCGGGCGCGACGCGGTAAAACGCTTTGTTCCAAAACTGCGCGCCGAGCACGGGTTGGACGCCGTCGTCGTCAATGTTGATAACGCCTCGGGCGGCTTTGGCGTTTCGGGCGATACGATCCGCGATTTCAAAGGGCACTCTATTGATGTACTCACCGGCGGCGACCATGTGTTCGACCAGAAAGACGCCCCTTCTCTGCTGGGCAGCGAGCAATGGCTGCTACGCCCGCATAATTTCCCGCCCTCGGTGGCCGGTTCGGGCTGCAAACTGTTCACCCTGCCCAACGGAAAAAAGCTGCTGGTGCTGCATTTGCTTGGGCAGGTCTTCCACCGCGAATATCTCGATAGCCCCTTCACCTGCGCCGATGCTGCGCTCGCGCCCTATAAGCTCGGCGCCAATGTCGATATGATTCTGGTCGATATGCATGCCGAAGCGACCAGCGAAAAACAGGCGATGGGGCATTACCTCGATGGCCGCGTTTCGGCGGTCGTCGGCAGCCATACGCATGTACCCACCGCCGATGCGCGCCTTTTACCCAAAGGCACCGCCTATCAGACGGACTGCGGCATGTGCGGGGATTATAACTCCATTATTGGGTTCGAACCGACCGGGCCGATGCAAAACTTCCTGCAGAAACACCGCAAAGTGCGGATGGAACCGGCCTGCGGCCCCGGCACGCTCGCAGGGGCCATCATCGAAACGGGCGAAAACGGCCTGGCAACCGCCATCACCCCGATTCAAATCCGCTGATTACTCGGCGTTCTCGCTGGTTTTTGCCCTGGCCGTGGCTTTGGCTTTCGCCGGTGCCTTGCGCGCACGCGGCTTGTCGCTCGGGGTGCGGGCCTTATCGAGGCGCCGGGCGGCGCTGTCCCACACGAAGGTGTTGACGATGGTTTTTGTACCCGTCGTCACGATGTCACCGTTGGGCAGTTGCAGCACGTCGAACCCTTCCTTGAGGGCGTCGTTAATCACCGCCGAGGAATGGCGCAGATATTCCGGGTTCGCCATCAGCTCCGCGAGCATGTTGTCATCGTCCGAAGCGTTGCTGCGGGCGTCCCGCGTGACGTTAAGGGAATTAAATAATTTCGTTTTGTAGGTCATTTCGGCACCTCGGTTGAATTCACTATCAACAAAAACACGCATGACGTGAATCCCGTTGATTCGTTTATGTCCGTTTACCTAACGTTTCCTGCACAACTGTGCTGCACAAGCCACATTAACGTTAACAAAACTTAATTGCTTCATAGCAGATTTTACGCCACGCGCAATTACCTACACACAGATTTCACCAAACTGTCATAAAGCAAAAATCGCCGGATGGGAAGTAAAGGCGCCTAAAAAACAACAGGTTTCTGCGATATGCCCCGGCCTGGCAAAAAGAGGCCCGAACACTTGCGTATCCGGGCCCAAGAAGGAGCTAGACGACTTGACATTCAAAGACGGGGCCGACGGGTCGTCGCGCGGGCACCGCCTATCCCTTAAATACGGTTCAAATCATCGAGAAGCTGATCGACCGTTTTAATGACTTTGGTGTTCGCCTGATACGACCGCTGGGCAACGATGATGTCGGTCAGCTGTTCAGCCAGATCGACGTTGGATTGCTCAAGCGCCGCCGCGACGATGGTCCCCGTACCGTTGGTGTTGGCCTCGCGCAGGTTGACCTCGCCCGACGCCCGCGTCTGGGTGAAGATGTTGCCCGAAAGCGCCTCCAGCCCGTTCGGGTTGGCAAAGCTCGCCAGCGGTATTTTGAACAGGCGCTGCGTCTGCCCGTTCGAGTAGCTGGCGTTGACGATGCCATCCTTGTCGATCGCGACGCTGACCAACTGACCGACGGGTGCGCCGTTCTGGTTGGCGAAGTTCACGTTATAGGCCGAATCGAACTGGCTCAGCCCATCCGATAAGCCGGTGGTGGCCGCCCCTACCGTGCCGAACGGCTGGCCCGCCGTCCCAAGATTGAGGGTAATATCCGAAGCAATCGCGCCATTGGTCCAGTTGATGGAGAACGGGGCCGACAGGCTCGACGAAATGCTACGCAGCGTTCCGTCGCCGTTGAAGTTGATAGTGCCGGTCACCACCTGGCCATCGACCAGCGAGGTACTCACATCCGTTTCGGGAATGGAATGCACCTCAACCCCCCAGGAATTATCTGCGATTTTGATAAAGCTGAAGCGCAGATCGTGGCCACTGCCGAGGCTGTCAAAGATGCGGACGTTGCGGCTGAACTGTGCCGTAATATCGCCCGAGGCCAGGTTCTTGCCGATGGCACCGGTCGGATCGTAACGCGGCCCGAGCACCCCGGTCGTCTGCGGCGTGTAGGCCGCTCCACCCAGCGATGTCACCATGCCCAGATGTGCCAGCAGGCTGCCTTGGTTGGATTCCCCGGCAATCGACACCTTGTTGGCAGCAGCAGCGGCGAAGTTACCGCCGGCAAGCGTGACCGCAGCAGGGGCCGGGATGCGCACCGTGTAGGTGCCCGCCGTTTTGGCAATCACCTGATAGGGGCCACCGTTCGGGAAGGCGCCGGGCAGGCCACCAAGGCCGTTCGTCAACCCCGAGATGTAAACACTATCGCCGGGGTTAAGTGTAGCGGGTTGCGCCGCATCGGTAATCACGAGGTCAATGGCCGATCCCACAGGGAAGGTGCCGGCGGGAATGGCAATCGGCGTCCCCGCGACGGGGATGCTGAAATTGACATCCGGCACATCCGAGAAAGTAATCGTATCCAGCGGATCATCTACCCGGATATCGAGTGTGGCGCTCGAAAGTGGGCTATTGACCACCGCACTGACGCCATCATCGCTATTGACGAGGTTGGCCAGCCCCTGCAGGCTCGAGAAGCGGCGGTTGCCGATGGCAATGTTGCTTAAATCCAGCTCTTCCAGCCAGTCGATACCGCGCTGCGTCGAGGTGCCGACCGCGTCGCCGTTGGCAAAGGTGACGGCCTGCGAGGCATCCTCCGCCCCCACCACAAGGCGGCCGCTCGTCACCCGCGCCGTCAGGCCGTTGACCGAATCAATCGCCGAAGCCAGTGAGTTGAGGTTGTTGAATTCGCCGCTCAATGTATTTGGGGCCGTGGCCGAGTAACGGAAAGTCTGTGTGCCCGTCGTCGCGGTGGTAATCGTGAAGGTCTGCGATGCGGTGGTAAAGCTTGCCGTTCCCGTCTGGCCGAGGAAAGTCTGCGTGGCGCTCGACGCATCGAGCACATTCCCCTGGAATTGCCGTGTATCGGCTGTGGGGCCGACACCGGGGCCGGCGTTCGCGCCCGCCACGCCGCCATGCGCGGTCGAAACCGTGATGCGCAAGGTGTCAGCATCCACGCGCTGCACCACATGCTGCGCATTTAATTCCGAGGCCGGAGTGGCACCCACGGCGGCGGCAAAGCCGGTCAGCGTCACCTGATCCCCGCCAATTAACCCGTGGCTGGGGATGGTAATCAGGAATGAAGAGCCGGTATCGAACTTAATATCCGACGCGGCACTCAGGGCGATGCTGGCCGTGTTGTCGGCACCGGCATCCCCGAAGTTATTGGCTCCGATGGGCGTGGTAATGCTGCGACCAATCGTGAACCCGCCGAATTCATAGTTGAATTGCAGGCCATTACCGGTCGAGACCGAGAACTGGTCACCACGGCGCGACGAATCCGCCGAAGCCAGACCGAATTCCGAGCCGACATAAATCTTGTCGGCAGCAAGGTTGAGGTTCGCGGCGTTGCTGGCATCGGATAGCAGCGTCCCCGATTCCCCTGGGAAAATGACTTCACTGGCCTTGAGGTTGGCACCCAGTGCCAGCGTCGAGGTGCCTTGCGCCACGCCCGAGGCGGTCTCGACGTTGACCGGCTTCAGCGAATCGAAGTTGGTGAACGCGGTCGTGTTCGGGTTGCCGACTTCACCCGGCAGGCGGCCATCGCGGTCAAGCGGCCAGCCCTGCAGAAATTGCCCCTGCGCATTGACAAAGTTGCCGAGTGCATCCGGCGAGAAGGAACCGGCCCGCGTGTAAAGCGGGGTGGCTGCCGTCCCTCCGACACTGCCATCGGGCACGCTGCGTACCACGAAGAATCCGCCGCCGGAAATCGCAAGGTCGGTCGGCGATTGGGTCGATTGCAACAGCCCCTGTTTGTCGATGTCGAGGCGTGTCCCGGCGCGTACACCGCCCGTCTGGAAGGAAACGGCGCTGCTGGAGTTCACCACCAGCGAGGAGAACGTGGCTGTCGCCTGCTTATAGCCGACGGTGTTCACGTTTGCGATGTTGTCGGAAATCGTACCAATTTTGCTCGATTGGGCCGCCAGACCCGATACGCCCCCGAATAATGCGCCGTATAAACTCATAACTTCCTCCTGTCGTATTATTTTCCGGTATTGCGCCGCGTGGGCGGCGATCGTTCCTCTTCCTCACTGCTATGCGAAACTCATGCCAAGTGAGCGTTCGCCTCAAAAAATCCCCTAAATATTCGCGCGCGAGATGGCTCGCACCGCCAGCACATCCTCGAACTTCACGGTGCGATTGCCCGCCTGAAGCAAGGTGTTGCCGGCACTATCGTTCTCGACACCGCTGACGATTCCCACAGAGCGCGGCTCGGCCAGCAGGGGCTTGTTCTGCGTGTCGAGCGCATTAATCGCAATCGTGTAAGTGCCATCTGGCTCCTGCGCGCCGGTTTCACTGTTGATGCCATCCCATATCACCAGATTGCGACCTTCCTTGGTGTCGCCATTGCCACGGAATACCACCCGCCCGAGCGCGTCGCTAATCGTCACTTCGGTTGAATTGGCAATCTTGGGCAGCACATAGCTGAATGCCCCCTGCCCCGCGATAACATCGCCGGTATTTCCCTTGCTCTCGATTTCCTTACCGATATAGCCAACGGCCGTGGTGATGCCCGATTGTTTGCTCGCAGCCAGCAATTTTTCGAGCGTCGCGTTGGTGTTTACCTGTTGCTGCACCCCGGAATACTGTGCGATCTGCTGGGTGAACTGGTTGGTGTCCATCGGCGCCGATGGATCCTGATTTTTGAGCTGCGTCGTCAGCATTTTCAGAAAAAAGTTGATGTCGCTCGACAGTTGCGTCTGCGAGGCATTGGCACTGGTACGCGAAGAGGTGGCGGCATTCAGCCCCCCCGTATTCACCGTCCCACCCGAAGCAATCAGATCGGTTTCCATTCAAGCCTCCTAAGCGCTGATATCCACGCCCTCACGGACGTTAAAAAGATACTGGTGATGCACGGTTTCCACCGCCGCGTGCGTAGTATGCGCGCCAGCCCGGCCTTCGTTGGCAGGCGCGTGTGGCTGCCCCTGATGCGGATTTTGCCCCTGACCGCCAAGATCGGAATGAAGCTGCTGCGGTTGCGGCGGCTGGCGCAGGTTGAACTGCATACTGCCCGCATCGGCCTTGATGCCTGCTTCCTGCAGGGAGCGTTCCAGCATGCGCGCATCGCGGCTCAGATGGTCGAACGTGTCGGGCTTATCGACCAGAAACAAAATCTGCGTCTGGCCTTCGCGGTTAGTCTGGATATTCACCTCGACCCGCCCCAGCTCCACCGGGTCAAGCTGCACGGTCATCCGCGCGATACCATCCTGCGCGGCCTGATGCACGGCGACGCGCACCTGCTCGCTCACCGGCGCATGGTTAATGTAACCGGGCGTGGCGACGATATCCACCGGCTGCGCAGCGCGTAGTGTCTGGGTGGCGCTGTGGCCAGCCGTCGGCGAGAGGTTCGAAAGCGCGGTGACGGTTTTATCCTCGAACGCGCCGCTGATTTCAATCGGCTTGCCGCCTTCCTGCGCGGCGCCTGCCGCTGCCGCAAGGCTCTGGAATACGCCCGCCGCATCCGCCTTACGGGCGGCAGATTCTGCCGTTAATGTCGGCAGATTGATCTCAGGCAGGCTCTCCTCACCCGCGCCGGCAAGCGTCAGGGGCGGAATGGCCGCATCCAGATCGGCGCGCGGCGCGGCGATACCGATATCCGCCACCGGGCGGATGCTGATGGCTGCCAGCGGCACGATGACGCTGACCGTGTTCAGGGCGTCGGATTCTTTTTTCTGCGCTTCATCTGCCGCTCTTTGCGCCGCTGCATCATCTGCCGAATGGGGACGAAAAATCGCCGTCGGCACAGGTTGCAACAATGCTGCAACAACCGCCGACGCCTCCTCTGCCACTTCAGCGGATTCAGGCTTTGCCACCGCGAGCAGCGCCGTAAGGCCCACGAGCGAAAGCTTCGCTTCCTTAATGGCGGGGACGGCCTGCAAAACTTCCCCAATGGTTCTCGGCGTGCCGGTTTGGGCGATCTGCTGCAATTGTTCCTTAAGCTGCAAAAGCGCTTGCGTTCCGGCGGCGGTCGGATGTTGCACCAGCACCGCATCCACCCGCGTGACGAGTGCGGCGACGTCGCCCGGCGCGATGACCTGGTCGTGTGCGCCCAGAAGCTCCGCCAGCGGATTGCCGCTCGCGCCCGGCATTTCCTGCGCGCTTAACGCCGCCAGCGAATTACCCTTCAGTAAACTGCCCTGCGAAAACTGCTGCGCGCCCGACTGATCGTCATACGATTTGCCCAGATCCCCCAGCAATTGCGAAAACTGCCCGGCAAGCCCGCCTTCTTCCCCATTTGCTAAAAGGGCTGTGCCCTGAGGGTTTGGCGCCCCAATCAGCGCCATCAGCGCATTCACTCCGCCAGGCTGCAACATAAATCCTCACGACAAAAAGAAGTTTGTCGATGAGAAGCAAGCTGCGTGCCAACTCAGGAATAGGGTGGGTGAAGAAAGCCGCGCGGCGCGGTATTCAGGCCGAAACGGTGGTTGAGTCCGGCAGCCCTGCGGCAGGTTTTGCCGCTTCTCCTTGCGCCTTCATTTCGCCGCCACGGTCGATCCCGTCCCAGGCGTCGCGCATGTCCTTGATTTCGGCGATAATCGCCCGGCACGCCTTGAGGTCATTACTGCGGTGCAGGGCAAAAATGCGCGCATCGAGCGCGGCGTAGAAATCATACAGCCCCTTCGCCGAAGGGCCGCCCGCCTCAAAATCAAGGCATGATTGCAGCCCGATGATAATATCCGACACCCGCGCCAGCTTGTGGTAACGCGCCTCATAATCCTTTTTCTCGATGGCCTCGGCAGCCTGCTGCAGGAAGCGGATCATCCCGTCATACAGCATCACGACCTGACGGGTTTTGCCCACCGTATGGCTGGCGCGGTGATAGGCCTTATACAGCCCGGCATGTGGTTGATTCATGATAGCTTACCCACGAAAATGCTTTTAGGCACTGTTGTTAAATCCTGTTTTGTCCGGATTTTGAGTGATTTTTGAGCGAAAATTTTAGGATGGTTTGCAGGAATAGTCATTCTATTTCAAAAATCAGCCTGAAATTTGCAGCCAGGAATCGCCAAAAGACAGGTGGAACAGGAGTTAACAACAGTGCCTAGGCATTATTGCGTGCATTGGCCTGAGCGTCAAGCAGTTGCAGGAGGTTATTGGCCTTGCTCAGGGCGGCTTCGAGATTGGCAAATTGCTGCACCAGCTGATCGCGCAAGCGGGAGATCCTTTCATCAATCGTGGTGATTTCCGTCGTGTTGCGGGTTTTGGCGTCGTTCAGCGTCGAAAGCTCGGTCGTGACGGTACCGTTGACTGCATTGGTGAAGCCGTCGATGAGGTTATAGAAACGATCACCAAAACCCTGCGTCAGCGAAACATTGATGGTGGCGCTGCCCGCCGCAGCAAAGACAAATTCCGACCCTTCCAACGCACTGCCTACCGGGCCTTTCAGGCTTACCCCGCCGCCCGCAATCGCCGTTGCCACAAAATCCACCGTGATTAACCCCGAAGTAGGATCGGTATAGGTTGCCTGATAGGTTCCCCCCACACTATCAATCACCACCTGAAAGCTCGAAATATTAAGGTTGTTCGAGCGCTTCGAGGTCAGGAAACTCGAATTATCGCTCACCTGCTGGTATTCAAACAGCTTGCGCACGCCGTCGAAGTTCGAAAGCAGCGCCGATTGCAGCGCATCCGTATCGAGCGTCAGGATATTCTTGGTTTCCGGGTTGGTATCGTCGCCGGCGAAATTCTCGAGCTTGAGGCCAATATCGCTCAACTGCGACGGGTTGCCGCTGCCCGTAATGCCCGCCACCACGCGCGACACCTCACTGCTGACCGCGGCCACAATGTTGCGGAACGTCGCATTGTTATAGAGCACCGAGGTTTCCTTCGGCTGGCTGTTCTCATCGAGCAGCGACTGGTTCGCGGCAAAGAGTTTGAATTCATTATACGCATCCGCAAATTGCGTAATCGCACTGCTCACCAGCGCCGTATCGGGGACAATGCTTACCCCGATCGTGCCCGAACTGGTCGGCTGCTTGAGCGTAAACGTCACGCCATCGAGCGCATCGGAAACCGAGTTGCTCTCGCGGCTGATGGCCACCCCATCAATCGTAAACAGCGAGTTCTGCGCCGTTTGCGTGGTGGTGATTGCCGCCAGTTGTGAAAACACCCCCGCCGGGTCGCTCTCGATGCCCGCCCCTGCCACCGGCGCCGTCTGGCTGAGGTCGAACCCGAAAGTGGTGCCCGGTTTGGTCGCCGTAAAAATCAGCTTGTAGGTGCCGGTCGCCACCGTCAGCACTGAGGCCTGAATGCCCGTGCGGCTTGAAATCTCGTTGAATTTGCTGGCCACCGTTTCCAGCGAATCACCTTCACTCAACGTCAGCGGAATGCCGCCGACCGTGCCATCCACCGCCCGCAGATTAATCGTTCCCGCCTCGAACAGCCCTGCCGTCGGCACGCCGTTCGCGGTGACGGCAGAAGCGGTCGAACTATCGGCCAGCAGAAAATTACCGGATTGCTGCTTGGTCTGGAAGGCCAGCTGGGTAATTGAATTGATCGTGTAGCTCTGCGCCACCGCGCCGGGCTGGACAGTTACATCGAGAAAGTTGCTGGCGGTCGCCCCGGTGCTCGTGGTCACGCTCGCGGTGCGGTATTGAAAAATATTCTTGCTGTCCACGTCCACCCCCGGGGGGTTGCGCAACGTATCCACCGCCGCCTGAAACTTGGCAAAAATAGTCTTGAGGTCGTTGAGCGCCGCCGTCTGCCCGTCAATCGCCGTATTCTTGGTTTCAAGCCGCACCGCAGGCGTACGTTTGGCCGCCGCCAGACTGTCGATCAACCCCTTTGTGTCAATCTTCGAGGCACCCCCCGTGAGGACGGTTTTGCCGCCCTGCGTGCCGAATGTCCCCAATGTGATTTCCGTAACCATGGAACCCTACCTTCGCGTAAAAGCCTGACCCTGCGCACGCCGCATCGCGCCACCGCGCCACCGGCACCAAAGCAATATATGCAACAGCCATGCCGTTATGTGCAACAGCCATGCCGTTTGGCATGGCTGCGCCGTTAAGCCTGTAACCGCACCACCGCCTGCGCGCTGCTGCTCTGGCTGCGCTCAAACGCCTGCAACAGCTTCTGCTCGGGGATGTACGTCACTTTCCCGTCGAGCAGGCTGACATAGCGGGTGATGTATTGACCGGATGTATCCTTGTAGATGGTAAAGCTGCGGTCACTGACCGGAAACAGCTCTCCGGCGAGCTGTTGCGCCGCCTGCTTCACTTGCCCGTAACGCGCCTGTTCGGGCGTAAAGACGGCTTCACCATTGTTAGCACCAGGGGCAGGCAGAAACTCAGGACTTGATTCTATTTGTTTTTGTGCGACCTGAATATCTGTGCTGCGTGCACCCGGCAAAATCTGAGGGGAAAATCCCCCAGCCTGCAGGTTGATAGTCATTGTCATGCTCCATTTATTTTTTTATTCAGAACTTAATGTTCTTCGGGTGGGAAGCGCCGTGACGGCACCTCCCACCCTTTTAGTCAGTCGGTCAAAACCTCTGAACGACTCAACGAACTAGTTGAGAAGCTTCAGGAGGCTTTGCGGCAACTGGTTGGCTTGCGCCAACACGGCGATACCGGCTTGCAGCTGAACCTGCGCGCTCGAGAACGCGGTCGACTCAGACGAAACATCGGTATCAAGCAGCGAACTACGTGCCGAATCCTGGTTCTCAATCGAGGACTGAATCGCGTTCGAAGCGAAGTTGAACCGTGATTGCAACGCACCCACCGAAGCCCGCAGCGAGGTCGCCGTGTTCAGTGCTGCATCCAGCACCAACGAAGCGGCGGCCGCCGAAGCCGAGGAGGTGACGTCCAGCGTTGCCCCGTTATAGAGCGACGTCGAACCGGCACTGCTCAGCGAAACCTTGATGCTATCCGTCGCAGCCGAGCCCACCGAGAAGTTAAGGCCGGAACCAGCACGCGAGAAGCCCTGATTCAGGGCGTTAATCAACGCAGCCTGCTCAATGGCGTCGGTACGGATGTTGGTAAACGCCGTGGTCAGCCCCGCAAGGTCGATGACAAACGTTTGTGCATCCGCCGACTGGAAGGCAATCCGGCCCGTACCCGTTGCGATGGCATCTTTCACGCCCGTCGCCACGAATTGCTGGCCGTTAATGTCCACGGTTATGCGGCTGGTGTTGGCCGCACCGGTATTCCCAGCATACTGGAAATTACTGATGACGGCATCCGAGCTGCTCAGGCGCAGGCCGGCAATACCGATATCGGCCGCCGTCCCCGTGACGCCCGCCAGGCGGGTCCCCGTGAAGTCCACCCCGGTAACCCCGAGGTTACGGAAAATGCTGGTGTTTGCGAACGCTTTAGCTGCAGCGGCAATCCCGGTTTCCGCATCCGAAACGCTGGTCAGGCCGATAGCCGCCACGCCGAGGTTTACGAACGTATTCCCGTTGCTCACCAGTACGCTGGTAGCTGCATTCACATAGTTACCGGTATAGGTCAAACCACCGATATCAACGCTGAATGTCGCCGAAACCCCAATCACCACATCGGAGATTTTGAAGTTGCTAAGGCCACCTGAAAGCGAGCTGTTAACGTTAGCGAATTGCGCGTTGGTTAAAAGCGTACCGCCACTGTCGGTAACATTCAGCGAACCCGCCGCAGCAACACCGCGCGTCGCCGCACCGGTTTGCGTGTTGTAGGCCTCGATGACACTCACCGCCGCCACCGTGGTACCTACGGCCGACCCGGTAATGGTCCCACCCAGAACGGTGTTCTTTACTGCCGTCGCATCGAGGTTAAACAGCGTGGTGGACGTACCCAGACCACCGTTCAACAAACCCACACCGTTGAAGTTGGTGCTGGCTGCGATACGGTCAATCTCCGACGTCAGCGCGCTGAACTCCTGGTTCAACAGGGCGCGGTTGCTATCGGTCAGCTGACCCGAAGATGCCTGCACCGCAATTGCTTTCTGACGTTGCAGAATATCCACGATCTGGCTGAGCGAACCATCCGCCACCTGCAGCAGGCTGGTGCCTTGTGCGGCGTTGGCCAGTGCGGTACGAAGGGTTGTCACCTGCGTACGCAGCGCGGTACCGGTTGCCAGACCGGCCACGTCGTCCGATGCCTGGGTGATGCGGTTACCGCTCGATAAGCGGGCGATGGAGGAAGAGGCGCTGCTCGACGCCCGGTTAATGTTACCCTGCGCATTGAACGCAGCGATATTCGAAATAATAGAGTTAGCCATTATACTTCTCCTACTTGGATTGTTAAACTTCACCAGGGCTACATGCCCACCACACACCCGAAAGCTGGAAACATCATGTCTCCGGGTTTTCCCGAGTGTATGTTTGCATCATTACCGCCAATTCGTTAAATTAGCGTTAACAACACGACGTTCATTCAAAAATAATTTTGGCACGCTGCGGAGAACCCGCTTAAGAACCGCCATTACCCTCAAACGCGAAGCAGCGATGACATCTGTCACACTGCCTCAATCCTGTTCACCATGCCACAAAACAGCCTGCCTGTCATGCGGATTTTTATCCCATACCGGTTTTTGTGGATTCAGACGGCGGCGCTGTGGCCGCAAAACATCACTCGCCAATCAGGGCGCGCAGACGGGATTCGCGCACCCAGCCGGTCTCGCGGTAAATCTGCAGCGACAGGGTCGGGTCGGCGAGATGGTCCATGAACCGTGAAAGCGTGTAGATCGCCTCCACCACCGCTGCTTCGTCTGGCGCTTCGCCCAGCGTCGCAAGCGCCAGACGCACTGTCGCGAGCCGCACGCCGATGACAGTCACCCGCTCACTCAGTGTGCCGCCAAACCCCGCAAACGGGAACAGCGCCTGCGACAATTGCGCCTGCACATAATGCCGCAACACCGCCTGCATTTCGGGGCGATTACCCTGCGCGCGTATCCGTGCCAGCACCCGCAGGGCGTAGGTGGCGGCATCCTCCGCCAGCACGATGGCACCGTTTTCGGCAAACTGCGCGCCGAGCGCCTGCGCCATTGCCGCAATCCGTGCCAGCAGCGCCGGACGCGGGTTGCGGCTGGCCGCGACCAGCCCCTGCAACGCATGCAGCAGGTTAAAAATATCGACCGGCTGCGGCTCGGCGGCAGGGATGCGGCTTTCGGCCATCGCCCGGTAGAGCGGCACCGCCTCCGCCCAGGCATTCGCGGGCTGCATCTCGATGGCGCGGGCAATCGCGCTCACCCGCATGAGGTTATAGCTGGCGCTGAACTGTGTATCCCCCGCCACCGCAAGAAATGTCTGATGAATCCCGAGTGCGGCGTCGGCATCGAGGCCCTCGGGCAGAACATTGCGCAGGGAATAGGGCGTGCGCACCGCGCGGCGCTCACTGGTTGCAAACGCCTCTTCGCCATCTTCCGCGTAGAGCATCAGCCGCGCCGCCTCGGGGCAGGAAAGCGCCGCCGAAGTGAGCAGTGTGCCGCCCAGCGCACGGGTGATACGCGGATAAAAATGGCAGGCATCGCCGAGGAAGTCCTCGCCGTAATCGCGATGGATGCTGCACAGCCCGCCCTCGAACTTCACGCAATAATCCGTCGCCGGGTCGCGGCGCATGATGAACTCGGACTCGCCGCTGCTGACGGCCGCAAGCAGCTCGGGGGCCTCGCTGGTATATTTGGCCACCGTTTCCGCCGTCAGCTGCATACCCCAGCCTTTGCAGCACGTGTCGGGGCATTCGCTGCCCAGGCAGGAGAAGCGCTCCACCGCCTTGATGTGCATCCGCGTCGGGTTCATGGAAACTATCCGAAAAAAAATATTGTTACAATGAAAGCGGCTGGCGGATCAGGTATTTGGTGTGCGGGAACACATATTGGGCGGCGACGCGGCGCGCCACATCCACCAGCACCGGCGCACGGGCGTTGACCGACAATCTGGCCGCACCCGATTCGCGGTGTACCGTCACCATCAGCAGCACTGCCACTTCGCCCTGTGTCATGTCGAGGTCGCGCACCGCCTGTTCAAGGTCGGCCGCCTCGATAATCGGGTTGTGCAAATCCACCGGCAGGGTGATGAACGACAACGCCGCATCGTCAAGCGATTGCAGCAATTTGAAGCGGGCCATTTTCTCGGAGGGAAAATGCGTCAGGCAGTAATTCACGCGGTCGGGCATGCCAAGCAAGCCGGTCGGGAAGTAAATCGACTGTTTCGGCTGCACCGCAATGCGGCCAAAACGGGTCTCCATCTCTTCGGCCTCGGAAACAGGCGCGGAAAGTATCGACTGGCCTATTACCGCTGGACCACCGCTGGTCATCCGAAATTCTCCTCGCAACATGTGCCTCTCCTTGGGTTGGTAACTTCGTGTCACGCCAAAGGCAGCCTGTCTGCACTTTAGCATAGTAACCGCCTGTTGCAAGTAAACAGGTGGTTTTCAGGGGATCAACTACCTCAGAAAATCCGAGAGCCGTAATTGACTTAAACGCGCATAGACCTGGAATGTCGCCTGCAGGATGGACTGATACCCCGCCACCTCCGTCGAGGCGGCGACAATGTCGGTTTTGCTCACCCCGTCGGACAATTGTTTCCAGTAGCTGCTTAAATCCCTGAGGCGGCCATCAATCGCCTGAATGTTGAGCGCCGCGCCGCCAATGCGGGAACGCACCGTCACCAGGTCTTTCTGGCCGTCCTGAATCAACTGTTGCGCCTGCTGCAACTGCGTCGGGTCGCCGGTGATGGCGGCGGAAATCGCCTGTTTGGCTGCCGCATAAATCTTCTGGAAAGCAATGTCATCGGCGCGGGCAGGAAACGCGATTTCGGTGCGTTCATCGGCGCGCAGGGTGACGTCCTGTTTGGCGCCCACATAATAATTATCATCCGGCAGGCCAACCAGCGTGTTGGTGGCGCTTGTCGAGGGCACCGGCGGGTTTGAGGTATCGGTGCCGGCAAAGATATAATTGCCGTTGAAGGTGGTGTTCAGCTCCCCCGCCAGCGATGCCAGCAAATCCCCCACCACCTGCGGCAGGTTCGCCGTTTGCAGGGTCGCCCCGTTCGCGCCGATGATGGCGGTTTTAATCCGGTCGGCAATATCGACGATATTGCTCAGCGCCGTGTCAGCTGTCTGCAGCTTGCTGATATTCAGCTGGTTATTGACGTTGAATTGCGCCGCGCGTTCAATCTGCCCATTCACCTGCGTAAACTGCTCGACGCTGCCGTTAAGCCCGGCGAAATCGCGCGACTTCAACCCGCTTGATATCTGGTTCTGCAGTTCCGACAGCTTTGTCTGCGAGGTGGTGACATCCCGCAGCGTGTCGTTAATCAGCGATAAGCTTCCAATCCGTGAAGCAACCATGCTATTTCTCCCTAAAACGTCTCTAGTAGCGATTCATACATTTGATTGACGATGCTGATAACCCGCGCCGTCGCCGAATACGCGTTCTGGAACGTAATCGTGTTGGCCAGCTCTTCGTCGAGGTTGACGCCGCTCCCCGCCTCGGACTCGCTGACGAACCCATCGAACAGGGTTTGCGCATTGACGGCATTGTCGCGCGCCTCCGAGGATCGCTGCGCGAGGAACCCCAGCACCTGGCTGCTATACCCCTGCAACGACTGCGACGTGGCCGGCAGGCCACCGGCGGCATCGAAGGAAATAACGTCGGAGTTCAGCTTCGCCAGACGTTGCGCCACCGAATTATCGCCCGAAAAACGCACATAGGTGTAGACGTCGTTATTGTTGGTCGCGACGCTTTTCTCCTGCCGCACCAGCGACCCGGTCGAAATCAGGCTGGCATTGGCCAGCAAGCGGTCCTGCACCCGCAGATTAACGGCGCTGCCCTTTTGCGCATCCCCCGTCGCGGTGAGGCTGTTGCTGGCGAAAAAGTTATTCAGCCCGAAATAATGCGAGAATCCCCAGTTGGTTCCCGCTTCTGCCGGCGCACCATCGGGCTTGCCGAGCTGTTGCGAATCCAGTTCGTCAATCGCCACGCCATAGGATTCACCCGCATTGCCGCCGATGATTTTCAGGAAGGCCGGCCCATCGACATATTTGCCGTTGAGGGTCGGCAGCTCCACCCCGTTAGCATCGACCAGTATCGCCCGCAGCGATTCCTGCGAGGTGCCGGGCAGCACCATGGTTCCCGGCGCGCCCACCGCCCGCGTATCGTAGCGTTTGTTAAAGACGTTGATCTGGTTGTTATCGACCCGGTAGGTGATGGGGGCGCTGCTGATGACACCCGCCCCATCGACGACCGAAACATTAAGCGTAATGTCATAGTATTCTGACCCTGCATTGGCGCTGAGATCCACCTGCATCTGGCCCTTGTCGCGCGTGCGCTCCTGGAACCCGGCCGGCACCGCACCATAGGGCGGGAAGGCCTGGATGTTGCCCGCATCGTTGACCGGGCCGGTCGCGGTCGCATTCGCCCCGGCAGTAAAAGTGACGGAATTGCCGATGACCGAAGTGACGGTGAAAAATCCCGTCAGGTTTACCGCCGGGATGCCGTTGACCGGCCCGCTCGGTGCATTAAGGAAAATCGTTTCGCCCACCGTCACGTTCGGCGGCGACACAAGGTTGATGGTCACATCCGGCGTGCCGATGGTCGTTGTGTAGCTTGACGTGGTGGCAATCGAAATACTCGGCGCAGTCTGCGTCACGCTCGTAATGTCGATAGCGGCGTCATCCCTGACGGTGACCCCTGTGACAAAAACCTTGCTGGTATCGCTGCTGATATTTTCGAGGTCGAGGTCGAAATTGAACAGCGCCGGGGCGCCGCTGGGCAGCACGTTCGTATCCGAAGCCAATTGGATATTGTTGAGGTTGCCGAGCTTCGCCTTGTTGCCGGGGGCGCCGAAATGGTTGTTAATTTCATCGACAATCGTCTGCAGGGTCGGCTTGCCGTTGCCCTGGCCGGAATCGAGCCGGGCCAGATCAATCGTCAGTGGCCGAATCCCGGTGAAAGTTTCATCGGCATAGGCCGACGATACCGGCTGGCCATCCGGGCGCAATACCGCAATACGCACCAGCCCCTGCCAGTTGAACTGATCGCTCGCGCGCACCTCGCGTTCGCCGGTCAGCGATGTGGCGGGCGGGAACCCCGAGCCGTTGTTATGGATGGCGTTCACACTGTCGCGCAGGCGGCTGGCCAGTGAATCGAGCTGGTCGAGCACTTCGTTGAACTTCACGTCGCGCACCTGCTGCAACCCGGCCAGCTTCCCGGCGGAAATGCCCGAAATGATGTTTTTCGACTGGCCGCCGGCAATGAGCTGCGAAGGCGCACCAATCTGCCTGCCGTCGTCGTCGAGCGTCAGCACCTGCACGGCGTTCAGGGTTTCATCGTTAACAAACGTATTCAACGAAGACGCCCGGCTGTAGCTGAGCTGGTGGCGCACACCGTCTTCTACCAGCGCCATCCCGTTGCCGGTCACCACGCTGACACTGCCGCTTTCGGCAAAGGTCACCGAAATATCAATATTCTCGGAAAGCGTGCGCAATTCGCGGTCGCGGCTGTCGAGCAGCTCGCTGGTCGATTGCCCGAGCGATTTTGCCTGCGTCAGCGCATCGTTGATATTCTTCAGCCGGTCGAGCGAACTGTTGATGGTCGAAACGGCATCGCCGATTTCCTGATCGGCCTGATAGCGCAAATCATGGACATTAATCGCCAGATCCGAAATCTGCGATGCCAGCAGGTTGGCCGAGGCAATCGCATTGCTCTTGAGCGAATTGGTTTCCGGCGTTTCGGCCAGTTGCTGCACCGAGTTGAAAAACGAGGTCACATAACTATCAATCGAGTTGGCGGAACCCGGACGGCCCAGCAACGCCTGAATGCGCTGAAAATACACATCGAATGTCTGGCTGGTTGCATTGTTCGAGCCTTGCGTCTGCACCGAGCGCTGGAGGTATTTGTCAATCTTGCGGGTAATTTCGTCGATTTGCACGCCGCTGCCAAACCCCGCCACCGTTACCGCCGACTGGTTGATAATCTGGCGCGAATACCCCGCCGTATTGACGTTCGCGATGTTCTGCGACAGCACCGCAATCGACTGCTGGTTGACCCGCAATCCCGAAAGCGCGTTATTCAGTGCAAGGGCGAGTGACATGTCATGCCCGCTGGTTGAGGTTCATGGAAAGCGCGAGGTCGCCCGTCTGCGCGGGGATGCCTTTGGGGCCATAGGTTCCGGGGCGGTGCTGCTCGCTCATCACATCCATGATGGCCTGCATCACACGGCTGTTGACCGCCCGCGCCACCGAGACCTTGCGGAAATTATCCTCAACGCTGAAGGCAAGGTCATCGGCCCGCAGCAACAACTCCTCGCGCATCGGTTCATCCGCGTTGCGCAGAAACCCCGGGTCGCTCGCCAGCAGGCGCTGATAGTTTTCGAGCAGCGCCGTCAGTTGCAGTTTTTCGTCGTGCAGCCGTGGCAGCTCCTTGAAACGTCGCGCACCGATATGCTCGCTTTCCTCGGCCAGAATATCGCTCAGGCGCAAGGTCGCCTGCATCAACCCGTCGATACTCAGCGAAGCCCGCAAGGCAGCATTGGGCAATTGATGGGGATGGTGGGGCTGCATAACCTATTCCACTTCCTGTTGGTGAATCATGACACGCTTGACCTGATCGGCGACGCCGACCCCGCCGCTGCGCGCGAGAATCTTGCCGTACTCATCGACCAGCAACGAGTGATACATTTCCTCGCTTTCGCTGCCGCCGAGGGCTTCCTTCGTATCGACGGTCGAGAACATGCTCGACAGCATCTGCGAAATAAATTGCGCCTCGAACTCGCTGGCGACGCCGTCGATTTTGGCGGCATCGGGCCGGGCGCCTTTGAGTTTCAGGCCGGAGACGGGGCGGTTGGCAGCTTCTTTAATCGCGATCATATCGGTATCCGTGGGTGATAAGGTGGCACTGCGTAAAGGGTTCATCATGCGTTCCTGTTCTCGTGGCGCTAACGGGTTTCAATATCAGCCTGCAGAGCGCCGGCGGCTTTGATGGTTTGCAGAATCGTAATCAGGTCGCGCGGGCCGATACCCAGGGCATTCAGGCCGCCGACGAGATCTTTCAGCGTCGCGCCTTCCTGCAGGACAGCAATCTTGTTGCCCGACTGTTCGCTGACGGTAACGTCGCTGCGCGGCACCACCACCGTCTCGGCACCTTCCGGCGCGAAGGGGTTGGGTTGCGACACCTGCGGCGTTTCCTCGATTTTTACAATCAGGTTACCCTGAGCCACCGCCACGGTGCTGATGCGGACATTCTCGCCCATGACAATCGTGCCGGTTGCTTCATCCACCACGATGCGGGCGGGCTGATCGGTGCTGACGGCCAGCGTTTCAATATCGGCCAGCAGGCCGACCACATCGCCCTTGTAGGCCGTCGGCACCGTCACCGTCACCGTACCCGGATCCTCGACGCGGCTGACGCCCGCCCCCACCTGCTGGTTGATGACCCGCATGACATTGCTTGCCGTCGTAATATCCGGGTTGCGCAGCGACAGGCGCACACTCGCCATATCGTTCAGGCGGAAATCAATCTCGCGCTCGACCGTCGCACCGTTGCTGATGAAGCCGTTGGTCGGCACCCCTTTGGTGATGCCGCTACCGCTACCGCCTGTGGCCTCAAATCCGCCGATGGTGACCGGCCCCTGCGCCACCGCATAGACATTACCATCCGGCCCATAGAGCGAGGTTGCCAGCAGCGTGCCGCCCAGCAGGCTTTTGGCATCGCCCAGCGCACTGATTGACACGTCAATCCCGCCGCCCGCACGGGCGAAAGGCGGCAATTTCGCCGTCACCGTCACTGCCGCGACGTTTTTCGATTTCAGCTGCACGCCGCGCGTGTTGACGCCCTGGCGCTCGAGAAACCCGATTAAGCTCTGCTCGGTAAAGGCGTTGTTCTGCAATTTATCGCCCGAGCCGTTCAGGCCGACCACCAGCCCATAGCCGAGCAGCAGGTTGTCGCGGATACCCTCGAACGCCACTACATCCTTGATGCGCGCGGCGTTGACCGGTCCAGCCACCAGCACCGCAAACAGCAGCGCCGCCATCGCCATGCAGCGGGGCAGGAGCGGTAACGGGCGCTTGGTGGCGAGGTGGGGCGTCGGCTTCATGGTCATCTCTGTCATGCATCGTCTGGTTGGCGTCTGCCGGATTACCGGCGTGGATTGCCATCGGTTATGCGACAATCATGCCAACTTCGCCAAACGCGCGACTTGCCTTGCTTTTTTATATAAGTCACCACCCCTTTACCCGCAGGCGCCTCCCCTGTGTGCAACCCGCGCGCCGTATTGCATCGCCGGGGCGGCTCCTCTATAACCGGCAGTATCATGATCGAAAAAGTTGGATATACCCGGCCCGTCGCCCCCGCCCGCCCAACCAAACGCGCCGGGAACGTTGCCGCACCCGGCTTTGCGGAGGCGCTGGCGCAGGCCGAGGGCGTCGGCACGATCGAGGCAGCGGGCGGCATCGGTGCCGTCGGCGCGCTGGGCGGACTGCTCGGCGCGCAGGAGGTGGACGAGCGCGAGGCCCGCCGCCGCAAGGCCGCCAAACGCGGGCGGCTGACACTCGACATGCTTGCCAACCTGCGCGATGCACTGCTGATCGGCAGCCTGCCCTACAGCACGCTGCGCCAGCTCGAACACTTGCTGGCCGAGGAGCGCGGCGAAGCCACCGACCCCGAGCTGATGAGCATCCTCAACGAAATCGAGGTGCGCGCGGCGGTCGAGCTGGCCAAACTCGAAATGTCGGGCATTACCGTGCCGCTATCGGCGCCCGGCACCCCGGAGGGCTGACATTTTAATTTGTGTATAGCGCATGCAAGCCCCTTGCAGCGGCGCCCGGGATTCCTTATTTTAAGCAGCTAGTGATTTCTTTAACCCCCAGTGAAGGTTGCACCTATGGCGAAATCATCGGCAAAGAAAACGGCGAAACCCGCCGCCAAAAAATCCAGCCCCCAAAAACCTGTCGCCAAACCTGCGGCAAGCCTCGTCAGGAAAGCTGCTCCAACTATGAAATCCACCGCAAAACCTGCCGCAAAAACCAAACCCATCGCCAAAGCGGCACCGGCACCCGTCAAGGCGGCACCCAAACCCAAACGCGCCTACAAGCCTGCCAAGCTGCCCCAGGGCTACAAGCCCACGGCGAGCGAGGAATACATGAACCCGCAGCAGCAGGAATATTTCCGCCAGAAGCTGCTGAACTGGCGCAAATCGCTGATGGATGAATCGCGCGAGACGCTCGACCACCTGCACGAGGAAAACTGGCATCAGGCCGACATTGCCGACCGCGCCTCGCTCGAAACCGAAGCAGGCGTCGAGCTGCGTACCCGCAACCGCTACCTCAAACTCATCAGCAAAATCGACGCGGCGATTGCCCGCATCGAGGATGGCGACTACGGCTATTGCGAGGAAACCGGCGACCCTATCGGCCTGAAGCGGCTGGAAGCCCGCCCGGTGGCCACCCTTTCGATTGACGCGCAGGAGCGCCACGAAAAACTCGAAAAGCAATATACCGACGAAGATTAGGCACGCGGCGAAACTTGCGGCGGCGGTCTGTTTTTGCTACGACAGGGTGGATTTTTGCCGCTATCTGCTAAAACGCTAACCACTAACGGCTCTGCATGTTCCTGCCTTCCAACATCACCCTCAAATTCGGCGATTCCGGCGATTTCGTCAGCGAGCTGCAGCGTCGGCTGACGGCTGTCCATCATTTCAGCGCCGATGCCATCAGCGGCTTTTTCGACGGGACGACGGTGAACGGCGTGTCGAGCTTCCAGTCGGCGTCGGGCATCCGGGCGGATGGGATTGCCGGGCCGGAAACGCTGCGCCGCCTCAACGGGGTGATTTCGGGCGACAGTTCGGCGACCGAGTCCAGCGCAAAAGCCGAGGAGGAAGCCCGGGCGCAGCAGGCGCAGGCGAATCACCTGTTGCAGCAGCAGCAATTGCTCTACGAACAACAGGCGCTGCTGGCGCAGGAACAGGCCCTGCTGGCCCAACAGCAACAACAACAGCAACAGCAGGCAGCGCCCGCTCCCGAGCCTTACGCCGTGCCCGCGCCGCAAGCCCAGCCGCAGGCCGCACTGCCGGAAGTGAATTATGCCCCGGCCCCGGCCTATCAACCCCCGCAACCTGCGCGGCAGCCTCTCAACGACGATACCCTCGCACAGATGCTGCTGACGCAACCGCCGCAGCAACAGCTAACCCCCGCGCCACAGCAGGCACAAATGCCGGTGCCACACCAGGCGCAAGCGCCCCATCAACCGATGCCGCAAACGCCACCGCAACCGCCGATACCGCCGCAACCCCATCAGACGCCTTACCCGCCGGTGGCATCCCCTTCTTCCGAGGCAAACCAGCAGCTCGCACCCACGGCTGAACCGCCGCCACGCGGCATCGTGGGTCGCGCCATGCAGTATGCCAACGAAATCGTGCAGAAACTTGCCAATTACTTCGAGAACAAATTGCCCGATCATGTCCTAAGCGAGGTTCGCACCATCGGCATGGTGATGGCCCGAAGCGGCGTGCAGGAAGCCAGCATCCCCACCGGCCCGGCCCCCGCGCGCGAGATCGAAGGGCCGCAACGTGGCCAGCAGCAGGGCCAGCAGCGTGGCTAACGCGCCAGTTTGTGGCCACGATGGATCGCCGCTACACTCTCTCCTTTACTCCCCCCGCGCCTGAGGCACTCCAGCCTACTCCCCCCTTGCGGGGGAGTCGGAACGCTCTCTTCAAGCGTTTCGGTGGGGGGATTTTCAGCGAGATAAAAAGACCTCGGCGGAAACGGCATGAATGGCTTTTCCCCCCACGGCGCTGCAAAGGGCAACGCCTGCTCCCCCCGCGAAGGGGGAGCAAAGGAAGGGCGCGCGGCTAACGCGCCAGCACCAGCACGCTCCATTTCCCACGACGAATACGCTTTTTAAGGTAAAGCCCCTGCGCGCGGTGGGCGGCGAGTACCATGCCTTCCTGCGAATTAAGCAATCCCGAAAGAACCAGCACCCCGTCGCCGCGCAATTTGCGCGCCGCGTCGCGCGCCATTTTCATCAGTGGTTTGGCGAGGATATTGGCGACAATCACCTCCTGCGGCGGCAATTTTTGGATGGGACGGTGCTTATAACCATCGCTCACCCACGCTTTCGAGCGGCCTTTCACCCGATTGGCCGCGAGGTTGATGCGGCTGACCTTCACCGCCATCGGATCGTTGTCGCAGGCTTCGACGTGAGCCGCTTTCCATAACCGCGCCGCGCCGATGCCAAGAATCGCCGTACCGCACCCCACATCGAGCACCTCCCTCACCTGCGGACGGGTGCGGTGGATGCCTTCGAGCGCCAGCAGGCACCCGGCGGTGGTGCCGTGCTCGCCGGTGCCGAACGCGGCGACGGCGTCAATCCACAGCGGCAGGTGATTGGGTGGCACCGTGTCTTTCGCGTGGGTGCCATAGACATAAAACCGGCCAAGCGAAAACGGCGGAAAATCTTTCTGCACCTGCGTCACCCAGTCAATATCCGCGAGTTTCGCCACCCGCAGCACCGCATCGGCATCGACCTGCGCGGCGATTGCCCGCACCGTTTCCACCGTCGGCGCGTCGACGATCAGCGTCAGGTGCGGCACCACCGGATCAACCATCCGCGTGATGGTCAGCGCCACCTCTTCCATCCGCAGCTCCATAATATCGAGCACCGCACGCGGCGCTTCGATCGTCA
The DNA here is from genome assembly GCA_033763655.1 of Alphaproteobacteria bacterium. Taxonomy (GTDB): domain Bacteria; phylum Pseudomonadota; class Alphaproteobacteria; order Rickettsiales; family UBA3002; genus QFOX01. The sequence continues at coordinate 33,302 of JANRKD010000009.1, forward strand.
CCTGCATCGGCTGTTGCGGCTGCATAAAGGGGTTAGCCATGCGTGCGTCCAATCAGTGTCATCCATTCCTCTTCGCTGAGCACCGTCACGCCAAGGGCGGCGGCCTCTTTGAGTTTGCTGCCTGCATCGCTGCCTGCAATCACATAATCCGTTTTTTTCGAAACCGCGCTGGCAACTTTCGCCCCGAGCGATTCAGCAAGCGTTTTGGCCTCTTTGCGGCCTATATGCGTGAGCGTTCCGGTAAATACCAGCGTTTTACCTGCCAGCGGTGAATCCATCCGCATCGGCGCTTCATAGGGCACGACCGTCAGTATCGGCGCGAGGGTGGCGAGTAATTCCCGGTTATGCGCTTCCGCAAAAAAGGCGACGAGCGCTGAGGCCACCGTTTCCCCGATGCCGTCAATCGCCAGCAGCGTTTCGCGGGCGTTATCGCGCAGCATGGCCTCGCGCCACTGCGCAAAACTCACGAAGTTTTTTGCCAGCAGCTTTGCTGTTTCCTCGCCGACATGGCGAATACCCAGCGCAAAGATAAAGCGCGCGAGCGTCACGGTTTTAGCCTTTTCAATCGCCGCGAATAAATTACTGGCCGATTTTTCGCCCCAGCCTTCGCGGTGACGCAACCGTGTTAGCCCCTTGGCATCGCGCGCTTCGAGCGTAAAAATATCCGCCGGGTTTTTAATCAGCCCCTCGTGGAAAAACGCTTCCACCTGCTTGGCGCCCAGCCCTTCGATGTCAAACGCATCGCGGCTGACAAAATGCTTCAACCGCTCCACCGCCTGCGCCGGGCAGGTCAGCCCGCCGGTGCAGCGCCGCGCCACTTCGCCCGCCTCGCGCACCGCCTGCGCACCGCAGACCGGGCAGGTCGCGGGGAACATAAACGGCGCGCCTCTTTTTTCCGCCGCGTCAGCGTCACTGGCAAGACCCACCACCTGCGGAATCACATCCCCCGCGCGCTGGATAATCACCCGATCGCCGACGCGCACATCTTTGCGCACAATCTCATCCTCGTTATGCAGCGTCGCATTGCTGACCACCACGCCGCCGACCGTAATCGGCGTGAGCCGCGCGACCGGCGTCAG
>JANRKD010000010.1:0-43844 GCA_033763655.1 Alphaproteobacteria bacterium
GTCCACATGCGCGTAGTGACGGTTCGCCGTCTCGTATTCCACATGCGCCGTCGCAATCGTGATCCCGCGCGCTTTCTCTTCCGGCGCCGCGTCGATGCTGCCGTAGTCGCGGAACGTCGCTCCGCCCGTCTCCGCCAGTACTTTCGTAATCGCCGCCGTCAGCGACGTCTTGCCGTGATCCACGTGACCGATCGTCCCGATGTTGCAGTGCGGCTTCGAACGGTTGAACTTTTCCTTTGCCATGACTTTAACTCCTAAAAAATGTCTGAAATTCTATTGGTTATGCAGCAGCTTTTTTCTTAATCTCGTCGGCGACATGCGACGGCACTTCGGCGTAATGCCCGAAGACCATGCTGTAGCTGGCGCGGCCCTGACTCATCGAACGCAGCGTGTTCACGTAACCGAACATCTGGCCCAGCGGCACTTGCGCGTTGACGACGCGGGCGTTACCGCGCTGATCCATGCCCTGCACGTTACCGCGACGCGAGCTCAGATCACCGATGACATCCCCGAGGTAATCCTCGGGCGTCACCACTTCGACTTTCATAATCGGCTCGAGCAGTTTGGGGCCTGCCTTTGCCATGCCTTCACGGAAGGCGGCGCGGGCGGCGATTTCAAACGCCAGCGCGCTGGAATCCACGTCGTGGTAGGCGCCATCGACCAGCGTTGCCTTGAAATCGATCACCGGGAAACCGGCGAGAACACCCGAGTTCAGCATCGAATTGAGGCCTTTTTCCACGCCCGGGATATATTCCTTGGGCACCGAACCACCGACCACCTTGTTTTCGAAAACAAAGCCCGACCCCGGAACCAGCGGCTCGAAATCGATGATGACGCGGGCGAACTGACCCGAACCACCCGATTGTTTTTTGTGGGTGTAATCTTCCTGATACGGCTTGCTGATGGTCTCGCGGTAGGCCACTTGCGGCGCACCGACATTGGCATCCACCTTGTAGGTGCGGCGCAGAATATCGACTTTAATGTCAAGATGCAGCTCGCCCATGCCTTTCAGGATGGTCTGCCCGGTTTCGTGATCGGTCGAGACGCGGAACGAGGGATCCTCCGCCGCCAGCTTGGAGAGCGCGACGCCGAGTTTTTCCTGATCGGCTTTCGATTTCGGCTCAATCGCCAACTCGATCACCGGCTCGGGGAACTCCATTTTCTCGAGGATAACGGGTTTCGCCGGATCGCACAGCGTGTCGCCGGTGCGGGTTTCTTTCAGGCCCGCGAGCGCGACGATATCGCCCGCGTAGGCTTCCTTGATGTCCTCGCGGCTGTTTGCATGCATCAGCAGCATCCGGCCCACGCGCTCTTTGCGGTCTTTGCTCGAATTGCTGACTGCCGTACCCGACTCGACCTTGCCCGAATAAATGCGGCAGAAGGTGATGGAGCCGACGAACGGGTCATCCATGATTTTGAAGGCCAGCATCGACAGCGGCTGATTATCATCCGGCAGACGCGAGATGATGTTGTTTTCCGGATCTTTTGCATCGGGGTCGATGCCGTCCATCGCGCCACGATCCAGCGGAGTTGGCAGGTAGTCAACGACCGCATCGAGCAGCGGCTGCACGCCTTTGTTTTTGAAGGCCGAGCCGCACAGCACCGGCACGAACGCGAATTTCACGGTGCCTTTGCGGATACATTTCTTGAGGTCATCGACCGAAGGCTCTTTGCCATCGAGGTACGCTTGCAGCAGCACATCGTCCTGCTCTACGGCCGTTTCGACCAGCTTCTCGCGGTATTCTTTAGCCTTGGCTGCGTATTCCGCCGGGATTTCCAGCTCGTCGAATTTCGCGCCCAATTCTTCACCACCCCAGACAAGGGCTTTCATTTTCACAAGGTCAATCACGCCCTGAAAATGCTCCTCGCCACCAATCGGCAACTGGATTACCAGTGGGGTTGCCCCCAGACGGTCTACAATCATATCGACGCAACGGTAGAAATCAGCACCGACGCGGTCCATTTTATTGACGAAACAAATGCGCGGCACGCCGTATTTATCGGCCTGACGCCAGACGGTTTCCGATTGCGGCTCCACACCGGCGACGGAATCGAATACGGTAACCGCACCATCGAGCACGCGCATCGAACGCTCAACCTCAATGGTGAAATCCACGTGGCCGGGAGTGTCAATGATGTTGATACGGTACTGCTCGCCGTTCGCGCCGTTCCAGAAGCAGGTCGTCGCCGCCGAGGTAATGGTGATGCCGCGCTCTTGCTCCTGCTCCATCCAGTCCATCGTCGCCGCACCTTCGTGCACTTCGCCGATCTTGTGGCTTTTGCCGGTGTAGTAGAGAATCCGCTCGGTGGTCGTGGTCTTACCCGCATCGATATGCGCGCAAATCCCGATATTGCGGTAATGGTCTAACTGTGTACTGCGTGGCATGTGTGTATCAATCCCTGTTTCGTATGCTCAAATTTACCAGCGGTAATGGCTGAAGGCTTTGTTCGCTTCTGCCATGCGGTGGGTATCTTCACGTTTTTTCACCGCGTTGCCACGGCCCGATGCTGCATCCATGATTTCACCGGCCATACGCTGACGGGTGGTTTTTTCGCCACGGTTGCGCAGCGCAATGATGAGCCAGCGAATCGCCAGCGCCTGACGGCGCTTGTTGCGCACTTCGGTTGGCACCTGGTAGGTTGCCCCACCGACGCGGCGCGAACGCACTTCTACGGTCGGGCCGACATTTTCAAGCGCATCGCTAAACACCGCGATGGGATCTTTTCCGGTTTTTTGCTGGATGATATCGAACGCACCGTAGACGATTTCCTCGGCGGCCGATTTCTTTCCATCATACATGAGCGTGTTCATGAATTTGCCGACCACATGATTGTGGAATTTGGGGTCTGGCAGGGTGATGCGCTCTTTCGCAGCGTGACGACGTGACATATTCTATCTCCCTATTTCGGACGTTTCGCGCCATAATGCGAACGGCGCTTGCGGCGTTTAGCAATACCCTGCGTATCGAGCGTACCGCGAATGATGTGGTAACGTACGCCGGGCAAATCTTTTACGCGGCCGCCGCGAATGAGCACCACCGAGTGCTCCTGCAGGTTGTGGCCCTCACCCGGGATGTAGCCGATGACCTCAAAGCCGTTGGTCAGGCGAATTTTCGCGACCTTACGCAGCGCAGAGTTCGGTTTTTTCGGGGTGGTGGTGTAAACGCGGGTGCAAACGCCACGCTTTTGCGGGCATGCTTCCATCGCAGGGACTTTGTCACGCGCCTTCTGCGGGTGACGGCCTTTGCGAACCAACTGGTTGATTGTTGGCATGTGTCAGTCCTCTTTCTTATCCGCTGGTATTTGGGTTAATGGGCCCAAGCAGCGATAGGTTGCATTCTTTATCGGTTTGTTTGCTGATTGCGCAAACGGGCAACCCGAGCGAAAAAGCGCTGAAACACTGGAGTTCTTAAAGTAACTTGCCGAGTATTTTTTGCGACGTAGTCCGTCGGGAGCGCGCTTTATAAGGAGGCTTACCGCCGACGTCAAGCACGAAATACAGATTTTTTAACGCGACTTGCCGACCGCAGGCACTACCCCGGCGGATGGGTGGTCGCATGTGAGCAATCGCCATTGGCTGGATAGGCGCCCGCCACCTAACCTTAAAATACCAAAATCTTCATGCAACTGTCATCCAATTCCTCATCCTCCGGCGCTATGATAACCGCGTTCTCTACTTCTTCTATTGTCTTCTGTTGCCTAACAAGACTTGAACAGAAGCAGTTGAGGACGTTGTAGAGGTGTCTGGATCAATCCGATTACAGGCCTCTGATGTATGGAGTAAATTCAAATGCCTACCTGCTCCTCTTGTTCCACAGAAATGGTGATTCATGAAGAGGGTGTCTTCCAAAATGTCTGGAAATGCCCTCAAAATAGCCTGCACCCAACACAAACGAAGAAAAGTGCTTTTGCAGTTGGTTGTGCGGTCGCAGGAGCTACCGGTGCTTTAGTAGTCGGTGGCCCGGCTGCTGCGGCAGTCGTCATCGCCACAATCTTTGGCGGCGGTGACCATGGTTAGGTTCACCAGCATATAACAATTTGATACACAATCCAAACTTGAGCGTGCGCCTAGCGCACGCTCCTTTTTTATAGTCTAATGTGGCAAATGAAGCTGCGGCGCTTCATCCAATGAGCCCATATGTTTTTGGGTATCGGTCGAGATTCTATTTTCCGGTACATTAGAAAGCTTGGTACGCTGATACTCGACGATATGCGTTAGCACGCGGTTATCCTTGGCGAGATCTTCATTGCTGATTAGCAATCCTGGCAAATCACGGTAATCACGCAGTACTTGGGCTGTTTGCAACTGCATAGCTTCATTTCGCCGCCAGTTGATGAATCCGCCAGCTAGCGCCCCAAGAAGTCCACCCCACCATTTAAACGACCCAAACCCATCATTGAGGTGATTGGTTTTATTGACACGCCAAGTATCGATTGCCCAACCAATAGTACTCCCGGACAAACCGCCCACTAATAAATGCAATAATATGTGCTTGAAATAATTTAAAAATGTAAGGTTCTGACTTTTACGTTCCGCAAAAGGCATCAATCGATACTCTCCTGGCACCTCTAAAGCTTCCGAAACATCATCTTTCATTTTCTAAACCGTCTCACGCGCTTGAAAATTTCCAATATGCACGGGAGGCTCAACGCTTGCGCCTTTAAGCGCAATCGTTGCTGTTGGTGCCTCAGTGTGTTGAGATTTGATTATTTTGTCTTGTTTTTCAATTACTTCTCGCAGAACTTCATTTTCACGTTTTATCTCGGGGTCCATTCGCAACTTTGCTTGAGAAATGTCCCGGTTAATTTCATCAATTGAAAGCCTCGCCGACTCGCCCTTTGCCCAATGTTCATATCCCATAATGCTAATGGCAACTATCCATCCCATAACTGCGCCTACGCCCGCAGCAACATGCTTAAAACCCATTTTTGAAATGGCGGCAGGAGAAGCTCCAAGTATGCGAACAAAGGCTTCTGTTTTTCTAGAAAGTCCTTGATGGGGAGAGAGTGTCTTGCCCAAAGAATATCCTAGGCTGCCACCACCGACCATCCCTCCAACATTAAGAATTATGTTTCGCACTTGCTTCCAAGCATAGGTAGATGGACTCAATTTATCATTTAGCGCATCATTGCGTTTACGCAATTCTTCTATATAATCCACAGCCACGGCCATCTCCTTTTACAACGTGGTTCTATAATATGCTTTTCGGTTCTGCTGCAGTGTGAATCTTTTGTGACAAAAATATCTACCACAGCAGATTAGGGGGGCAGAAAAACAGTGTTCTTCTAAAGTAGCTTGCCAACAAAAACCTCCGATTTTCATTGCAATTACTTAGAACTTCGCTAGATTCGCATGTGTGTATTTTACATGACTTTACACAAAGTCGAATAATCACAACAACAATTAAGAGCAAAACGAATCCTTTAGGTGTGTATGCGTAATGTGTCGGTGAAACCGATCATGATCTCGCCCGTGCCGGCCATCGCCGGCAGCCTGCCCGTCATCCGCCCTGTCGCGCGCAAGCGCCTGTCGCGCCTGCGCCTCAACTGGTTTGTTGTTGGCGCCTTCTTTGGTATCGGCCTGTCGTTTTTTATGAGCTTTCTTCTGGTTGCGGTTGTCACCCCGGCCTATGATTCCGTGGTCGCCCGCCTGCAGCCTGTTAAAATCAACGAAACTGCTGGCAATAGTTCCGGCGTCCCTCTCCCTTTGCGGGGTGAGGGGGCGTTGAATCCGAGCGCCCAACTATCCACCCCCCTCACCCCACCCTCTCCCGCAGGGAGAGAGGGCGTAACTGCCCCCACCGCAACCGCCGCCCTCACCTATCCGCGCACACTGGCACTGAAAGTCGGCAAAGGCGATACACTGCTTGACCTGCTGCTGGCCAACCGCGTCCAAACGGGTGAGGCACATGCGGTGATTAACGCCTTGAGATCCAAGTTTAATCCTAGAAATCTACGCATCGGCCAGAAAATCTCGGTCACCCTCGAACGCCACGAAAAACTGGGGGATGCCGCCGCTGTCCGGGAGCTGGCGATTCGCCTGCCGAACCTTTCGACTATTGAGCTGCAACGCCTGCAGGATGGCGGTTTTAACGTCGCCGCGACCGAAGATGTCGCCACGAGTCGAACCTTCCGTGGCTTCGGCAAAGTCCGTACCAGCTTGCTGCAGGCCGGGGCCGACGGCCATATCCCCGCCGCCGCGATGCAGGAACTGCTCAAGGCCTACAGCTATGACATTGACTTTCAACGCGAAATACACCCTGGCGACAGTATCGAAGTGCTGATGGAGCGCAAGCCCGCCAAAAGCGGCAGCGGCTTTGTCGGCTACGCGGGCATCCGCTACGCCGCCCTCACCCTGCGCGGCAAGAAGCACGAGATTTTCCGCTTCAAGGATAGTTTTGGCGATGCCGCGTGGTTCGACGGCAAAGGCCGCAGCATCAAGAAATCCCTGCTGCGCACCCCGGTCGATGCGGTGCATATCACCTCGGGCTTTGGCCTGCGCACCCACCCGATTATGGGCTACACCAAAATGCATCGCGGGGTCGATTTCGGCGCGCCGACGGGCACCCCGATCATGGCGGCAGGGGATGGGGTCGTCACCTTCAAAGGCTGGAAAAGCGGCTACGGCAATTTTGTCACGCTTAAACACAACGAAAAATACGAAACCGCCTATGGCCATATCAGCCGTTTTAGCGCCATTAAGGTCGGCAGTCGGGTGAAGCAGGGGCAGGTCATCGCCTATGTCGGGATGACGGGCATGGCCACCGGCCCGCACTTGCATTATGAGGTGCACGAGGCGGGGAATCAGGTCAATCCGGTTGCGAAACAATTCAACATGGCAGCGGGTCTGAGCGGTAAATCCCTCGCCGCGTTCAAAACCGCCAAGCAATCGGCCCTGAACGAACTGGCCACGCTCGCCAGAGGCACCGCCACGGTGGCCAGCGCCCGCTAGGGCCTCTCTCCAAGCACCGCTTGACGGCACGGCGGCTTTACTGCATCTTGATTTTCAGGACAAATATAGTTGTTTATGGAGGATTCCGGCGTGCGCCCCAGCACAGAACCACACTTTCCGGCGGCGGATCTGCCACGCCACGCCCCCCTCAAGGGCACAGGGGCACGCAGGGGTGCCGCATGCTGAAACCAGCCTCCCGGGTCGAGTTGAACGACCGCTTTCGTGATGCGCTGCAGCGGATGGAATACAGCGACCGCTCGCTGTTCATCACCGGGCGGGCGGGTACCGGTAAATCCACCCTGCTCTCGCATTTCTGCGCCCGCACCGGCAAACACCCGGTGGTGCTTGCCCCCACCGGCGTTGCCGCCCTGAACGTGCGCGGGCAGACCATCCATAAATTCTTCCATTTCTATACCGATGTGACGCCCGACAAAATCCGCCGCCATAAAATCAGGCCGCGCAACCCGAAGCTTTACAAAAAACTCAACACCATCATCATCGACGAAATCTCGATGGTGCGCGCCGATCTGCTCGATTGTATCGACGTATTCCTGCGCCTGTACGGGCCGGACGAAACGCGCCCCTTCGGTGGCGTGCAGATGATTTTTGTCGGCGACCTCTACCAACTCCCCCCTGTGGTCAGCCGCGAGAGCGAAGCCATCTTCCGCGAGCATTACGAGACGCCCTATTTCTTCAGCGCCCATTGCCTGCGCGAGGCCGATTTTTCAATTATCGAGCTCGACCGGATCTACCGCCAGAAGGAGCAGGATTTTGTCGAACTGCTCAATCGCATCCGCACCGACAGCGCAACCGACACCGACCTCGCCTACCTCAACCGCCGCTTCCTGCCTTCGCATGAGCCCGATACTGCCCGCTTCTTCATCACCCTCACCACCACCAACGCCAAGGCCGACGAAATAAACGCCAGCCACCTCGCCGCACTGCCGGGGCGGGTGCATACCAGCCACGCGGTTATCTCCGGCGATTTTGGCCGCGAATATTACCCTACCGCGCCCGAACTGCATTTCAAAATCGGTGCGCAGATCATGCTCACCAACAATGATGCCGCCGGGCGCTGGGTCAATGGCAGCCTCGGCGTCATCACCGCCATCCGCCGGGACGAGCAGGAACGCGCCTATGTCGAAGTGAAGCTCGACGACGAGGAAACCCGCGTGCAGGTTTACCCCCATGCGTGGGAGGTATTCCGCTATGCGATCGAGGGCGGGCAGCTGGATGCGCAACCGGCGGGCACCTTTACCCAATTGCCCTTCCGCCTGGCCTGGGCGGTCACCATCCACAAAAGTCAGGGCAAAACATTCGACCATGTGATGATTGATGTGGATCGCGGCACTTTTGCTGCCGGGCAAATGTATGTGGCGCTCAGCCGCTGCACCACATTCGAGGGGATGGTGCTCAAAACCCGTATCGCCGCGCACCATATCCGCACCGATGCACGCATTGTCGATTTCCTCGCCGCCCACCCCTATGTGCCGGCGCCAACCACCCTCGCGGAAGACGACCCGCTCCTGGCAAACGATGCCCCGCCGTCGCCTGAAAAGCCCGCCACAACCGATAGGCTGGCCCGCGCGCGCGCCACCTTGCGCCCTCTTACCGAGGGCCGCCACCCCATCACCGGCGCGGCGCTGGCGGCGGGCGACGCCTGCACCGACCCCAAAATCATCGGCGCACTGGTGGCCCTGCTCGATGCCTCGGCAGGGATTGCCCCGGCAAAAGCGGCGCGGGGCCGGGCGCGGGCGGATGCCCCCAACCACGGCAAAGCATGGGATGATGCCGAGCGCAAACGGGCCGCCACGGCCTATGAGGCAGGCACTCCACTCAAGGAAATTGCGCAAACGCATGGCCGCACCAGCGGCTCCATCCGGGGGGAGCTTATCCGCCAGGGGCTGATTGAGTTTGAAAGCGCCTAGGTGCAATCATTTGCGTCGGTAGCAGCCCCTAAGCCGCCTGCTTCGCGCCGATATTCAGGCCAAGATCATGCCCCGTAATCGTCACCTGCGCGCCGTCGGCAATGGAGCCGTCGAGAATCATGTTGGCGAGGCGATCCTGCACCTGCTTCTGGATGACCCGCTTCAAGGGCCGCGCGCCATAGACCGGGTCGTAACCCTGATTGCCAAGCCAGGTGCGCGCCGCCTCATCGAGCGTGAGCGTGATTTCACGGTCTTTCAGCAGGCGTTCGAGCTGCTGCATCTGAATATCGACAATCGCCCCCATCTGCGCCCGCCCAAGGCGGTGGAAGAGGATGATTTCATCGAGCCGGTTCAGGAACTCGGGGCGGAAAGCGGCTTTCACCGCTTCCATCACCGCGCCCCGGGCCTTTTCGGCGGGTTCGCCCTCTTTCAACTCCACCAGATGCTGCGCGCCGAGATTGCTGGTCAGCACAATCATCGTGTTCCGGAAATCAACCGTGCGGCCCTGCCCGTCGGTCAGACGGCCATCGTCGAGCACCTGCAGCAGCACGTTGAACACATCGGGGTGGGCTTTTTCCACCTCGTCGAACAGAATCACCTGATAGGGCCGGCGGCGTACCGCTTCGGTCAGCGCCCCGCCCTGATCGTAGCCAACATACCCGGGAGGCGCGCCAATCAGCCGCGCGACGGAATGCTTCTCCATATACTCGCTCATATCCATGCGGATCATCGCGGTATCGTCGTTGAAAATGAAACCCGCGAGCGCCTTGGTCAGCTCGGTTTTGCCCACCCCCGTCGGCCCGAGGAACAGGAACGAGCCAATCGGCCGGTTCGGATCCTTCAGCCCTGCGCGGGCACGGCGCACGGCGGCGGATACGGCCTTCACCGCCTCCTCCTGCCCGATGACCCGTTTGCCAATCGCCGTTTCCATCGCCAGCAGTTTCTCGCGCTCACCGGCAAGCATTTTCTCAACCGGCACCCCCGTCCAGCGGCTGACGACGGCGGCAATATCCGCCTCGCGCACAATCTCGCCCGCGTTGCTGCCCGCGTCGTTGGTTTTCTCCGAATCCGCGAGCGTTTTTTCGAGCGCGGGGATGACCCCATAGGTCAGTTCCCCGGCGCGGGCGAGGTCGCCCTTGCGCTCCGCCGCTTCCAGCTCAAGCCGGGCGGCTTCGAGCTTTTCCTTCACCCCGCGCGCGGCGGTGAGGCGGGCCTTATCCACCTGCCATTGGCTGGAGAGTTTGGCCGACTCCGCCTCGAATTCCGAAAGCTCGTCCTCAAGCCTGCTCAGGCGGTCGCGCGAGGCTTTGTCGGTTTCCTTCTTCAGTGCCTCGCGCTCGATGCGCGCCCGCATGATTTTGCGGTCAAGCTCGTCGAGCGCTTCGGGCTTGCTGTCCACCTGCATACGCAGGCGGCTGCCCGCCTCGTCGATCAGGTCGATTGCTTTATCGGGCAGGAAGCGGTCGGTGATGTAGCGGTGGCTGAGGGTGGCGGCGGCCACCAGCGCCGCATCCGACAGGGTGATGCCGTGATGCAGCTCGTATTTTTCCCTGAGGCCGCGCAGGATGGAGATGGTATCCTCCACCGTCGGCTCGCTGACGAACACCGCCTGAAACCGCCGCGCCAACGCCGCGTCTTTCTCGATATATTTGCGGTATTCATCGAGCGTCGTCGCGCCGACGCAATGCAGATTCCCGCGCGCCAGTGCAGGTTTGAGCAGGTTGCTCGCATCCATCGAACCTTCGGCTGCCCCAGCACCGACGATGGTATGCAACTCGTCGATGAACAGAATTACCTCGCCTGCCGCCGCGTCAATTTCATTCAGCACCGCTTTCAGGCGCTCCTCGAACTCGCCACGGAATTTCGCGCCCGCAACCAGTGCCCCCAAATCAAGCGAGAGCAGCTTTTTGCCTTTGAGCGCCTCGGGCACGTCGCCCTTGATAATCCGCAGCGCCAGCCCTTCGACAATCGCGGTTTTGCCTACCCCCGGCTCGCCGATCAACACCGGGTTGTTTTTCGTGCGGCGCGCCAGCACCTGCACCGTGCGGCGGATTTCCTCGTCGCGGCCAATCACCGGGTCGAGCTTGCCGCTGGCGGCCAGCTCGGTTAAATCGCGGGCGTATTTTTTCAATGCCTCGAACTGGTCTTCGGCGTTCGCGCTGCTGGCGGTGCGGCCCTTGCGCGCCTCGTTGATTGCGGTATTGAGCGCCTGCGGATTCGCCCCGGCCTCTTTCAGGATTCTGGCCGAAGGCGCCTCGCTTTCGAGCGCCACCGCCTGCAGCAGCCGCTCGACGGTGACAAACTGATCACCGGCTTTTTTGGCGAGCTCCTTCGCATTTTCGATGACCCGCGCCGTATCGGCCGCAAGGTACATCTGCGCACCCGCCCCCTCCACCTTCGGCAGCTTACCCAGCGCCGCCATGCAGCGCTCATTCACCTGTGCCGCATCCGCCCCTGCCGTACCAAGCAGGGTGGCGATGCTCGGCTCCTCCAGCAACGCGGCGAGCAGGTGCTCAGGCGTGAAACGCTGGTGGCCACGGCGCAGGGCGAGGCTCTGCGCATCCTGCAGCACTTTACGGGATTTTTCGGTGAATGATTCGAGATCCATAGTCCCTCCGCCCTGATTCGTTTCTACGGAAGGAATATGGGGCGGTCGCGCACAGGTTGCAAGCCCTTCGCGCAGATGAGGGGGGCGAGTGGCCGCTAGAGTCGAGCGGTTAGAGTCGCGAGTCGCATGCGCGGGGCCGCCTTCACAGTCGCTCTCCCGGAGAGGTCGCCTCGCCGCATCATGGATGCAGTGGGGCGGGTCGGGGCGTGGTGGAAGAAATCGTCGCCACACATTCTTCCTTTGCTCCCCCCCCTCGCGGGGGAGCGGGCGTTGCCCGAAGCCACGCCGTGGGGGCAAATTGCACGACCGCCCGGTTATGCAACTTTTACTATGCCTAGCGCGTCGCTGAAAATCCCCCCACCGAAACGCTTGAAGAGAGCGTTTCGACTCCTCCGCGAGGGGGGAGTGGGAGGAAGTGCCACATGCGCGGGGAGTGAAGGAGGGGTTGCTTCGGCCTTTCAGCGTGCGGGTGCGGCGAAACTGCGTCAGGCCTCGCAACAACGCGGTACGCGCGCAGCAGACCGTGAACTGCACCCCTGTTACCCCGCCTCCCAACCTCCCTGCTAAACTGACCAGAAGTGCTAAATCGGCGGCAGAATCGAGCCGGGCAGCGGAATATCCTCGACATTGCGGTTGGCTTCCTTCGCGCCGTTATCCGGCGCAAAATCCGCAGTGCTCCCATGCTGCTGACGGCGTGGCGGACGCGGCGCGCGCGGCGGCTGGCTGCTCGCGGCCTCTGTGCTCACCTCGTTTCCGGCGGCCTCATTGCCTAAAGCCTTATGCTCCGCGGATTCGTTCGCCGATGCGTCGTCGCCCGCCTGCGCCTGCCGGTACTGCGCGGCATTCGGGTCGTTCGGCCCGCCGGGAATAATCTGCGATTCGCGGCTATGGGCGTGGCGCTCGGCCTCGATGGCCGCAATATCCGCCAGCACGCGCGTGTAGTGATCAACATGCTGCAGGTAATATTCGACATCCACGCGGTCGCCGTTGATCTGCGCATTACGCGCCAGATCGCCATATTTGCCAAGCTGTTGCGTGGCGTGATGCTTCTGGCGCTGGAGGTTCTGGCCGTCGTTTGCGCCGCGATTGCCGCCGCCGCTGTTATTCTGGTAACGCCGACCGCCGCCACCGCTGCCGCCACGGTGCTTGTTGCCGCCGTTACGGTTATTATTTTTGCGCATCATGTTCATAAATCCTCAACTTTCCAATTACTTACCTGTTACAAATGCCATTCAAACGCCACCACACGGGGGATACCCGCCAGATCGTTCACTATTTCTTTCAGCACCAAGCCTTGCGCGACACCCAGTGCCGCAACCTCCGCCGCTTGCCCCATCCCCACCTCGAACAGCACCAGCGCCCCCGCGTTTAAATGTGGCGGCAATGACTGTATAATCCGGCGGTAGGCCTCAAGCCCATCCGGCCCGCCATCGAGCGCGGTATGCGGCTCGTAACAGCGCACGTCGGCATCGAGCGCGGCAATCTCCGCCGTGGGGATATAAGGCGGATTGGCGAGCACCACATCGAAGCGGCCCTCAAGATGTTCGAGCCAATGGCTGCGCAGCATTTCGCAACGTGCCGCCAGCCCCAGCGCCGCCGCATTGCGGCTTGCCACCGCGAGTGCGGCGGCGGATGCATCGAGCGCGACGGCGGTCGCCTGCGGGTATTCCCCCAGCGCCGAAAGTACCAGACAGCCCGAGCCGGTACCAAGGTCGAGCAGGCGCAGCGGCGCCGCAACATCGGGCCGCAGGCGCAACAGCGTTTCGAGGATGGTTTCGCTATCCGCCCGCGGGGTCAACACCTCGGGCGAAACAAAAAATGCCGCGTTCCAGAAATGCTTCTGCCCCAGAATCTGTGCGACTGGCTCGGCCTTCGCCCGACGCGCCACCAGTGCCGCCAGCGCCGCTTCGTCGCGCGTTTCCTCCCCGGCGAGCACCAGCGCCTCGGGCGACATGCCCCACGCATGCGCCGCCAGCAGGCGGGCCTCCAGCGCCGCATTGCCGCGCGCGACCGGCGCGAGTGCCGCGCGCGCCTGCCCAAGCTGTTGCGTAATCGTCGCCATTTATTCCTTAATCTCCGAAAGTTTGCTGGCCTGATCTTCCTTAATCAAGGCGTCGCAGAAAGCACTCAGGCCGCTGCCTTCCATCACCTGATCGAGGTTGTAGGTGGTGAGGTTGACGCGGTGGTCGGTGACGCGCCCCTGCGGATAGTTGTAGGTGCGGATGCGCTCGGAGCGATCGCCCGAACCGACCTGCCCTTTACGGGTGGCGGAACGCTCCATCTCACGCTTCTGGTATTCGGCATCATAAATGCGCGCCCGCAAAATTTTTAGTGCCTTGGCCTTGTTTTTATGCTGCGATTTTTCGTCCTGACACTGCACCGTCACCCCGGTGGGGATATGCACAATGCGCACCGCCGAATCGGTGGTGTTGACCGACTGCCCGCCGGGCCCGGAACTGCGGAATACATCAATCCGCAGGTCGTTCTCGTTGATGACAATATCCACCTCCTCGGCCTCGGGCAGCACAGCCACCGTCGCCGCCGAGGTATGGATGCGCCCTTGCGTTTCCGTCGCTGGCACACGCTGCACGCGGTGGACGCCGGATTCGAACTTCAATTTCTGGAACACGTTCTTACCGCTGATGGAAGCGCTCGCATCCTTGTAGCCACCGAGGGTCGAATCCGAAAGCGAGAGCACCTCGAACTTCCAGCCCTGCAATTCGGCAAACCGCTGGTACATGCGGAATAAATCCGCCGCAAACAGCGCCGCCTCGTCGCCGCCGGTGCCCGCACGCACTTCGAGGATGGCGTTTTTCGCGTCGGCTTCGTCCTTGGGCAACAGAGCAATCTGCAAATCCTCCGTCAGCTTTGGGATGAGTTTGTCGAGTGCCGCTTTTTCCTCGAGCGCCAGTTCTTTCATCCCCTCGTCCTTGCCGTTAATCATGGCCTTGGCGTCTTCCAGCTCCGCCGTCGCCTGACGCAGCGCCAGCGCGGTTTCGATGATTGGAGTGAGGTCGGAATACTCCTTCGAGAACTTTGCGAACTCGCCGCTTTTCAGCTTCTCGGGCGCCGACACTGCATCGCTTAATTCTTTATGGCGCCTGACCAGCGCATCAATTTTTTTATCGAACGACATGATGTTTTAACTTCTCCACGGCTTGCTGTTGCGTGCAGTTCTCCTGCACGCCGGATGTAAGATCCTTGAGTGTGACGCTGCCTTTTGCCAGCTCCTCTTCCCCGAGGATGAGGGCATAGGCCGCGCCGGTCTTATTCGCCCGCTCGAAACGTTTTTTGGCGTTTCCTTTGTAGGCAATATCGGTGGCGATACCGTGCGCACGCAGCGCCTGCGCCAGTTGCCATGCCTGCGCGTCGGCGGATTCCGCCAGCGGAATAACCGCCACCACGGGTTTATGCTGCGCAGCATTTTTATCGTCCATCAGCGCCGCCAGACGCTCGACCCCGGCGGCAAAGCCGATGCCCGGCACATCCTGCCCGCCCATAAGTTTCACGAGGCCGTCATAGCGCCCCCCGGCGAGCACCGTGCCTTGCGCGCCGAGTTTATCGGTAGTGATTTCAAACACGGTATGCGAATAATAATCAAGGCCGCGCACCAGCTTCTCACTGACACGGCAGGCAATGCCGAGCGCATCCAGCCCGGCTTTGACCTGTGCGAAATGCTGCGCCGAACCATCGTTGAAATAATCCTGCAGTCGGGGCGCACCGACGATAATTGCGCGGTCACCCTCGCTTTTGGAATCGAGAATCCGCAGCGGGTTTTTAAGCAGCCGCCGCTGGCTATCCTCGGAAAGCGCCGCCTCATGCTGCGCCAGATACGCCACCAGCGCCGCACGGTAATTGCCGCGCGATTCGGCATCCCCCAGCGAGTTAATCTCAAGCGTCACCGCATCCTTTAACCCAAGCGCTCCGAGCATGTGCATACCGAGCGCGATCAGCTCCACATCCGCCATCGGCTCAGCGGCACCCAGCAATTCGGCACCAATCTGGTGAAACTGGCGCAGGCGGCCTTTCTGCGGGCGCTCGTAGCGGAAGGCCGGCCCGGCATAAAAGCATTTGAACGGCAGATGTTGCTGCAACCCATTGCTGATAAAACTGCGCACAATCGCCGCCGTGAACTCCGGGCGCAGGGTGATGCTCTCGCCGCCCCGGTCGGTGAACGTATAGGTTTCCTTGCTCACGATGTCCGACGTCTCACCGACCGCGCGGTGGAACACTTCCGAGAATTCGAAGATCGGTGTATCCATCCGCAGGAAGCCATAGAGGCGGGCAATCTCCTGCGCCGCGTTCATGACACGCTGGTGGTTTGCGTAGCTGTCCGGCAGCAAATCATGCGTACCGCGCACGGGTTGTAACTGGGAGGCCATTACGTTCTAAAATTCTCGCTTATCTTTCTCATCGCCGTGCTTATGCCACAGCCCTACAATCGTTGTCATGCCAAACTTGATTTGGCATCCAGCGCGCTGAAAGCGCAACCAACTCTGGATACCAACTTTCGCTGGTATGACAAGACCTTAGACCTTGCCTAACAACCAGCGCTCGCAGCCCTCAGGCCAGCGGTTTCAGGCACTTATGCCGGATTTTGGGGGGGATGGCAAGGGGAAACTAGCCATTTTAACGAGCTCATGCTCGCGCAAGCCTCGATTGAATAAGCAAGGGGGCTGGTCTAGATAAGCGGTTTGCGTGAACGTTTTTTCGTATCCAGATTACACCATTGCAGGAGTGTGTGCATCTAGTTTTTCGGTGGGCCATAATTGAAGCGGAATTCGCATTCTTTGAGGAACAGATGGAAGTGCTGTTTGGGAATGCCGTTGTACTTTCGCAAGCATCGTTTTGCCTGATTCCAGAAGTTCTCGATGCCATTGATATGGTTCCTGCCGACCGCATATTCTTCGCTGTGGTTGATGCGTTCATGGTGGAATTCTGACACGTCGAGCGCGTTGTAGGCTGTCCAGCAATCGGTGTAGACAATCGAGTCTGGCTGCACCTTTGCGCGGATAATCGGCATCAGTGTTGCGCTGCTTGCATCAGGGATCATGCAGGCATGCACGCGCCCGCCGCGCTTGAGCAGACCGAACACCGGAACTTTGCCCGCCGCACCTCTGCCACGCGTGCCTTTGCGCACGCCACCAAAGTAGCTTTCATCGACCTCCACTTCGCCATCGAGAGGAAATTCCAACTCCAGGTGGGCAGTGATGATGTCGCGTAGTTTGTGATAAAACAGATGCGCCGTGGGTAGTTCACGCCCACCAAATCCGCCGCCGTTCGTGCCGTTACTTGCGCTACGAACATTTCCACCAGCTTAATCTGCTGGTATCTCTCTAATCTACAACGCTTTATTCCCATAAACACAACCTAACTTGTTGTGCTTATCTAGACCAGCCCCTAAGCAAGTTCAAATTCAAATGCAGGTCTTATATTCCTCTCAGCATTTTATCGCGCGCTTCACGACCCTTAGCAATGAAGTCTTGATATCCTTCGCCAACAAGCTGTTGCGCATCTGGAAGCGGTGCTGTTTGTGCAGAATCTGCAAGCACCTTTTCTGTAATCCTCTGACTGACTTCATTTGCATATCCCGCTGGATTAGTGCGCATGCGTTTAACGTTTTCTGCAAGCGAACCCTGTAATAAAGGCTTACCGAAGGCCTCTAAAATGTTGTTTACCGCGGCTGTTTCAGAATCTTTGCTCATATAAACCTCTCTTTTATAAAAATGCAACCTTGGCCATAATAGCAGACTCGCAACATTTGAAATGTGACAACTATATGAAGATTTCTAAGCCACTGATTGTAAGCCAAACTTCCGCGCGACATAGGCCTCAAGCCGCGCCTTGAAATCCACCGCAATGGTGTCGCCACGCAGGGTCGCCACTTTCACGCCATCCTCGAACACCGGCGCGACGGGGCTTTCACCGGTGCCGGGCAGGCTGATGCCGATATGGGCATGCTTGCTCTCGCCCGGGCCGTTGACGATACACCCCATCACTGCGACGTTCATCGCCTCCGCGCCGGGAAACTGCTTGCCCCACACCGGCATACGCGCCCGCAGGTATTGCTGAATCTCATCGGCCAGTTCCTGAAAATACGTGCTCGTGGTGCGCCCACAGCCCGGGCAGGCAATCACCAGCGGCGCGAAATTGCGGATGCCCATGGTCTGCAGCAATTCCTGCGCCACCAGCACCTCGCGCGTGCGGTCGCCGTTCGGCTCGGGAGTGAGCGAAATACGGATCGTATCGCCGATGCCTTCCTGCAACAGCACCGCCAGCGCCGCGCTCGAGGCCACAATGCCTTTGCTACCCATCCCCGCCTCGGTCAGGCCCAGATGCAGCGCATACCGGCAGCGCGCGGCAAGGGCGCGGTAAACGGCAATTAAATCCTGCACCCGGCTGACCTTGGCGGAAAGGAGGATGTCGTGCGGCGCCATACCCACCGATTCCGCCAACGCCGCGCTGTCGAGCGCCGAAACCACCAGCGCTTCACGCGCCACTTCCTCTGCCGCGCGCGGATTTTGCTGCGCAGCATTTTCATCCATCAGCCGCGCCAGCAGGGCATTGTCCATCGACCCCCAATTGACGCCGATGCGGATGGGCTTACGGTTGGCGCAGGCAATCTCGACCATCTGCGCGAACTGCACATCCTGCTTCTCGCCGAAGCCGACATTGCCGGGGTTGATACGGTATTTCGCCAGCGCCGCCGCCATCTCGGGCACAGCGGTCAGCAGCCGGTGGCCGTTATAATGAAAGTCGCCGACAAGCGGCGTGGCACAACCCACCGCCAGAAGTTGCTCGTAAATCGCGGGCACTGCCTTCGCCGCCGCCTCGTTATTCACCGTGATGCGCACCAGCTCGGAACCGGCATCGGCAAGCTGCCGGATTTGCTGCACCGTCGCCGCCACCTCTGCCGTGTCGGTATTGGTCATCGACTGCACCACAATCGGCGCCGTACCCCCCACGGCCACCGCGCCAATCTGCGTGGCATAAGAGAGGCGGCGGCTATTCATCCGTCGCACCCGGAGCCGGTTTTTCCCCGTCTTTGGCGGCTTCGGGCAGCGGCACCGCCATCGAGGATACATCGACATCGCCGCCGAAACGCAGAGGCTCCCCCGCCCCCAGATGCGCCAGCGCGCGGGTGGTGTTATCGGCAAAAAAACATCCCAGCAGCGTATCGGTGGTCAGGCAGGCATGGTTGCCCGCCGTCGGCATCACCATGGTGCGCACACTGGCCAGCAACGCCTCGGGCACGGGGGCAACGCCGCTTTTGGCCGCATCGCCACCCGGGCCGGCGCCCCCCAACTGGCGCAACATGATCAGCACCACCACTACGGCCACGGCAACAAGGGTGGCACGGTGGCGCGTGCGGCCACCACCGGAAGCCGCCACCAGCGAACGGCGGGTGTGGGGAAGTTTCGCCGGAGCGGCAGGCAGATCATCGGCAAAGCACTGCGTGACGACCCATTCAGCCTCCAGCCCAAGAAACTCGGCATAGGTATGCACATAACCGCGCGCATAGACCTTGCCGGGCAGGAGGTCGTAGCGCCCCTCCTCCATCGCCCCGACGTAACGGGCGCGGATATGCAGGCGCTCGGAAACCTCCTGCGCGGTGAGGCCGAATTGCTCGCGCAGGCGCGCCATATGCGCCCCGATTTCGCGCGGGGTCATGGTTTCGGGAAGTCGGGCGGCTGTGGACGCGGGGCTCATACGCCCCCCATGTAGTGAAAATGCAGCCCAAGCGCAACCAGAGTCATCGGGAATCGCACCGGCAAGGCACGCCTAATCGATCTCGACCCCGTGATCGCGGGCGTAGCGCTCGAGCGGCAGGCGGATGGAATGCAGCGGCTCGGTGCAGATATATTCGAGATAATGCGCCAGATCGCCGGCATTCAGCGTGCGCACCATGGCCTTGACCGGCCCAATCGCCGCCGGCGGCATGGAGAGCGCCCGCACGCCGCAGCCAATCAGCGCCATTGCATCCACCGGCCGGGTCGCCATATCGCCGCAGAAACCCAGCTCGACCCGATATTCATTCGCCGCCGCGACAATGCTTTTGACCGCACGGATGACCGCCGGGCTGAGCGTGTCGTAGCGGCCACTGACGCGCGGGCTGCCGCGATCGCAGGCAAACAGGAACTGGAACAGGTCGTTGCTGCCGATGGAGATAAAATCGACGCGGCTCATCAGCTCGGGCAGCTGGAACAGCAACGACGGAATTTCGAGCATGGTGCCGACGCGGATGTCGGTCGGCGGAGTGATGCCCTCATCACGCGCGCGGGCCAGTTCCTTGTTGAGCAGCGCCTTCATCGCGTCGAACTCGGGGATTTCGGCAATAAACGGGAACATCACCGACAGTTTCTCGCCCGCCGCCGCCCGCACCAGTGCGCGCAACTGCTGACGCAGGATGACCGGACGGTCGAGGCCGATGCGCGTGGCGCGCCAGCCCATGGCGGGGTTTTCCTCGTCGCCCGCCTGAATATAGGGCACCTGCTTGTCGCCACCAATGTCGAACGAGCGGAAAATAACCGGCTTGCCTTTGGCTTTCTCAATCGCATCGCGGTAGATGCGCTGCTGGTCGCCCACGCTCGGCAATTCACGGCTGGCCATGTAGGGCAGCTCGGTGCGAAACAGCCCCACCCCATCGACATCCGCCGCATTCAAATGGTCGGCATGCACAAACAGGCCAAGGTTGAGGTTCAGCGAAATCCGCAGCCCGTCGCGGGTGAGCGAGGGCAGATCGCGCGTGGCCGCATAGGCCGCAACCTGGCTGGCGCGGGCGGCAATCTCGGCATCGGCGGCGGCTTCCACATCCTCAGGCGGGCGGATGTAAATCAACCCCTGATCGCCCTGCACCACAGCAAGGTCGCCCGCCGTCACCTGATTCAGGATATTCTCGACCCGCCCGACCATCGGGATATCCATCATCCGCGCGATGATGGCGACATGGCTGGTCGGCGCCCCTTCCGCCAGGATGACCCCCTTCAGCCGTTGCGCGTCGTATTCCAGCAACTCCGCCGGGCCAAGGCTAGTGGCAACCAGAATGAACGCATCAGGCAATACACCCAGCGCTGCTGTTGGCTCGATTCCCTGTAAATGGTAGAGCAAACGCTCCGATAAATCCTCGAGATCATGTACCCGTTCCTGAATGTAGGCGCTGGTAATCTGGCTTAAGCGCGCGTGCATTTCTTCCTGCACTTTGCGCACCGCAGCCTCGGCGGTCAGGCCAGCGCGGATAGCTTCGAGGATGCGGTCGATCCAGCCCCGATCCTGACTGAACAGGCGGTAGCTTTCGAGAATTTCGCGATGGGCACTGCCTTCTTCCAAACCCGCAGCGTCGATCAACGTATCGACCGATTGCTGTAACGAAAGCAGGGCGCCGTGGAAACGCATTTCTTCTTCCTCGGGCGACTCACTCACCAGCTCGGTGATATCAATCTTTGGCCGGTGCAGCACCACAGGCGCTTTGGCGATGCCTCCTGCCAGCGTGATTCCACTGACCTGCTGCGACTGCAAGGTCGGATTCTCACCACCGCTGATATCGTATAAATCGACGATTTTACTGCCCACCGCCAGCTCGGAAATCACCATCGATACGGCGTGCATTATCTCAGCAAGGTCGTTACTATAGGCGCGCGGCGCTTTGCTCTGCACCACCAGTACGCCGATAGTTTTGTGGCTATGCAGCAGCGGCACACCGATGAAGGAGTGGTACATCTCCTCCCCGGTTTCTGGGCGGTAGGCAAATTTTGGATGAATTTTCGCCTCGGCCAGATTGAGGTCGAGCCCGCTAGCAGCAACCTCGCCCACCAGCCCTTCGCCAAAGCGCAGGCGCGTCACATGCACCGAGGTCTGGTTTAACCCATAGCTGGCATAAAGCTCGAGGATGTCCCCTGGGCGCGCCAGATAAATCGAGCACACATCCGCATGCAATGTTTTGGCAATCGTGCGCACCAGATTGTCGAGCCGCGACTGCGCCGTGCCAACACTCGACTTCATTGCATCGCGCACCTGACGCAACAGGCTGATCGGCGCCAGAATCGCCGGGTTCGCAGGATCAATCGGGATGATACTTGCCACGCTGCCGCCTTTAATGTGCGAGGGTGCGGCGCTTGCTGTTATGCGCAACTATGCCGCGTTTTTTTGCTTCAGGTATAATGCGGCCTGTTGCACCAGTTCGTCAATCATTTCCTGCCATTCAGGCGTGCGGTGCAACATAATCGGCGGGCGACGCCGACGCAAAAGCCCCGCAACAAATCCACACACCTCAGGGGGTTCGGGGCGTCCGGCTCTCGGTCGCTGCATTGCCGATGGCCTGTATCTCCCGCGCCGTGGCCGGTACGGTCGGCGCCCCGTGCGCATCGGTGCAGACGACCCCAAGCGCCCTGAGCGTTTTTGTTGCAATGCCGACGGCGGCATAACTATCCTCCGGCGCTTCACCGCCGAACTGCCTGCCAAGCCATTGCCTAAGATCGTTCCATCTGCTGACGCGCGACACACCTGCCGTCAGGATCCCGGTGACGATTTTCCCCCCGTCATTCCTGTGGCTATACTTCACTTCCGGCATGTCCGTCGCCGCATCTGGCCGACCATGCGCCAATCCTGTGTGGTTTGCGTTGAACAGGCTGGCCGCCGCGCTCGCAAAATCGGTGTAAACGACACCGTCACGCCGCTGCACTTCGCACTGCCCGCCCGATGCCAGCGGCACATGTGCTATCCCATTTTCCGATGGTGCTGCCCTGTCCATTCCGCCCCGCTTTCCTGCCGCCCACGTCTACAAAGTATATCCGGTCAGGGGTTAAGAATCCTTTAACCTTCTTACCCCAGATAGGCCTGCGCCTGCCCAACCAGTTCGTCGACAATTTCCTGTGCGCTTTGAATGCGCTGCACCATGCCAACCGACTGCCCGGCCATCAGCGAACCGCGCTCGATGTCGCCGTCAATCACAGCGCGGCGCAGCGACCCCGCCCAGAAATGCTCGATCGCCAGTTGCCCCTCTTCGCGTGATTGTGCACCTGCGAAGACCTTTTCGACCGTCTCTTTCTGGAAGCGGGCGAATTCCTCGGAAGCTTTATTGACAATGGCGCGTACGGGAATCACCGGGAAATCCGGATGGTATTGCACGCTGGCCATCGCGTCGCGCGCGTTGGCGTTAATGAACGCCTTCTTGAAATTCGCATGGGCGATGGATTCCTCCGCGCAGACAAAGCGCGTGCCAAGCTGCACGCCGGAAGCGCCCATTTCGAGATAGCCGACAATCGCTTCGCCACGGCCAATACCGCCAGCCACAAACACGGGAACTTCCTTAATTACCGGCAATATCTCCTGCGCCAGCACACTGGTCGCCACCGGGCCGATATGCCCTCCCGCTTCGGTGCCTTCAATCACCAGCGCATCGACCCCCATGCGTACCAGTTTTTTGCCAATCGCCGCCGTCGGCGCAAAAGCAATCACCTTGCAGCCACCCTCCTTCAGGCGGGCGATGGTCGGGCCTTTGGGCATGCCCCCGGCAAGCACGACATGTGTCACCTTGTTTTCGATGCAGGCCTCAACCAGCGCATCGAGTTGCGGATGCATCAGGATCAGGTTCACACCGAAGGGTTTTTGCGTCAATTGTTGCGTTGCAATAATTTCCTTGTGCAGCAATTCCGGCGGCATCGAGCTGGCGGCAATGACGCCAAATGCCCCTGCATTGCTCAGTGCGGCGACGAGATTGCGCTCGCTGACCCAGCTCATCGCCCCGCCCATGATGGCGTGTTCAGTGCCAAGCAGTTCGCGCCCACGCGCCGAGAGAGTGTCGAGAGTTGCCGTCATGGCCGAACCTTTCCTGATGTCCGCCCGCAGGGGCAGCTAGTTAATTTCCTCCACCGCATCCAGCCCATAGGCCGTGTGCAGCGCGCGCAATGCCAGTTCGATGTAGCTTTCATCAATCAGCACCGAGATCTTAATTTCCGACGTCGAAATAACAATGATGTTGATGTTCTTTTCCGCCAGCGTGCGGAACATTTCGGCCGCCACCCCGGCATGGCTGCGCATCCCCACGCCGATGACGGAGATTTTCGCCACCCCCGAATCGGTATGCACCTTTTCGCATTGTGGCATGGCCGGGTCGTTCTTCACCATCTCAAGCGCGCGCGCGAGGTCGGCCTTGCCGACGGTGAAGGTGAGGTCGGTCTGTTTGCCGTCCTCGGTGACGTTCTGCACGATCATATCGACATTGATGCCGCGATCGGCCAGCGGCCCGAAAATACCGGCGGAAACCCCCGGCTTGTTCTCGACATTCATCAGCGTAATGCGCGCTTCGTCGCGGCTATAGGCCAGACCCGTCACCCGTTGCTGTTCCACCAAATCCTCCTCATCGACCAGTAATGTGCCGGGCAGTTGATCCGCCGGCGTGTCGTCGAACGTCGAAAGCACCTGCACCTTGACGCGGTAATTCATCGCCAGTTCGACACTGCGCGTTTGCAGCACCTTGCTGCCCAGCGACGCCATTTCGAGCATTTCCTCGTAGCTGACATGTTTCAGCTTCTTTGCTTTGCTGACGATTCTCGGATCGCTGGTATAGACCCCGTCCACATCGGTATAAATATCGCAGCGTTCGGCCTTGAACGCCGCCGCGATCGCCACTGCCGATGTATCCGACCCGCCACGCCCGAGCGTGGTGATGCGCCCTTCGGGGCTGATGCCCTGAAAGCCCGCAATCACCGCCACCTGCCCTGCCGCGAGCGAGGCGGTAATCGCCTGCGTGTCGATATGCGCAATCCGCGCCCGCGAATACATCGCGTCGCTGGTCAGCGGAATCTGCCAGCCCGCCCACGCCCGCGCAGGCTGCCCGAGCGATTCCAGCTCCAGTGCCAGCAGGCCCGAGGTGATCTGCTCTCCCGCCGCGACGACATGGTCGGCATTGGCGCGGGCGGCATCGCTCATCAGTGGGCTTACCGCCGCACAATAATCGACCAGCTGGTTGGTCACCCCGGCCATCGCGGAGACGACGACAATCACCTGATGCCCCGCATCCACCTCGCGCCGGACGAGCGTCGCCACGCGCTTGATGCGCTCGATATCCGCGACCGAGGTGCCGCCAAATTTCTGTACAATAAGCGCCATAAGCGGCGGGTTATAAAGCGCCTGCGGTGGGTTGGCTAGTGGAATTTGACGGTGGGCAGCAGGCCCCTAAAGTGGGTCGGATCATTCAAGCACCTGATACGGCTACAGCGCCTTCCTCATACACACCGCGTCGGCGAGCGAGCCATCCGCATTGGTGTAGTAGCCTTTGCGAATGGAGAATTTCTCAAACCCCTGCGCTTCGTAGAGCGTCTGCGCCGCGGCGTTATTGATGTTGACTTCAAGCATCATGTATTTCGCATTAAGGCTACGGGCGTTGCTGAGCGCGAAATCGAGCAGCAACTGCCCCACCCCGTCGCGCCGGTTATCGGGCAGCACCCCCATCGAAAGCAGGTCGCACTGATCCTCAATCAGCCAGCACAGCACAAACCCAACCGGCTTTTGTTTCTTGTCATAAGCGATCGCGGCGAACACCCCGGCACGCTCGAAAAAACTCTCGAACTCAAGATGCCCCCACCCTTTCGGGAAGCAGCTTTTATGAATCTCCGAAAGCGCCCGCGCATGGCCGTGGCTGACCGGGTGGACATGGTATTCGTGACCGCCCATCAGTGGTTCCCTTTACGAAAGGCGAACGCCTGCGCCGGTACGCCCGCATAGAGCTCGACCGTCGCTTCTTTTTCCAACGTCAGCCCGGCCGCCACCGCCACCTGCTGCACATAAGAAGCGGCGTGGCCAAAACGCCCCGTTTCAACCACCAGCCCATAACCGTCTGCGGCGCGGATGGGTTCCGCCGTGAGGATGAACAACCCGCCAGCCCTGAGGGCCGCCGCCGCCGCGCGCATGACCGCCGACAAATCCCCGATGAACTGGGCGGCGTTGATGAGCAGCACCAGATCGGCCTTTCCCCCGGCCATGCCGTCAGGCAGCGCGCGAATATCGGCGACGCTGACCTCCTCATAGAGTTGTTTTTCGACATGCGTCGCCGCCTGCGCCAGCGCCGCCATGGCGGGGGTGACATCCACCCCGTGAATGCGCGCCGCCGCCGCCCGCCAGGGCCGCGCGGCAATGCCGCTGCCGCAGGCCCAGTCCTCGATGACCGGCGCGGGCGCCGTCAGCAGCGGCTGGGCGAATGCGTGGATGACCTTGCCCGCCTGATACTTGTTGCCCGCCTCGGTTACGTCGTACCCCTCGGCGATATTACCGAAAAAGCCGGTGACCATGCCTTCGGGCATCTCTTTGGGCCGCTGCTCGGCAGGCAGTGCGGCGGGGTCTATGCTGGCGAGCATGAAGGCCACGTCGGGATCGTTGGGGGTCTGGCGCAAAGCCTTCAGCAGTGCTGCCTTGGCCTCGGCAGGGCGCCCCATCCGCACATAGCAGCCGCCGAGATTATACTGGGCGTGCGGATAATCCGGCCGCAGGAACAGGACGACGCGGAAGCGGAACACCGCATCGAACCATTTGCCCTGTTTAGCGAAGCGGCAGGCCAGGTCGAAATTGCTTTTGGGCAGGTCGCGCAAGCGTTCACGTGCCTCGCGCAGCCAGAGTTTCGGCTGGTTGATGAACAGGTCGCGCAGCGCCCCCTCGACATCGAGTGCGGGTTTTACGGGCGATACTTTCTTGCGCGATCGTTTCATGCAGCCTACACTGGTGACATTCCTCTGTTTTAACACGCTGCGA
Source organism: Alphaproteobacteria bacterium (assembly GCA_033763655.1). Lineage (GTDB taxonomy): Bacteria > Pseudomonadota > Alphaproteobacteria > Rickettsiales > UBA3002 > QFOX01. The sequence continues at coordinate 26,231 of JANRKD010000010.1, forward strand.
AAGCCCACGCAAATGCCAAGCGCCGCCACCGCCAAAATTTCCTCCACCGTCGATGACGCTGAAGTCGCGCGTTTCTCGGCCATTGCCGAGGAATGGTGGGATGTGCGCGGGAAATTCGCACCGCTGCATCAACTCAACCCCGTGCGCATCGCCTACCTGCGCGACCAGCTAATCCGCCATTTTTTCGCCGCCGAGGCGGGGCATGGCGAATCGGCCACACCGCTTGCCAATCTTTCGCTGGTCGATATCGGCTGCGGCGGCGGCCTCGTCGCCGAACCGATGGCGCGCCTTGGTGCAACCGTCACCGGCATCGACGCTTCCGCCACCAACATCCGCGTCGCCGAACTGCATGCCGGGGCCAGCGGCACCCCCGTCACCTACCGCGCCACCACCGCCGAACAGCTCGCGCTCGAAGGCGCGCAGTTCGACGTGGTGCTGGCACTCGAAATTATCGAACATGTGGCGGACGTGTCGCTATTCTATGACGCCCTCATCGCCTTAGTGAAACCCGGCGGCGTGCTGATACTCTCGACGTTGAACCGCACGGCAAAATCCTATGCCCTTGGCATTATCGGTGCCGAACGGCTGTTGCGCTGGCTACCCAAAGGCACCCACACCTGGTCGAAATTCATTAAACCGTCGGAAATGGCGGCTGCCCTGCGCCAACGCGGTCTGCGCGTCGTCGATGTGACCGGCATAAGCTTCTCGCCTATTAACTGGTCTTTTTCATTAAATACCAAAGATTTAGATGTTAATTACCTGCTGGTCGCCACCGCCGCGAACTAAATCAAAAAAATTCAGCCATTGTCATCATCCTGTCACAGAACCCGCGTAGAGTGGGAGCATGGAAAAGTTTCAGGCCAACCCGGACAATGACATTCTTGAGGAGCCCTACAAAGGCCCCGGGCCGGTTGTCGCAAGCGCGGGCTATATGTCGATCGGGCATATAGTGACCATGCTGCTTGGCGGGATTGCGGCGGGAATCGTCGGCTATTTTACCTCGCACAAAACCGTGGCACTCGAAAAAAGCTTCCTGCGCATTGCCGAGGAATATAAAGCCGGCCCCGGCAAACTCAAACAAATTGCGGGCGATCTGGTGAGCGCCATCCCCAAACTCTCGGAATGGGCGGTATCACATATCCCCTGGACGGAAAAACTTTCCAACTCCGCGCTGCTCAAGGAACGCTGGCAGGCCATCACCTTCGCCGGCGGCCTCGGGGCTGCCACAGCGTTTGCCGGGTCAACCGTCTGGGGCCTGCTCAAGGGCGGGCACGAAAGCGCCAGCGGCAGACACCAGTTCGAGCGCGCGCAATCGGAGATCCGCTATCTGCGCGAAATGAACGGCGATCTGGAAAGAATCAACGACGGCCTGCGCGAGAAATACGTTAAGGCCGCCACAAGCCTCCCCGGCCATTCCGAAGCGGAGGGCGATGTCGCCGTTGCGCCTGAGGGTGAGCCTGCTGCCAGAACGCACGCTGAAAAACCGACCTCCGCCATCGCCGCGCAGGACGGTCACGCCGCCCACCATCACGGCAAAGTCCACACCCACGCGCAACACGAACAAACCGCCCACGCCTGAGGCGCCTGATTAATCCAAGGGCCGGTGGTGCGCCAGCACAGGGATTTGCGCCCGCACCTGCGCCACCCGCGCCGGGTCGAGCGTGGCGACAATCACCTGCGGCACCTCTTCCACCGCCTCGGCCAGCACCTCGCCCCACGGGTCGATAATCAGGCTATGGCCATAGGTTTCGCGCCCGCCGGGATGGGTGCCGCATTGCGCCGGAGCCACCACATAACAGGCATTTTCAATCGCCCGCGCTTTCAGTAACGTATGCCAATGCGCCGCGCCCGTGGGCCGGGTGAAGGCTGAAGGCACTGCCAGCACCTGCGCCCCGCGCAAGGCAAGGGTGCGGTAGAGGGTGGGAAAGCGCAGATCATAACAAATGCTCATCCCAAGCCCCATAGCCTCGACCTCCGCCAGCACGGCCTGCGTTCCCGCCATCGCCTGCGAGGACTCGCGGTAGCTATCTCCATTGGCCAGCGTCACATCGAACAGGTGGATTTTATCGTAGGTGGCGGCAATATCGCCCGCCGGGGAAATTAAAATGCTGCGGTTGAAGGGCTTGTCCATCCCCGCCTCTTTCGCCCGCACCGAGCCGATCAGCAGCCAGATGCGATGCTGCCTGGCCGCCGCCATCGCGTAGCGCACCCCTTCGTGTTCTGCCATTGGCATATCGGTCATGGCGGCGGTGCCTTCCCGGCGCATGTAGAACGTATTCTCTGGCGTCGCGACAAATGTCGCCCCCTGCGCTACCGCCGCCGCCAGCAACGGTTCAAGCGCGGCGATATTGGCCGCCATATCGTCGCCACTGGTCATCTGAATAGCGGCGGCTATCATCGGTTTCATCCGCGTCACTCCCGTACGGTTCGGGCCAGCGCCAGCACCCGCACCTCGCGCGCACCGGCTTTTTTGAGCGCCCGCGCGCAGGCGTTGGCCGTCGCCCCGGTGGTCAGAACATCATCGACCAATAGCACGGTTTTCCCGGCAAGCAAGGGCTGCGCCTCGGGCGGCACCGCAAACGCGCGTTTCACGTTACGCAGCCGCGTCGCACGGTCGAGCCGCATCTGCGGTTTCGTGTGGCGCACCCGCTGCAACATCTGCGGCGCGCAGGGAACGCCTGTCTGCGCCTCCAGCCCATAGGCCAGCAGCGCCGATTGGTTGAACTTGCGGCGCACCAGACGGCGCCAGTGCAACGGCACCGGCACCAGCATATCCGCCCCATCAAGCAGCGGCGTGCCGAGGCGCAGCATCATCTGCACATAGCGCGCAAGGCCTGCCCACTGGTCGTGGAACTTGAGGGTGGTGACTAGCGGCGCGCTTATGGCATCGTAGACCAGGGCGGCGCGGGCGACGTCGAAATCCGGCGGCGTATCAAGGCAGGAAGGGCAGCGCGTTTCCGCTTCGACCGCCACCGCAAAGGGAATGCCGCAACAGGCGCAGAGCGGGGCGTCGATCATGCGCAGCTTGCCAAAACAGGGCGCACAAAAATTGCCGTCTGCCGTCACATAGGCACGGCAGGAAGGGCAGCGCGGTGGGTAGACGGCATCCGCCACCAGCCGCGCCAGCGCGCCTGCATTCTGCCACACGGCACGGTAACGGAACATGCGCTTCCTTCCTCATTTCGGTAGGCAGCAGGCGGCGCTTCCACTATAGCGAAGCGATGCACCCTGCGCCCCCCATTCTGTTCGACCGCACGCAATTACGCAAGCGCCACGCACGCGCCGCGCCGGGTTTCGCGCCGCATGATTTCCTCTGGCACGAAGCCGCCGCCCGCATCGAGGAATCGCTCGGCTTCATCGCCCGAAGCTTCCCGCGCATCCTTGCCTTTGGCGCCCATGCCTTCACGCCGCCTGCGGGCAGCACGCTCGTACATGCGGCTTTTGCGCCGTTGCCCACCCGCCCGCACCTCATCGCCGATGAGGAACACCTGCCCTTCGCGCCCGAAAGCTTCGATGCCGTGCTCTGCCTGCTCAACCTGCATTGGGTGAACGACCTGCCGGGCGCCCTCGCCCAGATGCAGCGCTGCCTGAAACCCGACGGGCTGTTCATGGCGATCCTGCCCGGCGCGGAGACCCTGCGCGAATTGCGCGAAGTGCTCGCCGCCACCGAAAGTGCCCGCAGCGGCGGAGTCAGCCCGCGCGTTGCCCCGTTCCTCGATGTGCGCGACGGCGGCGCCCTGCTGCAGCGTGCAGGCTTTGCCCTGCCGGTGGCCGACAGCGAATTACTGACCATCAGTTATGAAAATCTCTTTGCGCTGATGGCGGATATCCGGGGTGCCGGGCAGGTGAATATGCTGCACCAACAGGTGCAGCATTTTACCCCGCGCGGATTCTTTATCGAGGCGGCACGGCGCTACGCCGACCGCTACGGCGACGCCGAAGGTCGCATCCCGGCAACGGTCGAGTTTATCACCCTCACCGGCTGGAAACCCGCCGCCAACCAGCAGCAACCCGCACCACGCGGCAGCGGAAAAATCCCGTTGGGCGACGCGCTACGCTAACGATTTTGGAACATGCACACTATCCATCAGCGCCGCGACCAGCGGCAGATCGGCGGGCGGCATCGGCAATGCCGCCATCTCGCGCGGGAATCTCCAGGCCAGATTCTGCCCTTCAAGCGGGGTTGGAATCCCCTCCCATCTGCGGCAGGCATACAGCAGCATGAGCAGGTGAAAATCCGCGTAAGCATGGCTGACAAAACTCAGCGGCGCGGCGCATGACTCGCAGATGTCAATGCCCAGCTCCTCGCGCATTTCGCGGCGGAGGCATAATTCGGGCGTTTCGTCCACTTCCAGCTTCCCGCCGGGGAACTCCCACAGCCCCGCCATCGGCTTACCTTCTGGACGTTGGGCGAGCAGCACGCGCCCATCGACATCGAACAGCGCCACGGCGGCCACCTGCACTATTTTCATGAGCGGTAATCGGCGTTGATGTCGATATAGCCGTGCGTCAGGTCGCAGGTCCAGATGGTGGCTTCGCCGCCGCCTAAACCAATATCCACCGCAATCCGGATGTCGCGGGTTTTCATGTGCGCGGCGACGGGCGCCTCGTCGTAACCCTCGACGCGTTCGCCGTCACGCGCGATGACCACGCCGCCAATGGATACCGCCAGCCGGTCGCGATCGACCCGCTCGCCGCTTTTGCCGACCGCCATGACAATCCGCCCCCAATTGGCATCCTCGCCCGCCACCGCCGTTTTCACCAGCGGTGAATTGCCGATGCTAAGGCCGATACGATGGGCTGCCGCATCGGATTCGGCGCCTTTTACAGCAATCGTCATTAGTTTCTGCGCGCCTTCGCCATCCATCACCACCTGTTTGGCCAAATCAATCATCAGCGCAGTCAGCGCATCCAGGAAGCGTTGCTCATCCTCACCCGCCGGGGTTATCCCCGAAGCGCCGGTGGCGAACATCAGCGCCGTATCGCTGGTCGAAGTATCGCCATCGACCGTAATTGCATTGAAACTTTTTGCGTTACTTTGCTGCAGCATGTGTTGCAGCAAAGGTGCAGCAATTTTGGCGTCGGTAAAGACAAATGCCAGCATGGTCGCCATGTCGGGCGCGATCATGCCCGAGCCTTTGGCAATACCGTTAATCGTCACAGGCTGGCCACCAATAATCACCTGCCGTGTCGCGGCTTTCGGGAAGGTATCGGTGGTCATGATCGCCGCCGCCGCATCCGCCCAGCTATCGGGCGCCAGCGCCCCGTGCAAGGTGGGCAGCGCTTGCGCAATTTTGCGGTAGTCGAGCGGCTCGCCGATCACACCGGTGGAGGCGAGGTAAACCTCCTGCGGTGAACAGCCGACCGCAGCAGCAGCGGCCTGCGCCGTCCCCTCCACCGCCGCTACGCCGCGCCGCCCGGTGAAGGCGTTGGCATTGCCCGAATTGACCACCAGCGCGCGGCCCGTGCCACCCGCCAGAATAGTGCGGCACCAATCGACCGGCGCGCTGGGTGCTTTGCTGCGCGTGAATACGCCTGCAGCAGTGGTGCCTTCCGCCAGCGCCACCAGCAACACATCCGTCCGGTTGGCATAGCGGATGCCCGCCTGCCCGGCCGCCATCGTCACCCCCGCCAGCGGCGGCAGGGTGGGCAGGGCGTCAGGCGCCAACGGCGAACGTGCCAGCGCACCCATTAATTGGCTTTCTCTTTTTCGGTTTTTTCTTTTTCGGCATGGGCGGGCGCTTCGTCGGCCTTCTCGTCCGGTTTCTCGTCGGCTTTATCGGTTTTCTCCGCCTTCGCATCGCCTGCGGGTTTTGCCGGTTCTGCCGCTTTGGCCGCCGGCTTACTTTCCGCCACCTTCGGTGCCGGTTCGGCTTTCGGTGCGTCGGGCTTTGCCTCGGCCTTGGCCGCATTCGGCATATTCTTACGGAACGGGGTTTCCTTGCCCGAGGCGTCAAACACCTTCACATCCGCCGCCTTCACCATGCCGCTGATATACTCGTTGAGCTTCTTATCCTGCAAGGCGGCGCGCAGGGCGTCCTTGCTGTCGTTGAAGGTCGGCGCGCTGACCTTGCGCACATCCTCGACCTTGATGAGATGGTAGCCAAATGGCGATTTCACCGGGCCGGAAACCTCGCCTTTTTTCATGGCAAAGGCCGCATCGGCGAATTCCTTGACCATTTTGTCGCGGGTGAAATAGCCCAGATCGCCGCCCTGTTTGGCCGAAGCAGCATCCTTCGAGTAATCGCGCGCGACCTCCTCGAAGCTTTTGCCCGCGTCGAGCTTGCTTTTGGCGTCTTTGGCATCCTGCTCGCTGGCCAGCAGGATATGGCGGGCATGGAGTTCTTTCTCGTCCTTCATCGCGGCCACCTGCGCGTCATATTCTTTCTTCAGATCGGCATCCGTAATCAAATCGGCCGTTTTGCTGTCAAGAAAGGTGCGCACCACCAGCTTTTTCTTTAAATCCTCCATCTCGCGCTGCAATTTATCGGATTTATCGACCCCCTGCTTGAGCGCCTCGCCATAGAGGATTTTCTCGGCCATCACCGCCCGCAGCACGCGCTCGCGCACATCGGGCTTGACGCTGTCGAACGCCGGGGCCTGCCCGGCGGGGAAGAGGCCTTCCCAGGTGCGCTGCACCTCCGAGGAGCTGACATCCGTCGCGTTGACTTTCATGATAACATATTCATCCGCCACCGCAGGGGCAGAAAAAGCGAGCAGCAGCGCCGCTACCGAGACAGCCTGAACAAAACGCATGGGAGTATCCTTGCCGGGTAAGAGTGGGGAGATAAATGCAGATGTGGTGCCATAAATCGCCCGCAAGCGCAAGGGGGGAGAATTCGCCGGTTTTACAGGCAGTGCGGTTGACATGACGGCCCGCGCACCCTATGTATCCGCGCGGATTGACCCTCTTATGAAATGGATGCCATGCTCGCCCTTATCGCCAAGAAAATCTTCGGCAGTTCAAACGAACGCTTTGTGGCCTCACTCCAGCGCGAAGTGACCGCTATCAACGCCCTTGAGCCGGAAATGGTCGCGCTCAGCGACGCGCAACTGCGCGGCAAGACCGAAGAATTTCGTGCCAAACTGGCAGCGGGCGCGGCGCTCGACAGCCTGATGGTGCCCGCTTTTGCAGTGGTGCGCGAGGCCGCCAAGCGGGTGCTTGGCATGCGCCATTTCGATGTGCAGTTGGTCGGTGGTATCGTGCAACACAGAGGCATGATCTCCGAAATGAAAACCGGCGAAGGCAAAACCCTCGTCGCCACCCTGCCTTCGTACCTCAACGCCCTCACCGGCAAGGGCGTGCATGTCGTCACCGTCAACGACTACCTCGCCCGCCGCGATTCGGAGTGGATGGGGAAAATCCATGAGTTCCTCGGCCTTTCCGTCGGCGTCATCGTCAGCAACCTCGAAGAAGCCGAGCGCCGCGCCGCCTATGCCTGCGATATCACCTACGGCACCAACAACGAATATGGCTTTGATTACCTGCGCGACAACATGAAATACAGCCGCGAGCAGATGGTGCAGCGCGGCTTCCACTTTGCGATTGTCGATGAGGTGGATTCCATCCTGGTCGATGAGGCGCGCACACCGCTAATTATTTCCGGCCCGACGGAAGACAATTCCGAGTTATATGTTGCAGTGGACCGCTACATTCCGCAGCTCGTCGCCGCCGATTACGAGCTGGATGAAAAATCACGCAACGTGACGCTGAACGAAACCGGCGTAGCGCATATCGAGCAATTGCTCGCCGAGGGTGGCCTGTTACAAGCAGGAAGCGGCCTCTACGACATCGAAAACGTCAGCATCGTCCACCATGTCAACCAGTCGCTGCGCGCGCATACGCTCTTCAAGCGCGACACCGACTACATCGTCAAGGACGGCAAAGTCATCATCATCGACGAATTCACTGGCCGCATGATGGATGGCCGCCGCTACTCCGAGGGGCTGCATCAGGCACTCGAAGCCAAGGAGAAGGTCGCCATCCAGAACGAGAACCAAACCCTCGCTTCCATCACCTTCCAGAATTACTTCCGCCTGTATGAAAAACTCGCCGGGATGACCGGCACCGCGATGACCGAAGCGGGCGAGTTCAGCGATATTTATAAGCTCGAAGTCGCTGAAATCCCAACCAACGTGCCCGTCTCACGCAAAGACGAACAGGACGAAATCTACCGCACCAGCGACGAGCGCGATGCCGCCGTAGTTGCCCTTATCAAAACGGCGCATGAACGTAACCAGCCTGTGCTGGTCGGCACGGTCAGTATCGAGAAATCGGAATCCTTCGCCGCACGGCTGAAAAAAGAAAAAATCCCGCATCAGGTATTGAACGCCCGCTACCACGAGCAGGAAGCCTTTATCATCAGTCAGGCAGGGCGGCCCGGCGCCGTCACCATCGCCACCAACATGGCCGGGCGCGGCACCGACATTATGCTCGGCGGCAATGCCGACATGCTGATTAAGGCCGAAACCGCAAACCTCAGCGACGCCGCCGAAATCGCGCGCGTGGCCGAACGCATCCGCGCGCAGGTCGCCGCCGATAAGGACATCGTGCGCGCCGCCGGTGGCCTGTTTGTCATCGGCACCGAGCGCCACGAATCGCGCCGCATCGACAACCAGCTCCGTGGCCGCTCTGGCCGTCAGGGCGACCCCGGTGCCTCGCAATTCTTCCTCTCGCTGCAAGACGACCTGATGCGTATTTTCGGCTCCGAGCGCATCGATACCGTGCTGGTCAAACTCGGCCTGAAAGAGGGCGAGGCAATTATCCACCCGTGGATGAGCAAGGCGATCGAGCGGGCGCAAACCAAGGTCGAGCAACGTAACTACGAGATCCGCAAGAACCTGCTCAAGTTTGACGACGTCATGAACGACCAGCGCAAAGTGATCTACGAACAGCGCATCGAGCTGATGGAAGTGACCGACGTGCGCGAGACCATCATCGACATGCGTACCGACGTTAACCAGCAACTTGTCACCCTCCATATCCCGCCGCAGGCTTATGCCGAAAACTGGGATGCCGCAGGCCTGCATACCGAGTTGCTGCGCGTCTATGGGCTCGACCTGCCCATCAGCCAATGGGCGGCGGAAGAAGGCATTGCCCACGAAGAAATACTGCACCGCGTGAGCGCCGCAACCGATGCGCTGTTTGCCGAAAAAGCGGCGAGTTTCCCGCCCGAAATTTACCAGATGGCGGAAAAACGCATCCTGCTCGAAACGCTCGACCAGCTCTGGAAAGACCATTTACTCTCGCTCGACCATTTGCGGCAGGGCATCAACCTGCGCGCCTATGCGCAGCGCGACCCGCTCAACGAATATAAGCAGGAAGCGTTTGGCCTGTTCGAGAGCATGCTCAACCATCTGCGCGAGGTGGTGATTACCCGTATCGCGCGGCTACAGATCCGCGTCGAGCTGACCGACGAATTAATGCGCCTAAAGCCGCCGGTGGCAACGCAGGAAAGCCGCGTCGATCCCGCCCTCGCCCACGAGATGGATGCGTCCTTGCGCTCTCCGGCACAAACCCTGCGCATGCATGTGAAGCCCGAAGAGCGCGTGGCGACCGACCCGGCAAGCTGGGGGAAAGTAGCGCGCAACGAGGCGTGCCCCTGCGGCTCAGGCAAAAAGTTCAAGCATTGCCACGGGACGCTGGCCTAGGTTCCTTGCCTGCGCCGCGCCCGCAACGCCTTGACGATGCCGTAGACGCTGATGGCGCCCCAGCAGATTTCGAGGATGAATACCGGCAGGTTGAAATCCTTACTCAGCGAAATCAGGATCGCAATCGCGCCAAAAAAGTTCATCAGTTGGAAGCGCAGGCTTTCGGCCTGCCAGCGCCCGATTGAAATCATCGCGTAGGCGAACAGAAACAGCACCGGCGCGGCAAGGCCAATCAGGTCAATCGGGGTGAACTCCATCAGTTTCTCCTCAGACGGTAAATGCGGACCAGCCCCACGATACCAATTGATACCCAGATGACATTGGTCACGAATGACGGGAAATTCCACTCCGCCAGAAACGAGAGAAGAATACCCGTCGTCCCGACGATATTCATAATCTGGTAACGCGGCTCACTCGAACGAATGCGCCCCGCCGTCATCAGCCCATAGGCCAGCAACGTGGTGGCGACCCCAAGCAGGCCGATGAGGGTAAAAAAGTTGTTCATGACTTCCCTGATATAAATAGCACCTGCGAAATAGCTAGGCTGCCGCTTCCTTGTTTTTCTCTTCCTCAAGCACGGCTTTGGCTTTCGGCGAAAGCTGAATATGCAGCTCGCGCAGCGCCTTTTCATCGGCCATATTGGGCGCCTGCATCAGCAGATCCTGCGCTTGCTGGTTCATCGGGAAGCAAATAACCTCGCGGATATTCGGCTCGTTGGCAATCAACATCACCATGCGGTCAACGCCCGGAGCGAGGCCGCCATGCGGCGGTGCGCCATAATGGAAGGCGTTGAACAGCGCCGCGAAGCGCCCCTCAACATCCGCTTTCGTGTAGCCCGCAATTTCGAAAGCCTTAATCATAATTTCGGGCTTATGGTTACGAATCGCCCCCGAGGACAGCTCGACACCGTTGCAGACAATATCGTATTGGAAGGCCTTAATCGCCAGCAAATCCTCGTTGGTTTTGGCGTTCTTCAACGCCTCCAGCCCACCTTGCGGCATCGAGAACGGGTTATGCGAGAAGTCGATTTTCTGGTCGTCCGCATTCCACTCATAATAGGGGAAATCCACCACCCAGCAGAATTTATAGACCCCCTGTTCGAGGAGGCCAAGCTGCTCGCCAAGGGCGGTGCGCACCTTGCCAGCAATCGTCGCCGCCTCGAGTTTTGCACCGCTGGAGAAAAACACAGCATCGCCGTTCTTGAGGCCGAGCCTGTCTTTTAGCGCCTGCATTTTCTCATCGTTCAGGAATTTCGCGATCGGCCCTTTGCCTGCGCCCTCGCCATCGAAGCCGATATAGGCGAGCCCCTTCGCGCCGTTTGCCTTGGCCAGTTCGATCATATTGTCAAAGAAACTGCGCGGCTTGTCGCAGCAGCCGGGTGCAGGAATGGCACGAATCACGCCACCGGATTTCATCACCGCGTTAAAGATGGAGAACTCGGAACCTTGCCAGATGTCGCTCACATCCGCGATTTTCAGCGGATTCCTGAGGTCGGGCTTGTCGGAGCCATATTCCAGCATCGCCGTATCATACGGGATGCGCACGAACGGCGCGGGGGTGACGCGCCAGTCCGAGAATTCCTCGAACACGCCGACCATCACCGGCTCAATCGCCGCGAACACATCTTCCTGTGTCACGAAGCTCATCTCGATATCGAGCTGGTAAAACTCGCCGGGCGAGCGGTCGGCGCGGGCGTCCTCGTCGCGGAAGCAGGGCGCGATCTGGAAGTAACGGTCAAAGCCAGAAACCATCAGCAATTGTTTGAACATCTGCGGCGCCTGCGGCAGTGCATAGAACTTGCCGGGATGGACGCGGCTTGGCACCAGATAATCGCGCGCGCCCTCGGGCGACGATGCGGTCAGAATCGGTGTCTGGTATTCGAGGAAGCCCTGCCCCGTCATCCGCGTACGCAGGCTCGAAATAATCCGGCTGCGCAACACGATGTTGCGGTGCAGCTTCTCGCGGCGCAGATCGAGGAAACGGTAGGTCAGGCGGGTTGCCTCAGGGAATTCCGCCTCCGAATTGACCTGCATCGGCAAGGCATCGGCGACGGATTCGATATGTAGCTCCTCGACCGCGATTTCAATCTCGCCGGTCGGCAGGTTGGGGTTAATGGCCTCGGCACTGCGCTTGACCACCTTACCCGTCACGGTCACCACCGATTCGTTCTTCAGTTTGCTGAGTTTCTCGAACAGCCCCCCCGTGCTATCCGCCACGATCTGCGTCACCCCGTAATGGTCGCGCAGGTCGAGGAACGCCAGTTGCCCGTGGTCGCGCACACGGTGCACCCAGCCCGAGAGGCGGACATCCTTGCCCGCATCGGCGGCGCGAAGGTCGTTGCAGGTATGCGTGCGGTAGGCGTGCATGGCAGTTTCCATTCCTTGATGTTCGTCGCATGCCCGTGAAAGCTGGCATGACAATCCTTGCGGGCGTGATATAACCCAGATGATGGAAAATGCAAAAGAAATGCTGCTAACCACTGGTAAGCTGGCCCTGAAAGTCACGCCCCGCGCCCGCACGGAGGGAATCGAGGGCATGAACACCGCCGGCGAGCTGGTGGTCAAAGTGCGCGTCGCGCCCGAGGACGGCAAAGCCAACACCGCCGTCATCGCCATGCTTGCCAAAGCGTTCGATTTGCCTAAATCGCGCCTTGAAATCACCCGTGGCACAACCGGGCGGCATAAAATCATTGCGTACGCGCGCGAGTGCTCTAAATAGGCGGCATGGATACACGCACAATTACCACCTCCGCCGACCTTGCCCAATTCTGCGCCAGCTTTGGCGACGAGCAATTCATCACGGTCGATACCGAGTTCATCCGCGAGCGCACCTATTTCCCGCAGCTCTGCCTGATGCAGGTTGCCACCTCCAGGGAGGCCGTCGCAATCGACCCGATCGCCGGGCCGGACATGGATTTGACCCCGCTCTACGACGCTTTTGCGGATGAGCGGCTGGTGAAGGTTTTCCACGCCGCCTCGCAGGACATCGAAATCTTCGTCAAGCAATCCGGCCGCGTCCCCTACCCGCTTTATGACACGCAAATCGCCGCCATGGTCTGCGGCTACGGCGAATCCATCTCGTATGAAAATCTGGTGATGGACCTCGTCGGCGCCAGCCTCGACAAAGCCTCGCGCTTCACCGACTGGGCGCGCCGCCCGCTCTCCGACCGCCAGCTGGTCTACGCGCTCGACGACGTCATCCACCTGCGCGTGGTGTACGAAAAACTCAAAGCCCGCATCGAGGAGGATGGCCGCAGCGAGTGGATCGCGCAGGAAATGACTGAGAGCGCCGACATCACCAAATACCGCGTCGATGCCAACCGCGCCTGGATGCGGCTGAAAGTGAAAAGCCGTTCGCCCGAAGTGCTGCAAATCCTGCGTGCCGCCGCCGCCTGGCGCGAGGAAATGGCCGCAAAAAAAGACGTCCCCCGCCAGCGCATCCTGAAGGATGATTACGTCGTGCAGGTCGCCATGCAGATGCCCGAATCGGTCGGGGAGCTGCTCGAAATACGCGGCATTCAGGGACAGCTCGGCAAAGAGATGATGGCCTCGCTGGTCGAGGCGCTGCACACTGCACGGATGGCGCCCAAGGAAAGTTTTCCCAAACCCGAGGAGCGCGAAAAACCCATGCCCGCCGCGCAGGAGGCCTGCCTCGACCAGTTGAAATTACTCCTCCGCCAGAAGGCGGAAGACTACCATGTCGTGCCGCGCCTCGTCGCCGACAAGGCCGAGCTGGAAGCCGTGGTGCGCGGCAAGCTGCCGCTTGAAAGCGCAGCGTTCGGCCATGGCTGGCGTTACGATGTCTTTGGTGCAGCCGCGAAGGATTTGCTCGCCGGGAAACTCACCGCCCGCGTCGAGCCGCATCGCGGCGGGTTTGGCCTGGTCTGGAGCGTGTAAACAGTAGCCAGTAGCCAGTAGCCAGTAGCCAGTGAAGGAAGAAAGAAAGAAAGAAAGGAAGAAAGAGAAAGAAAGTGAAGTGAATAGGGAACGGTGGCCAGCGAGGGGAGTCGCTCCCTCGCCCGCTTGCGGGAGAGGGCCGGGGTGAGGGCTGGGCAAGAGAAGAGTCGAGCGGTGAGCGTCGAGTGGCTAGAGTCGAGAGTCGAGAGTCGAGAAGTGCGCGCGGCAACCTTTACCTCTCCCTTGGGAGAGGTCGGCGCGCCACATCCTTCATGGGGTGCGACGGGTGAGGGCTGGGTAGCCAAGGAAGAGTCGAGTGGTTAGAGTCGAGAGTCGAGTGGCCCCAGCCACAGCTTACAGTCAACAGCGCACAGCTTCCACACCCAACCTACAGATCCAAGCGCTGTAAGCTGTGGACAATACTACTCACCGTTGCCACGCGACGCTCGACTCTATCTCGGCGACTAACGCAAGGGCCGCTTCGATTACCGGCACATACCCTGCCGAAAACTCACCCTGCACGGCCATCTGCTTTATTTGCTCCAGCGTCGCCCAGCGCACCGCAAGCGCATCCTCGGGGGTTTGGTTGGTGAGCGTCGCTGCCGTCGCCGCATCGGGCTGCACCACAAACCAGTGGATGGGATAGACCCCCTTACTGCGCGACTGAAACTCCATCGCCCCCATCTCTGTCACCTGCGCCTGCGCGAGTTGCTCGGGAGTGATGCCCGCCTCCTCCTCGATTTCACGCGCCAACCCGCGCGCAAATGATTCAAGCGTCGCGGCATGGGCGATGCCCGTCGCTGCGTCGCGCGCATCGTGCCATTCTTCGCGCCCCTCCGCTGTGGTCACACGATACTGGCGACTACCACGCGGCAGCACGAAAGGGGGCACCTCGCCGGAATGTTTGGGTTTTGGCTGAAGGATGAGGATGTGCACGCCTGCCGCCGCCCGACGCAAAGGCGCGCGCAGCACCACCGCCCCGATTTTGAGGACGGGATCAGGGCTTTCCGGCGTGGGTGCAGCATGCATACGGCGCATTATAAGAATATCCACCGCATCAGGCCAGCCTTTTCAGCCTGCGCGGCGGCGTGACACATGAGGGGGCGGCACACGCGCCTTTACTACTCGATTCTTCCCTTGCTACCCAGCCCTCTCCCCAGCCCTCTCCCGCAAGCGGGAGAGGGAGCGACTCCCCTCGTCGGCCATCGTCCTCTATTCGCTACCTATTATTCGCCATTCACTATCCGCCATCCATCATCCGTTATCCGCCATCGGGGTATCCGCCACCCCTTGCCCCAAGGGGAATGTCCCCCTCCCGCAGGCGGGCGAGGGAGCGACTCCCCTCGTCGGCCATCGTCCTCTATTCGCTACCTATTATTCGCTATTCACTATCCGCCATCCATCATCCGTTATCCGCCATCGGGGTATCCGCCACCCCTTGCCCCAAGGGGGGTTGTCCCCCTCCCGCCTGCGGGAGGGGTTAGGGGAGGGAAATGCCGAAAGGAAAAAGTCGAGCGGTGAGAGTCGCGAGTCGAGTGAAAGTATCAATAGCACGAGAAAAGGCGAGAAAAGGCGGCGCAATATTATCGTGCCACCATTGCCCCTGTCCCCGTCGCCCGCACCCGCCACGAACAAAACGGGCCGGAACCGCCTGTGCGCAGTTCCGGCCCATTGTCTGCCCGCAGGCATGCGCGTTACTTAGGTATGACGACCCGCCGATGCCTGAGAAGAACGCTGCTCTGCTGTTCGTGCATCGGGTACTTTGAGCGGGCTCACTCCCGCAAGTGAACTGTAATCAAGCTCTGCCGGCTTGGCCGCGTTCAGATACTCCGGTGCAGAACTCAGATAAGCCACTTGTTCGCCAGACGGCACGGGCGAATTTTTAGCCAGCGCCGCCGGAAGATTGTCAGGTGTCGGCGCAGTACGAAGACGATAGACATCGCTCCAAGCAACCACGCTCTCTACTTCATTAGCTTTCGGCGCACCAGCCTCCGCCGGAGAAAACCCAAACCCGGAGAATAGAACATTTGCCGCCCCTGATGATGTCGGAGCTGCACCAGCCGCCTGCCCGGGGATTACCAGCCCCGCAGGCCTTCCTGCCAACGCTCCGTCAAACGAGGGAGGGAGAGAAGCCGCAAGCGCTGCTGCACTTGCTGGCGCCTCCACGCCCGCTACCGAGGCCTGACTTTTGGCGCTTCCAGCCTTAGCCAGCAACTTGGCAAACTCCCCCGAGTTGGTAAAATCAATGCTTGTTGCATTTTCTTTACCGACAGTCTCCGCCAGCGCCGCAAAGAATGCTTTGCCGGGCTTTGAATCCCTACCCCCATGCGCCTTCATTGCATCGGCAAGACGGCCGCCCTGCGCAAGAATGGCATCCTGAAATGCGCCGACCTGTTCGGTGGTCATCTTCACTTGTGGCTGATGATCATACATAGAGGCATAGGGTGACGCAGCGACCCGCGTTCTCGTGTCTGCTGCCTTGTCGGCAACCCCCGCTTCCTTCACGGCAGGGGCTTCTCCTTCGGGATAAAGACCTTTTAACGGCGCAGACGACGCAGCGGGCAACCCGGTCTCCGGGTTGATGACAGCAGCCTGACGAACCGCGTCACCGTCACCGGTGATGCGTTCATAACCGCCATTTTCAGCGCCCGCCCGCTCCGGCGCAGACGTACCGGCCGGGATGATGGTGGCGGAAAGATCATAAGCATTCACAAAATACCCGCCCCCCTGCGCCTCGATAGCTGCTGAAGTCGCATTAAACAAAGCCCGCGAGTCTTCATTGTGGTCGGTCCTGTCAAATTTCACTTGAACCATCACGACACCATTCCGATCGCGCACGACTTCACCCTCTCTGTCCCGCAGAGCAAATTTGTACCAGCCCGGCCTCAGGTGGATTTCACCATCCCGACCCCGCAACTGTTCAGCCACCGCAAGCGCCGCTTCGGCGGCACCCTCTATCCCTGCATTGGCCAGAGCCACCAGCGAGGCAAACCTCGCCGTCGCCGTACGCGGATCAACGGACGCCCCTCTCTCGCCATCCCTTGGCAATTCGGAATGCAGAACACGGTCAACATTTTCGGGAACCTGGTCGCCAATGCGCTCATATTCCTCGGGGTTAAAAGTACCTCCGCGCTCAAAGTCGCGGGGATCTGCTACGGTTACCTCTTGTTCTTGACTGGAACCGCCGTGCTGCGCCTGTCCACGGTTAAATGGATTACTAAATATCCGGCCGCCGCGCTGGCCGTAACCGTACCCTCCAATGTCGGGAACATACGCGCCTTCACCCGGCGTTGCATGAACACGCGAATGCGTGCGGATATTCTGACCGTTAAGGCCTTGGAACGTGTTCCCCGTACGTATATTTGCATCCACACCCGCTATATCAGCGACCGCGGCCGCCGCACCGGCTGTCACGCGCTCCTGAACGCCACCGACAACGGCTCCGAGCACTGGGTTAACAAATCCAGCCGCCAATTGTTCGCCCAGATTGCCCCTATTATTGTAACGTCCCATCGCCCGACTCCCTTTGCTATTTACCGGTATTTTATCAATCTTATACCCGTAACGGTAAATAATTCGTTAATAAGTTAATTTATTCGGATTATTTTCTGCTGTAAATCCTTACCTATCGGGTGTAGCTCCGGCCCGTTGCGCCTGCCGCCATCGCGGTGCAGGGCATAACAGGGGAGGAGTGCACCGATAAACCGTGGATTCCCGGCCTTTCCACAATCCTTCACGTTGCAGTATAGCAAACAGGTGAAAAAGAAATGTGAAGATTGTGTGACAACTTGCCGCCGGAGAAAAGGGGGCAGGGGTTGCGGGGAGGCGGGGTGACAGGGTATCAGCAAAAGCGTAAGCCCCCGCCCGCGCCGTTGTCATTGCGAGCGAGTGCGCGGCAATCCAGTTTTCTTCCTTTGCTCCCCCCTCGCGGGGGAGCGGGCGTTGCTCTTTGCAACGCCGTGGGGGGGGGTAATTGCACGACCACCCGGTTATGCAACTTTTACTATACCTATCGCGTCGCTGAAAAATCCCCCCACCGAAACGCTTAAGAAGCGTTTCGACTCCCC
>JANRKD010000011.1:0-68542 GCA_033763655.1 Alphaproteobacteria bacterium
CCACGCCTCACGGCCCGAACGCCGCCTACCCTCTTCCTCCGGCCACTCGCCCCCTGCCGAAACTGTCACAAAAGCTTCACACTTCGCACCCACGCGGTTTGGTATAGTGACACTGAAATAGGAGCATGCCGTGGGTAATGAATCAATTATTGATCCAAGCAAATTGACCCAAGCCGCAAAAGGTGCGTTGGCAAAAGGGCTTAATGAGCAAAAAGAATCGCTGGTCGGGTTGGGCCAAACCGCAAAAGAATGGGGCGTCAATTCAAGTTTGATCGACAGCCTATTAAAAGGTATTCAGGATTTATTTAGTTCGTTACTTTCTGCCTTTGGCATTGCAGCACCAAGCGCCCCTCCAACAAATGAATTAGCCTCAACTGAGGAATCTGCAGCCCCCGTCGATGACAAGAAAGCAGTCGACGCACGCGCTGCCGCCGCAGAAGCGGCCAAGGGAAACCCAGCAAGCGGCACGAGCGCGGATGTTGAAACCAATGGTAATCCCATTGGCCCCCAAAGCCAGACTCTCGCAGCACGGCAGGTTGCTCCATAATGGCCGACGAATCTACAGCCCTCCCGCCTACAGCCTCCACTCCCACGGAGACTACCCCGCCTGCTGCGGTTGCAGAGGGTATCAAGCGGGAAGAAAACAAGGATACATCCCTCGTCGAGCAGATTGATTTTAATACCATCTATGACGGCTTGGAAAAACGCGACATCAAACTCTCACTCGCAGAGAGAATGTTCTTCGAAAAAACCACCCGCGACAAAATCAAAAAACAAAATAATGGCGAACTACTCGGCACCAATCACGGTGGCGACCTCACGAACATTCTTCAGGTGCTGTTTTCCTTTATTCAAAAGCTTTTGGGTGGCGAGACAGGCCCTACCCTCACTGCTTCCGGCATCGGCGACCGATTCACCAACGCAGCCGATGGCGCCACCAATCAGGGCAAGCAATATGTCGTCAATGTTATCAGCGCCAATATATCCCTGCGTTTGCAGCATGAAGGCGGTAACCTCGCCCGCGCCGCCGATCTGATGACCGGCTTCACCACTGATGGCTATGCGCGCTATATGCCCGGCTCAATCTCGGAACAACTTGCCACCCTGCAGGGCATCCCCGCAGGCACCACCTCAACCCTCAATCGGGTTGCGGATGCCAGCGCAGGCCATGGATTGCCAAATTCGACGCATCAACGAAGCGGTTCCAGGGATTTATCCTAAGGAAGCCGTTGACTCGGCAAGCACCTATCCCCTAACGTAGGCGCATGTTCAACCGCCTCAAATTTCACCTCATCGCCATCACGGCCATTTCCCTGATCGTGCTGGTGCTCTACCGCCTCATCGGCCCGGCGCAGCCTGTCGCGGCGCCCTCGGCGCTGGCCAGTGGCCAGTATGTGCATGTTATCAGCGCTACCTGGGGCCTCAACTGCAACCCCGATATCGAGGAGGCCCTGCGCGAGCGCGCAAACACGCCGCTGCCGACGGATGAGCACGGCAACGTCCTGCCGCACGAACCGCTCTCCCTGATGGCGCACGACAATGTCCTCGCCACGGCGCAGGCTATCTGCCACGGCAAACCCACCTGCGAGATTTTTGCCAGCAACGAAGTGCTGAAACTCGACCCCATCGCGCGCTGTTTCAAAAAGCTCGACCTCAGCTACCGCTGCTTCGAGATGGACAAACTGCACATCACCCAGACCGATCAGGGTGAACTCCTGAAGCTGGATTGCACCACGCCTGCCGCCGCGCCGCATGCAACAGCACCTGCAGCATCTCAGCCGTAAGTTTGTCATCCTGTTGCTCGAAGCGCTGGTCATCGGCGCGTTGATTGCCTTCGCCTTTCTCCTTGGCCCCGCCAGCGAAGCGCCCGATCCATCGGTAGCAGCGCCCGTTGCCGCCAGCCCACCGCCGTTACCATTGCCGCCGCAGGATGTCGCCACCACCGTGCTCGAACTTTTCAGCCCGTCCGACCAGTCGCTCACCCACCAGTTGAACGACACCACCATCACCCAGCAGATCGAGCAGCTGATGGCCACCAACTATGTGCTGCTGAACTGCAAACACATCAACCACCACCAGTACCGCGACAATTTCCGCGCACTGATACTCTATGCCCAGCGCATGAAACTCGCCGACACGCCGGAAGCCGCCGAAGCCAAAGTGCGCCTCATCGCCCAATCCGCGAGTGCGAGCTATTCCCTGCTCTATCAGCGCACGCAATGCGACGACCCGAGGCTCGCCGCCACCGCCGGCGAATTACTCACCTGGCAGCGGGCTTATCTAAATCAATAACGCCGTCCCGCTTGATTCCAGCCGACACCGCAGCCGTTTGATTTCCCCGGCGGCATTATCCTCACGGTATTGGGTTACCATCGCGCGCAGCTGCACGGTTTCGCCGCTGCGCAGTTGCAGCCTGAAATTGCCGCTCGTTCCCGCCAGCGCGAGGCTCCGCAGGCGCAGGGCGGCGGCATCATCCGTCGCATAACTCTCGCACTCGATAATCGCCTGCCGGTTGCCGGTGCCCACCTGCGTCACCCAGGCATCCCCGGCCACGGCATTGCCGACATGGCCGCGCTGCGTAATGTCGAGCCGCGTCACCAGCGCCCCCCGGAGCGGGCTGAACAGCTCGCCGCTGCCGACGCCGTCGCCTACCAGCAGGCTCAGCCCATCCGATCCAATCACTGCCATGCTACACCTCCGCCACGGTCACGCGCAGATTCATCGTGCCGTGCATATGGGTTGCCTGTTCTGCCAGCTCGGTGCGTGCCTCGGTGCAGCGCAGGATCACCTGTTGCAGGCCGTCAAGCGTCAACGTCCCCAGATGCAGCAACGCAAACAGGCGGTTCATAATCGCCAATGCGGTTTTGCGGCCGGAGGACGCTGTCCACACGTCAATCTGCAGGGTCAGTTCGTTAATTGTCAGGGTGGCGGCAGGCAATTCGCGCATCTGTCCGTCGCCGATGACCACATACGGCAGCGGCGTTTTCTGCGGCACGGCGTCATAAACACCGCTGACCATGCCCATCAGTACGCCGTCGCCCTGCAATTTCGTATGAAGTGCGCGCTGCACTTCCATTAGCGCCAGGCTGCTCATAGATTTTCCTCATAGGTTAGAATGCTTAGAATCTCCCCCTGTTCGTGCAGCGAGTGAATACTCAGCACATGGCTTTTCCAGACTATCCGCATCGACGCATCCAGATCCGTGCGCAGGCGGATACGCACGCGGTAGCCCGCATTGGCGCTGCGCTGGTCGGCGCTGGCGCGTTCGCTCTGGCCGATAAAAATAGGCTCGACCTGGGCAAAAACCGTCGCCAGTTCACCCCAGTTGAGCACCTGCCCGCCATAGCCGTCATCGCCGGCCACCAGCTGTTCGATGCGCACGCGTTCACGCAATAACGAAGCGAAGCTCATAGCGCTATCCGGCGGAAAGGCTGGTAACAGGCCACCGACTGCATCGGCAGGGGGGCGGCGCCGTCGCGCGTTTCCATCATCACCGTGATATGGTGCAGCATCCCCTGAAGAATAGTCGCAGGCACCTCCGCCGCCGTTGCCGCCGTTGCGGCGATGTAACGCACGCTTACCTGCGCACTACCTAACGCCGGGTTAAAATGGAGGGAGAACCCGTCCACACTCAGCCGGTAGGTCGCCGCATCCGCCGCGCCGCTGACGCCCGCTTCATCCGTCAGCGTCACGCTGACAACAGATTCCGCCGGGCCGAACGGCAGCGCCAGCCTGCTGCTTGCCGGGTTGGCGCGGCGGTATTCCCAGGTCTGCGGTAGCAGAGCCATTTTCATGAACTGTTCTGCCGCCAGCCGCGCGGCCGTAATGGCCCGCGCGAGCGGCTCGTCATCCGCGTTATGCTCGATACGCAGGAAGGCTTTCGCCTGCGCCAGGGTCAGCGGCTCGTTGGCCGGTGACGCGATAAGGCGCAGGCTCGATGATTGGTCATCGCTCATAGAATCTCCCGTATTCGAATAAGGTGAAGGAACAAACGTCGCGCGCCGGAGGCGCACCAGCAGCGCCATCGCAAAGGATGACAGGCCCGGCCGCCCGCCCGCGCCACGCGCACAGCTACCTTCCTGCTGCCCTATTTCAGGGGCATAGAGGTAAAAATCCATGGGGCGGGGGACGGGTTAAAGCGTGGGTTAATCCAGCTTGTTGTTGGCTTTCTTGCTCAACTCGGCGGCGACGCGGCTGGCATTTTCAGAATCGGGAATATCGAGCATCCCTTCGTGGTTGAAGCCGTAATCACGTTCCATTTTCGCGCGCACCTCTTCGCTCGGTTCACCGCTGCCCGCCTCGATGATAACCCCGTGCTCCTCGGGATAAAACATGCCCGAGTTCTGCGCTTCCATGAACGCTTTGAGTTTATCGGCGCGCACGCCGACATAGGCGTAAATCGGCACGCCGTCGGGGTCTTCGCCGCGCACCAGCAGCACGCAGACCGTCTTTTCGGCCAGCATCTTTTCCGAACGGCTTAGATCGCTCACGCGCCCCCCTTACTCCACGCCAAGGTAGGCTTGACAGGCATTTTTTGTCAATCAAAAGGCCCCGATGCCGCAAAAAAAGCGTCATTTTCAACCCATTGTGGCAAATCCCCCGCCATGCGACAAGGCGGTGGGCGGGCAAGGCTTTCGCCCTGCCCGCCCTTCAGCGCCGCCATCATCACGCACCGGTGGGGGTGGCACAAACGGCCGTGGGCGCGCTGAATCCTGAGCCGACGCTTCGTTAGACCAGCTTGAGGATCTTGATCGCGTCGGTATTCACCACTTTGCCGCCGACGCGCTTCGTGGTGTAGAATTTCACGAACGGTTTGGCAGTGAACGGGTCGCGCAGGGTGCGGATGCCGATGCGATCCACAATCAGGTAGGCGCGTTTAAAATCCGCGACCACGACCGACAGCGCACTGGCCGCCGGCACCGGCATATCGGCTGCCAGTGCCACCGGCACGCCCAGCAACGTATCCGGGCGCCCGGCTGCAAGGCCCGGCTGCCACAGATACTGGTTGGTGGTTGCTTCTTTCAGCAGACGTACTGCCTGAACCGTGGTGCGGTGCATCAGGAACGAGGCGTTGCGCGCGTAATCATCCTTCAGCGCATAGTAAAGCTGAATCAGGCTATCGGCGGTGACTGTCGCCGGGGTGCCGGTATTCACCTGCTCAATCGTGCCCCAGCTTGTGCCCGCCGCATAACTCAACAACCCTTTGGGCTGCGTCGTGCCGTCGCCGCTGATGAATGCGGTTGCTTCGAGGCGCGCCATTTTATCGGCAACTTTGCGGGCGATCCACTGCTCGATATCGATCGAACCATCGTCGATGAGCTTTTGCGTCGCCTGCGGCTGCGCATACATCTCGAACGTGTCGATGGTATTACGGCCAAGGGTCGGAGCGCTGGTTTCCGCGCTGCGCACGGTGGTTTCGTCGCCCCATGCGGCACCGACATCGGTCGGGTCTTCGATCAAATCGAGCGAGTCCGACGAAATGGTTTCCACCGTCGCCAGTGCGCGCAGCGGCGACGACTCATTAACAATCTGTACGATGAGATCGGCAAGCTGGTTGGGCACGAGATACCCGCCGTTCGCATCCGTACCAACGGAGAGCGCTTTCGACTGAATCTGCTCAAGGCCGGAATCCATGCCTTTGCGCAGGTAGGTATTAAACGCCGCCTTGTATTCGGCCTGATCTTGCCCGCTATAGCCGAGGGTGGACATCTCGCGGCCCGGGCGCGCCTGCACCGTTTCGATGCGGTCGAGCCGGCTTTTGTAATGGTCGAGCGCGTCGTTGATCTTCTTCAGATGCCCGTCATGCAACGGGTCGGCGGCGCCTTTGCGCTCGATTTCGTTCAGGCGATTTTCATTCACCTGCTTGAATTGCTCCCAGGCATTGCCGAGCGCATACATACCTTCCGTGACTTCCTGTATCGACATAATAACAAATCCTCTTGGTGGTTAAAAAAATAGCGACCGAAAACATCCGGCCGCCATGGGCAGTAAATTTCATAAAATTTGAGTAAATTTTAACTTGTGTTAACTCCGCCCATGTGTTAACAATTCTTAAGACTAGGACGCAGCTTTCTTAACAGCGTTCCCGACGTAAGCAGTTGATGGCAGGTTGAAAGTTATTGCATTCGCGGTGGCTCCCGACCTAGATTTGGGTGGTGGATATGCCCCAAAAGGGGTATACTCACTAAGAAAAACAATATGCTTCCTCAAGGAAGCGCATCGCGCAGGCAGGTTTATGCAGGAGTTTTCCTTAACCTTCAGTCGGGTATCACGTTCCGCCATTGCCATGAACCCGGAAATCAAAACCCGCGTCGTCGAACTTCTGGCGCGCGCTTACCACAACCTCCACGGGCAGAGCCTCACCCACGCCGATGCGGCATGGGTCAACAGCATCACGGCGACCGGGCTGCAACTCAGCCTTGATGCGCGGGTGCGCACTCTATCGCCGCGCGAGATGGTGCATCTGTTCGAGAACGTTATCCGCATCAGCGAGGAGCATCTGCGCGAGGCGCACCGCCACGCCGCGATGGCCAGCAACGTCTTCTACCTCAAGGAAACCGCGCTCGATGCCATCGCTATCGACGGGCACGAGGCGACCTACCATGCAGTGGCCACGACCATCCTTGGCGGGCATAACGCGGCTCACTCGGGGCGGGTCGAAGTGCCAAAACCGGGCGAGCCTGTCGCATAAAGCAGGCTGATACCCGCGCGGTCGATGGCGCGCAACAACCCTGACACCCTGTCATCCGTGCGCGATTTCACCACCGTCACCTGCGCTGCTTCGTTCGCAGGCAGCGTTACCAGACTGATCTCCCACAGCTTCAAATCCAGCAACTCGCGTACCCCCGTATCGGGGTTGCGCCGCGCGCGCTTGACACTGTAGCCGATGCTCAGCCCGCGGACCACACCCGCTTTCAGCAGGGCATAAGCCTCGCGCGCCTGCGCCACGTCGAGCAGCAGCTTGCCTTTCACATACAGACCACGCGCATCCTCAAACAGCGAGGTGATTACCCCGATTGGTTGTTGCCACTGGTGTTGCCACAGCAACTGGACGGGCGTATCGCGCTGCGCGATACTGGCCTTGAATGCCCCCGCATGGACACGGTCGCGCTGGCTATCGACATTGTTAAACACGCTTGCATAGCCCGCAAACGTACCGTCTTCGGCGATAGATTTTACTTCAAATGCACAGGGCATCTGACGGTGTGGCCGATGGTTTGCTTTATTTTCCATGGGCAATCCCCAACAGGTTGCGTTTTTCTTCCGCGCTCAGGAAATCCGCGCGCGAGATGCGCTCCCAGTAGGCATCACGCTTCTCAGCAAAAATGGGGATAGCATCCTGATCCAGACTCAGGACGAGCGCGGTGTCAAACATCGGCACCAGCCAGTTATTGAGCGCATCGGTCACCGTCTGCAACAGCGGGACAATCGTCTGTTCCCACAGGGCGAGCCGCGCTTCTTTCAAATTGGCGTAGGTGTTATCTCCAGGAATACCAAGCAATTGCGGCGGTACTCCGAAGGCCAGCGCTACATCGCGGGCACTGGAATGCTTGATATTAATAAAATCCATATCGCGCGGGTTGAGGCTCATTTCCTTCCATTCCAGCCCGCCTTCAAGCAACAGGGGGCGGCCTGCATTCATCGCGCCCGAAAATTGCTCATCGAGCTGCGATTTCAGCCGCCCATACTGCGTTTCGCTGAGCATTCCGGCGTTTCCTTCGCCAGCCTTGACCATCAACGCGCCCGAGGGCCGCGCACCGTTTTGCAGCAACGCCTGATTCCAGGCGCTGCACTGGTTGTGCTGGTCGATGCTGTAAGCGGCGGCCTCCATGGGCGATAACCCATACCAGTCATCGAGCGGATGAAAGGCCTTGAGGTGCAAAATGCGCGACTGACCGCTGATCGCATCGACCGCGACATCGAGCGCGCGGCCATCAATCGTATAGCGGTAAGCCTTGGGAATCCCGCCTTGCCCGGGGATAATCGCCACCCGGTCGGGGCGCAGCACGTGCAATTCCAGCGGCGCGCCGTCTTTCGGGCCGATCGCATGCAGGTAGCTGTTGCCTGCAATCAGACGATGCGCATACAGCGCTTCGCACAGCTCTGTGCCGCCTTGCAGCGGGTTGGGGGTATTAAGCAGCGTCAGTAATGGGTGCGCCTCAAGTGTCCGCACCGTGCGACTACGGCGCTCGCTGAGCTTCCACGGCACCGAGGCGGCGGCAGTCGCAATCATCGCCACCGCGCGGTGGGCAATAACATTGCGGCGGTAGCCTTCATCCGCAAATTTGCTGACATCGCGGCGCATCCATACGGCCTGCCCTGCGGGTATCATGTAAGCGGTGGTGCCGGGGTAGGATTTTGCCTCGATTGCCTGAGTCTGCGCGCGAGCGCGCCCAAGCCACGGTATCATGCGTGCCATAGGATCTTTCCGGGTTAGAGGATACACAGGGGAGATGGGTCAATGAATCCGGGGTCGCGTCATGCACGCCATCAAGGACGGCATGAAGGCTTCATCCGCCATTCAAATCAGGCGGCCTCGACTCACACGAAATCCATTCTATATTTAAGGTTGTAACCCGCCCCGCCACCACCCGGAAGGGGGGTCGTGCAATTATTTTGCACTATTTATTACACTGCCCTTTCAAGCGCGCGTTCCTGCAACGTCCCGTGGTTTTCGACAGCGGCAATCTGCGCATCGGGCTGCGCGGCATGGCGCAGGGGGGTATTGTCAAATGGGGCGGCGGCCCATTCCGGGTTGAGTGCCGCTGCCGGTGGTGCCTGTTCGGCCTCGTCGCCTGCGCCACGTGCCGAGGCCTTGAACGAGCAATACGCCGCCAGCAGCGCGCCAAAAATACCCATCCCCCATTGCATCATCGGCTGGGCCATGTCGCTGTTTCTGGCGTTACCATGCTTGCCGAGATAACGCCCCACCAGTGCGCCGAGCGTCCCGAATACCGCCGCGCTCAGCAACGCGCGCGCCACACCCTTCGACGGGGCCGCCGCCGGTGGCATGTCGTGCGTTTCTGCTCTTGAATCAGAGTCGTCCATCCTCGAAACCTACCATAAAATCGCCGCGGCTTATGTGAATGTTTCGTGACAAAATCCGAAAAAACATACACATGCACCATTATTTATAAGCGACGCACCCGCAGCGTTTCACCGCCTTTGCGGCTACGCACCCAGTTGAGATACTGGCTCAACGCATCGACCTGATCGTCATGCGCTCCATCGGGGAACTGAAATAATTCCTGCTCAAATGCTGCCAGCCACGGGGCATAGGTTGGCAAGGCCAGCTTTCCCGCCTCCATCAGCGGCGTCACCCGCAGCAGGCGCGTCACTTTATCGGCGTTGGGCAGGCAGGCGATGACCGGCAAATCTGTTTCACGGCGTATATCCTGTAACAGTGACTGCCCACTTGCTTTATCCTCGATGAGGATTGCCTCAGGGCAATAGCGCGCGGCGTGATGTACCATCGCGCGTTTCAGTTCGGGATATTCCAGCCGCACTACCAGCATATCGACCAGCACATGCACCCCGTCACGCAGCGCGAAGGTGGCGCAGGCGCTCGGGTCGTTGGCCGCGCCCGCCTTCACCCCCGTATCCCATGACTGCACATACCGCTCGCCCTCAAGAACCACTGTCGGTGCCACCCGTGCCAGCCAGTGCGCATGCACCAGCCCGCCCGCCTGCGCGACCGGCATCTGCTGGTATTGCGCATTGAAATTGGCACTGCCGAGATCCATCTTCAGGCGTTCGAGCACAGGCAGCGGCTCGCGCGCCACATGCAGCACATCCCCCCGCGCCCGCGTATGCCGGAAACTCCCAATCTGAATCGTGGTTTTCTCCGGCGCAATGGCGGGCAGGCTTAAATGCTCCCACCCTCCCTTTTCCAGCAGATAGCCCGACAGATCCTCCGGGTGCAGCCGCTGCATGACCAGCAGCATGACCCCGTGCTGCTTATCATCCAGTCGCGTGGCCCAGGTATGGTCGAACCACTGGTTGACCGCCACTCGCTGATGGTGATGGCTTGCCTGCAGCGGATTCAGCGGGTCGTCGATAATCAGGATATTCCCGCCCTCGCCAATCGCCGCACCACCGACCGAAACCGCCCGCCGGTAGCCGCGCTGCGTGGTCGTGAACTTCTCCTTTTCGTTCTGGTCGTTGGTCAGCCGCGTGTGCGCGAATAACTTCCGGTACCACGGCGCCTGCATCACCACCCGGCAATCGGTCGAATGCTTGAGGCTGAGCGACTGCGCATAGCAGGCCGCCATAATCCGCTGCGATGGCTGATGCCCGAGCAGCCAGGCCGGCCACGCCACCGAAACCATCGTTGATTTCAACATCCGGGGCGGCAGGTTGATAATCAGCCGGGTCACCTGACCGGCGGCGCAGGCGGCAAGATACTCGGCGATCGCATCCATATGCCAGTTATGGGCATAGCGCGCGGCAGGGTCGACCGTGGCCAGCACACGGCGCAGGAACAGCGAAAAATGGACACGGCTGGCTGCGTCGAATTTAACACGCACCTGTCTTTCTGAAGGAGTATTTCTCATATTCTGTTTGAATCTCTTGAGTTTGGGGGAGGTAATGCGTATGGTTAACGCCATGACAAACGGAGTGGAAACCCCACGTATGGACGATAAGCGCCGCTCATTCGTAGATTCGATCATTGCCAAAAAAGGGCACCTGATTCACAAGCTCAAAGCGAAGGACACCACCGGTCGCTGGGCCTATTATTTCGTGCTGGTCGAAGCCCCGCGCGAGGCCGCCTTCCTGAAGGCGATCGAGGGTGACGGCACCATCGACCTTGAGGATTTCGGCAAAGTCGTTGCCTCCTGCTACGGCGAGGAGCCAACCCAGGAAGTCAAAGACTACCTCAAGGAAAAATACGGGTTCGACGTTTAACGATCCGCCGCCACGCATTGCTGGAAATTCCCTGCCGGTTATGGTAGATTACTCTATGGTCAGCACTGTCTCCGCCTATGATTTTTCCGCCGTGCTGGATGGCTTGCTCGCCCGCCGGGAGATTCGCGGCCCCCACGCCACGATGATTGCCTCCGTCACCCGCGAGCGCGCACTGGCCCTGCTCTGCCTGCCCGATGTGCGCTACATGCCCGCCTTCAAAATCCTCGACATGCTCACCGCTATGGTGGCCATCGCCGCCGCCATTGCCGAGGCCACGCAGCTTCGCGTCGGCGAAGTCCGCGCCCTCCTGCGTGAATCGTTGGGTGATGACACCAAACTCATCCGCCACTTCATGCTCGAAGCGGCGCTGGAGCGCGCCCGTTACGAACCGTTGATGATGGATGCCCGCACCGCCGATGCCCAGCTCAGGCGCGAAATTATCCTGCAACGCCGCTGGGCCGCCATGCGCACGGCCCATCAGGAAAAAGCCGCCCTGCCCGAGGCCTGGATGGACAGTGTCGAAGCGGCGGTCGCCTGCGCACTCGCCGCCGATGATTTCCGCCGCTTCCGTCAGGGGCCGCTGTTGCAGATGTTCGCCGAAATGCTCGCCCTCGCCCGCAAAATGCACCAACAGGGCGAGCCTCTGGCAGCTCTTGCCGCCGCGCTGGCGCAAGGCGGCACGCTGTGGCGCCGCTATGCCTTGAAAACCGCCCGTTACCGTGAGCCTTCCGCACCGGTGGCTGACATCCGCGCCCTTCGTCCGCCCCATACGATTCATTGATTCGCCTCTCCTTCTGCGATCCATTGCGTCAGCAGCCGCATTTCCTCGGCAGTTAACGTTTCTGCCTCGACCGGCTGGGGCTTGCCTGTCTTGCCGGCCTGCACCGCCTCAGCTTCAGGCAGCGAGGCCAGCGCCTGCACCAGCTTCTGCAGGTTCACCACCATGCTTTGCTTGGCCCCGAACAGGCGTTCCCATTCCGGGCTGTCGAGATGGTGCGGGTCACGCAACCCACGCTGCATTTCCTTCAACATAGCGTCGATTAATGCATTGGCGCGTTTGCTGGCGCGGCGCCGCGAGGGCGCGGCAACGTGAGGGCTTCGTTTCATGGGTGCTCATCAACGGGGAGAGAAAATGCTTGCCACGGCAGGGCCAGCGATTTCCCAGCCTAGCGCCGCCGCCGCTTCCCCGGAAGTCCCTGACCTGCAAAAAAATTGTATTGCTGGTTGTATAATTATCACTTAACACAACTTAAGATTGTTTTAATCTTCCTTTAAAAAATGAAGATGTCGAACAATCTTACTGTTTATATTCGTTTTTTCTGTGTTTTGGCAACCTCATTCACACCTCAGGGAGAAATCACGATGGCAACCACCCAGGACCCCACCAGCTTCACCTCCACCTATCTCGCTTCGTTCCACCAACGGGTTTGCGGCTCCTTCGCCGATCACGAGCAAAGCATCTGGCGGGCGGTCATCACGCAGGCGCTGATGGATGCCGCCAGCCAATCGAGAAAATCCGAAGCCAGACGCTCTCGCAGCGATGCCCTGAACTGGCTACTGAGCGATTCGCGCGATTTCGAGGCGGTCTGCGACAATGCAGGGTTCGATCCGGGGTATGTCCGTCGTCGCGCGAAAGAGGCACTGGCGCGCGGCTGCGAGTGGCGCCTGCCCAACGGTCAGGGATGGCGCACTCAGGAACGCGCAGCTTCCCTCACCCTTCACAATCAACACTAGGGAGGCAGCATGGCATTTTCGCAACGCCGTGGGCGTCCACCACAACCACGCACCGATGCCCCCGATCTGGGCACGCCCGAACTCTGCTACAAACGCGCACTGGGACTCACAGACGAACCAATCGACCAGCTTTTGCAACGCGGCCTGATTACCGTCAACCATCACTGGTGCGGCCTGCATCTGCGTTGGCTTTACACCCTGCGCTACGGCGCGCCTGTCGTCACCACCCGCTATGCCGATGCGGCGGAACAGGGGCGTGCCGACGAGGAAGATCCCCTCTGGCGCAGCAGCCGCGAGCAGGAATACCTCAACGCCACAGCCCTGTTAAAGCAGGCCGGGCGTTACGAGCCCGTCATGCGCATGTGCGTGTTTAATGAGCTGCCGGCGTTCCTGAACCCCACACTCAGCGCGCGCGCATGGCACGAGCCGGCCCTTGCCCATCAGCTCAATCGGCAGCATGGTTTGTTGCTCGAAGGCCTCACTCTGCTTGCGTCGCAATGGCGTGGCAGCGGGAAGCAATCCCGATAAAATCATGATATTCAATGATGATTTTACTAAAATGCACGCATAAAAATGCAGGGCGGGCCACGAATTACTTTGCGGGAATATCTGTTTTTTGCTAATAATTATCTCAGCTGGATGTCCAGCGTCAACCGGGTGACGGCATTGCGGGATATACTCCAAACGCAGCCCCGTCGCACTTAATCCAAGGAGTTACTACCATGACCCACTTCATCAAATCGTTCTTGAGCAACGAATCCGGCGCCACCGCCATCGAATACGGCCTCATCGCGGCCCTTATCGCCGTCGCTGCCATTGCCGCCATGACCAGCCTGGGCACCAAACTGGGCAGCACCTTCAACAACGTCTCGAACCAATTGTAAGTATTCCTTGCAGTTCATCGTAGGATGACGCTGAATGGTCTGCAGCAGTTCTGTTGCAGACCATTTGCGTTTATGAGGGCCTATGAAAACCATCCGACAGGATACGCGCGGCGCGACCGCCATCGAGTATGCCCTCATCGCGGCGTTGGTGGTGCTGGCGGCGGTCGGCGGCTTCACGGTGCTTGGCAGCAGCAGCAATGGCCTGTGGGCGAACGTCAACGCCAATGTCGCCAGCAAACTCTAAGCTGAGCAGCGGGCGGCGGAACGGTCAGGCCTTACATCTTCTGCGCCCGCAAATCCAGAATCACCCGTTCCAGATCCGCCTGAATCTTCTGCGGTGAGGCAGGCAGGCTTCTCAGCATCTGTTGAGCCTGCGGGTTATTGCTGGCGGAAAGCGCCGCGATGGATTGCCGCGCCCGGTCGAGGTAATAATACGCGCGCTGCGGATCGGCAGGCACACCCTGCCCACCTTTGGCATAGAGATTCCCAAGCGCAATCTGTGACATCACCCCATAGCCCTGCGGCTGTTGTGCGCCCTGCTGGAACCACGGCACCGCCTGTGCGGTAGCACCCCCCTGGCCAAGGAGCCCCTGGCCGATGGCAAACGTATCAATCGCCTGCTGGAACGGTTGCTGGCCGCCGCGCACCGCGCCCGGGCCATTGCGCATCATCTGCGTCAACGTGTCCCCCGGACTGGTTAGCCCGGAGACGCTCTTGCCCAGCGAGGCAGCCATCGCATCGAGTTTACTGAACCCATCCATACCCAGAAGATCGCGCTTCCAGCCGTCAATCTGTACGCTGGCGGCGGTGGCAGCCTTGTCAATCGCCTCCATTCCCTTTGCCAGCCCGCTACATACCGGGTTTGCGACGCTGGTGCCAAGGCGCGACAACCCGGAGTAGCAGTTCGCATCCAGCCCTTTCAGGTTGTTGAGCGCCCAGTTCCCTGCCCCTGTGAAATAAACCAGCCCGCCGATAAGCACCAGACCGCCCAAACTGCCGCGCGTCGTACCGAACATGAATCCTCCCTTAACGAAACGGCGCACCCTATGCGTGCAAGGCACCCCCGACGAACAAAATACCTTAGTACGCAAATAGTAGCAATTCCGCGCCTCAAATGCATCGCTAATTTTCACTTTTTTTTACAAGAGGTTGCTGTCGTCATAAAAGATTCATATAAACAACGTTGCACGAAAGCTAAAATTCTAGTAATTAATACATATTAACTAAAGGCCGTCCGCAGGCTATAGGCGGATCGAACACACCGAGGAGCACTACTCATGGCTATCGTCAAGAACCTTGTGAATATCAATGCTTCCCGCCCATTAACGGCGGACATCTCCTCCCTGAGCGACGCTTTCTACTCGCTGACGCCGCCGTCGAGCACCATCATCCCGGCGCCGCCGCCGCCGGTAGGTGGCACGGTGATTAACGGCACCGCCGCGACGGAAACCATTTTCGTCGGCACGGCAGATACCACCGTTTTTGGCAATGGCGGTCAGGACACGATTTTCGGCAATATCGGCAACGATTATTACGCGCTGGGTAACGACGGCGCGACGGTTTATGCCTGGATGGGCAACGATACCGTCGTCGGTGGCCGGGGCAATGATTTCATCTCGGGCGACGACGGCAACGACGCCATCTACAGCGCACAGGGCAACGACAGCGTCTTTGGCGGCTTCGGCAACGATTACCTCGTCACGGGCGCAGGCGACGACTACGCCAACGGCGACGCGGGCGACGACACCCTCTTCGGCAAGGACGGCGATGACCACCTTATCGGCGGCGAAGGGCATGACGCAATTTTCGGCGGCGCAGGCAATGACCGGCTCGACGGCGACATCGGCAACGATTTCATCGACGGCGGCGACGGAGCGAACGTCCTCATCGGCGGCAGCGGCAACGATACCATCACCGCCGGCAGCGGCGGCGACCTCTTCTTTGGCGATGCAGGCCACGATTTAATGTATGGCGGCGCGGGCAACGATACCATCTTCGGCGGCGAATTGAACGGCGACATCGAAGGCGACGACACGATTTACG
This sequence comes from Alphaproteobacteria bacterium, assembly GCA_033763655.1. Lineage (GTDB taxonomy): Bacteria > Pseudomonadota > Alphaproteobacteria > Rickettsiales > UBA3002 > QFOX01. Next base: position 15,567 of record JANRKD010000011.1, read on the forward strand.
GCGGGCTGGGCGATGACCACCTCGTCGGCGACTGGGGCGATGACCTCATCTACGGTGAAGAAGGCAACGACACCCTCTTCGGCGAAGAGGATATGGACACGATCTACGGCGGCGACGGCTACGACTTCATCGGCGCGGGCAGCGAGGATGACACCGTCTATGGCGGCGGCGGCGACGACACCATCCACGGCGAGCAGGGCAACGACGTCATTCACGGCGAAGCGGGCTGCGACACCATCTTCGGCGGCGACGGCAACGACAGCATCTACGCGGGCGGCCACGCGGATTTCGTCCTTGGCGATGACGGCAACGACCTTATCTACGGCGGCGAGGACGGCGACACCGTGTTCGGCGGTAACGGCAGCGACACGATTTTCGGTGACGAAGGCCGCGACGTGCTGCATGGCGACAACGGCGACGACATTATCGACGGCGGCACGGGCGACGGCTGGCTCTACGGCGAGAACGGCAACGACCTGCTGACCGGCGGCGGCAGCGTCGATGTGCTGCGCGGCGGTCAGGGCGAGGATACGCTCACCGGCGGCGGCGACAGGGATTTCTTCGTGTTCACGAACGATCTGGCCAACATCACCTCGCTGTCGCAGCTTAATTTCGGCCACGACATCGTCACCGATTTCCACCACGGGCAGGATATCCTCTCGTTTGAAGGCGGCCTGACCGGCCTCCTGCGTAACTGGAGCGACATCAGCTCGCACTTGAGCGAAGTCAACGGCAACGCGGTCATCACCTTCAACGCGCAGGCCTCCATCACACTGGTCGGCGTCCATGCCAACGAGCTGACGGCGAGCGATTTCATCATCGATTAGAGGCGAGAATCGAGAGGCGAGTGGTTAGAGGCGAGTAGTAAAAAAGTGTGTGGCCCAACCACAGCCAACAAGCGCCCAACCTCACCACGTGTCATGCTGAACGTGTTTCAGCATCCATCATGGCGCGTCCACGTCGCGAGATTCTCGCTAAAGAAGCTGGATGCCAGCGTAAAGCTGGCATGACAATGGATAGAGAGGCGGCCAATGGCAGCCAACCCGCCCCAACCACCACTTGTCATCAAGTCCTCGCGCCACCCCACTCCTCAGAAACCCGGTTCTTTCTCTGGCTGCGCCTGCGCTAAAAATTGCGCCATTGCTTTCGCCCAAAGGCCTGCTATAGGCGTATCCGCCCCGTTTTGATTGTGCGGGCAGGCAAAAAGTCGCAACCCCATCAGCAGAGCCAGAACCCATGCTTATCACCCAGAAGCTGATTATCGGCAAAGAAGAATGGTGCGGCCTGCCTGACCTGCATCTGCCCGCCATCAAGGCGCGGATTGATTCAGGCGCCCGCACCAGCGCGCTGCATGCGGAGAACATCGAAATCTTCTCGTCGCGCGGCGAAAAATGGGTGCGCTTCGATGTCAACCCCATCCAGAAAGACCGCAAAATCACCGTGCATTGCCGCGCGCCGCTGGTCGATGAGCGCGACGTCAAATCCTCCTCGGGCCATACCGAGCGCCGGGCCGTTATCGAAACCACGGTGCGGCTTGGCAATGTCGCGCAGAGCATCCAGCTCACCCTCACCAACCGCGATGCGCTGGGCTACCGCATGCTGCTCGGGCGCGAGGCGATGCAGGGCCGCATGCTGATCGACCCTGAAAAATCCTTCACCCAGGGCATGCATTCCGAGATCGAGGCCCGCCAGTTCTACCGCGAAGATGCCATTGCCACCCCGGGCAGCGGCCTCAAAATCGCCGTCCTTGCCTCCGACCGCGAACTTTACTCGAACAAGCGCATCATGGATGCCGGGCGCGAGCGCGGCCACACCATGCGCTTTGTCAATATCCAGCATTGCTACATGAATGTCAGCATGGACGACCCCGAAATCCACTACCGGGGCGGCGAGATCTTAAGCCAGTTCGATGCGGTTATCCCGCGCATCCGCCCGGCCATCACCTTCTATGGCTGCGCGGTGCTGCGCCAGTTCGAAATCTCGAAGGCCTATTGCCTGAACGGCGCGGTGGGCATCACCCGCAGCCGCGACAAGCTGCGCACCCTGCAGATGCTGGCGCAGAAATCCATCCCCATGCCGGTGACCTCGTTCGCCAATTCGCCGCAGGAAACCTCGGAGCTGATTAAAATGGTCGGCGGCGCGCCGGTGGTGGTCAAGCTGCTGGAGGGGACGCAGGGTGTCGGCGTGGTGCTGGCGGAAACCACCAAGGCCGCCGAGGCGCTCATCAACGCCTTCAAATCCCTCAAGGCCAACATTCTGGTGCAGGAATTTGTCAAGGAAGCCGAAGGCAAGGACATACGCTGCTTTGTCATCGACGATAAAGTCGTGGCCTCCATGCAGCGCATCGCCCCGGCGGGGGATTTCCGCGCCAACATCCACCGTGGCGGGGCGGCGACCGAGGTCAAAATCACCGCCGAGGAGCGCCGGATTGCCATTCAGTCGGCGAAAATCGTCGGGCTGAAAGTGGCGGGGGTCGATATTATCCGCTCCGCCTCCGGCCCGAAAGTGCTGGAAATCAACTCATCCCCAGGGCTGGAGGGCATCGAATCGACCACCGGGCAGGACATCGCCGGGCAGATGATCGAGTGCATCGAACGCGCCGTCGCGCGCAAACGGGCGAAGAAATAATCCGCCGCCGTTCAGGCTACACCGCCGCATTTGTCATCCCGAAAAACAGGCGCGCGAGCAGCTACACCGCCGCTTCCGCCATTCGCTGCTGCTCTTCCACCCGCTTAGGCATGGCGGGCTCGACACTCGCGTACGATACTGTGGTCTGGGGGAAATCGTCACTCAAGGCATTACTACCTGCGGCAGAAAAAACATCGCTATGACGCGCAGGATGCTGTTTAGTAGCATGCGCTTTCTCGCGTGCTTTTTCCTGAACTTCGGAACGCTTTCTCTTTTGGTCTATGATGACTGCGCGACCATCATCCAAATCAACCTTCTGTGCGCCCCCAATAAGTGACGCAACAACGTTCTTAAACTGAAACACCCCCTGCGCACCAAAATAATACTTGGCATTCGGATCTCCCCAACCTTCTTTATTGGGAAATCGCTCTTTAATGTTCATCGGCAACACAAGCAAACGACCAAATTGGTATTTACCATAGTTGGTCCATCCCTGCTGGTTATCAAGACCAAGCAAAAGTTGACTGCCAGCAAACGTAGTAATAGCGCCGCCGGCAGCCTGCCATGGATTGAAATCGTATTTTGCCAGATTGCCGAGAACCCTCGGCTGTCGGAATCCAGCCAAAACCGAGAAAAGTCCCGTCAGCGTCATGCCTATACCTGAGAACTCGCGCTTCCCATCGCCAATATGATGATCTTCTCCCGGCGAAGTGAACTTCTGTAGTATCCGTAACGGTGCCGTGATAGGAAACATCAGCCCTTTCCCCACGCGATATCCAACATATCCAAGCGGATGCTCTGTCCGCATCAGGGCCATTTTCTCGGTAACTTCCGGGTTGTCTTTTTCGTCAGGGAACGCCGCAGCAATCGCCATAGATGTCATGCCTGCGAAACCCGAACGTGCCGACCAGCGATTTGAAAGCTTGCCATCCCGGGCAAAATCAATTCGAGCCGCCTCCTCGAGATCGACAAAACGTTTAAGCTCTCTGCCAATATATTTCGGATTGAGCAACTGCTTGTAATCAACGCGGAACGCCGACTTTTTAAAAACCCCTTCCACCACATTGATAGGCGGGTAAACAAAAGCCTTCCATGTGCCACGGTGCTCATCTTTAACGAATTTATTAACCCCGCTTGATTTGAAGTAAAGGGCTTCACCCACCAATTGCGTCATTCCAATCGCATTGGAGGAGTGATTAACGACAATCCCCGGCAGAACACTGAGCGCCTTAAATCGTAACGCGGAGGAAAAATCATTAAAATTGAATAGCATTGAGGCAAGCCCCGGAGGTACCGTCTTGCCAAACACTTTTATGGGTTTCGAGCGATCTGCCTTAGAAGGTTCCGCAAGAATCAACTCTGGATCAATCGCCTTACCCTTTGCTGTGGGTGCATTCTGATCAACCTTCTCCTGCGCCGTTTCGGACGCAACAGGCTCGCTTGCCGTATCTTCCTGCATATCGTGGGTCGAGTTCATACCTTCCTACTCTGACATAACCATGTGACAGCCATATGACAAAACCCTGAAAAAATGCGTTTTCTTTGTGTTTTTGTGTATTTATTTTTGCCTGTTTTTGTACCCTGCATCCACTATAGCCGCCGCAGCGCAGCATTGTGTGACGGTTTGATGAAGATTAACATGACGGATATTTTATATACGCCCACTTGTCAGCATGTCGGAAACTGGTTAGAAACGCCCCATGGCTTGCGAAAATTATACCCCCACGACCATCCGCATCCTTGTCGTCGAGGACGACAAGGAGGTGAACGCCTATATCGGCAAATCCCTGCGTGATCAGGGCTATGTCGTCGAAACCGCCCATTCGGGCAGTGAGGGCCTCGCTCTGGCGGAGAAAAACAGCTACGAGCTGCTGCTGCTCGACCGCATGCTGCCCGATATTGACGGGCTTGAAATCCTGAAACGCCTGCGCGACGCCAACATGTGCACTCCGGTACTCATCCTGAGCGCGCTGGGCAATGTCGATGACCGCGTCGAGGGCCTGAAATCCGGCGGCGACGACTACCTCGTGAAACCCTTCGCCCTGATTGAACTGCTGGCACGTATCGAAGCACTGGTGCGACGTGGGCAACCCAGTACCCATAGCGACATTATCCTGCAGGCCAACGGTATCGCGGTCGATCTGCTGGCGCGCACCGTCACTCGCGATGGCGAGGAAATCGCCCTGCAGGCGCGCGAGTTCAAACTGCTCGAATTTTTACTGCGCAATAAAAACCAGATTGTCACCCGCACCATGCTGCTCGAACATGTCTGGAATTACCATTTCGACCCGCAAACCAACGTGATTGATGTGCATATCTCGCGCCTGCGCCAGAAAATTGACGCCGACCCCAGCCGCTCGCGCATCAAAACCGTGCGCGGTGAGGGCTATATTATCGAGGACGTCGAGCAGGAAGAAGTGGCCTGACCCGGCGCAGCTTCATTTTTAACTTCAAAACCTCCATTTAACCGACGGTAATTTCAGGTTATCAACTCAATCATTGAGCCATCGGCGCTTCGGGAGTACCCCATCAGCATGACCCTGCGCATCCACCCGTTCCAGGCCTCTTCGACCAAACTCGCCGCCGCCTTTTCGGGCTTGCTGGCGTTCGCCTTTTTTCTGCTCGCCTGCGAAATCTACGCCATCACGCATGGCGCGGCGCTCAACATACCTTTCACGCTGGTGGTACTGGCCATCATCGCGCTGACTTCGCTCGGCCTGTTTGTCATCAGTTTTTATGTCACGCGGCGCATCAACGCTATTGCCGCCACCGCCCATGCCATCATGGCCACGCGCGATTTGTCGCAACGCATTCCCATCGCTTCGCATTGGGATGATTTCAGCAAACTTTCGGGCAACCTCAACCTGATGCTGGCCGATATCGAGCAGCTCGTTGCCAGCGTCAAACAGGTGTCGGATAACATCGCCCATGATTTGCGCACGCCCCTCACCCGCATGCGCAACCGCATCGAGTATCTGCGCACCGGCGAGGCGGGCAGTATCACCGCCGAGGATTTGACCGGCCTCAGCCGCGAATGCGACGGGCTGCTCGCCACCTTCAATGCCCTGCTGCGCATCGCCACGATTGAAGCGCGGCGGCACCCCATCCCGTTTGCGGCAGTCAATCTGGCGAATATCCTTCATGATGTGGGCGAGCTGTATGAGCCGCTGGCCGGCGAAAAATCCATCCATTTCACCTGCCGCGCCGACCCCGTGACCCTCATGGGCGACAAGGACATGCTGTTTCAGGCCTTCGCCAACCTTCTCGACAATGCCATCAAATACACCCCGCAGGGCGGGGCTGTCAGCGCGACCCTCGTCCGGCACGCGGGCGGCAGCGCCACCCTCACGCTGACCGATACAGGCCCGGGCATCCCCGACAGTCATAAACCCAATGTTTTTCGCCGCTTCTACCGGGTGGATGCCTGCCGGAACCAGCCGGGTTCGGGCCTTGGGTTAAGCCTCGTCATGGCCGTGGTGGCCTCGCACCATGGGCGCATCCGCCTGAGCGACCATGCGCAAGGCGGTCTGTGTGTCACGGTGACATTTCAGGCACCGCCGACAATTTCTCCGGCTTAAAGCGATCCGTTGCGGCGCGCGCGGCGTTTGCAGTGCCATGTATAAACCGCCAGCAGCACCAGCACGAACAGGAAAATGCCGCCTTTAATCATCGGCAGGTAGGTCACCATCAGCGCCTTGTTCTGGCCGATATAATACCCAAGCGCGATCAGGGTGCTCATCCACAACGCCCCGCCCAGCGCGGTGTAGAGGAGGAAAGTGCGCCGATCCATCTGCGCCAGCCCGGCGGGAAACGAAATATAATGCCGGATGCCCGGAATCAGCCGCCCGATAAAGGTCGACACCGCCCCATGCCGGGCAAAAAACCGCTCCAGCTTGAGGAGTTTTTCGGGCGTCATCAGGAAGTATTTTCCGTAGCGTAAAAACAAGCCGCGCCCGAAATGCCGCGCAATCCAGTAGTTGAAATACGCGCCGCCGATCGTGCCGATAATGCTGGCTATCAGGGTGCCAAGCAGCGGCAGTTTGCCCTGCTGAACCAGATAACCTGCCGGGATCATCGTGATTTCCGACGGAATCGGCATGAAAGTGGATTCAAGAAAGGTCATGATGAAAATGCCGAGCACACCAAGATGCTCAACAAACGCCACCAACCATTGAACGATTGCGTCAAACCATGCGGCCAAAGCTTCCAAAATCACCGATCCTTTTCGTGCGCCATCTAGATGGGTCAAGCCCTGACCGATGTCAAGCAGTTGCCGCCGCCGCCCAGTTAAAGGTGACGGGCACCGCAATGTCGGGGTGCAGGCTATAATGTACAGGACAGTGTTTCGCTGCGTCGATGAAGTGCTGCCGCTGCGCGTCATCGAGTGCCAATGGCACAGTAATTTCGACTGCCAGCCTGCCAATGCGACGCACAGGCGCCTTCACCATTTCCTTGGTGACCGTGACGCTCGCCCCGCGCAGATCAAGCGCCAGCTTACGGGCGGTAATTCCCATAATCGTCAGCATGCAGCTGCCAAGCGCGGTGGCCACAAGATCGGTAGGCGAAAAGCTCTCACCCTGGCCGTGGTTATCTTTCGGTGCATCCGTCACCAGCACCGTCCCCGAGGGCATATGGGTCGCCGCGCAGCGCAACTCCCCCTGATACGCGATATGTATTTCAACCATCGAACGCCTCCCCTGTTCGCCAAGTTTCATATGCAGGATAACGCCGCAAAGCAAGCGCCCGCGCAAAAACAGCCACAACAAGGGTTGACCTTGCGCCCCGCCGCCACTAGGTTGCGCCACTTTTTATCACCCCCTACCATAGGGCATCATGCTCAGCATTCAGGACTTAACTTACCGCGTCGGCGGCCGCACATTGCTCGACCATGCATCACTCTCCATTGGGTCGGGGCAACGCGTGGGGCTGGTCGGGCCGAACGGCATTGGCAAATCCACGCTCTTTAAACTGATTGCGGGCGAACTGGTGGCCGATGGCGGGGAAATCAACCTGATTAAAAACGCCAGCATCGGCTGGGTACGTCAGGATCTGCCCGAGGACGACACGCCGCTGATTGACATTGTGCTCGCCGCCGATACCGAGCGCGCGGCGCTGATGCTGGAGGCCGAAACCGTCGAGGATCCCGACCGCATGGCCTATATCTACACCCGCCTCGACGAAATCGACGCCTACGACGCCCCCTCGCGCGCGGCGAGCATTCTCGCCGGTCTGGGCTTCGACAGTAACGCCCAACTGCGCCCCATTTCCGACTTCTCGGGTGGGTGGCGCATGCGCGTCGCCCTTGCCGCCACCCTGTTCCGTCAACCCAACCTACTGATGCTCGACGAACCGACCAACCACCTTGATTTTGAGGCAATGGTCTGGCTCGAAAACTACCTGATGCGCTATAAGGAAACACTGCTCATCATCAGCCATGACCGCGACATCCTGAACAAAACCGTCACCCATATCCTGCATATGGAAGACAAAAAACTCAACGCCTACACCGGCACCTACGACGAATTCGAACGCCGCCGCGCCGAGCGCCTGCTCAATCAGGCCGCACTGCGCGAAAAGCAGCTCAAGCAAAAAGCGCACATGCAGAAATTCGTCGATCGCTTTGGCGCCACGGCCAGCAAGGCGCGGCAAGCACAAAGCCGCCTTAAGGCTATCCAGAAAATGGATATTGTCGATGCCGTGATGGCCGACCGCGTCACCGCCTTTGTCTTTCCGGAACCGCAAGAATTGCGCTCGCCACTCATGACCCTCGACCATGTCGATGCAGGCTACGAAACCGGCAAACCCATCTTAAAGAAGCTGAATCTACGCATCGACATGGATGACCGCATCGCCCTGCTCGGCGCAAACGGCAACGGGAAGTCAACGCTGGTCAAGCTGCTCTCGGGGCGCCTGCCGCCGCTTGCGGGCGACATTGTTCAATCAGGCAAACTCAAAGTTGGTTACTTCGCGCAGTTCCAGACCGACGAGCTCGATGTCAGCAAAACGCCCTACCAGATCATGCAGGAAGCGATGATCGGCGTGCCTGAGCCGCGCGTGCGCGGGGCGCTGGGCAAATTCGGCTTCGACAAGGATAAAGCCGATACTCTGGTAGGAAACTGCTCGGGTGGCGAGAAAGCGCGCCTGCTTTTCTGCCTTATGAGCTACGACGCGCCGCACATCCTGCTGCTCGACGAACCGACCAACCACCTTGATATCGACGCCCGCGAAGCCCTCATGCAGGCACTCAACAACTATACCGGCGCAGTTATCCTCGTCAGCCACGACCCGCATCTGGTCGAAAACGTCGCCGACCGCTTGTGGCTGGTCGCCGACGGCACCTGCGTCCCGTATGACGACGATCTTGAAGGCTACCGCAAGCTTATCGTCGCCCAACGCAAGCGCGAGCGTGAAAGCGCCAAGAAGGAAGCCCGCCGTAGCAAGAATGATAAAAAATCAGGTGCCAACGCCAGCGAGCGCGAAGCAGAAAAGCTCGAAGAAGCTGTGCGCATGCTCGTCGAGAAAAAAGACGAAATGGAAAATGAGTTGGCCAATTGCAGCACCGCAGGCGATGCAGGCCAACTGGTGCGCCTCAATAATAGCTACAACCAATTGCAAAAAGAACTGGCCGAAGCCGAGGCCAAACTCGAAGCCTTCATTGCGCAATTATAGGTAGCAATTATTACTGGCATTTGCACGCGACCTCAGGCTATACGTTATGGCATCTTCTGGAAGTATTCCCCTGCTTGACGCAAATCAAGACACTGAAACCAAAGCTTTATAGATTGCCCGCTAAAGGATGATTCGTGGAAGCATTACTGGCGCATTGTACGGCGGCGTTCTCCCAACATGGGGGCCTGTTTGCCGTATTTTTTCTGGGCGGGTTGATGGGTGGCTTCACCCATTGCCTCGCCATGTGCGGGCCGATGGTGGCGGGGCAATCTGCCTGCGCAGGCGGCTGCCGCAAACCGGCGCAGAACGCCTCACAATTCACCTATCACCTCGGACGGCTGACCACCTACGGCGCGCTGGGCTTCGCCGCCGCCCTCTTCGCCCGGCAGATTGCCGCGTGGCCGTTCTGGCCGCTGCTTTCCTCGGCGATGCTGGTGCTGGCGGGCCTCATGTTCCTTGCCAGCAGCCTTCCTGCCAGCCAGCCGCGTTCGCTATGCAGCGTTTCAGCACGCAGCAACTACCTGCGCGGCACGCTGATGGGCTTTATGCCCTGCGGTCTGATCTATGCCGCACTGATGATGGCGGCAACGCTGGCCAATCCGCTTGCAGGCATGCTGGCGATGTGGCTCTTCACGCTGGGGACGGTTCCCGCCCTACTGCTGGCCAGCGGCAGCGCCGCGTTGTTAAGCCGCAAATGGCAACAGACGACACAAACCATCGGTCGTGCGATGATGGCAGTCAATGGTGTAACGCTTCTGGTAATGGCCGCCGGAATTATAAAATGAAATGATGAGGTAATCCCATGCAAACCGCAACGCGCGTCGCCCCGCAATACAACGACGAAATCGTCAAAAAATTTACCATCGCCGCCTTGTTCTGGGGCACGGTGGGGATGCTGGTCGGGCTGGTGATTGCCCTGCAACTGGCCTTCCCCGAGCTCAACTTCGAGCCTTACCTCAGCTTTGGCCGTTTGCGCCCCGTCCACACCTCGGGCGTGGTGTTTGCCTTTGGCGGCAACGTGCTGTTTGCCACCTCCTACTTCATCGTGCAGCGCACCTGCCGCACGCGGCTATGGAACGATAAACTCGCCTTTTTCACCTTCTGGGGCTACCAGCTTTTCATCGTCATGGCAGCGCTGGGCTATGTGCTGGGCGTCACGCAGGGCAAGGAATACGCCGAGCCGGAATGGTACGCCGATTTGTGGCTGACCGTGGTCTGGGTCGCCTACCTGCTGATTTTCATGATGACGCTTAAAAACCGCGAGGAGCCGCATATCTATGTTGCTAACTGGTTCTTCCTTGCCTTCATCGTCACCGTTGCGGTGCTGCATCTGGTGAACGGCGTCAGCATCCCCGTATCACTCATGGGCGCGAAAAGCGTGCCGCTCTGGGGTGGTGTACAATCGGCACTCATCCAGTGGTGGTATGGGCATAATGCCGTCGGTTTCTTCCTGACGGCGGGCTTTCTGGGCATCATGTATTACTTCATCCCCAAACGCGCCAACCGCCCGGTCTATTCCTACCGCCTGTCGATCCTGCATTTCTGGTCGCTGATCTTCATCTATATCTGGGCGGGGCCGCACCATCTGCATTACACCGCGCTTCCGGACTGGGCGCAAACGCTCGGCATGACCTTCTCCATCATGCTGTGGATGCCCAGCTGGGGCGGGATGATTAACGGCATCATGACCCTCTCGGGCGCGTGGAACAAATTGCGCGACGACCCGGTGCTGCGCTTCATGATTGTGGCGCTCGCCTTCTACGGCATGAGCACGTTCGAGGGGCCGTTGATGTCGATTAAAGCCGTCAACTCGCTGTCGCACTACACGGACTGGACGGTCGGCCACGTCCATTCGGGCGCGCTGGGCTGGGTGGCCTTCATCAGCTTCGGGGCGATTTATCACCTCGTGCCGGTGCTATGGAAAAAGAAAGAGCTTTATTCCATGCGCCTCGTCAACATCCATCTCTGGGTAGCGACGATCGGCATTGTGCTTTACATCACCGCCATGTGGGTGGCCGGCATCATGCAGGGGCTGATGTGGCGGGCGTATGACGCCATGGGCTTCCTCGAATACTCCTTCGTCGAAACCGTGGATGCGATGCACCCCTACTATATCATCCGTGCGCTGGGCGGGCTGCTCTATCTCGGCGGCATGCTCATCATGGTTTATAACTGCTGGAAAACAATCACCGGATGCAGCCAGCAATGCGGCGCGTGCGGGTGCAAGGAGAAGGAGGCGGCCAATGCTTAAGCATCACGCAAAACTGGAGCGTAACTCCATCTGGCTGCTGGTGGGCATCATCCTCGTCGTCGCCATCGGCGGGCTGGTCGAGATTGTGCCGCTGTTTCGCATCGAAACCACCATCGAGAAAGTCAGCGGCATGCGTCCGTTCACTCCGCTGGAGCTGACCGGGCAGCAAATCTACATCCGCGAGAACTGCTCTTCCTGCCACAGCCAGCAGATTCGTCCGCTGCGTGATGAAGTCGAACGCTACGGGCATTATTCGTTGGCGGCGGAAAGCATGTACGACCACCCATTCCTGTGGGGCAGCAAGCGCACCGGGCCAGATTTGGCCCGCGTCGGCGGCAAATACTCGGATGAATGGCACGCCGCCCACCTCACCAACCCGCGCCATGTCGTGCCCGAATCCATCATGCCTTCCTACGGATTCCTGAGGAACCATACGGCGAAGCTGCGTGAAACCGCCGCGCTGATGCAGGCCTACCGCACGACGGGCGTCCCCTACACCGATGCGATGATCGAAAACGCCTACCACGATGGCGTCGCGCAGGCCCATGCCACGGCGGATGCGACGGGGCTGAACGAGCGTTACGGCCAGAAAGTCATCCTGCGTGATTTCGACGGGCAGCCCAACTTCGTGTCGGAGATGGACGCGCTGGTTGCTTACCTGCAAACGCTCGGCACGCTGGCCGACATCAAAAACTACCAGATTGAGGAGTCAAAACCATGATGGCCCTTGTCGCTGAGTACGCACCCGTCGCCGGGCTGCTGTTTTTCTTCACCGTCTTTGTCGGCATCGCCCTGTGGGCATGGCGGCCAGGCGCCAAGAGCACATTTCAACGGCTGGGCATGATCCCGCTGAAGGAGGATACCCATGGTTGATCCACAAAAACCCGTCGAGCGCGACGCCCATACCGGCGTGGAAACCACCGGCCACGAGTGGGACGGCATCAAGGAGTTGAACCTGCCCGCGCCGCGCTGGTGGCTGATAGTGTTCCTCCTGTGCTGCATCTGGGCAGTGGGCTATTGGGTGGTCTATCCCGCATGGCCGACGCTCTCGGGCAGCGGCACACGCGGCGGCACCCCCGGCATTCAGGGCTGGACGCAATATAAAAAACTGGCGCAGGAGCAATCGGAGATTGCCGCCCGTCGCGGTGAATTCGCCGAAAAAATCCAGCAGCACACCCTGGCCGAAATCCAGAAAGATCCGGAGCTTTATGCCTTCGCGGTGGCGGGCGGCAGAACCATGTTCAAAGAAAACTGCTCGGCCTGCCACGGCACCGGTGCGGCGGGCGGGCGCGGCTATCCCAACCTCAACGACGATGACTGGTTGTGGGGCGGCGACCTTGCCTCCATCTACCACACCATCAAAGCGGGCGTCCGTTCCACGCACGAGGATACGCGCAGCTCGCAGATGCCTGCCTTCGGGGAAATGCTGAAAAAGGATGACATCGCAACCCTCGCCGATCAGGTGCTCAGCCTCTCAGGCGGCAAAGGCGGCAGCGAGGCCGGGGCGGCTCTGTTCGCGCAGAATTGTTCCGCCTGTCATGGGGCCGAGGGCAAGGGCGACCGCGCCCTTGGCGCCCCCAACCTCGCCGATGCCATCTGGCTCTACGGCGGCGACCGGGCGAGCATCGCGCAGCAGATTACCCTGCCGCGTCATGGGGTGATGCCCACCTGGGAATCACGCCTGCCCGACGCCACCATCAAGCAGCTTTCGATTTATGTCCATTCACTCGGCGGGGGTGAGGCAACGCCTGCAGAGTAACCGATGAGTGAATCCATCCAGTTTTTTGCCAAACGGAAAAAGATTTATCCGCGCCGGGTGTGGGGGAAGTTCCGTAAGCTGAAATGGGCGGCGATGGTGACGTTGCTCGGCATTTACTACGGCGCGCCCTGGCTGCGCTGGGAGCGTGGCGGGCCGTTACCCGATCAGGCGATTCTCATCGACCTGCAGCACACCCGCGCCTATTTCTTTGGCATCGAAATCTGGCCGCAGGAGGTGTATTACATCACCGGGCTGCTGATTCTCGCGGCGGTGGGGCTGTTCTTTGTCACCTCGCTGTTTGGCCGCGTCTGGTGCGGGTATGCCTGCCCGCAGACGGTGTGGACGGATTTATTCATCTGGGTCGAGCGCCTCGTACAGGGCGATCGCAACGCCCGCAAGAAGCTCGATGAATCACCATGGGGATTCAAAAAAATCTACAAAAAGGGGCTGACCCACCTGCTGTGGCTGCTGATTGGCTTATGCACCGGCGGGGCATGGGTATTCTATTTCAACGACGCGCCGACCCTGCTCGACCAGATTGTGCATTTCGATGTGCCGTGGGTTGTCGGGGGCTGGATTTTAGGGCTGACCTTCTCCACCTACCTCATGGCCGGGTTCGCGCGCGAACAGGTCTGCACCTATATGTGCCCTTACGCGCGCTTCCAGTCGGCGATGTTCGATAAAGACACGCTCATCATTGCCTACGACGTTGAGCGCGGTGAACCGCGCGGCAAATGGAAAAAGAAAGAGGAATACCTCGCCCACGCCGCCGGGCGTGCCACCTACCAGCCCGCCGCCACCGCCTTGCTCACCGAAGCCAAACCGGCGGCACAGGCACCCGTAAAATCCGGCCACTGCATTGATTGCGATAGCTGCGTGGTGGTCTGCCCGATGGGGATCGATATCCGCGAAGGCCTGCAGATGCAGTGCATCGCCTGCGGCCTGTGTGTCGATGCCTGCGACACGGTGATGGAAAAAATTGGTCTGCCTAAGGGGCTGATCCGCTACGACACCGAGAGCAAAAAACCTTTCAATCCCTTCCATCCGCGCAGCTTCTGGTATGCGGGGATTATCGCGCTGGTCGGCGGCCTCATGCTCTATGGGCTGCTGACGCGCTCGCCGCTTGGGCTGAACGTCATCCATGACCGCAACCCCCTCATGGTCACGCTTTCGGATGGGTCGGTTCGCAACGGCTATACCCTGCATATCCTGAACAAATCGCACAGCGACCAGCATTATGCCCTGAGCGTGCTGGGCCTCGACAATGCCCATATCCGGGTACAGGGCAGCACCGATATTCCGGGCGACTCGCTACCGGTATTTGCCGATAGCGCCGGTAATTTCCGCGTGTTTGTCACCGCCGGAAAACAGAAAGAGCACCGCCGGAGCATCACCTTCCAACTGGTGGAAGCGGGCGGCACCCTCCGCGAAAGCACCGACAGCATCTTTGTCAGCGAGGTTCCATGAGCGGCACCACCACGCCCTGGCGCGACCGGATCATCCCCTGGTATTTCGTGATGTTCTTCGTGGTCATCGCGCTGGTCAACGCGGTGATGGTCACGCTCGCCCTGCGCACCCATACCGGCACCGTTACCGCGCACCCGTATGAGAAGGGCCTCGCCTACAATAAAATCGTCGCCGCCGCGCAGCAACAGCAGGCGCTGGGCTGGAAGGGCCGGATTGAGTACCGGGAAGGCGCGCTGCATTTCTCGCTGCAGGACCGCAACCAGCACCCCCTCATCCCCGAAAAAGCGACGGCCACCCTCACCCGCCCCACCCAATCGGGGATGGATTTCACCGCCCCGCTGACGGGCAAAGCAACCCCGGTTACCTTCCCCGCGAAAGGCCTGTGGGAGGTGCGGGTAGATGCCCTGAATGCAGGGGTGCATTATCAGCAGACTAGGCGTATCGTGGTGGAATGACCACCCGCCCCTTCATCGCCACCGAAGCCGACGGCTCCCACAGCGTCAACCTGCTCGTGGACGGCATGCATTGCCCAAGTTGTGTGGCCCTCATCGAAACGGCCCTGCAGAAAAACGAGGCAGTGCTCAGGGTGCGGCTGAATCTCTCCACCCGGCGTCTGCGCGTGGTGTGGAAGGGCGGCGCAGAGCTTGGCGATCGCTGGGTGGCGCTGATCGAGGGCATGGGCTACCGCGCCATGCCGTTCAACCCCGAAAGCGCCGAAACCGCCGAGAAAAAAGAGGAAAAATTCCTGCTGCGCTGCCTTGCCGTCGCCGGGTTCGCGAGCGGCAACCTGATGCTTTTTTCCATCCCCTTATGGTCGAGCGATGCAGTGGAAATGGGCGACGGCACGCGCGCATTTTTTCATTGGGTGCAGGCGGCGATTGCCATCCCTGCCATTGCTTATTGCGGGCTTCCCTTCTACCGCTCGGCCTGGCGCGCGCTGCGGCAATTCCACACCAATATGGATGTGCCGATTTCTGTGGCGGTGGTGCTGTCCACGCTCATGAGCCTGTTTGAGACCGCGACCTTCGGCACGCACTCGTATTTCGATTCGGCGGTGATGCTGCTGTTCTTTCTGCTGATTGGCCGCTACCTCGAAGCACGCGCCAAAGGCCGCGCCCGCAACGCCGCCCACGACCTGCTGCAAATGATGACCGGCTTCACCACCGTGCTGCACGCGGATGGCAGTCAGGAAGTTCTTCCGCTGGCCGATATTAAGGAGGGCATGCTGCTACGGGTCGCAGCGGGCGAGAAAATCGGCGCGGATGGCGTCGTCACCGCCGGCATCTCCGAAATCGACACCAGCCTGATTACCGGCGAAACGCTGCCGCAGAAAGTGGCCCCCGGCGCGACCCTCTTTGCAGGCACGATTAACATCGCGGCGGCGATTACCCTGCGCGTCACAAAGGCGGGCGAGCGTTCGCTGCTTTCGGAAATCATCCGGCTCATGGAATCCGCCGAACAGGCACAGGCGCGCTACGTCACCCTCGCCGATAAAATCTCGGGCTGGTACACTCCCGTGGTGCATGCGCTCGCGGCGGCGACCTTCCTCGGCTGGGTGCTGTTTGGCCATGCGGCCTGGCAGGTGGCGCTGCTCTATGCCGCCACGGTGCTGATTATCACCTGCCCCTGTGCGCTGGGCCTTGCCGTGCCGGTGGTGCAGGTGCTGGCCAGCGGCAGGCTGATGCGCCGCGGCATCCTGCTCAAAAGCGGCAGCGCGCTCGAACGACTGGCCTCCATCACCCACGCCGTGTTCGACAAAACCGGCACGCTGACGCGCGGCAAGCCCGAGTTGCTAACCCCGCAGGCCTATACTGCCGGGCAACTGCAACAGGCCGCCTCGCTCGCGGCACACAGCAAGCACCCGTTATCGCAGGCGATCAGCCACGCCTATACCGGCCCGCTTCTGCCGCTTACGGTGCAGGAAGTGCAAGGCTGCGGGCTTCTGGCGGGCGACGTCAAACTGGGTAAGCGCAGTTGGGCCACCGCCCTGCCCGACGACGGCGAACAGACGATGGAACTATGGCTCAGCCTCCCCGGCAGCGCGCCGCTGCGCTTCACCTTTGCCGACCAGCTCCGCGCCGATGCGGCGCAGGTCATTGCCGCGTTGCATGCCCGCCACATCCCCACGATACTGCTTTCGGGCGACCGGCAGGAGGTCACCCGCAGCGTCGCTGAAACGCTCGGCATGACCGACTACGCCGGGGGGCTTTCGCCGGTCGAAAAAACCGCGAGAATCGCCGCGCTTAAAGCCGATGGCGCACGGGTGTTGATGGTGGGGGACGGCCTCAATGACGCACCGTCGCTTTCTTCTGCCACCATTTCCATGTCGCCCGCCAGCGCGATGGATATTACCCAGAACGCGGCGGATATTGTCTTTCAGGGCGAGAAACTCCGGCCTGTCCTGAGTGCGCTTTCCACCGCCACCTTTTCGCAAACGCTGGTCAGGCAGAACTTCGTGCTGGCCCTCGCCTATAACGTGGTGGCCATTCCGCTGGCCGTGGCGGGGATGGTAACGCCGCTGATCGCCGCGATTGCGATGTCCAGCTCGTCGCTGCTGGTGATTGCGAACGCCATGCGCCTGAACCTGCGGAAGGAGCGCGACCTGTGAGCGCGCTTATCTATCTCGTCCCCATCGCGCTGACGCTCGGCCTTGCCGGGCTATGGGCGTTTTTCTGGGCGCTGCGGCACGGCCAGTTCGAGGATCTGGATGGCGCCGCCCACCGCATCCTGCGTGATGATGCCCCTGCTCCGGATGAGAGCCGCGACGAAACGGAAAAAGGCGCCTAAGACGCCTTTTTCAACAACTCAAACAACTCATCCTTCAAGCTGAGGCGTTGCTTTTTCAGTTCCTCCAGACGGTCATCCGTCGCCGCCTCGGCACCCGATTCAATCCGGTGTACCGAGTGCTCCATGGCGTCGTATTCATCGAACAGCCGCGCAAAATGGTTGCTGGATGTCTTCATCTGGTGAATGCGCTCACGCATTTCGGGGAACTCATTCACCAGGCTATGGTTCGCTATCAGCATGTCCCTAACTCCTCGTGGTGACTCATGGGGGGAATTATATCCATATTACTGCATTTATACTTGATGCAAATCAAGGCCGCAGCGGCGCGTTGCGCTACTTTCCCGCCGAACAATCAACGTAAAGGAGTATCCCAATGAAGAAAATAATCTGCAGCGCCGTTTCCGTCATCGCCCTTTCGTCGCCTGCACTGGCGGCAGAGCACTTCAAGGCTGGCGACATTCTGGTGCGCGCACGCGCTGTCGGCATCACGCCGAACGAAAGCAGCACCATGAACATCAACGACAACGTCAAGGTCGATAACCACGTTGTCCCCGAGCTGGATGCGACCTACTTCTTCACCCCGAATATCGCGGCGGAATTAATTGCTGCGGTGTCACCGCACGACATCACCACCACGGGCGGGGTGGATGCGGGCACAGTCTGGCTGCTGCCGCCGACGCTGACCCTGCAATACCACTTCAACCAGTTCGAAAGCGTGAAACCCTATCTCGGCGCGGGGATTAACTACACCCACTTCTTCGGCGAAGACCCCGGTTCACTGACCGATGCGCACTACAAGGACAGCGTGGGCATTGCCCTGCAGGCCGGGGCGGATATTCCCATTCAGGGGAACTGGTACGCCAACGTGGACGTGAAGAAAATCTACATCGACACCAATGCAAAATTCAGCAACAACGCGGTGCGTGCGGATGTCGATATCGACCCCTGGTTCGTCGGTATTGGCCTTGGCTACAAATTCTAACCATGTCGGACGGCACCATCATTCCCATGCATGCGCCCAAGGCCTGTTCCGGCAAGTGCAAAAGCGGCACCTGCCACACAAAAGCAAATGTGTGGGTATTGGCCGCATGCGAGGGGATGGCGGTGCTGTTCGAACAACAGGCGGATGGGCACCTGCGCCTCCTGCCACAGGAGGGCAGCGCCGTCGCTTCGTTCACGGATGCCCTGCGCGACCATCTGGCCGGAGCGGCGGAGCGGTCGGCGTTCAGCCAGCTGGTGCTGGTGGGCGGCGCGAACGACATCTCATGGACGCAGGCCTCGCTGCCTCCCAGTATTTCCGGCAAGGTGGTGGCCGAAATTGAATATCCGCTGATGCCCGGCTGGTTCACCCCCCCCGGCGGCATGGAAAAACTAACGCAGGCCCTTGAGCATGTATTCCGTGGTTAGAGCATTTCTGGCTTAAACCTATACATTTTCCGTCATTGCGAACGAAGCGCGGCAATCCATCTTGGCCACCTCCCCATCTCTTGTCATGCCAGCTTTACGCTGGCATCCAGCCCCTTTAAGAGAATCTCTCGGCGCAGCCGCGCCCCGATGGACGCTGAAACACGTTCAGCATGACACATGGTGGGGCTTGGCGCTGTCATCTGTGGGGTGTAAACCGTGGTTGGCGCCGCTCGACTCTTCCCTTGCCGCTTCCCTCACCCCGGCCATCTCCCGCAGGCGGGAGAGGGAGCGACTCCCCGAGTGGCGGAAGTGTAGGCCCGCACCCCTGTTACCCCGTCTCCCCGCACCCCCGCGAATTGGGTCATTGCCTGAACGCAAAATGCGTTAATGCCACAATTCCGCCGCGCAGCTTCCCGACTCCGAACAACTGTTGCAGACAAACTCCCGCAATTTCTCGATATTGCTGACGGTAATGTCGTGCCCTACTATGGAAATACCCAGCGGCTTAAGCTGCTGCTGGCTGCGCGACAGGGTTTCAGGTTTCATGCCCAGATAGGCCGCGAGGATATGTTTTTCGACCGGTATCTGCAGCGTTTTCGCCCCGTGCGCCTGCGTAT
This sequence comes from Alphaproteobacteria bacterium, assembly GCA_033763655.1. Classification (GTDB taxonomy): domain Bacteria; phylum Pseudomonadota; class Alphaproteobacteria; order Rickettsiales; family UBA3002; genus QFOX01. The sequence goes on from JANRKD010000011.1 coordinate 35,152, forward strand.
GGCACAGCCGCAGCAGGAAACAACCCAGCCGTTGCGCCGCCGACATAGTGCTCATCTGCTCCAGCTTGAGTTGCGCTTGCGCGGTACGCTCGTTGAGCAGGGCCATAATGTTGCCGGAAAGCGCGGCATTCCCGGCCAGCATCGGGCGGATAATATCGGCGGGAATGGCCACCAGCTCGGTATTGGTGGCCAGTGTCTGCGCGTGATAGGGGTAGTTCGCATGCGGGAACAGCGCCGCTTCACCGAAAACATCGCCGTCGGTACACAGGCCGACAATACTTTCCTTACCGTCAGGCGTCTGGCGGGTGAGTTTGACCCAGCCGCTGAGCACCAACCACAGGCTGCCCGCCGCATCGCCATGGTGGAGGATAACATCGTCCTTCGCATGCAGCCGAATTTTCGCGTGCGGCGCGAGCATCGACAGCAGCGCCGGTTGGTTATGAAAGAGCGGTTGTTCGCGCAATACCGTCATACGGGCGCCTTGCTGGAGGGCATTTCAGGTTGAATCAACTACCTAATACATTTTTTTACTTCAACCAAACACTAATCTTCTCCCGTACACTGCACGACCATAAAGAGACTCTCCCCTGTTGCCTGCGCACCCAATACCGGCAGAAAAATTGGGCACCCACAAATAACACATTGACTTATTGCCAGATCCCTGTATGAAGCGCCTTGAGTATTCTATATTCTTTGCACATGCAGGCTGCACCTACACTTACTCGCAGCGTATCTACCGATACATAATGATCTACCTAAGACTGATCCTTACCAGCGTTTGATTGAAGAATGACCGGAACATCCGTTCCGGCGGAAATTCTCACACCGCACTCCATTCCGGGTTGCGGCAACGCTTGATGTCTAGGAGACAACAATGGCTAACGGTACTGTAAAATGGTTTAACCCCACCAAAGGCTTCGGCTTCATCCAACCTGATCAAGGCGGCACCGATGTGTTCGTTCACATCAGCGCGCTTGAAAAAGCCGGCATCCGCGGTCTGGACGAAGGTCAGAAAGTGAGCTACGAGCTCGTGACCGATAAAGGCAAAACCTCGGCTGGCAATCTTAAGCTCGCTGCGTAGTTTTTCGCCTTACTAAAGCATAACGAAAGCACCGCCCCCGCCGGATTCCGGTTGGGGGCGGTTGTTTTACTCGCCGCCCCTCCGATGGGCGCGCCAGTATCAAAACCAGCGCATCGCTGATTTTGCGCCGCCACTACGGCGAAACCGAAACAGGAACCGTGCGCGGTTCGTTTCGAATCCGAGTTCTGCTGATCAGGCTCCAGAATCTTCCTTCCCCGGTTAGGGGAAGCTTTTCAACTATCGACGCGCGGCGCGCATGCGGAATCCTCCGCGTGCCGGTTTTTACTCGCGAATCCACCTCTATCCACCAAAGGAATATCCCATGCAAACCATGCAGAACTTCGACGCACTTGGCCTCCCGCCCGAACTGATGGGCGCCCTCGCCTACATGAAATTCACCACCCCGACCCCGATTCAGGCCGCCGCCATCCCGCCGGCGCTTGCGGGGAAAGACATCCTCGGTTCCGCCCAGACGGGCACAGGCAAAACCGGCGCGTTCGGCATCCCGCTGATTGCCCGCCTGCTCACCAACCCGCGCGGCACCGCGCTGGTGATGACCCCGACCCGCGAACTGGCCGTACAGGTCATGGCGATGATGGAGCAATTACTGGGCGAAGGCAGCGGCATCCACACGGCGTTGCTCATCGGCGGCGAGCCCATGCCCAAACAATTCTCGCAACTGCGCCGCCGCCCACGGCTGGTGGTGGGCACCCCGGGCCGCATCAACGATCACCTCACCCGTGGCACGCTGAAGCTCACCGACGCGAACTTCCTGGTGCTCGACGAAACCGACCGCATGCTCGATATGGGCTTTGGCATCCAGATTGACGCGGTGGTCAAGCACATGCCCACCGTGCGCCAGACCCTCATGTTCTCGGCGACTTTCCCGGCGAACATTGTCAAAATGTCGCAAAAATACATGGCCGACCCAGTGCGCGTGTCTGTTGGCGACAACAACACGCCGATTGCTAAAATTAAACAGGAAGTCATCACCGTGAGCGAAGCCGATAAATACGGCCAGTTGCAAGTGCAGCTCCAGCAGCGTGAAGGCTCGATCCTGGTGTTCGTGCAAACGAAATTCGGTGCCGAGAAAATGGCAAAAAAGCTGACGGCGCTTAACCATCGTGCGGCGGCGATTCACGGTAACCTCAACCAGCGCCAGCGCGACCGCGTGATTGCCGATTTCCGCGCCCAGAAATGCCGCATCCTTGTGGCGACGGACATCGCCGCGCGCGGGCTCGACATTCCGCATATCGAGCATGTCATCAACTACGACATGCCGCAATGCCCGGAGGATTACATCCACCGCATCGGCCGCACCGGACGTAACGGCAAGGAAGGTCAGGCGGTGAATCTGCTGACGGGTAAGGATAACGGCAAATGGAAAGCCATCCAGCGCCTGCTGAACCCCGGCGCAAAGGTGGAAGGCGGCAGCTTGAACGATAAGCCACGCAGCTACGCCAAAGCCCGCAACAAAAAATTCGGTGGCAAAAAACCCTTCCGCTCAGGCCAGCGCCCGCGTAGCGCAGGCGTTTCTTCCAAAGCGGCGGCGTAAGCCTCACCTGCAACGGCCAATGTGGGGGCACAACCATCCTTGTGCCCCCACCCCTCCGGCACGGATAATTTTCTGCTTTTATACAAGATGCTGCCGTGTATGATGCCCACCGGATCACCCTTTTCAACCTCCGGACGGCACAACTATGACCATTCTTTCTGAACGTATTCTCACCGCAGGCCCCACCATTTCCGACCTTGAAGTTGAATACGGGGTCGATGCCGTCAAAAACGGCTGGAACAGCAACTGGGGCAGCTACATCCATGCCTTCGAGAAAGAATTCGCGGCCTATATTGGCGTCAATTATGCGCTTGCCACCTCAAGCTGCACCGGGGCAATGCACCTGACGTTGCTGGCGGCGGGCATCGGCCCGGGTGATGAAGTCATCGTGCCCGAGCTGACCTGGATTGCGACCGCTTCCGCTGTGGTCTATGTCGGCGCGACGCCGGTGTTCTGCGATGTCGATCCCGTCTCGTGGACGATGCTGCCCGAATCGTTTGAAAAATGCATTACCCCACGGACAAAAGCTGTCATGCCGGTACATCTGTACGGCCATTCCTGCGATATGGACCCCATCCTCGCTCTCGCCAAAAAACACAACCTGTTCGTGCTTGAGGATTCGGCACAATCCGTCGGCGCCGAATATAAAGGCCGCAAAACCGGCTCGATGGGCGACGCCGCCGCGTTCAGCTTTCAGGGAGCCAAAGCGCTGGTCACCGGCGAAGGTGGCATGATGGTCACCAACAGCCGCGAACTCTACGAACGCACGGTCTTTAAGGGCGACCATGGCCGCAGCCCGAACAAGGTGCTCTACAACATCGAGATCGGCCATAAATACAAAATGAGCAACGTGCAGGCGGCCATCGGCCTCGCACAAATCCAGCGCGTGCAGGAAATTATCGACCGCAAGATTGAGATTTTCAAATGGTATGAATCGCGCCTCAAAGATATCGACGTGCTGCAACTCAATGGCCAGAAACCCTGGGCCAAAAACATCTACTGGATGAGTTCGATTATCCTCTCGGACAAACTGCCGATAGAGCGCGACGCCTTCATTGCCGAACTACTCAAACGCAACATCGACTCGCGCCCGATCTTCTACCCGATCAGCGATTTCCCGATGTTCGAGCGGCGCGACAATCCGAACGCCTACCATATCGGGCTGCGCGGTATCAACCTGCCCAGCGGCCACCACCGCACCGAGGAAGAGGTGGATTATATCTGCCACCATATCCGCGACATTGTAGGCGGCGGCACACGCCAGTTCAAACTCGGCGGCTGGCTCGACACCCGCGAGCGCATTACCGCCACGCTCGAACAGGTCAAGACCTCCCCCGCCGCCACGCACACGCTGCCCATCACGCGCGACGGTAAGCCTGTCGGCAGCCTCGTGCCCGTCACTGCCGCCACGCTCGACGACGCCGACGACATCGCCCGCCTGCAACACTGGCGGGATGCGCATCAGGAATGGTTCCCCTCGCGAACGCAGGTGACGTTCGAGGGCACCAAACGCTGGACGGAAAACGCCCTGCTCAAAACGCGCGACCGCGTGCTGTTTTTCGTCTGCGACGCGGCAGGCAAAAAAATCGGCCATATTGGCCTGTTCCGCTTCGATTATCACACGCAGGCCTGCGAGCTGGATAATGTCATTCGCGGCGAAAGCGGCGCAGCGGGCCTCATGCGCGATGCCAGCGCGGCGCTGATGGGCTGGGCCAAAGAGGCGCTCGGTATCCGCACCTTCTACTTACGCGTTTTCTCGGACAACCGCAAAGCCTGTGCCCTCTATGAAGCTCTCGGGTTTGAGGAAATCCGCCGCGACCCGATGATTGAGAAGCGCAAAAGCAACGGCGACACCTACTGGACGGAATCGCTGCTTTCACCTTACACACCGGTCGGGCGCTATTTCGTGACCATGAAAAAACAAGCGTAAAGGAGCCATCCCATGAAAGTTGTCCTGCTCGCAGGTGGCTTCGGCAGCCGCATTTCGGAAGAGACCGACCTCAAACCCAAACCGATGGTCGAGGTTGGCGGTAAGCCTATCCTGTGGCACATCATGAAGATTTATTCCCATTACGGCTTCAATGAATTCATTATCTGCCTTGGCTACCGTGGCTATTTCATCAAGGAATATTTCGCCAACTACTACCGCCACATGTCTGACGTGACCTACGATTTATGCAACAACACCACCCATGTCCACTCCACCAAGTGCGAACCGTGGAAAGTGACGCTGGTCGATACCGGCGAGAACGCCATGACCGGCGGGCGCGTCAAGGCCATCGGCGACTATATCGGCGAGAATGAGGATTTCTGCCTGACCTACGGCGACGGCGTTGCCGACATCAACATCACCGATTTGGTCACCTACCACAAGGCGCACGGCAAACTCGCCACGCTGACCGCTGTCAAACCGTCCGGGCGTTTTGGCGCGCTCGAAATCGACACTAAAAACCGCGTGACCCAGTTCATCGAAAAACCGCAGGGCGACGGTGCTTACATCAATGGCGGCTTCTTCGTGATGAACAAGCGCGTCCTTGATTACATCGACGCGCCGACGACAATCCTCGAACGTGAACCGCTCGAACGCCTGACGCGCGACGGCCAGCTCATGTCGTTCAAGCACGAAGGCTTCTGGCAGCCGATGGACACGCTGCGCGACAAAAACCACCTCAACCAACTGTGGGATACCACGCCGCCATGGAAAATCTGGGGAAATGAATAATCCCGTGGAAAGCCTCGCCACATTCTATCGCGGCAAGCGCGTGTTCCTGACCGGGCATACGGGCTTCAAAGGTAGCTGGATGGCCCTGCTGCTGCACACACTCGGCGCCCGGGTGTATGGCTATGCGCTGCCGCCCGAGAATATCCGTGGCTGCCTTTACGAACTGCTCGATGTCGCCAGGCTGGTGGAAACCTCGACCTTCGGCAATGTCTGCAACTACGACGCCTTCCGCGACGCCCTCATCGCCGCCAAGCCCGACATCATCCTCCACATGGCGGCGCAACCGCTGGTCAAAGCCTCGTATGCCGACCCACGCACCACCTACCTTTCCAACGTCATGGGCAGCGTCAATCTGTTTGAAATCGTGCGCAGCGGCGGCCTGCGCGCCAGCATCGTCAACGTCACCACCGACAAATGCTACGAAAACCGCGATTGGGTCTGGCCGTATCGCGAAAACGACGCGCTCGGTGGGCACGACCCCTACTCCGCCTCGAAAGCCTGCGCCGAGATCATCACCCGATCCTACCGCGACTCTTTCTTCCGCAAATCCGGCGTGCTACTGGCCTCGGCGCGGGCGGGTAACGTCATCGGCGGCGGCGATTTCTCGGCCGATCGCATCATCCCCGACATCGTGGCGGCGGTGTCAAAGGATGCGACCGTCACCCTGCGCTCTCCCTCCGCCATCCGCCCCTGGCAGCATGTGCTCGAAGTCATCACCGGCTACCTGATGCTGGCGCAACGACTGCATACGCAGGGCGACGCGTTCGCGCAGGCCTATAATTTCGGGCCGGACGATTTCCACCCGATTACGGTCGAGGCCTTAACCAAAATCTTCATCGACACGCTCGGGCGCGGCGATTACACCATCCAGCCCGACCCGAACCTGCATGAAACGCACCTCCTGCGCCTCGATAACAGCAAGGTAAAAAAAGAGCTGGGCTGGAAACCACGCTATTCGCAGGAAGAGGCCATCCACCTCACCGCCGATTGGTTTGCCGCCTATCTTGCGCAGAAAGACATGCGCGCCGCGACACAGCAGCAGGCTGTGGATTACCTGGGCCTACTGGCTGCCTGACGCTTATTTCCTGAAAACCGAGACGGTAAACCCGTTCGCCGTAAATTGGGCGACACGGTGCAGATGGTGCTCGCGCACATACTGTGCGAGCCGCTGGGTTTCTTTGAACGGCTTGCCATTTACTTCATACTGCTCGTTGAACATCACATAATTCGGCGCGAACTCCTCGATATGGTCGGTGCCGCACCCTGTCCAATAGTGGCAACCGCGCTCCTTCAGGCCCGAGGGCGCCGCCACGAAATGGTCAAAGGCGAGTTTGTCGTCCTTCGTCAGCGTTTTTTGGATGTAATCATAGCTCATGTAGGCGACGGAATCCTTATACTCCAGCCGGTCGATCAGCCGTGGCACCATCGTATAGAGATTCCAGCCGAGGGATAAAATGGCAAGGTAGGCAAATGCCACCCGCGCCGACGCCCGCAGCCAACGCGCCCGCAAAGTTCCGGCAAACGCAACCACAGCCAGCAGGTTGATAATCAGGAATGGGTAAATCGGCTGCAGGTAGCCCGGGGTGATGAACAATCGGTTCAGCACCACCACCAGCGCGAGGATAGCAGCCACGCCAAGGCCATTGACCAGCACCAGCAGGGCCGCCGCTTCGCGCCGTGCCGCATAGCGACGCAGGGCCACCAGAACGGCGCAGGGCACCAGCAGGGCCGAGAGCATCAGCAACGGCAGGCCACGAAACACCGCCATCCATTGCGGCAGCGTTTTGTCGAACGACTGAGCATATTCACCGACCACAAAACCACCGAGCACCTGCTGGTATTTGATAAACTGGTCGGGCTGTAAAATGGCAAACGGGTGAATAAAAAACAGTATCCCGAAGGCAAGCGCCGCCGTGGAACAAAAAATCCGGCGGAACTCGCGGGTCAGGATACGCGCCCGGTACGTCATGTTTGTGGAGACGCAGTAATAATGAAAAAACAGGAACAGCACCGGCAGCGCCGTAAAGAAATAAATCTGCTTGCTCAGCGCCGCCAGCACCAGCGCCGCCAACCCCACGATATAGGCGCGGTGATCCGATGGTTTGGCCATAAACCCCAGCAGCGCGAGAACCCCGAGCAGCAGGAACAGTAAGCCCGTGCTCTCCGGGTGGATGGTATAAAAGAAGGTATAGCAGGCCGGCGAGGTGATATAGAGCATCACCCCGACAAAGGGCAGAAACACGCCCGCAAACAAGCGGCGCAGCAGCACATAAAATGCCGCCATCGAGCCAAGGCCGATGATAAACAGAATCAGCCGGATACCGAAATAGAGGGCGAATTTGCTTTCGCTCCCGGCGATGAGGCCAAAGAGATGAATCGGCTGCAGCAGAAAGAAATTGATGGCAAAGAACGTCCAGCCATAGAACTTGCTGTGGTAGCCCTCATGCATGTTGTAGCTGCGCAGCAGATCTTCAATCGCATGCACATGGCTGCCGGGGTCGGATTCATAGCCACTAATCAGCCCGACATCCTCGATGACGACAAAGGCATGCGGCAAATAAAGGGCGGTAAAAATTGCCACCAGCAACCAGAAAACCCGATCCGCAGCGAGGCGCGGCCAAACTGCGGCGGCGCTATCCGCCACATAACGCGTGTAGGGGCCAAGCATGCCGGTCATCCGCTGTATCCACCGCATCCTGCCCACCTGACTGAAGCCTTGTTATCCCCGGCCACCATTCCAGTGGACGAACGCAATTTCAGCCTATAAATTGCACCTGCCCAGTCAAGCGCTATATCGCAAACGGGGCGGATATAGTTATTTGAATTGAGGATAGGCGTGCTATGAACGGCTCGGAATACGTCGCAGAGTTTCTCCGCCAGCGCGGCGTCACCAATGTCTTCCTGATGACCGGCGGCGCCTGCGCGTTCATCATCGACGCGATCGAACGCAATCCCGGCATTGGCTACACCTGCTTTCACCACGAGCAGGCCGCAGCCATGGCGGCGGATGCCGTCTGGCGCACCGAGCCGGGCAAGGTCGGAGTGACCGTGGCTACCTCCGGCCCCGGTGCCACCAACCTCATCACCGGCATTGCCTGCTCGTATTTCGATTCGACGCCGTCGTTTCACATCACGGGACAGGTCAACCAGCTTGAAAGCGCCAAATACCTCGATGCCAAAGTGCGTCAGGCAGGCTTTCAGGAAACCAATATCGTCGATATGGTGCGCCCCATCACCAAATATGCGGTGCAGGTAAAAACTGCGGAGGATTTACGCCGCGAGATGGAAAAGGCGTGGAACATCGCCATCACCGACCGCAAAGGCCCGGTGCTGATCGACATCCCGATGAACATTCAGCAGATTGAAATGGGGGATAGTATTCACTACAGCGCCCCTATCATTGAACACCGCACACCGGCACAAAACCAATCCATCGCCGAGCAAATCAACCGCTTCTTCGCCGGAGCCGAACGCCCGCTCGTGCTCTTTGGCGCAGGGGTCGGGCTGGCCGGTGCGGGCGAGGCCGTGCAGCAGTTCCTCGACGCCCACGCGATTCCTTTCGTCGCCAGCTGGAACGGCATGACGCATTTCGATAACCGCTCGCCGAATTATTTTGGCACCATCGGCGTCTATGGCAATCGAGGCGCCAACAGCCTGATCCAGAATTGCGATCGTCTGCTGGTGCTTGGCAGCCGTCTGGATAACCGCCAACGCGGAGCCAACACCAAAAACTTCGCTATCGGCGCGAAAGTGCTGGTTATCGACGTCGATGCCGAAGAACTACGTAAATATGCGGTCGATGGCTACGACACTATCCACGCAAATTTGCACGATTTTGGCGACGTCCTGGCTGATGTTGTCACTCCGCCGCAATCGGCGCCATGGCGCAGCTACCTGCGCGACATTCACACCCGCTATTATGGCCGCGACATCAGCGAATTCTCGACACGCAGTGGCACGCTGTCGCCGTACCAGACCTTGCAGGCAATGGCACCGTTCATCGAGGAGGACGCCATCATCATCGGCGATACGGGCGCGGCCATGTGCTGGCTCTTCCAAACCTTCCTGCGCAGCGGGCAGACCGTATTCACCGCAGGCGGCAACTCACCCATGGGCTATGCCTTGCCCGCTGCCATCGGCGCAGCCTTGCTGCATCCCACACGGCAGGTGATTGCGCTTCTGGGCGACGGCGGCATGCAACTCAACATTCAGGAATTGCAAACCGTCAAGGCCCACAATCTCAATATCACCGTCATTGTGATGAATAACGGCGGCTACGGCATCATCAAGCAGTTTCAGGATATGAACTTCGCCGGGCGTTATGCGGCGACGGGACATGGCTACAGCAGCCCGGATTTCGGGGCGGTCACGCGCGCCTATGGCCTTAACTACCGCAAAATGGAAACGCTGGCGGATGTCAGCGCGGAACTTTTCACCCACCCGCACGCGCAGGTGGTGGATGTTATCATTCACCCCAATACCGTACTTGAGCCCAAACTCGAATTAGGCAACCCGCTGCACAACCAGTTCCCTTACGTCAGCGACGAAGAATTCCTCGCCAACAACCCGTTTGTCGCCGACAAGAGCCGCAAAAACACCCCCGACACGCCACGCTAGCGAATCGGCGAGAATGAGAATTTTTTGTGAAGCACATAGCCTGCAGCAGCGATAAAAACCGTGCAGTAAAACTGCGCTAAAATAACCCGCACGCCGGCTCCATCGACCAGTAATTTCAACAGCAGCATGTTCACCGCCAGCAACACAAGGTAGGACACGGTGCAGCGCGCATATTCGCGCATCAGGTTGCCCCGGGTGCGAAACACCAGATACTTCAGCACCAGGAAAGCATTGGCCACCGCGATGAAGAAATTGAGGGTAAGCACGGCGAGGTAATGCATGTGTGCGCCCAGCCAAAGCTGCAACAGCGCAAAGCTGACAAACCCAAATGCCGTATTATACCCCCCCGCGAGCACATAGCGTACCGGCTGCGGCAACCGGCTGAACCGCTGGTAGAGGGCGGCAATCACTTCGTAATCCCAACCAATTCATCGACAATGAACAGCGGGCGCCCCTTCACCTCGCTGTAAATCAGCGCGACATATTCACCAAGGATGCCAATCAGCAAAAACAGAATGCTGAAAAGGAACAGCATCGCGAGCACAATCGTGCCAAAACCACTGAACGGGAAATTGTCGAAGAACAGGTATTGCATCAGGAAATAGAGGATGGCGAGGAACGACAATGCCGACGTCACCCCGCCCAGAATGCTGGCAATCTTGAGCGGAAAATTCGAGTACGAAAAAATACCTTTCAGTGCCAGCGCCAGCACCACCAGCGTCGAGGCCTTGGACTCCCCGCCCGCACGTTGCAGATTGCGATCATAGGGGATGCCGATGGATTTATAGTTCAGCCACGAAAACAACCCGCGCAGGAAGCGGTTTTTCTCGGTGATGGCATTAATTTCCTGATACACTTGCCGGTCAACCAGTCGAAAATCGGCCACATTCTTTGGCACCACATTGTTGGTCAGTTTGTTAATCAGCATGTAGAACATTTTGGAATTGAACTTGCGCAGGCGGCTGCCCTGACGCTGGCGGGTGATGCCATACACATGCTTGTAGCCCTCCTCCCACTTCGCGATGAATTCGCGCATCAAATGTGGTGGGTCCTCAAGGTCGGCATAGGTGATGATGCAGGCATCGCCGCGCACGAAATGCAGCCCGGCAGTAATCCCTCCTTCACCGCCGCAATTGCGGGTCAGCTTCACCACTTTGAAGCGCGGGTCGCGTTTATTGAGCGCCACCAGCATGGGGTAAGTGTTATCGTAGGAGCCGTTCTCGACAATCACCACCTCGAAATCATAGGCGGGGATGGTATCAATCACCGCCGTCAGCCCCTGATAGAGCAGCTCGATACACTCTTCCTCGTTATAGGCCGGGATGACGATGGATATGAGCTTCTTTGCCATCATTGCGCCTTTGCCATGCGCGGAGCGAACTGTGCAAGGAACCCTTCGATATGCTCATGCATGTAGGTAATCATCGCCTCCGTCAGCCCATGGTGGCAGGCCAGCAGCACGCCGCTGCGCATCACCGTATCGGCATTGGCCAGCCCGGCGGGCGAAATCCGCATGGTGAGGTTTTTATAGCCCGGCTGACGGGTGATATTGCCCGAGAACACCGTGCGCGTCTGAATGGCCTGCTTCTCAAGGTAAATCTGGAATTCGCGGCGGCGGAACGGGGCGTCCTCACGAATCTGCACCGGATAGGCCAACCACCCCGTGCGCGACCCTTCGGTCTGTTTTGGTAAGATAAAGAACTCCTCGTGCCGCTTGAAAAACGCCGTCTGCGTCGCGAAGTTTTTCTCGCGCGTGCGGATGTTGCTTTCCAGATCATCGAGCTGGACAAGACCAAATGCCGCGCCGATTTCCGAGCCTTCGAGGTTATAGCCGATGCGCTCAAAAATGAACTTCGCGTCGTATTCGACACCATCAACATCAACATTAAAGCGGTTCTCAATCGCCTCGCTTTTCTCGTTGAACACCGAGGACGACCGACCCCAGGAACGCAACAGCTTAGCCGCCTTCAGCAATTCCGGGTCGTTGAGCGTCAGCATGCCGCCATTGCCCGCGCAATTGATGATATGCGAGCCATAAAAACTCGTAATCGACCAGTCGCTCCAGTGGCCGCTGGATTGGCCGTGCAGGGTGGCGCCGAGCGTATCCGCCGAATCCTCGATGACCTTGAGGTTGTGGCGCTTCGCAATGGCGGAAATCTTATCCCACTCGCAAAGATTGCCAAGCAGGTTGGGTGCGAGGATAGCAACGGTTTTATCGGTAACCATCTCCTCGATTTTACTGACATCCACGCAGTAATCATTCGTCCCGACATCGACAAAGACCGGCACCAGGCCCGATTTTACGATACAGCCAACCGTAGTTGAGAAAGTCAGCGCCGGAGTGATGACCTCACTCCCCGGTGCAAACCCCATCGCCTCCATACCGATATAGAGCGCCGAGGAGCCGGAGTTGACAAATACCCCGTGTTTTTTATCAAACAGCGCTGCAATGCGCGCCTCGAACTGGCTGGCATATTTGCCCATCTGCGTGCCTTCGTTCAGGCATTTCACGACGGCATCAATTTCTTTCTGGCCATAAACGGTTTTGGCGTAGGCGACTTTCGGTTGCATAAAACCCTTTGAAACTTGAGGTTACAAAACACGGGCAACTTAGTTTTAGAAAAAGCCCGTAGCAAGCTAAATACATCGCCCCCGCCTACGGATAGCTGCCGCCGGGCATTTGCAGAGTGGTCGATTATGAAAAAGAATAATTGTTCAAAAGATTATTCGCTTTAAGATGGGGGCTTCGCATTGGAAGGGGACGTAATGGGAATCTACGAACCGGATTTGAAGGAAGCGGAAAAATTACCGAAAACTCCCCGTCCGGCGCGTGGGGGGGATAAAACCGCTCTTTCCATCATGCCGCTGGAGTCGCCCCGCAAGGGCACGCTCCATTGCGCCGGTTGCGGTGCCGCCTCGGCGATGCACCCGGTGGTAAATCTGGGCACCACCCCGCTGGCCAACAGCTATATAGCCCCCGGGGATGTCACCCACGCCGAAGCCTGCTACCCCTTACGCGCCTATGTCTGCGCCGATTGCTGGCTGGTACAGGTGCCGCCGGTGGTCACGCCCGAGCATATCTTCGGCGACTACGCCTATTTTTCCTCCTTCTCCGAAACCTGGCAGGCCCACTGCGCCGCCTATGCCGCAATGCTGATTGACCGCCTGCACCTCACCACCGCCTCGCAAATCATCGAGATCGCCAGCAACGACGGCATCCTGTTGCAGCAGTTCCAGCGCGCGGGCATGGGCGTGCTGGGCATCGAGCCTGCCCGCAACATCGCCACCCATGCGAATGCCCGTCATATCCCCACCCGCACGCTATTTTTCGGAAGCAACACCGCCCGCCGTCTGGTAAAAGAAGGCCTGCACGCCGATGTCATTATTGCCAACAACGTGCTGGCGCATGTGCCCGACCTGCACGACTTCATCGCGGGCTTTGCCATCCTCCTCAAGCCGGGTGGCACCATCACGTTCGAGTTCCCGCACCTGCTCGAAATGCTCCACCATACGCAGTTCGATACGATTTATCATGAGCATTTCTCGTACCTGTCACTCACCGCGCTTGCGCCGCTGCTCGCACGCCACGGGCTGGTGATGGCCGATGTCGAGCAACTGCCCATCCATGGCGGCTCGCTGCGCCTTTTCGTGCGTCACCAAGGGGCGGCGGTGCTGCCTGCCGTCGCCGCATTGCAGCGCGAGGAGGAAGCCTTCGGCCTGACCCAACTGGCGGTATACTCGGCATTCGAGGCGAGCATGCAGCGCGCGCGCGATGAACTGCTCGCAACCCTGAACCGCCTGCGTGCAGCGGGAAAACGCATCGCAGCCTATGGCGCGCCCGCCAAAGGCAACACGCTGCTCAATTACTGCGGCATCACCACGCAGCAGGTGGCCTACACGGTCGATCTCAACCCTAAAAAGCAAGGCTGCCTGCTGCCCGGAAGCCGCCTGCCGGTTTACGCACCCGCGCATCTTCTTGCCGATAAGCCCGACGTGGTTTTTATCCTGCCGTGGAACATTGCCGACGAGGTGATGGAGCAGATGCAAGGCATCCGCGCATGGGGTGGCCAGTTCCTCATTGCCTCGCCGCAGGTGCAACTCCTATAATAGCCAATCCGGGAAGCTCGCATCCCGCGACGAAATAACCTGCATTTCGCCGGGCCATTCGATGCCAAATTTCGGGTCGTTCCAGCGCACGCCCTGCTGCAATGTTTCGATGTAGGGCTGGGTGATGTGGTATTCAATTTCGCTATCGTCCTGAAGCGTCATGAAGCCGTGGGCGACCCCGGCGGGCAAATAGAGCATGACCGGCGCATCCGCATGCAGGGTGGCAGCAAAATGCTGCAGATAGGTAGGCGAATCCGGGCGCATATCGACCATGACATCGTAGATGCTGCCGCGCGTACAGCGCAGCAGCTTCACCTCGCCATGCGGCGGTGCCTGGAAATGCAGGCCACGCACGGTGCCGCGCTGCGTATTGCTCGAAACCACCTGCTGGAAAAAATCCGTTTCCAGCCCCTGTTTCGCAAACAGCGCCTTGTCGAACAGCCGCACGAAACTGCCGCGCGCATCGACGCTGGGGGCGGCGGTAATCCGCCACGCGCCTTGCAGGAATAACGGCTCGAACTGCATAAAAATCTTTCCCTTTGAGCATTCCGGCTTATAGTCTGAACCGTATCTGTTATAGGTGGAATCAGGGGTTCTATGAAAGCTGAAATTAAGCCGCGCATCAACCTTGAGGGCCGCACCCGGCTCGAAACCGTGATTCCGCTTTCCACGCCGTTCATCCTGTTTGTCGATCCGGCGAGCGTTTGCAATTTCAAATGCAGTTTCTGCCCGACCGGCGACCGCCCGCTGATTAGCGACACGGGCCGCTGGCAGGGGCGCCTGCATATGGACAATTTCACCAAAATTATCGACGATCTGGAGGAATTCGACCAGCCCCTAAAAGTGCTGCGCCTCTACAAGGAAGGCGAGCCGCTGCTCAACACCAACCTGCCGAAAATGATCCGCTATGCCAAGGCCAGCCGTCAGGTGCCCTACATCGACACCACCACCAACGGCTATTTGCTCACCCCGAAAAATGTCGATGCGCTGATTGAAGCCGGGCTGGATCGCATCAATATCTCGGTCGATGGCCTGTCCGACGAGATGTTCTGGGATTTAACAAAAACCAAGGTCGATTTCAAAAAATTCGTCGAGCAGATCAAATACCTCGCCGACAACCGCGGCCAGTGTGAGATCTGCATCAAGATGATTGGCGATAAACTGAGCGAGGACGAAAAAAAGAAGTTCTTCGATATATTCGGCGATTTATGCGACCGCATTGCGCTTGAAAACCTCGCCCCTTGCTGGCCGGAGTTCGATGCCGACGTGCGCATGGGCGTTGAAATCACCCAAGGCATCTACCAGCAGGAAATTGGCGACGTGGATACCTGCCCCTATATTTTCTACTCCATCTCCGTCAACTCGGATGGCACGGTCAGCCTGTGTTTCCTCGATTGGGCGCGCAAACTGGTGATTGGGGATACGCGCACGCAGAGCCTCAAATCCATCTGGGAGGGCGAGGCGCTGTTTCAGCACCGGCTCGCGCATTTGCAGGGTAACCGCAAAGCAAACCCGGTCTGCGCTGCCTGCGGCCAGTTGAGCCACTGCATGCCCGATTCCATCGACCCTTACCGCGCGATGCTGGCTGAAAAATTGATTGCCAGCCGTCATTCTCTCGACGCGGTGATGGCCTGATGACGCTGCGCGTCCTGCATGTCACGCCGCATCTGGGAGGGGGCGTCGGGCGCGTGCTTTCGCGGGTGGCGGCCTACCACCACGCACGGGCGACGGGTGTTGAGGAGCGCTTCCTCTGCCTCGAACCGGCGCAACGGACGCAGTACGCCGACGCCATAACAGCGGTCGGAGCGCCCGTTATGTTCCCTGCCGATGCACCCGATCTTGCCGCGCAACTGGCATGGGCCGACATACTGCAATTGGAATGGTGGCATCACCCCGCCATGGCGTGCTGGCTTACCGGGCAACCTCCCCTCACCTGCCGTCTGGCAGTCTGGGCGCACACATCCGGGCTGCATTATCCTGCCTTCCCCGAAGGCTTCCCTGCGTTACCGCATGTCTTTATGGCGACCACTGCCGCCTCACCGGCGGGCATTGTCGTCCCCAGTTCCGGCGGATTCGACGACATGCCCGCACGCGCACAGGCAGCGGCGCCTTCCCCGCGTTACGGCTATCTGGGAAGCCTCGAGAAAGCCAAGCTCCACCCGCGTATCATGGATTTTATTGCAGCAGCGCCGGAAGATTTCCATGTTGAAATCTATGGTGATACCGTGCCGGGCACCCCGCTTCATCCCTCTCCGCGCCTCACCTTAAAGGGCTACACCACGCAACCCGCCGCCGCGCTCGCCGGGATGGACATCCTCGTTTACCTACTTAATCCACTGCATTACGGCACTACCGAGAACGCCCTGCTCGAGGCGATGGCGGCGGGTGTGGTGCCGATTGTCATGGATAATCCCGTCGAAGCCGCCATTGTCCGACACGGCGTAACGGGCATGGTCGTGCATAGCCCTGCCGACTTTGCCAAGGCTGTCGATTATCTGCAGAAAAATCCTGAGGCGCGTCACCGCATGGCGGAAGCCGCCGCTGCCGACATCCGCGCACGCTTTCCGCTCGCCGTCACGGCAGACGGACTCATCGCACAATACCGAACCATCATGCAGCAGGAGCCACGCCCGTTTCATTTCGCGTCGGTATGGGGCGACACGCCCTTTGCGTGGTTTACCGCTGGGCTTGGCAAATACGCAGCGCTTTTTGCACCCGGCGCAGAAGAAAACCAGCGCGTGGCGCGGCAACAACTGCCATTTTTATACGAACCCAACAAAAGCTCTGTTTTTCACTTCCAGCGCCAGTTTCCAAAGGACGCATTGCTAAAACACTGGGCGGATATTCTTGAGGCGGAGCGCGTTGATGCATCACCCGTCCACTAACATGTCGATGCATACGCTGCTAAGCGACCTACTGGCGAAGCCGCCAGCCCTGCCACCGGCGATCACTGGCCACGAAAAAATCGTGCTGTATGGCGCGGGCAATCTCGGCGTGCTGGCGCTCGATTTTCTCGCGCATCTGGGCATCACGCCGCTGGCGGTGCTCGACCGCAATGCGCCCCTAAGCACCCAACCCAGCGGGGACATCCCGGTGATGCGGCCAGAGGGTTATCCCGCAGAGGCCGACGTCACCGTGCTTGTCACCATCGGCACCATGGCCTATGCCCCCATTGCTGAATCCTTGCGTACGGCGGGGTGGGCAAATGTCCTGCCCTTTTACGACTACGCCGAACATTTCCGTGACCGCCACCCGCTCAACAATGGCTGGTTTTCAGGCTCACTCACCGACGAAGATCGCACGCACATTGCCTCCTTGCCGGATATGTGGGCCGATGACGGGTCGCGCCGCGCCTATCTTCAGTTTTTAGCCTGGCGTTATGCCCGTGAGGAATGGGTCTTCCCCGAAGCGCCGATTGATGCCAGCAATCGTTTTTTCATCCCTGAAATTTCCTGTCACTTACACGCAGACGAAGTATTCATCGATGCCGGAGCCTATGATGGCCGCGTATTGCAGCGGTTCCTCGACCATACTGGCGGAATGCGGGCGGCGCATGTATTCGAGGCCGACGTCGCAAACTATGCACAACTGGCGCATGCCGTGGCCGCATTACCCGACAGCATGCGCCTGCGCGTACATCTGCACGCACAGGCGCTTAGCAACCGGAATGGAAAAATCAGCTTCAGCGGCGGATTCGGCATGGCCTCGCGCGCAGACGCGCAGGCGCTAACGCGCGTGCAGGCCACCTGCCTCGATGCACTGGCGCTGGCTCCAACTTTCATGAAACTGCATCTTGAGGGTGGCGAGCTTGCCGCACTTGAGGGCAGCCTTATAACCCTCACCGCGCACCGTCCGATGCTGGCGATAACCGTCTACCACACCCGCGACGGGCTATGGAAAACCGCCGATTGGCTGCGTCATCATCTGCCGCGTTACCGTTTTTATTTCCGCCTGCATGCATGGTGTGGTACAGGGGCAGTCATCTATGCGGTGCCGGAGGAACGATGAATCCCGAGTTTGAACAGCAGGTCGCGCGCAACATCCGCGCCATCGGCAACGACCCGGATTTTCTGGCGCTGTCGCGCCTGTGGGTGCGGCAATGCCTGAAGTATGATTACACACATAATTTCACATGGCTGGGGCGCCCCGTCATTCAGGCTCCGCAGGATAGCTGCGCCTTGCAGCAAATTATCTGGGAAGTAAAACCCGACCTCATCATCGAAACGGGCATCGCCCACGGCGGCTCGCTCATCCTCAGCGCCTCGATGCTGGCGCTGCTCGAATATGCCGACGCGGTGGCGGCGGGCACAACGCTCGACCCGCAAACGCCGACCCGCAAAGTGCTCGGCATCGACATTGACATCCGCGCCCATAACCGCGCCGCGATTGACGCCCACCCCATGCGTTCACGCATCGAGATGATTGAAGGCTCCTCCATCGCTGACGACATCGTCGCGCAGGTGCGCCGCCGCGCGGCGGATTTCCAGCGCATTCTGGTCTGCCTTGATTCCAACCACACGCATGCGCATGTGCTGGCGGAACTTCAGGCATACGCTCCGCTGGTCAGTGTCGGCAGCTACTGCGTTGTCATGGATACCGGCGTCGAGGATTTACCAGAGGATTTCTGCACCAACCGCCCGTGGGGCAAAGGCAACAACCCCAAAACCGCCGTGCGCGAGTACCTGAAATCCCATCCAGAATTTTCTGCCGATAAAATGATCGAGTGGAAAATCGCCATCACCGCCGCCGAGGATGGCTACCTGAAACGCCTGCGCTGACGGTCGCTCACCGCCACATTCTTAGGGAAGCAATGCTTATGGAAAACGATACCTTCTATTACCTCTCGGGCGGCGAGGACGCTTATTTTTCCCGCCTCGAAAAAATTGCCGCCGCGCACCCGCATACATTGCGGCATCATCTGGATTTGTTTCCCGCCTATGCCAGCAGGCGCTCATTTATTCGTTTGCTGGTGCATTACGAACTTTTCAAACTGACGATGGATCTGCCCGGTCACTACGTCGATTTCGGCGTTTATTATGGCAAATCGTTCTTCAGTTGGCACAAATTTGTGGAAGTGCTGACCCCCACCGCCACCCATAAAAAAATCATCGGCTTTGATACGTTCACCGGTTTCTCGGAACTCACCGCCAAGGACGGCGACAGCAACCCCGCCATCCAGAAAAAACAGGGCGGTCTAAGCGCTAAGGGATTTCTCGAAGAACTCAACGCCCTGGTGAAGCTTCACAACGAGGACGGCGTCCTTCCGTCCACGCGCGGCTCCCTCGTGCAGGGTGACGTTACCGAAACCTTGCCGCAATGGCTGACATCGAACCCTGAGGCGCGCTTCTGCCTAATCAATATTGATGTCGATATTTACGAACCCACCCGCGCCATCCTGCAACATTGCTGGGACAGGCTGGTGGTCGGCGGCGTGCTGATTCTCGATGAATACGCCACCACCCAGTGGCCGGGCGAAACCAACGCCTGGGATGAATTTGCCCGCGCACGCGGCATTACTTCGCCCATCAAACGCTTTGCCTGGGCCAATGCCCCCGGCGGCTATCTTGTGAAAGAAGCCGTATGACCCTGACCGCTACGATTCCGACCCTGAGCATCTGCATCCCGACCTATAATCGCGCGGATCTGCTGGAATATTGCCTTAATAACCTGCGGGCGCTTGATGCGCAGAATCTGGATTACGAGGTGGTGGTGCTCAACCATGCCTCAACCGACGGCACCGCCGAACTGTTGCACGGCATGCAGAAGGAATGGCCGAGACTGCGCGTCTATCACCAAAACAAGCCGGTAAGCCTTGCCGGGCAATGCGTCGCGGCGCTGCGGCTGGCGCGCGGTGAGTTCACGATGATGCTCGCGGATGACGATAAATTAATCGCCGATACACTGGTGGAGTGCGTTCGCTATATGCAGCAGCACCCGAAAATCGTGGCGACCTACGCGCCGTGGTTTGCTTACGATGACGCTGCGGAAAAACCCCTGCATGGCTATTTTCAGATAGCCCAGCGCATCGAATTTACGGCGGGTCAGGAATTCGCCCTGTTCAAGTTCATGGCCGAGCGGATCATGTATCCGGAAATCGCCGTTTTCCGTAACCAGTCTTTGCAGCGTGTCACCTTCACCCATGCGGATGGCGCCTCCCACAATGCGTTGTGGATGCTTGAGCTACTCAAGCACGGCACCGTGCTGTTCCAGCCCGATATTTTCTATCTCGAAGTCGCGGTGCTCAAACCGCAATTTGTGCGGCCATCGCGGATAAACCTCGACATGACCCTGACCTACCTCGACAACACGCGCGCCAGCCTCGAAATGATGGCCATGCGCGTCATTCAAGCCTCGGGGGGCGATATTATTTCCGCTGATTCGCGCCTTGGCATCCACGAAATCCTGCTCTCCTACCTCCTTGGCCGCCTTGAGGTCGCCTTCAACCGCGCGCTGGGCAGCGGCGATTTCCTCATGGCCAGCGAACTGGCCCAGCGCATCATGCTCTGGCGCGGCCCCTTCCTCCCGGATTTTGCGCAGATGGGGCAGCAAGCCCTGTTTGGCGCGGGCGTCCAGCAAATCGGCTGGCTGCTTGAGTCCATGTCGTGGAAAGAAGAGCTGGTCATCTACGATTTCAGCCCCAGCGAACCGATCGAACAAATTCTGCGCCTGCGTTACCCCGACATTAAACTGCGGATGCTCGACGCGCAAACCATCCGCGACACGGTCAATCCGGAGAAAGCCCTGCTGATGGTGCGTCACACCCGGCAGAAGGCAGAATTCGCCGACCTCTTCCTACCCGGCCATATGGTGAGCCTTGAAGAAACAATCGAGTACCGGAAAATTTTTCCGATGCCGTATTCGCTGGCGGCTGCTTAGGCCATTTCATATTCAGCCATTGGGGTACCATCTGTCATTGCGAGGGAAGTCGCCCCCTCTCCCGCAGGCGGGAGAGGGTTGGGGTGAGGAAAGCGGCAAGAGAAGAGTCGCGTGGCTAGAGTCGAGCGTCGCGTAGTAAAAAAGTGAGTGGCGCCAACCACGGTTTACACCCCACACTCACTCCACAGCCTCCAGCGCC
Organism: Alphaproteobacteria bacterium; assembly: GCA_033763655.1. Taxonomy (GTDB): domain Bacteria; phylum Pseudomonadota; class Alphaproteobacteria; order Rickettsiales; family UBA3002; genus QFOX01. The sequence goes on from JANRKD010000011.1 coordinate 56,309, forward strand.
CAACCCCACCTGTCACCCAACTCACCTCAACCACCACCTGTCACCCCGCATTTATTGCGGGGTCTGCCTTAAGACGGTTACCCCGCGCAAAAGTTGGTTCAGCTTAGCAGTGTCGGCCCAGAAAGCCATGGGTTCGTAATCGCTGTAAGGGTAGTGACCGGCATCCAGAGCAATCGACCAGCCATAATGGCGCAGCCACTGCTCGACCTGCGCCCTGACGGTAATGGGCGCGCCGCTGCCGATATTCACCACCCCGTGGTTTCCCCTGAGCAGCAGCAGATCAACAAGGTAGCGCGCCACCTGTTCGACCGGCAAGAAATCGCGCTGCTGGGCGCCGTGGGACATCGGAAAGCGCGCATCGCCGCGCGCCACCGCCGCCGATAATTGCGAAAAAAGCGAGGTCGCGTGCTGACCTTCACCATACATATAAAACAGCCGCGCCCAGCATAAATCGAAGCGGTGGGCGTTCTGCCTTTCCCCGAGCCAGCCAAGCAAGGCCGCTTTCGCCTGCGTATAGGGCAATGTCGGCGTTAACGCGGCGGTTTCGTCCAGCGCGCCCGATTGCAGCCCATATTCAAGGCAACTTCCGGCGACGACCAACTTGCGCAGGCCGCGCGTGATGCGGGCTTCCAGAAAGCATTGCTGCTTAGGTAGTTCTTCGGCAAGATGCGCCGGATTTTGGTAATGCGGCAGCCCACCCCACGCCAAATGCAGGCAATGCGTGAAGGCAATTTCCGGTAGCGGCGCCGCCATGTCGCCCAGCAGCGGCGTCATACCGCGCGGTAGCGGCGTGGTGGGCGGGGTGCGCATCAGTACATGGCAGGCCACATTGCGTGCAGCCAGTTCCTTCAGCACATGCTGGCCGATAAAGCCTGTGCCGCCCGTCACAAGAAGATTCATTCCGGAATTTTCAGGCATGCCCCTCACCACGGTTCGCGCGCCTCCTCTTTTAGCGCAGCTTTGCGGGCTTGACCAGAAAACTCCCCCGCCCGCTCCTGCGCGCCGTTGGCACGGCACTTGCTCTTCTGTCTGGTATTCAGCTAAGTAAGGGTAGGATATGCTTGCGACCGCCGGGGATAAACCAATGGAACAACGCGCCACGCAACCTTTTGAGACCATTGAGATCATGCGCCCGCTCCTGCCGCAGGCCGGTGATATTCTCCCCTACCTCGAGCGCATCGACCGTACGCGCTGGTACAGCAATTTCGGCCCGCTGGAGCAGGAACTGCGCGGCAGGCTGGCGGAACATTTTGGTGTCACCGCCGAACATACGATTACCGCGTCGAGCGCCACATCGGGGCTAATTGCGGTGTTGCGCGCCCTCAACCTGCCCAAGAGCAGTTATTGTCTTGTCCCCTCGTGGACATTCGTTGCCAGCCCCGCCGCTGCTATCGCCGCCGAGATGACGCCTTACTTCATCGACATCAATGAAACCACCTGGGCACTCGACCCCGAGGCGGTGAAAAAACAGATTACACAGATCGACGGTGTCATCGGCGCGGTGCTGGTCGTCGCCCCGTTTGGCAAACCGGTCGATATTGCGGCGTGGGATAAATTTACGGCTGAAACCTCGATTCCCGTCGTGGTCGATGCCGCCTCGGGGTTCGACAGTTTCCGCCACGCTGCCTTCGGGAAAACAGCGGTGACCTTCAGCCTGCATGCCACCAAAGTGCTCGGTGTGGGCGAAGGCGCGGTGGTCGTTTCGAACGATACGGCGCTGCTGCGCCATGTCCACGAACAAACCAATTTCGGCTACTATACGCGCCGCATCTCGATTCCCGGCATCAACTCCAAAATGAGCGAATACACCGCCGCCGTCGCCCATGCCGCGCTCGATACCTGGCCAGCACGGCGCGCACAATGGGTCGCCACGACGGAATTATGCCAACGGGCGCTCACCCCTGTCGCCCAAAAGCATGACCTAACCCTCTGGTTTCCGGAGGACGCCGTCACCACCACCTGCAATATCCGCCTGCCCACGCTAACGGCGGATAAGGTCATTTCGCAATTGCAAGTGCGCGGCATCAAAGCCCGGCAATGGTGGGATAAAGGCTGCCACATGCAACCTGCCTACGCCCGCTATCCGCATGGCGATTTATCGGTGACCGAGAAACTGGGCCTGTCGGTTGTATCCTTGCCATTTTATGTCGATATACCTGCGCGGCATCTGGCGGCAGTGGCGGCGGCACTCGACGACGTTCTATCGCAGTAGGGCACCGTGAACCAACCCGCCGCTTCCACCCGCAAGTTGATGAAAATGGCACAAAGCGCCCTGCAGAAAAAACGCGGGCAGGATGCCATCGACCTGCTGCAGCAAGTGCTGGCGATGAACCCCTATCATGCCGACGCACTCCACCAGATTGGCTTTATCCTGCATGGTGCGGGCAATTACGCGGGCGCGGCGGATTTTTACCAGCGCGCTATTCAGGCCGACCCCGGCCATGTCGAAAGCTACCTGCTGCTCAGCCGCGCGTTCGAGGCCCAGGATTACGGAACGCAGGCGGTGCAGGTGGCCGCACGCGCCTGCGAAATTGCCCCTGCCAACCCGGCGACGCATGCGGCGTTGGTCAAGGCCCTGCTGCGTTTCAACGGGGCGCATGAAGTGCCGCGTTACCTCGAACGGCATCTGCCAAATTTTCCCGACAGTATGGAGCTGCACGCCTATGACTGCTTCGCCCTTCGGGTCAACAACCGACACGCGGAAGCGGATGTCGGCTACCGCGCGCTGATGGCCCGTTTCAGGGTGCCGGTGCCATTTCAGGTGATGTATGAAACCTATCTGCCGCGCCTCTATCTTTCCACCGCGCAGATCGACTCGGTGCGCGAGGCTTTCGGGCAATCGATCGATAATTTTATGCAAAAAAAACTGCGCTTCGACGCCCTGCAGATCACCAACCATCCACTTTTTGCGCTCGCTTATCACCACCGCGACAACCGGGAATTACTGCAACGCTACACGCAGATGTTGCGCGTCTGCGCGCCGGAACTCAACTACACAGCCGCCCATTGCAAAGTCGCGCCGCTACACACGGGGGGAAAAATCCGCGTCGGCTTCGTTTCGCGGCATATGCACGACCATTCCGTGGGCCGCTGCTACCGCAACCTCATGCTGGCGCTGGCGCGGCATCCCGGGTTTGCGGTGACACTCTTCAACGTCGCAGGCATTGTCGATGCGACACTGGATGGCCTTGGCGCAGCGGGCATCCCGATGATTTCTCTCCCCGGCACCCTCGCCGCCGCGCAGGGCGCCATCGCGCGGGAGAAACCCGACATCCTCATTTACCCCGACATCGGCATGGATGCGATGACCCACTACCTTGCCATGGCACGGCTTGCACCGCATCAATGCTGCTTGCAGGGGCACCCGGAAACGACGGGCATCGACACCATCGACTATGTCATCTCCGCGCGCGCCTATGAACCGCCGCAGGCGAACCGCAATTACGGCGAACAGTTGCTCTGCCATCCTGGCATCGACACCGTTTTTTCCCGTCCACAGGCGCCGGAACGCTGGCTGACGCGCGAAGAACTTGGCCTGCCTGCCGACCGGAACCTCTATATCTGCCCGATGGCGATTCAGAAAATCCATCCGGATTTTGATAGTGCGCTCGCCGGTATCCTCGCCCATGACTCCAAGGCGACGCTGCTTTTGTTTCATGATTTTCAGCAACAAACCGCCAGCGACATCCTGAAGCAGCGCATCCTCAAGCACTGCGATCCCGCGCGGGTGATCTTCCTGAACTGGCAGCCGCTCGACGTCTTGTTCAGCATCCTCCACACCGCCGACGCCATTCTCGATACGTTCTATTTCGGGGCGGGCACCACCTCGCAATATGCCTTCGGATTTGGCCTTCCCATCGTCACCATGCCGGGTGATTATGCGCGCGGACGCATGGTCTATGGGTATTATTCCGTCATGGGCATCGCCGATGCGCCCGTCGCCGAAAATCCGGAGGATTACATCGCGTGTGCCGTGAAGCTGGCAAATGATACGGCCTACAGGAACCGCCTGAGCGCAGAGCTGCTACAGAAAAACGCCGTCCTCTTTGAAGGCTCCCCCACCACCCCGGACCTCGCGCCACTCCTGCACGCCATCCTGAACCGGCAGACGGACGCCTACCGCATCTGAGGCGGCGGGCATGGGGCGCATGATTCAGTATGGTGCACAATTAGTGTGTCGCGGCACGGCCTTTGACGTCCCGCCCACCGGGAAGGAGAGAGCGCATTACACCGCGCCGCTGAGCGGGTCCTCGCGGTAGAAGCGCGAGCGTTCGCGGTCGATTGCCTCCAACTGGCTTTTGAGGGCCGTCAGGCGCTGGAAATTTTCGTCGTTCATCTCGCCGGCGAGTGCCGCTTCGGCCTCTGCGCATTCGGTACGCAGCCGCGCGCGGTCAACATCGTTCATCACCTCGCCCCACAAACGCTGCGCCCGGCCTTCGCGCTGGATCGTATCCTGCTCCAGCTCCACCCCGAGCGCCTCCATCGCCCGCGCGATATTGCCGCAGGATTCCACCGGCGCTTCCTCGCGCAGGGTTTCCCACAGCCGTTCGCTTGTCAGATCGGGGGATTCAATATGCAGCTCGGTAATCAAATGGTGCACCTGCTGCTGCCAGCCCGCAGGCATCGGCGCATGCAGCCAGCATTCTTCGGCGGCAGCATCCAGCAACAGCGCGGGACAGGCCACCACCAGTGCCAGCAGGTTGCCCGCGGGGGCAAGCAGGCTGGTATCGGCAGTGCGCGCCAGCGGCGGCAACGGTGTTTCGGCATACGGTGTGCGCGCGGCCCCGCCCGGCCTGAAGCCGCCCCGCGCCAAGGGCGGGCGCTGCTGATACGCGGCCTGCTGCATCGCGCGCAGGCGGTCGCGTACATGCTGCTTATAATAATGCTGCACGGTCGGATGTTTAATCTGCTGCACCTTCAGCATCAGTTGTTCTTCCTGCGCGGCGCGGCCCTCGGGCGTGCTGGCAGGCGCCCCCATCGCCTGCTGCCAGAGGATGCTCACCAGCGGTTCGGCGCGGGCGATGATCGCATCGAACGCCGCACGGCCTGCCTGGCGGATCAGCGAATCGGGGTCGTCGCCTTTGGGCATCACCGCCACGCGCAGGGTTTTGCCCGGCACCAGCAGCGGCAGCGCCAGCTCGGCGGCGCGGGTCATTGCGCGCTGGCCCGCATTGTCGCCATCAAGGCACAGGGTCGGCTCATCGGCCAGTTGCCAGCAAAGCTGCAATTGCTCGGGCGTAATTGCCGTACCGAGCGGCGCCACCGCCTGCGCAATACCGCCCTGCGCCAGCGCGATGACATCCATATAGCCTTCGCAGATAATCAGCTGCTTTGCTTCGAAGGCCGCGCGGCGCGCACTATCGAGATTAAAAAGCTGGCGGCCTTTACTGAACAGCGGCGTCTCGGGCGAGTTGAGATATTTCGGCGCCTCGGTATTCGGCTCATCGGGCAACACCCGCCCGCCAAACGCGATGACGCGGCTCTTGCGATCGCGGATCGGGAACATCAGGCGGCGACGGAAGCGGCTATACGGTGCCCGCCCCTCGACGGCAATCAGCATGCCCGCCTCGACCAGTTGCGCCACACTGATGCCGCGCGCCTGCATCGCCCTGCCGAGCGCATCGCGATCCGCCTGCGCGTAACCAAGGCGGAACCGGGCGATGGTTTCCTCACTCAGGCCACGCTGACGCAGATAGCGCCGCGCCAGTTCTCCCTCCGACGTCTGCTCGAGCTGCTCCTGCATCCAGCCGGTCACGCACTCCATGACCTCCTGCAGCGATTGCGCCTTTTTTTCCTTCTCAACCTCTGCGTGCGTTAACTTTGGCATACTCAACCCAGCGACGCCAGCCAGACGCTCAACCGCCTCGCGGTAGCCGAGATGCTCGTAATCCATCGTAAAACCAATCACATCCCCATGCGCACCGCAGCCGAAGCAATGGAAAAAACCCTTCTCATCGTTGACCGTAAACGAGGGGGATTTCTCCTTATGAAACGGGCACAAAGCATGGTATTCGCGGCCTGCCCGGCGCAGGGCAATGGCCTTGCCCACCACCTCCGAGACACGCACGCGGTTGCGGATTTCTTCAATAAACGACTGAGGAAACTTCATATTGCGATTGAATGCTCCGCCCAATAGCCTGTGGATAACAAGTTTTTTCGTGGGAATGTGACAAGCCCTATTGACCGAGCGGCTCCCCTGTTCCTATGCTGACCCTACCGCGTCGGTTGGCGTGAGTGCAACAACTACACGGCAACCACCAACAACAAAATAAAAAGAACGGGCACCTCGATGAGCAATGGACTGCGTAATGCGTGGAGCAACAATGAGTTGCCGGACTTTCTGCAAGTAGGAGAAGAAATGCTGCCGCTGGTCATTCGCCGCCACCAGCGGGCGAAGCGGATTTGCCTGCGCTACAATCCGACCGACCATGCCATCTCGCTCACCCTGCCGCGCCACACCCGCGTCAGCGACGGGCTGATTTTCCTGATGCAAAAATCCGAATGGCTAATCGAAACGCTGCGCGACATGCCAAGTAAAAAACAAATCAAGCCGGGCGTAGTCATTCCGCTGCTGGGCAAGCGCATCCGCATCAAGCACGACGCGAACCTTACCCGCAAATGGATCATCCGCGACGACACCCTCTTTGTTGCGGGCGAACGCAACGAGTTCCCCGAGCACGTTACCGAGGCGCTGCGCAAAATCGCCAGCCAGACATTAACCACCCTCGCCCTGCGTTACGGCGCGATGATTGGCCGCCGCATCACCCGCATCAGCGTGCGCGATACACGCAGCCGCTGGGGGAGCTGCTCCTCGACCGCGCGGCTGTCCTTCTCCTACCGCCTGATTTTCGCGCCGAAGGAAGTGATGGAATATGTCGTCGCGCATGAGGTTGCGCATCTGCGCCACATGAACCACTCGGCCGCATTCTGGAATTGCGTGGCCAGCATCTGCCCGGATTATGAAGCGGCGAAAGACTGGCTGAAGCTGCACGGCAAAGACCTCTACCGCTTCAACGCATAAACCTCCCTCGCTAATGCGGGTAGCTGTATTCCACCTTGCTCTTGTCGGGCTTGGGCACTTTTTTCATCAGCTTATCCCAGAACTCGGCGCTGAGCACATCCGTCGATTCACCCGCCGGTGATGCCGGAGCGGGCGCGGAGGCGCTATCATTGCCGGGCACCTGGAACGGCGAATCCTCGGGAATGTCGAGCGGTGCCCCGGCGGCGGCAGGCAGCGGCTCTGTGCCTTCGGTGACGGACGACCCGCCAAACAGCCACGGCAATAATCCTTCGCTCGACCCGGCGCTGGTCGGCAGGTATTTCACGGGCTTACCTTCGAGCGCCTGCGCCATGAAGGCGTGCCAGATGGTGGCGGGAATGGCGCCACCGGTGACTCGCTTCATCGACTTATTGTCGTCGTTACCGATCCACACCCCGGTCACCAGTTGCGGCGTAAAGCCGATAAACCACGCATCCTTGTAATCCTGGCTGGTGCCGGTTTTGCCGCCGACCTGCCGCCCCGGGAGCGCGGCCTTGGCGCCGGTGCCGCGCGTTGCCACATCAACCAGCATATAGTTCATCATCTCGACCGTGCCTTTGGCCAGCAGGGTTTCAGGGGTTGGCGCTTCGCGTTTGTAAATCTCCTGCCCTTCGCGTGTGCGGATGCGCAAAATACCATACGGCACCACCTTGTTGCCGCCATTGGGCAAATGCGCGTAGGCGCCGGTCATCTCCAGCAGTGTGGCCTCCACCGCACCGAGCGCAATCGAGGGATGGCTCGGGATATTCGGCACACCAAGGCGCATCGCCATATCGGCAACGCGGCTGACGCCTGTGTACTGGCTCAAGCGCACCGAAACCGTGTTGAGGGAATAGCGGATGGCTTCAACCATCGGGATTTCGCCCCGGTAGCCGCCCACTTCGAAATTCTCGGGCGACCAGCTTTTATTGCCCACCTGCAGAGTAATCGGCGCATCTTCGACCGTCGATTGCGGCGTCAACCCCGCCTCCAGTGCTGCGAGATAAACAAACAGCTTGAACGACGAACCGGGCTGGCGCCTTGCCTGCACGGCGCGGTTATACTGGCTCTTGCCGTAATCCACCCCGCCGACCAGCGCCTGCACCGCCCCATCGGGCAGCATCGACACCAGCGCCCCCTGCGTCACGTTCTTTTTCGGGCCTTCGGCGTCGATCGCGCGGCGCAAGGATTCCTGCGCTGCTTTCTGCAATCCCGCATCCATCGTCGTCGTCACAATCATATCGCCATCAAACTGGCCGACCATTTCGGGGAGCGTATCGACAACCCAGTCAGTGTAATACCGCACATCGCCGCCTTCGGCCACATGCGACGGCGCCTTGGCGTAATTGGCCATGGTCGGCGCGACCTCCTTGCGCTTCAGGTAGCCCGCATCGACCATGTTCAGCAGCACCTGATGCACACGCGCCTGCGCCCGCTCGGTATTGGCGGCGGGCGAATAGCGCGATGGCGCCTTGAGCAACCCCGCCAGCAATGCCGATTCGTAGAGGTTAATCTCGCGGGCGCTTTTGTTGAAATAACGCCGCGAGGCCGCATCGACCCCGAACGAACCGCCGCCGAGATACACCCGGTTGAGGTAAATCGCCATAATCTCTTTTTTGCTGAAGCGCGCCTCCAGCCAGAAGGCGAGCAGCACTTCCTGCAGCTTGCGCTTAATCGAGCGCTCGGGGGTAAGAAATACGTTTTTGGCGACCTGCTGCGTCACCGTCGAGCCGCCCTGCACTACATGGCCACGGATGAGGTTGGTGACCATTGCCCGCGCGATGCCGAAGAAATCCACCCCGTGATGCTCGAAAAAGCGGCGGTCTTCCGTGGCGATGACCGCCAGCACCAGCGATTTTGGCAACTGATCGTAGGTCAGGTAGCTGCCATAAACATCGCCGTAATTGGCGATGACCCGCCCATCGGCCGCCTCGATGGTGATGCCCTGCTGCTTTTTGATGGTATCGAGCGCGCGGATGTCGGGCAGTTGCGAGGCAAAATACACCAGTGCCAGCCCACCCATGATGAAGCCCGCAAACATCAGGCGTACCAGATTGCCCCACCAGCGACGATCGCGAAGCCATGCGCGCAGACGTCCGCCACGGCGGCGGCCAACACCCCGGTAGGCCGGGTTCGCACGGGTGCTGCCGCCCTGTGCCGGACGCGGGCGGCGCGGGCGGGCGGGCGGCGCGCCCCGGCGCTTCACGGGTTTTCTTGGTTTCTCGCTCATCGAGCGCCTCGATAGCCTAATTTTTTATTCCCTCATAATAAAAAATGCGCAGGCCTCTCGCCACTTGCCATGCACGCGCGCCGTGCTATGCACGTCGCATGGATGAAACACGCTACCACATGATTGCCGACGCCACGCTGCTGCATTGCTTCGACCGGCTCAACGGCGCTTTTGAATCCGGCGCCCTTGACGACCTCGAACTGCAGCACGGCATCCTCACCCTCCGCAGCGTGGGCGGGCGCACCTACCTGCTGAGCAAACACGCACCCTCGCAGCAATTATGGTATGCCTCGCCCACCCTTGGCGGGCTGCATTTCCGCTTCGACGAAACCGCCGGCGACTGGCATCTGCCCGATGGCCGCCCGCTTTACGACATCCTGCACACGGAACTGCGCGGCGAAAATATCGCGGTGGCCTTATGAGCAACAGCGCCCAGCTTCCACCCAAGGGCCGACTCGGCTCGCTGCGCTATCTGCTGCATTATCTGCGGCCTTACCGCCGCCATACGGCAGGCGCAGTGGTGGCGCTGGTTATGACCTCCTCGGTGGTGCTGGGCATGGGCGCGGCGCTGCGCTACCTGATCGACGAAGGCATCCGCAAAGGCGACCAGAACCTGCTCGGCCAGGGCTACCTGATCCTGCTGGGCGTCGTTGCCTTGCTGGCGATGGGCACCTACTCGCGCTACCTGCTGGTATCACTCGTCGGCGAGCGCGTGGTGGCCGATATCCGCCGCGATGTGTTCGCCAAAGTGCTTTCCATGCACACCGCCTATTTCGAATCCTCGCGCACCGGCGACCTTATCGCCCGCATCACCACCGACACCACCCTGCTGCAGACCGTCATCGGTTCGTCGATTTCCGTTTTTATGCGCAACGCGCTGCTCTTCACCGGCGGATTCATCCTGCTGCTCGTCACCAGCGTCAAGCTTTCGGAATATGTGCTGCTGATGCTGCCGCTGGTGATCCTGCCCATCATCACGCTTGGGCGGCGCGTGCGGGCGCTTTCGCGCGCCACGCAAAACAAAGTCGGCGATATTTCCGCCCATGCCGAGGAAACCATCGGCGCCATCCGCACCATTCACGCCATGGCGCTCGAAGAAGCGGAAAACCAGCGTTTCGGCACCCTCATCAACGAAACCGTGGCCACCGCCCTCTCCCGCATCCGCATGCGGGCATTGCTGACCGCCATTGTCATCTGCCTGATTTTCGGCGCGGTGGTCACCGTGCTCTATATCGGCGGGCAGGATGTAATTGCCGGGCGCATCAGCCCAGGCGATTTATCGGCCTTTATCTTTTATTCCGTGGTGGTGGCGGGTGCGCTGGGTGCGCTGAGCGAGGTTGTCGGCGAAATGCAGCGCGCCGCCGGAGCAACCGAACGGCTGATGGAACTGATGCAGCTCGAACCCGAGATCAAAGCCCCGGCAGAGCCCTTCCATTTCAGCAAACCGCCCGAAGGCCGCCTGTCATTCGAGCATGTCTCTTTCCACTACGCCTCACGCCCCGATAAGGCAGCCCTGAGCAACGTGTCGTTCCGCATCGAACCGGGAGAGACCGTCGCCATCGTCGGCCCTTCCGGCGCAGGGAAAACCACCATCTTCCAGTTGCTGCTGCGTTTCTACGACCCGCAATTTGGCATCATCCGCATCGACGGGCACGACGTGCGCACCCTCGCCCCGCGTGACTGGCGCGGACATATCGGTCTGGTGCCACAAGACCCTGTCATTTTCTCGACCAGTGCGTTTGAGAATATCCGCATCGGCAATCCCGGCGCGACGGATGATGACGTGCGCGAAGCGGCCAAAATCGCCGCCGCGCTCGATTTCCTCGAAGCCCTGCCGGATGGGCTCCATACCTATCTCGGTGAAAAAGGCGTGCGGCTTTCGGGTGGCCAGCGCCAGCGCGTTGCCATTGCCCGCGCCATTATCCGCAACCCGTCGCTGCTGCTGCTCGACGAGGCGACCAGCGCGCTGGATGCCGAAAACGAAACTGCTATTCAGTCCGCGCTCGAACGCATCATGAAAGAACGTACCACGCTGGTTATTGCCCATCGCCTCGCGACTGTCGTCACCGCCGACCGCATTATTGTCCTTAACGACGGTAAGATTGAAGCCAGCGGCACGCATACCCAATTGCTGGCCGGAAATCCGCTCTATAAACGCCTCGCCGAACTGCAATTCAGCGAATAAGCGCCCTATTCGCCGCGCACCTATTTCAGAAAAATATCGGCCCGTTCGGGGTTGCCGCCGGGGACATTATTACCAAGCGCCTGCACGCTGATATTCAACTGGTTGACCCCCTTGGTAATCAGGTAGGCGCGAACCTGCAACGCCCGGGCCAGCGAGGTACGTTTGGCCACAGAAGCCTCCTCCGCCGTGCCACCCGCATAGGCTACCACCCGCACCGAGCCTTGCGATTGCTTCACCGTCGCCGCGATGTCCGCCAGTTCGGATTTTGCCGCGTCGCTCAAATCGGTCTTATTTTTCTCATAGGTCAGCGCCCGCGCTAATTTGCCCACCTCCGCCTTTGGCGCCACGGGGGGCGGCGCGTCAACCATCCCGGCTTTGGCGGGCGCTTGCGTTTTTGCAGGCAGCGGCGGCAAGGCCAGCGGCGGCGGTGCTTTTGTTTCTCCCCCTATCGCGGGCAATGCCGGTAAGGCAGGCAGCGGTGGCACAGCATTAGGCGCGGGCAACTCGGCCGGCGGTAATTTTTCGACAGGTGCGGGTTTTTCTGCCACCACGGGCGCAGGTTTCACTGCTGCTGGTTTTTCCGCCACCGGCTTCACCGCAGGCAGCGGCAACGGCAGCACTGGGGCAGGTTTCTCCACCACCGGCGCAGGTTTCACCGCCGCCGGTTTTTCCGCCACCGGCTTCACCGCAGGCAGCGGCAACGGCAGCACTGGGGCAGGTTTCTCCACCACCGGCGCAGGTTTCACTGCTGCTGGTTTTTTTTCCGCCACCGGCTTCACTGCAGGCAGCGGCAACGGCAGC
>JANRKD010000012.1:0-92703 GCA_033763655.1 Alphaproteobacteria bacterium
GGCAATTATTTCGGCCATGGGTGCCGCACACCCCCGCAACTCCAATGGAACCTGGCAGCACAACCGCTCTTAGGGGGTTAATTTGGGGGGGAGTGGCTAACGGGTGATTATGGTTGGCGTGGGTGGGGGGTGGGGGGGGAGGCAGGGAGGCAGGGAGGCAGGGAGGCAGGATAGCCATTCTTGAAATGGAGGGCAAGCGTTGACCTTTCAATCTCCATCTTCTACTAAGTTAACCCCCACCACCCCGTTACCCCGCACCCCTGCCTCCCCGCCTCTCACTCACCCCGCACCCCCGCTATGAAACAACTCCTCTCGATTATGGCGCGTTTGCGTGACCCCAACGGTGGCTGCCCGTGGGATCTCGAACAGGATTTTGGCACCATCGCCCCCTACACCATCGAGGAAGCTTACGAAGTCGCCGAGGCCATTGCCAAAGGCGACCGGAGCGAACTGCGCGAGGAACTCGGCGATCTGCTGCTGCAAGTGGTCTTTCATGCGCAGATGGCGGCGGAAGAGGGAAGTTTTGACTTCGCCGATGTGGTGCAAAGCATCAGCGACAAAATGATCCGCCGCCACCCGCATGTGTTCGCGGATGCCGAAATTAAAACCGCCGCCGCGCAAACGGAAAACTGGGAAACCATCAAAGCCGCCGAACGCGCAGGCAAAAAGCGCGAACGCATCCTCGATGACGTGCCTGCCGCCCTGCCCGCCCTCCTGCGTGCGCAGAAGCTGCAGGCGCGCGCCGCGCGCGTCGGCTTCGACTGGCCCGAAGTCAGCGGCGTGCTTGCTAAAATCCGCGAGGAACTGGCCGAAGTGGAGGCTGCCATCGCAAACGGCGCACCCGCTGCCGTCGCCGAGGAGCTGGGTGACCTGCTGTTTGCCGTCACCAACCTCGCGCGCTTCACCGGGCAGGATGCAGAGACCTGCCTGCGTGGCACCAACGCAAAATTCACCCGCCGCTTCGAATATATCGAGGATCGGCTTGCCGAAGAAAAGAAACCTTTTGCCGAGGCGACGCTCGACGACATGGAAGCCCTCTGGAACGAAGCAAAAATGAAGGAGCGCGCATGACCATCGCACGAACCATCCTCATCACCGGCGCGACTTCGGGCATCGGCAAAGCTACTGCCGAGCTGCTGGCGCGCGAGGCAGGCACACGGCTGATTCTCACCGGACGGCGCGCCGAAAAACTGACGGAAGTCGCCGCCGCCCTGCCCTGCGAAACCCTGCTGCTGAACTTCGATGTGCGCGACCACGCAGCAACCCTCGCCGCCCTGCGCAGCCTGCCTGAAGCATGGAGCAGCATCGATGTACTGGTCAACAATGCAGGGCTGTCACTCGGCCTTGAGTCATTCGAGCAGGCCGAGTACGACGACTGGCAGGTGATGGTCGACACCAACATCATGGGGCTACTGTCGATGACGCGTGAGATTCTGCCCGCCATGCGCGCCCGTGGACGCGGCCATATCATCAATCTTTCGTCGATTGCCGGAACCTACCACTACCCCGGCGCGCATGTGTATGGCGCGAGCAAAGCATTCGTCACCTACCTGTCGCTGGCCCTGCGTGCTGATTTGCTCGGCAGCCCGGTGCGGGTGACCTCTATCGAACCGGGGATGACCGACACTGAATTTTCGCTGGTGCGCTTCAAGGGTGACGAAACCCGCGCCGCCGCCGTTTACCACAACGCCGAGCCGCTGCATGCCGCAGACATCGCCGAAACCATCCGCTGGGCCATCGCCCAGCCGCCGCATGTCAACATCAACCGCATCGAGATAATGGCTACCTGTCAGGCGCCCGGCGGACTGAAAGTACATCGGGGTTAGGCGCGGCGCGCTACCGGGTGGGGCCGATCATCTGGCTTCCCGGTATATCCGCAGCGGGCGCGGTGGGCTTGGATGCTCCCGCTTCTTTTTCCACCGAAATCTCGGGCATCATCACGGCGGCGGGGGCGGCGCTGCTATCCTCCACGGATGGCAGAGTGGGGCTGGATTTTTTCTTCGAGGTAGCTTCCGGCGCTTTCAGCACATCGATTTTTGGTAATTTTGCCCTGAGCGCTGCGGGCGGCTCGGTGCTGTCGCTGCGGCCTGCGTCGTTGACCACGTCGAGGTTTTCCCACGCCCGCTCATAATAGACGGGGCTTTGGCTGAGCGCCATGTTGAGGTAACTTTTGGCCAGCGCGTCATCCTTCGCCAGATGCGCATAAAGGCCGAGGTTGTTGTCGAGCGCGGCGCCTTCGAGGTATTTGCCCGCCACTTCGCGCGCGGTTTCAAGGTCACCCGAAACGCCCTCGACCATCGCGAGGTTGAGATCCACCTGCTTGCGCTGGCGCGGCGTTTTGCTTAAGCGCGAGGCCTGCTGCAGCGCCTCGATGCCGCGCGCATAATTGCGGTCGATGGCGTAGCTGAGGCCGACATTGTTGAGCACCGCTGCATTATCCGGGCTGCTGTTTAAGGCCTCGGTGTAATAGGCGATGGCCTCGGGCACCATGTTTTTGGTAACAAACAAAATACCGATGGCATTGAGGGTGCGCCAACGTTTCGGGTCTTTTTCGAGAACTTCCGAGAAGGCGCGCCCGGCATCCGAGATTTTGCCGTTGGCCATCAGCGCCAACCCGCGCTCCTCAGCGATGTCGAGGTTGCCGGGGTTCTGCTGGTGCAGTTCCTCGAACTGGGCGAGCGCCGCCTCGTTATTGCCGACGCGGCGGTTCGCATCGGCCAGCCCGATTTTATAGCGCAGAATCTGCGCGGGCGTGCCCTTCTGGCTGCCGACCAGTTGGGCGTAGAACTGCCCGGCGCGGGTAAAATCACCGGCGGCGGCGGCTTCCTTCGCCATTTCCTCCTGCGTATCGTTGATGCCCTTCACCGTCGGCTGATCGAAGGCGGCAAAGGTCACGTCGGGGTCGATCCATTGCTGGCCGAGTTTGCCGCAGGCGGAGAGCGACAGGGCGGTGGCGAACATCAAAACGGCGGTGATTGCTTTCATGGCGCAAGGCATAGCATGGGCGCACGCACGAAGAAATACGAAAATCTTGGTCGGCGCCGCTTGCATTTTTTAAGGAAACTTCTAAAGCTGGGCGCGATGTCGCATGCCGCCTCGAGTTCGCCCCTATCCTGGCCACGCCACCTGATTCAGATCGAAGGCATGGCGGCAGACGATATTCAATTGATTCTCGATACCGCCGACCAGTATGTCAGCCGCAACCGCGCGGCCAACAAAAAACATACACTGCTTGGTGGGCGCACCCTCATCAACCTGTTTTTCGAGAACTCAACACGCACCCGCACCTCGTTTGAACTCGCAGGCAAGCGCCTCGCCATGGACGTCATCAATATCAGCGCCAGCGCCTCCTCGACCAGCAAGGGCGAAACCCTGCTCGATACGGCGATGACGCTCAACGCCATGCAGGCGGATGTGATTGTGCTGCGCCATGCGCAGGCGGGTGCGGTGCAGCTCATTGCCGAGAAAGTCACCGCGCAGGTCATCAACGCCGGTGACGGCGCACACGAACACCCAACGCAGGCACTGCTCGATGCGCTGACCATCAAGCGCTGGGCGTCATCCCGGGCTCGTCCCGGGATCTCCTGCAACGAGCAGAGCGCCCTTGCTGCGGGAGATCCCGGTATCGCTAAGGCGAACCGGGATGACCGTGTGTTTCAAAACCTGAACATCACCATCTGCGGCGATATCGCGAACAGCCGCGTCGCCCGCTCCAACATCCACCTGCTCAAAACCATGGGCGCCCATGTCACAGTGGTGGCACCGCCGACCTTGATGCCCACCGGCATCGCCAATTTCGGTGTCAACTACACCACCAACATGGTGGAGGGGCTGAAGGATGCCGACGTGGTGATGATGCTGCGCATCCAGCACGAGCGCATGGCGGGGCGCGGCATTGCCTCCGTGCGCGATTATTTCATGGGCTATGGCCTGAGTTACGAAAAACTCAAACACGCGAAACCCGACGCGCTGGTCATGCATCCCGGCCCGATGAATCGCGGGGTGGAAATTGATGCTGACGTGGCCGACGACATCAGCCGCAGCGCCATCCTCGATCAGGTGGAAATGGGCGTCGCGGTGCGGCAGGCAGCGCTGGAATTGCTGTTGGCGTAAGTTGACTGTTACTCGCAATGAGGAGAAATAAAATGAATTTTTTTAGAATCACTTTTTACATTGTAGTCGCACTTTCCTTCATTGGTTGTACCTTTGGAATAGTATTGGCAAACGGCGCACCACAACAAGCAGCCGCAGCAGCAGTAGGCGTGTTTTTCATTTTTATACCCTATAGCATCACTAAAGTTTTACAGGGCAACAGACTAGTAGAGTCACAAAAGAATTGTGAAGCCATACTCAAAAAAATACTTGAAGCCTAAGAAGATAAAATAACTGCGGACTAATCAGAATAAAAAACTAAATGACCAATTCACCAAACCACCCACAGGCGTCATTGCGAGCGCGTAGCGAAGCAATCCATCTTGGCCACAGAAAGAAAGGTGGATTGCTTCGGCCTAAAGGCCTCGCAATGACGGAGTACAAAGGAAACGTATGACCACATTTCAGAAACCCACCCGCAGCAATAACGGCAAAAAGGTCGCCTATATCAACGCGCGCCTCATCGACCCTGAATCCGGCCTCGATGCCAAAGGCGCATTGCTAACGGATGGCAACAAAATCGCGGATTTCGGCCCGAAGCTTTTCAATGATGGCAAAACACCCGAGGGCGCGGAAGTGGTGGATTGCGGCGGCAACGTCCTCTGCCCGGGGCTGCTCGATATTCAGGTGCATTTCCGCGAGCCGGGTCAGGAACACAAAGAAACCATCGAAACCGGCTCGATGGCCGCCGCCGCCGGTGGCGTTACCACCGTCGCCACCATGCCCAATACCCGCCCTGTGGTCGATGACATCACCGTCCTCGCCTTTTTGCAAAAGCGCGCGGCGGAAACAGCCTATGTCACTATCCGCCCCTATGCCGCCATTACCAAAGGCCAGAAGGGCGAGGAACTGACCGAAATGGCGATGTTGGTCGAAGCCGGTGCCGTCGGCTTTACGGATGACGGACTGCCGGTGATGAACGCGCAAGTGATGCGCCAGGCCCTCACCATGGGTGCGGCGCTCGGCGTGCCGATTGCCCAGCATGCGGAGGATCACAACCTTTCCTGCGGCGGCTGCATGAACGAAGGCTGGGTGGCCACCAAGCTGGGCCTGAAAGGTATTCCAAACGTATCGGAGGCCGTCATCGTCGCGCGCGACATCCTCCTCGCGCAGCTCACGGGCGCGCATTACCATGTGCTGCACATCTCGACCAAAGAAGCGGTGGAGCTGGTGCGCTGGGGCAAAGCCAAGGGAATCAACATCACCGCCGAGGTCGCACCGCACCATTTCATTCTCACCGATGAAGCGGTCATTGATTACCGTACCTTCAGCAAAATGAACCCACCGCTGCGCGCGGAATCCGACCGAATCGCCCTCATTGAAGGTCTGGCCGACGGCACGATTGACGCCATCGCCACCGACCACGCGCCGCACGACAGCGAATCCAAGCGCGTGCCGATGGAAGCGGCGAGTTTCGGCATTGTCGGGCTTGAAACCATGCTGCCGCTTTCGCTGGCGCTTTACCATCGCCAGCAACTCAGCCTGCGCGAGGTGCTCGGCGCGATGACCTACAAAGCGGCCGACATCATCCACGCCAATGCCGGACGCCTGAAAATCGGCGCGCCTGCGGATTTGACTCTGTTCGACCCGAATGCGGATTGGACAATTACCAACGCCGCCCTCAACAGCAAATCGAAAAACTCGCCGTTCGATGGGGTCGCAACCCGTGGCCGCGCCCTGCGCACGGTGGTGGGGGGCGAAACGGTGTATATTTATGCGTAATTCTTTTTTCTTCACTCCCCCCTTGAGGAGGAGTCGATGCGTTTCTTTAACGCGGCGGTGGGGAGTAAGGCCTCAGCAATTCCCCCCCACGGGTTTGCAAGGGCAAACCCCGCTCCCCCTCAAGGGGGGAGCTGAAGGATCACACCCATGACTACAGTCTCACATTCCTTCAACCCCATCATCTGCGCGATTGATACGCAAGACGTCGCCGAGGCAACGGCGATTGCCGGTGAAGTGCGTGCGCATGTCGGCGCGGTGAAGCTGGGGCTGGAGTTTTTCACCGCCAACGGTGCGGCCGGGGTGGCGGAAATCACCCGCCTGGGCGTGCCGTTGTTTCTCGACCTCAAATTCCACGACATCCCCAATACCGTCGCCAAAGCCATCGCCGCCACGGCGGGCATGAACATGTTCATGATGACCGTGCACACCAGCGGCGGACGCGGTATGCTGAAAGCCGCTATCGACGCCTCCGACCGCGTGGCGCAGATGACAGGCAAAGAACGCCCGCTGGTCATTGGGGTGACGCTGCTCACCAGCCTCGATCAGGATGATGTCGCTATCCTCGGCTTTCGTGACAATGTGCAGGGGCAGGTGCTGCGCCTCGCCGATCTGGCGCAGAGCGCGGGGCTGGACGGCGTCGTCTGCTCGCCGTTTGAAATTGCCGCGATTCGCAAAGCCTGCGGCTCGGAGTTGACTCTCGTTGTCCCCGGCATCCGCCCCGAAGGTAGCAGCGCCAACGACCAGAAACGTATCATGACCCCGAAAGAAGCCCTCGCGCGGGGGGCGGATTATCTCGTCATTGGCCGCCCGATGACGGCGGCGGAACATCGCGCCAACGCAGCAAAGGCAATTGCGGATTCGTTGGCGTAACGCACGCATCCCATGCAATGCCACACATCGTGCTTACGCGTGGATGGCGACTTCCTGCCCAGCGGCAGATGCACGCCGCGCCTGTTCCTTTACAGCGAATGAGGCCACGGCAGGCGCTTCCATCTTCGCAGGAGGCGTCACCGCGGCAACCCGCTCCGTCAGTTGCGCCTCAATTTCCGAGGCGTTGAGCGAGATGCCTTTTTGCTTTGCCATATATCCTGCGACATCGGCTAGAATAGCCTGCTGTTTTTCAGGCGGCTGCGCGGCGATAATCTGCGCGGCGGCGTCTTCGAGCTGTGCCGCCTGCGCAGGCGAAAGATACTTTGCCGAAGCCTGATCCCGCGATACGGTCGTCAGGAGTATGTTGGAAAGAATATAGGCGCCCGCGGTGGTGCCGGAAAAGAAGTGGGGCTTCAGCCCTTTGGTATACAATCCCCTGTTCGCATAATCTTCATAGGCCTTAAGAACCGTAAAAATATTGTTCGCTCCATACAGCGAGCCTGTCAAACGCAGGGGCTTTTCCTTGATATAGGCCACCGCCCGCTGAAAGATATTGCCCTGCACAGCATTTTCATGGGCTTGGGGATCTTCCTTGATAAGCAGCCCCGAAATCGCCCCACCGCCAACCAGTGCCCCCATCCAGAAGTTTTTAGAAATACCCTTTGATGCGTGCAGCATCCCCTTCAAGCTGTAGCCTTCCGTAAATTTCGGCCACAGGCTCTTGCTCTTTGAGGCCAGCTCCTTCACTCCGTCCTTCAGCAGGTAGGCTGCGCCGATAGCATAGGCCGCGTTCAGCATTTCTGACGGGTGCTGATAGAGAAAATTCTGGCACCGTTCGATGAATCCGGGCTCCTTCAGCAATGCATGCTGTGCGCGCACGTTGTCCGGAATGGTGATGCCCTGTTCGTTCAGGTGCTTTTCAAGTTTTTGCGATAAAAGCTCGAGCTGCTTGCCGGAGCTTGGGTTGCCGTAGGCAGCGGCGGCAATACCCCCCGCCAGCCAAATGCCTGCCCCCTTGAATACATTATTTTCACCACGCAGTTTGGCCGCCGCCCCCATCGCAAGGTCGCCGACCGAATACCCTGCCCCGGCCAGCTTAAGGGTGACATCCCTCCAGCTGCGCTGTTTTTCCTGCGGTTCTGTTGCTACGGTTTCGCTCATAACATCCTTTTTCAGCATCTAATGTAGCACAGCTGTGTGACAAACCCGTGACGATGGGCTACGAAAATATTAAAACCACATGAAAGGGTCGTTTATGGACATTGCTTCGTTGGCTGAAAAAGCATTAAAACCAATAGTTTCCATGCTTTCCGACGTGCTTTTCTTCAACGTCGCGGGTTTCCCCTTCATCGTGCTATGGCTGATGGTGGCGGCACTGTTTTTTACCCTCTACCTGCGTGGGGTGAATATCCGCCTGCTGGGCCACTCTTTCGCGCTGATTACCCATAAAAACACCGAGGATAGGGGCAAAGGCGAGGTCAGCCAGCTACAGGCCTTCCTCTCGGCGATTTCTGCCACGGTGGGGTTAGGCTCGATTGCGGGGGTATCGGTCGCGGTTGCGGTCGGCGGCCCGGGGGCGATTTTCTGGATCGTGGTGATGGGTCTGTTCGCGATGGCCACCAAATTCGCGGAAGTCACCCTCTCGCTCATGTACCGCAAGGTGGATGCAGATGGGAAGGTCTATGGCGGCCCCATCCAATACCTGCAGGATGGCTTAAGCGAGCTGGGATACCGCCGCTTCGGCCACGCGCTGGCGACGCTGTTTGCCATTTTCTGCCTCGGCGGCGCGATTGGCGGCGGCAACATGTTCCAGTCGAACCAGACGGTCAAAATCCTCGCCAGCGAAATTCCTGCGCTGGCCGATCATGCATGGGTGATCTCCGCCGCCTTTGCGCTGCTGGTCGGCCTTGTGCTGTTTGGTTCCATCAAGCGCATTGCGCTGGTCGCTGAGGCGGTCGCGCCGATGAAGGGGATTGTTTACCTCGCCTGCGCGCTGGTCATCATCGCCTACAACATCGAGGAATTACCCGGTGCGCTGTCGCTGATTTTCCACGAGGCCTTCACCGCGACTGCCGCCAAAGGCGGCCTGTTCGGCATGCTGGTGCTGGCCTTCAAACGCGCCCTGTTTGCCAACGAGGCGGGGCTCGGCTCGGCACCCATCGCCCACGCCGCCGCACGGGTGAATGAGCCCGCACGCGAGGGTTCCATTGCCCTTATTGAGCCGCTGTTTGCCGCCTTTATCGCCCTGTTGACCGGGCTGGTGGTGGTTGTTACCCATGCCTATCAGGGTGCCTCGCTCGAGGACGGCGTGCTGATTGCCGCCCACGCCTTTGCAACGGTGGGCGACTGGTTCACCCTCATGCTGGCCATCAACGTGCTGCTATTCGCCTATGGCACGACCATCGGCTGGAGCTATTACGGCGAAATCGCCTGGTGCCATTTGTTTGGGCGCAAGGGCATCAAAGGCTATTATGTGCTTTATACTGTCGCCTGTTTCGTCGGTGGTATCGCCACGTTTGGGGTGGTGATGGATCTGGCGGATCTGTTCATCCTCGGCTGCGCGCTGCCCAATATCATTGCGCTCTACCTGCTGCGCGGCAAAATCAAGGCCGAGATGCTGCGCTATATGAAGGCAATCGGCAGATAGCTGAAAAACAAAAAAAACCAGGCACACGGCCTGGCTTTTTTAGGTGGTGAGTCGGGTGGGGATCGAACCCACGACAACACGATTAAAAGTCGTGTGCTCTACCAACTGAGCTACCGACTCACACGGTACGTTGGTAAAAAGAAGGGCGAATCTACGGATTATCCTAGCTTTGTCAAGCAGTCGCACAAGTTTTTCCCGGCGCGCGCTAAATAGCGGCCAAATCCCCGCGTTTCCAGCCTTCGGTGAGGGCGGCGGCGTGCGCTTCGAGCTGGCCGCGCGCGATGGCGGCGCGCAATCCGGCCATCAATTCCTGATAATAATGCAAATTATGCTGGGTCAGCAGCATCGGCCCGAGCATTTCATCGGCCTTGAACAGATGGTGCAGATAGGCGCGCGAATAACGGTTAATCGGCGAATTTGTCGCCTCGTCGAGCGGGCGTGGGTCATCCGCATGCCGCGCATTACGCAGGTTGATTTCACCCCGGCTGGTGTAGGCGCGCGCATTACGCCCCGAACGGGTGGGGATGACGCAATCGAACATATCCACCCCGCGCACGACCGCACCAAGAATATCGGCAGGTTTGCCGACCCCCATCAGGTAACGCGGCTTTTCCGCAGGTGTGGCGGGGATGGTGAAGTCGAGCACGCGGAACATTTCCGCCTGCCCCTCGCCGACCGCCAGACCACCGATGGCATACCCGTCGAAACCAATATGCGCGAGCGCCTCCGCCGAACGCAGGCGCAGCGGCGCGTAGATACTGCCTTGGACGATGCCGAACAGGCCGTAGCCGCTTTGCGTATCTCCATCAGCGCCACGAATTCCCCGCTCCCCCCTTGCGGGGGAGCACAATCCGTCTTCGGATTGGGTGGGGGGTATCGTTCGGGTGCCGGGGTTCAGGCTCGCTTCCTTACCCCCCACCGAATCGCTTACGTGGCGATTCGACTCCCCCGCAAGGGGGGAGCGGGAGCCCGCATCACGCACACTATCCTTCTTCAACGCATCATATGCCTCCCGGCTGCGCGCTGCCCAGCGCATCGACATTTCCATGCTGGTGCGCGCTTCATCCTGTGTCGCAGGAAACGGCGTGCATTCATCGAGCGCCATGGTGATGGTCGAGCCAAGCAGATGCTGGATTTCCATCGACCGTTCGGGCGACAGCACATGCGTGCTGCCGTCGATATGTGATTGGAAGGTGACGGCCTGTTCGGTCATTTTGCGCAAATGCGCGAGCGACATCACCTGAAACCCGCCCGAATCGGTGAGAATCGGCTTATCCCAGTTCATAAAGGCATGCAGGCCGCCAAGGCGCGCGATGCGCTCTGCCGTGGGCCTGAGCATCAGGTGGTAGGTGTTGCCCAGCAGGATATCAGCCCCGGTCGCCGCCACCGCCTCGGGGTGCATGGCCTTCACGGTGGCCGCCGTGCCCACCGGCATGAAGGCAGGCGTGCGGATATCGCCGTGGAGGGTGGAAAGCACGCCGGTGCGGGCGTGGCCGTCGGTGGCGTGGATGGTGAAGCGAAGGGTCATGCGGCGCGTTCTAGCAGTGTTGTGTCGCCATAGGAATAAAATCTGTAATCATTTTCCATGGCGTGGGCATAGGCTTCCTGCATGCGCTCCAGCCCGCAAAAGGCGCTCACCAGCATAAAGAGCGACGATTTCGGCAAATGGAAATTCGTCATCAGCCGATCGACGATTTTGAAACGGTAGCCCGGCGTAATAAAAATGCCGGTATCGCCGGTAAACGGCGCCAGCGTGCCATCCGCCGCCGCGACGGATTCGAGAATGCGTAAGGAAGTGGTGCCGACCGCCACCACCTTGCCGCCAGCCGCGCGCGCGGCATTGATGGTATCGCACGCCGCCCGCCCGATTTCGATCGGCTCGCGGTGCATGACATGGTCATCGGTATCCGCAACCTTCACTGGCTGAAAAGTCCCCGCCCCGACATGCAACGTGACATAGGCCTTCTTTATACCGCGCGCATCGAGCGCCGCCATCAGTTCTGGCGTAAAATGCAATCCCGCTGTCGGTGCGGCAACCGAGCCATCCGCCCGCGCGTAGAGGGTCTGGTAGCTCGTGGCATCTGCCGCCGTATCGGCGCGCGTAATATAAGGTGGCAGCGGCATATGGCCGTGGGTGCGGAGTTTCTCAAACAGCGTCGCCGCCGCGTAAGGGAACGCAACTTCCACCTGCCCATCCGCACTGCGGCCAATAACCGTCGCCATGAAGCCTTCGGCGAAGTGAAGCTCCATCCCCGCCTTCAACTTTTTGGCTGGCCGCGCGAAGGCACGCCAGCGCGCCCCCCCTCCGCCCGTGATTGGCTGGTGCAGCAACAGCTCGACGGGCCTGCCGTTGACCTCTGCGAATAACCGTGCGGGAATCACGCGGCTGTCGTTCATCACCAGCACATCGCCCGCGTTGAGCAGCGCCGGCAGATCGCGCACAAAGCGGTCGTTGAGCATTTGGCTCACATGCAGCAATTTCGCCGCGTCGCGCGGCTGCGCGGGCACATGGGCGATGCGCCCCTCGGGCAAATGGAAATCGAACAGGTCAGTACGCATACGAAAGCCCTAAGGGTCGTGCCTGCGGCAGCGTAGGAACCCGGTGCAGCATGGGAGGGACGCTAAAGCGCGGTTGCCAGTGAATCCGACATTTCCGCCGCAACATCCGCCGCGACACATACGCGAATCATTTTGTCGGGCTGGGCAGGTGGCTCGCCGCGCGCGATTTTATCGACATGTTCCATACCATCAATCACCTTGCCCCAGGCGGTGTATTGGCCGTCGAGGAAGTTCGCGTTTTTAAAGCAGATAAAAAACTGCGAATCGGCGCTATCGACATTCATTGCCCGCGCCATCGAGCAGATACCGCGATCGTGCGGGGTTTTGTTGAACTCTGCCTTGATGTTCTTGCCCGATCCGCCGGTGCCGGTGCCCGTCGGATCGCCCGTCTGCGCCATGAAGCCATCGATCACGCGGTGGAAAACGATGCCGTCGTAAAACCCTTCGCGCACCAGTTCCTTGATGCGCTTGACGTGGCGCGGCGCCCAGTCGGGCCGCAACTGGATGGTCACCATCCCGTCCTTCAACTGCATCAGTAGTTTGTTTTCCGGCGAATCGAGATCGACCGCCACCGTTTTCTTTTTGTCTTTCTTAGCCATGATATTCCTCGCTTAATGGCTGGTTGGGGCAACGAGCGTGCCGGTGACACCCGCGCGCGCCTTATTCACATCCGCCAGCACTTTTAGGCTGATGATTTTATCGGGATTGCTGACCGTGCCGTTATTGGCCGCATCGCCTTTTTTGATGGCGTTTATAAACTCCATCCCCGAGATAACCTGCCCGAACGCCGTATACTGGCCATCGAGGAACGGTGCGGGTTTGAAGCAGATAAAAAACTGTGAGTTGGCGCTGTCAGGGCTTTGCGCGCGCGCCATCGCCATGGTGCCGGTGACATGCTTCATGCTGTTAAATTCCGCTTTCAAATCCGGCAAATCGGAGCCGCCGGCGCCGGTGCCGGTCGGGTCGCCGGTCTGCGCCATGAAGCCCTCAATCACGCGGTGGAACACCAGCCCGTCATAGAAGCCTTTGCGCGCCAGCTCCTTGATGCGCGCGACATGCGCGGGCGCCATATCCGGGCGCAGCTGGATAGTCACGGCGCCATCCTTCAGTTGCAGCAACAGGGCATTCTCCGGGTCAAGCGCCGGAGCGGCGTGGGCGGCGGTGACACCGGCCAGCATCAGCAGGCCGGAAAACAGGGATAAAAAGCGCATAAAAACTCCGTTGGTTCAGTTGAAACGGGTTTAGCGGGCGTCACCCCAAAAGGCAATGGGTTCAATAGCACCCCGCACAGTAGGATTTCTGCCTTGTCATAAAATTGACATAGTTTTCCCGTAGGATGGAATCATGAATCAGCACGCCCACCATCACGAACCGCAGGCAACCGTAGCTCCAAACCGAGGCACAATTATCCTCGATGCGAGCACGATTTTCTACCTCGCCCATCCTATTGATGCGCAATTCGTCAACCCTAGCCACTATCCCCGACTTAACAGCTATCTCGATTTGCTGCCCCTTCTAGCCAAAAATGGCTTTCGTATCCTTATTCCGGAAGTCGTTGCGATTGAAGCGGGCGATATGCTGGCTGATGGTCGTGAATTGGAAAGAAGTCCATACAATCACAAGCCTAGCGATAGAATGAGGGCGGGTTTCCTAAAGTCTGTCGCAAGAGGTCATTGTCCCAATATTTCCATCGTCACCAATACTGGCCCCAAGGGAGCAAACACTTATTGTCAGAGCCTCCGTATAGCCGTCGATCTTGCGCGCATCTCGGAACAGGCAAACCTGAAAAACATGCTGAAGGGTATAAAGACGCACAGCAATACTAAAAATCTTGGCGATCAAGCCATTATGGCAATGCTTGAAAGCGAAAAATATGCACAAGAGGGCATACCAACGCTGGTCATGACCGATGATAGGGATCTGGCAATTCAGGCCGAAAAACGTGGTGTCCAGTCAGTCGATACGCGCAGCTTCCTGCATAACCTGGTGTACTCAAGGCTAGCTGCGAAGATGGGATTGATTACTCAAATAAATGGTAAAAATCTTACGGGTGAAGACCTCTTCGAAGACACTTACAAGAAAATTGAGCATCGTCCCCAACAAGATACGGGCCCATGGAAGACTTCACAGTTAGAGAAGCATATTACCAACGCGTTCCTTAGAAATCTTGATTCCTTGAATGCTCGCCCCTTCGCCCGCGCTCTGGTCGCGCTTAAAAAAGACCTCGATGCGCAGACGGTGAGTGTGGAAGCGCCGGGCAACATTGGGATGTCCTCTAACCCAAACGGCAATGGAGGGGCATCTCGAATAGACAGGTTCAAAGCCCGTTACGGGCAACGCGATAATGGCAACGGTAATAACAGCGCGGGTAATTCTTTTGCGAACGCCACGACAGGAGAGAAAGCGGCTACGATCAGTGAGGGTTTTAATCGCTAAGCACGCCGCAGCGGCGACCAGCTAGCCGCGCGGCAGCAAGTATTCGCGCGCAATCATTTCCGCGACGTCGGCGGAGACGAATTTGCTGACCTCGCCGCCGAGGCGGGCGATCTGCTTCACAAAACGACTGGAGATGAAATGCGTCGCATCGCTTGCAGTCAGGAATACCGTCTCGATATCCGGCGCGATTTTGTTGTTCACGCTGGCCATCTGGAACTCATATTCAAAATCAGAAACCGCGCGTAAGCCACGGATTAACAGGTTGGCTTTCTCTTCGTGAGCGAAATTGACCAGCAACCCCGAGAACGGCTTGACCGCGATGCGGGCGCAGTCGTCGCCCAGTTGCTCGATGTCCTTTTCCACCATCGCTGCGCGGGTCTTCACATCGAACAGCGGCTCTTTCGCTGAATCCAGCGCGACGCCGATAACCAGCCTGTCCACCACATGCAGCGCGCGGCGGATAATATCCATATGCCCGAAGGTGATGGGGTCGAACGTGCCGGGGTAAATACCTGTGCGCATAAAACTCCTTATCGAAGGTGACACGAACTTATAAGCCGTCATCCCGGTTTGCGGAAGCACTACCGGAATCCCCTGCCGCAACTGAGATCTTTCCTGCGGTAAGAAAAGGTCACAGCCCGTTGCGGGAGATCCCGGGACTAGCCCGGGATGACGCCCTGTTATTTATTCCTGTTTCGCTTCACCCTCGGTTGTTGCCGCCATATCCTCTTCCACCACCAGCCCGCCTTTGATGCGCACGGCGGAAATCACCTGCTCCTTGCTTTCGGTGCGGAAAGTAATGACCCCTTGCGAAGTGCGGCCACAGATGCGGATGTCTTCGACCGGAGTGCGGATTAACGTGCCTTTGTTGGTCATCAGCATCACCTGATCGCCGCTCTCAACCGGGAAGCTCGCCACCACCTTGCCGTTCTTTTTGCTGATGCCGATGCCAGTGACGCCCGAACCACCACGCCCCGTGACGCGGTATTCAAAGGCGCTGGTGCGCTTGCCGTATCCCAGTTCGGTGACGGTGAGGATCATCTCCTCGGCAGCAGACATCTCGGCGATTTTTTCTTCGCTAAGGGTGATGCCCGAAAGGTCGATCGCCTCGTCATCCGCTTCCTCTTGCCCGCTGGCGCGGCGGCGTGCCGAAGCCAGCTTGCGGTAATCCTCACGCTCCTCCGCCGTAGCGCGGATGCCGTGCAGAATCGAGATGGAAACGACGGTGTCTTTCTCGGCGAGCTTCATGCCGCGCACCCCATCGGAGGTGCGGGATTTGAACACACGCACCGCCTCGACAGGAAAGCGCATCGCCTTACCTTCGCGGCTGGCAAGCAGGACATGATCCTCCTCGGCGCAGGTTTTGACACCGACCAGTTTATCGTTCTCATCGAGGCGAATGGCGATTTTTCCGTTGCTCTGCACCGATTTGAAATCGCTCAGATCGTTGCGGCGCACATTGCCCTGCGCGGTGGCGAAGAAGATATTGAGCTTATCCCAATCGGCCTCATCCTCGGGTAGCGGCATGAAAGTCTCGATGGTTTCCCCCGCCTTGAGCGGGAAGATGTTGACCAGTGCTTTGCCGCGCGCCTGCGGGGTCGAAAGCGGCAGGCGGTAGACTTTCAGTTTATAGACCTGCCCCGTGCTGCTGAAAAACAGCACCGGCGCATGGGTGCTGGCCACGAACAGCTCCGTCGTCGCATCCTCGTCGCGCAGGTCGATGCCCGAACGGCCTTTGCCGCCGCGCTTTTGCGCCCGGTAGGTCGCCAGCGGCACGCGCTTGATGTAGCCGCCCGCCGTCACCATCACCACCATGTCCTCGCGCTGGATGAGGTTCTCGATGTCGATTTCCGCCTCGGAATCCTGAATCTCGGTGCGGCGCGGCACAGCGAACTGCGCCTTCACCTCGACCAGCTCCTCGCGCATCAGCGCATAGAGCTTCTCGCGGCTGCCGAGAATGGCAAGGTATTCCTTAATTTCGATTGCCAGTTCACCCAGCTCGCCGTCGATTTTCTCGCGCTCAAGGCCGGTCAGGCGCGCCAGACGCAGCTCAAGGATGGCTTTCGCCTGCGCTTCGGTGAAGAAAATTTTGTCGCCGTTCAGCACGTTGCCCGAATCTTCGACCAGGTTGAGCAAGGCGATAATATCGCCCGCCTTCCACTCGCGGCGCATCAGTTCTTCTTTGGCGACCACCGGATCGGCGGCGCCGCGAATCACCGCAATCACCTCGTCGATGTTGGCCACGGCAATGGCAAGGCCAATCAGCACATGGGCGCGGTCGCGCGCTTTGTTGAGCTTGAATTGCGTGCGGCGCGAAATCACTTCCTCGCGGAAAGCGATAAAGGCGGCGAGCACTTTCTTGAGGTCGAGCAGTTCCGGACGCCCGCCATTGAGCGCCAGCATGTTGACGCCGAAACTGGTCTGCAGCGGCGTGAAGCTGTAAAGCTGGTTGAGCACCACTTCGCCCATTGCGTCTTTCTTGATTTCGATGACCACGCGCACGCCGGATTTATCGGACTCGTCGCGCAAATCGCTGATGCCCTCGATTTTCTTTTCCTTCACCAGTTCGGCGATGCGCTCGACCAGCCGCGCCTTGTTCACCTGATACGGCACTTCGTTGATGATGATGGTTTCGCGGCCTTTTTTATCGACCTCAATCTCGGTTTTGCCGCGCATCACCACGCTGCCGCGCCCCGTATGCATGGCCGAATGGCTGCCTGAACGGCCAAGGATGATGCCGCCGGTGGGGAAGTCAGGCGCCGGGCAGACGGCCATTAAATCTTCAATCGTGCTTTCGGGATTGTCGATGAGCATGCAGGTGGCGTCGATGACCTCACCGAGGTTGTGCGGCGGAATATTGGTCGCCATACCGACTGCAATGCCCGAGCCGCCATTGACCAGCAGGTTCGGGAAGCGCGCGGGCAGCACGGTTGGCTCCTGCTCTGCGCCGTCGTAGTTTTCCTGATAGTTCACCGTGTCGAATTCAATATCGTTCAGCAATGCATGCGCCGCTTTGGACAGGCGCGACTCGGTGTAACGCATCGCCGCCGCATTATCGCCATCCATCGAACCGAAATTGCCCTGACCATCGACCAGCATCAGGCTCATGCTGAAGGGCTGCGCCATGCGCACCAGGGCATCGTAAATCGCACTGTCGCCGTGCGGGTGGTATTTACCCATCACATCCCCGACAATCCGCGCCGATTTTTTGTAGGGCTTGTTATGTTCAACCCCCAGCTCAAGCATGCCGAACAGGATGCGACGGTGGACGGGTTTTAAGCCATCACGCACATCCGGAATCGCGCGGCTGACGATGACGCTCATCGCGTAATCGAGGTAGCTCTTGCGCATTTCCTCTTCGATGGAAATGGGAAGAATTTCGGCGATGTTGTTCGTGCTCATGGTTTTGCCCTTTAGTGTGTCGTCGTCGCCCCACTCTCGCCGTGTCATGCCGTCTTCACGACGGCATCCATCTTCTTGCTTAAAAAAGGTGGACCCCGTTATAAAAACGGGGTGACAGCCTGAGTGCGCGGCTGCTTGGCATACTTCTAAAGCATAGGGGACAAGAAACCAGCCACAGGGCGCAGTTATCCACAGGCGACAGGCATTTTAGCCGCTTTGGGATTCACTTTGGCAGCATTCGGCTATTTCGCGCCCTGATGCCGCAAGCGCAGGCGCAGGGCGTTGAGCTTAATGAAACCCTCCGCGTCGCTCTGGTTATAGACCGAATCGGCCTCGAAGGTCACATGCTGCATGGAGTACAAGCTCTGCGGCGATTTGCGCCCCACCACCGAAACGCTACCCTTATAGAGCTTGAGGCGCACCGTGCCGCTGACATTTTCCTGACTCTTGTCGATGAGGCTTTGCAGCATCTCGCGCTCGGGCGAGAACCAGTAACCGAAATAAACCAGCTCGGCATACCGCGGCATCAACTCCTCTTTCAAATGCATAGCGCCACGATCGAGCGTAATGGACTCGATGCCGCGATGCGCCGCATGCAGAAGAGTGCCGCCCGGCGTTTCGTAGACCCCGCGTGACTTCATCCCGACATACCGGTTCTCGACCAGATCGAGGCGGCCAATGCCGTGCTTGCCGCCAAGACGGTTCAGCTCCGCGAGCAAATTGGCCGGGCTGAGCGTCTGACCGTTTACTGCTACCGCATCGCCCCGCGCGAATTCCACATCGACATATTCGGGTGCGTCGGGCGCCGCTTCGGGGTTCACCGTCAGGCGGAACATGGCGCTGTCCGGCTCCACCCACGGGTCTTCGAGCGCCTTGCCTTCGTAGGAAATATGCAACAGGTTTGCATCCATCGAATACGGTGCCTCGCCGCGCTTATCCTTTGCTACCGGAATCTGGTTCTTTTCAGCGTATTCAATCATCTGCGTGCGGCTGTTCAAATCCCACTCACGCCATGGGGCAATGACGCGGATGTCGGGCTGCAGCGCGTAATAGCTCAGCTCAAACCGCACCTGATCGTTGCCTTTGCCGGTCGCGCCGTGGCAGACAGCATCGGCACCGGTTTCGCGTGCGATTTCAATCTGGCGCTTGGCAATGAGTGGCCGCGCGATGGAGGTGCCAAGCAGATACACCCCCTCGTAGAGCGCGTTGGCGCGGAACATCGGGAACACATAATCGCGCACGAACTCCTCGCGCAGATCGTCGATGTAAATCTGCTTCACACCCATCAGCTCGGCCTTGGCGCGCGCGGGTTCCAGCTCCTCGCCCTGCCCGATATCGGCGGTGAAGGTCACCACTTCGCAGCGGTAGGTATCCTTCAGCCATTTGAGGATGATGGAGGTGTCAAGCCCGCCGGAATAGGCGAGGACGACTTTTTTAACGGGCTGGGTCATAGGTTGCTCTCCTGAGGTGGGCTTCCTTTAAGGCAGCATCGACACACTCGCAACAATTATTGAAACACCGTGCAAAACCTCTTGCATCCCCTCGTCATTTAGGCATAACGCGGGCAGCTAATTGAACTGTCATGCCGAACTCGTTTCAGCATCCATCACGAATAACCGCGCCAGACGGCGCTTCAATGGATCCCCGCCTTCGCGGGGATGACAAAATGGAGTGTAATGTGGACATCACAAAAATCGCTATCGGCCAGAATCCCCCCGACGACGTCAATGTCATCATCGAAGTGCCGATGGGCAGCGAACCCATTAAATACGAGCTGGATAAAGACTCCGGCGCGATTTTCGTCGATCGCTTCCTGCATACCGCGATGACCTACCCGTGCAATTACGGCTTCATTCCCCACACGCTCAGCCAGGATGGCGACCCGGTCGATGTGCTCGTCGTCGGCCGCCGCCCGCTGATGCCCGGCTGCGTCGTCGGCGCGCGGCCCATCGGCGTACTGCTGATGGAAGACGACAAAGGGCAGGATGAAAAAATCCTCTGCGTGCCCGCCCGCCGCCTGCACCCTTTCTGGGACGAGGTCGAGGAAGCCACCGACCTGCCCGGAATTCTGCTGGAGCAGATTTACCATTTCTTCGAGCATTACAAAGACCTCGAAAAAGGCAAATGGGTCAAAGTCCATGGCTGGGGCGATAAAGCCCGCGCCCGCGAACTGATTCTGGCGGGGATTAAACACGCGCAGTAGCTGCCCGCCCGTTGAGCGGTTAGCATCTGGTCTGGGCGGGCTGTGGAAATGTACTCGGTTAAGGCTGATTACTCTCTGCCTTGTCATGCCAGCCACGTCCTCTGATAATTGGCGCACCCCTTATTTGACATGCCAGCGCAGGCTGGCATCCAGCTCCTTTGCGAGAATCTCACGACGTGGACATGTCGCACTGGATGCCCAATCACGTTTGGCATGACAAAAGGTGGGGTTGGGGACTGTTGGCTGTAGGTTGGGTGTGGAAGCTGTGCGCTGTTGACTGTAAGCTGTGGCTGGGGCCGCTCGACGCTCGACTCTAACCACTCGACTCTTCCTTTGCCGCTTCCCTCACCCCGGCCCTCTCCCGCAAGCGGGAGAGGGAGCGACTCCCCTTGCTTCACTTCCTTTCTTCCTCCACTTCCTTCACTGGCTACTGACTACTGGCAACTGGCTACTGGCTACTGGCTACCGGCTACTGACTACTGGTGACTTCCTGTGCAACAAAGTAACAATCCAAGGCAAATCAATCGCTTTGCTGCGATGCAGCAACGGATTTGCTTGCAATCCCGGCAAAATCCTCCTTTAACCGGGGCAATTCATCACTTAAAGGGGCTAAATTCATGGAAATGCACGACATTCACACCATCATCCTCGCCTGCGGCGGTCTGGCCATCGCCTACGGCCTGCTGACCATCCGTTCCATTCTGGCGCAAAGCAAGGGCAACGCCGCGATGATTGAGATTGCGGATGCGATTCAGGTCGGCGCAAGCGCCTACCTCAACCGGCAATATACGACCATCGCCGGGGTGGGCGCCGTGATTTTTGTCCTGCTTGGCTGGCAACTGGGCTGGCTGGTCGCCGTCGGTTTTGCGATCGGGGCGGTGATGTCGGGTCTGGCCGGGTTCATCGGCATGAATATCTCGGTGCGCGCCAACGTGCGCACGGCGGAAGCGGCGCGCAGCGGGATGCAGAAAGCCCTCACCATCGCCTTCCGTTCGGGCGCGGTGACGGGGATGTTCGTGGTCGGCCTCGGCCTGCTTGGCACGGCGGGCTATTATTTCTACCTGCTCGATGTGGGCACCGAAGCGCGGACGATTCTTGAGGCGCTGGTTGCCCTTTCGTTCGGTGCCTCGCTGATTTCGATTTTTGCCCGTCTGGGTGGCGGCATCTTCACCAAAGGTGCGGATGTGGGCGCCGACCTCGTCGGCAAGGTTGAGGCCGGTATCCCCGAGGATGACGCCCGCAACCCGGCGGTGATTGCCGATAACGTCGGCGACAATGTCGGCGACTGCGCGGGCATGGCGGCGGATCTGTTTGAAACCTATGTGGTGACGATTGTCGCGACCATGCTGCTCGCTGCCATTTACTTCACCGGCGACACGCAGCAGATGTTCATGGTGTTCCCGCTCGCACTGGGCGGCGTGTGCATTGTCGCGTCGGTCATCAGCACCTTCTTCGTGCGGCTGGATGCAGGAA
Source organism: Alphaproteobacteria bacterium (assembly GCA_033763655.1). GTDB lineage: Bacteria > Pseudomonadota > Alphaproteobacteria > Rickettsiales > UBA3002 > QFOX01. Next base: position 21,465 of record JANRKD010000012.1, read on the forward strand.
AAAGCATCATGCGCGCCCTGTATAAAGGTCTGGTCGTCAGCGGCGTGCTTTCGGCGGGGCTGATTTACAAGCTGGTCGAAAAACTGGTCGGCTTTGACACCGTCTATAATGTCGGCGGCGTCACCGAGGCGGCGCATACCGTCAAAGGCAAGGTGATCGAAGCGGTCACCACCGGCGGCATCAACTTCACGGGGATGGATATTTTCTACTGCTCACTGGTCGGCCTTGCGGTCACCGGCGCGCTGGTATGGATTACGGAGTATTACACTTCGACCACCTTCCGCCCGGTCAGATCCATCGCCAAAGCCTCCGGCACCGGCCATGGCACCAACGTGATTCAGGGCCTCGCCGTGTCGATGGAAGCGACCGGCATGCCGATTATCGTCATCTGTGCGGGCATTCTGGTGCCGTACCTGCTGGCGGGCCTGTTCGGCGTCGCGATTGCGGCGACCACCATGCTGGCGCTGGCGGGCGTCGTCGTGGCGCTGGACGCTTACGGGCCGGTGACCGATAACGCAGGTGGCATCGCGGAAATGGCCGGTCTGCCAAGCGATGTGCGCGTGACCACCGATGCACTCGATGCGGTTGGCAACACCACCAAGGCGGTCACCAAGGGCTATGCTATCGGCTCAGCGGCGCTCGCGTCGCTGGTGCTGTTCACCGCCTATGTGCAGGACATCAAGCACTACTTCCCGACGCTCGACGTGCAGTTCAACCTCGCCGACCCGTATGTGCTGGTGGGGCTGTTCATCGGTGGCCTGCTGCCTTATTTCTTCGGTGGCATGGCGATGATGGCGGTCGGCCGCGCGGCAGGTGCTGTGGTGGTCGAAGTACGCCGTCAGTTCAAAGAAATCCCAGGCATCATGGAGCGTAAGGCCAAGCCGGATTACTCCAAAGCCGTGGACATGCTGACCAAAGCCGCCATCCGCGAAATGGTGGTGCCAAGCCTGCTGCCGATTGTAACGCCGGTAGCGCTGTATTTCGTCATCAACGAAATCGCTGGCCAATCCTCGGCCTTTGCGAGCCTTGGCGCGATGCTGATCGGTATCATCGTCACCGGCCTATTCGTGGCTATCTCGATGACTTCGGGCGGCGGCGCATGGGATAATGCGAAAAAATATATCGAAGAAGGCAACCATGGCGGCAAAGGTTCCGAGGCCCACAAGGCCGCGGTCACCGGCGACACCGTGGGCGACCCCTACAAGGATACGGCAGGCCCGGCGGTCAACCCGCTCATCAAGATTGCCAATATCTCGGCGATTTTGTTGCTGGCTCTGCTCGCCCACGCAGCGTAGCAGAACCTGCCTGAACCACGTAAACGAAAGGCCCTGTAGCAATACAGGGCCTTTTTTGTAGGCGAATCATGTGCTTTCTGGATTGGGTTAGCGCGTCATCTGCTGGGTCGCGGTGGCGGCTAGCGCTTCTGCCTCGACCGAGGCAGCATGGCTCCCCTGTGCCGCGCGGCTTGGTAGCTCTTTTGTAAATTCTGAGGGCGGCTTAACAACCACACCGTTATGCGCGGCGGCCGCCGCCTCGAGCGCTTTCACCCGGTCGAGGGCGTCATTGCGTTCGCCCTTAACGCGCTCGAACTGCTCGCGGCCAACCGACGCTGTTTTCATGCCACGCGCCACGCCGATGGCAAGGCCGGTGTAACTGCCGATGACCAGCCCGGCCAAGCCCCCGGCGGCACGGATAACGTTCTTCGGCTCGATAGGAATATTGAGTTTCTGCAATAACCGGGTGGCACTCGGCGCATATTTTTCAATCGATCCTGAGAAATGCCCCGACGTCAGCGCGCCGACGACCACCCCGGCGGCGCTACCAATCCAGCTGTAAATCTTGCCTTTGCCCAGCGCAATGGTCGCGTCGCTAGCCCCCTGATAGGGCTCATCACGCTCTGGAATGGGCGGTTTCTGCTGCATGGTATGCGGATGTATCCTTTGCGTGGTCGATAGAAATCTACACCATGGATTATAGCCCATCGCCCCGGCAGGATATGTGACAATTTGATGAACATTGGGCTTTTGGGGCCGTCGCGCCGCTACGCCAACGCCGCCCGCAACGCGGCAGGAATGCTGACAATTACATCCTCGGCGATCATGCCCGGACCATGGGCGCGCGCCGCCGCCGCATGCAGCCAGACGCCTGCCGACGCCGCTTCGAACACCGTCATGCCCTGCGCCACCAGCGCGGCGATAATTCCGGCCAGCACATCGCCCGTGCCAGCGCTTGCCAGCCATGCAGGCGGGCGGGTGATGAGGAGCTTCCCTTGTCCATCCGCCACTATCGTCTCGCTGCCTTTGAGCACCACCACCGCTTTCATCGCACGGGCGAGAGCACGGGCGCGGGCAGCCTTATCCCCCGCCGGGTTCAGCCCAAGCGCGGCGGCAAGGCGGGCATATTCGCCCGCATGCGGGGTGAGAATCATCGGGCTGGAGGCCATGGTCTGACGCAGTGGTGCGTCGCCCGCCAGCAGGGTCAGCGCATCCGCATCGAGGATAAGCGTTTTGCCTGCCTTCGCTGCCGCACGGATGGCGCTTTTCGTGCGCGCCTGCAGCCCCGCACCCGGCCCGATGAGCACGGCGCTAATCCGCGCATCCGCAACCAAAGCCGCCCATTCTTTGCTGGTGCATGGCCGTACCAGCGCACTCTCCATCGCGGCGGCATAGACTGGCCACGCCGCCGCTGTCGTGGCGAGGGTGACCATCCCCGCTCCCGCGCGCTGGGCAGCGCGGGCAGCCAATTTGCTGGCCCCCGTCAGCGTGCTGCCACCAAGGATAAGCACATGGCCCCGTGTATATTTGTTATCCTCGGGCCGAAGTGGCGGGATAGACCAGTCGCCCGGGGCATTTTCTTTGACTTTCGCGCGCTTCTTCATCAGCTAACGATAGTCCAACTGTTGGGAATATCCAATGCTTCGTTTCCTGATTTGCGTCGGTATGGTGTTGCTGGCGCTGCCCGCGCACGCCGCCTCGCTTGAGGCCACCTACAGCGTATGGAAAACCCTGCGCGCCCCGGGCACCGATGCTGTCGGCTTTCGCGATGGCTACCATTTCCTGACAGAGCATCCCGGCTGGCCCGAGGAAAAAATCATCCGTCTGCGCAGCGAAGCCGCCGCCTTTGATGAATCTCCCGCCCACGGCGTCATGGAGAAATTCTGCGCTGATTTCCCGCCCCTCTCAGGACGCGGCATGCTCGCCTGCGCGCAGGCCGGGGTGGGGGATGCCGCCACCCGCGCCGCCTGGATAAAACAGGCCTGGGTGCAAGGCGATTTCAACGCCGATGAAGAAAAACGCATCCTGAAGAAACATGGCAAAAAGCTTCGCCGCGACGACCATACCGCCCGCCTCGATCGCCTGCTGTATGAGGGGAAGCTCGCCGCTGCCAAACGCCAGTTGCCGCAGGTACCTGTCGAACGGCACAACCTGTTTCGGGTACGCATCGCCCTGCTCAGCGGCGACAAAAAAGCGCCCCAGCTGGTCAACACCCTCTCCGTTGCGCAGCGGCGCGATGCGGGCATTATTTTCGAACGCATCCGCTGGCGGCTGAACAGGAACGACGACGCTATCGCCGACCTGCTGCTTGCCGCACCGAAAGAAGTCCCCTACCCCGAGCTTTGGTGGCCCCTGCGCGCCCGCGCCGCCCGCGCCGCCATCAGCACGCGCCATTATGCACGGGCGCTGGCGCTGGTGACGCATCACGGCAATCTTTCCGGGGAAGCGCGCGCCGAAGCGTTGTGGCTGAACGGCTGGCTGCATTTACGCCATCGCGGCGACGCCGCCACGGCCTACAAGGCGTTTTTTACGCTCTATACTTCGGTCAACACCCCGGTCAGCAAAGCCCGCGCCGCCTATTGGGCCGCCCGCGCCGCCGAGAAAAACGGCAACCCCGGCATCGCCGGTGAATGGCTGGAGAAAGCCGCCCGCCACCCTACCGTGTTTTATGGCCAACTGGCTCTGGCGCGGCTGAAACCCAAGGCGCCGCTGGCACTGCCCGCACCCCCCGCCGCCACCGATGCCCAGCGCCAGCAATTTGATGCCGACCCGCGCGTGCGCATGGTGCGACGGCTGGCAGCCGACGGCGACGAAAAAATGCGCGACCTGTTCCTCACCGGCCTCGGCCTGCGCCTGAACGGTGACGGCCCGCTCGCGCTGCTGGCCGAACTGGCGGCGGATGTCGGCGGTGTGACGGGCGGGGTCGAAGCGGCCAAACTGGCGCTGCGCAACGCCGTCGTGATGATCCCGCACGGCTGGCCACGCCTCGAATTGCCCGAAGGTCTGGGCATCGAGCCCGCGCTGGCCCTCGCCATTACCCGTCAGGAGAGCGAGTTCAACGCCGATGCGCAAAGCCCCGCCGGCGCACGCGGCCTGATGCAATTGCTGCCGACGACGGCCAGACAGGTCGCCCGACGGCTCGACATGCCTTACCGCCCCGCCATGCTCACCGACCGCGCCATCAACCTCACCCTCGGCTCACGCTATCTCGGACAGATCATCGACGGTTTCGATGGGTCCTATGTGCTCGGCATCGCCAGCTATAACGCCGGGCCGGGCAACGTGCGCCAATGGATTGCCGCGCAGGGGAAACCCCCTGAAAACCTGCACGGCGCCATCGACTGGATTGAATCCATCCCCTTCGGTGAAACCCGGAATTATGTCATGCGGGTGCTGGAAAATGTCGGCGTCTACCGGGCGATTACCACCCCCGATGCCCCTCTGGCCATCGAGGCGGATGTGCTGCGCTAACCCGCCTAACCGCCGCCGCAGGAAGGTGCCTCGCTGATGTTGCCGCACCATTTATAAACGGCAGGCTGCGTATAGTAACTGTCGTTATCGGCAGGCGCAGCCGCCTGACCGGAACGCGGCAGTTCGTAGAGGTCCATGACATCCGATTTTTTTTGCGAGGCGGCGCAGGCGGAAAGCATGCAGAAAAGCAAAATTACCGGCGGGGAGAACTGTTGGCGAAAAATCATGAGCGGGGCTATAGCATAGCCTTTAGTGCGACGCAGCAAAAACATGGCGTAAGTAAATGATTGCCCTCATCATCCCCCCAAAGATTAACACGGATATTGTTATATTAATAAATCGTTAGATATCTGTGTATAATTTTTGCAGGCTGCTGTAATAAAATAGAACAACAGCTATTTTCACAGTGGCATCCGGCCATGGATACGCAGGCGCCACGCGCCGCTGCCGGATAATCGCCTGCTATTGCTGAACTCTATAAAAGCACAATAAAAACAGTTGGTTGACATTTATTCCCGCGCAAAGATTAACCCACCCCCTACAATTTTAACTAAATATTAATTATCTGGGGGTAAATCTTATAACTGCCGATGAATCCTATCTTTATTCACGCTTCAGAACCGACCGGCCCGCGCGCAGCCCGCCCGCCACGGGCACGCGGCGAGATTGCGCTGACCGGCACGCTGTTCTTTCTTCCCAACCTCGCGCTTACCCTGCATTTTACCGGGATTGCCGCCGGATTTCAGTGGCCGGAACGTTGGAAAGCGCCTTTCTCGAACCTCGCCCTGTTGCCGCTCGACACATACCTCCTCTGGCTGGCTGGCAACCTTGTCGGCCTTGGCCTCTTTTTCACCCTGCACCGCCTGCTCGTGCAGCCGCTCGGCCACATCGCCCGGCAATTGCAGCCGCTGCGCCGCCTCTGTGCGCACGAAAGCCCTGCCGCTGCGGCATCCTGCCTGCATCTCCCCCGGCTGGCCCGCGACATCGGCCGGTTTGCCAGCTTCGCGCTCGAGCATTACCGCAAGCATCTCGAAGCCACGCAGGCACTGGAGCAGGCGCGGCAGGTCATCGCGCAATTTGCCCTCGAACAGCAGCTCATCCTCAGCAGCGCCCACCGCGAGATCGGCGCGCAATACCGCGCGGTGCTCTCCTACGCCCACTATCTTGAGGAGCATGTCGCACGCCGCCAATGCGATCCCGCCCTGCGCTACGACCTCGACGAGGTCTGCGAATCGAGTTTCAACCTGAAGATTATCGCGGGCGCCCTTGCGGTACTTGGCACAAAAGAGCCGCTGCCTTCGGGCGATGTCGCCCTCGCGCCGCTGATGCAGCAGACCATGCTGACCCTCGCCCCGGCGCTCGATCGCCGCAGCATGAAACTCACCACGGCAGACGTAGACCTGTCGGTCACCGCCCGGGGCGATGCAGGTACCCTCGCGCAGATTCTATGGATGATGCTGCTCGGGATGATCCGCTATGCGGCGGATGAAAGCACCCTGCAGCTGCGCTGCCTGCGTAGCGGCGATGGCGCGCGGGCACTGCTGAGCATTGTGGTCAGCGAATTATCGCCCAACCGCCTCTCGGAGGAGGAGCGCGGCGATTACCTCGCCCGCCGCCTGAAGCACCTCACCCCGCATATGTTCGCCGAAACCATCCGCATCCACGGCAATATCCAACTGGCAAACCTGCTGATTCAGCGCATGGAAGGCGCCATCCGCGTGCTGCCGCTCACCGTTTCCTCCTGCGAGATATGCATGGAGCTTCCGGCGGCGGCAATACCCGACTCCGGCCAGTAATTTTTCTGTGGCGGGGCGGATTTCAGCTTCACATCATGCCGATAGTGTTTACTCTTACGGCAAGCCCTGCATGGTGCCGGGCTTTTTCCCGAAGGAGCCTTCGCCATGAAAAAGATTTCGTTCTGTGCCGTCAGTTTACTCGCCGCATTCACCGTCAGCAGCGCTATTGCCGCTGAGTCGTCGCCGCACCGCCCTGCGGCGCACCCGATGTTCGAAAAAGCAGATGCGAACAGCGACGGCGGTATCTCCAAAGACGAATGGCGCGCCAAAGGTGACAGCATGTTCACCGAAATAGACGGCGACAAGGACGGCAAACTCACCAAAGACGAAATGAAAGCACACCACGAAGCGAAGCGCGCCGAGTGGAAACAACGCCGCGAGGCACGCGCTGCCAAAGCCGCCGCCGGTGAGAAACCCGCCGCCGCCGCACCGGCACCCGCCGCGAACAAATAAGCAGGAAGAAACCTCCCCGCATCCCGGTGCAAATCGGGGTGCGGGCACTTGCACCGCTGCGCGCTATCCGTTACACCAGCCGCATGGATGATTGCACAAAAACCGCCGAAACCGCTGAAGCCACCCTCGCCGCCCTGCGCGCGCGGATTGATGCGATGGATCGCCAGCTTGCGGATTTATTCAACGCGCGCATCGGCATTATCGCCGAGGTGGCGGCGCTGAAAGCGGCGCACTGGCCCAACACCTGCCATATCCGCCCGGGCCGCGAGGGGCAGATGCATCGGGCCACCTGCGACCGCTTTGCCCACGGCCCCTTCCCCGCGCTCGCGGCGCTGGCCATCTGGCGGCAGTTGATTGGCGCCAGCACCCATCTCGAATCGTCGCTTGCCGTGACGGCGCTGGCCGCTTACCCCGAACATCTCTGGCTGGCGCGCGAGTATTTCGGCGTGCAGGTCGGGCTTACCGCATCCGCCACGCTCGCCACCGCGCTGGAAACGCTGGCCACACGCCGTAGCAACATCCTCATCCTGCCGACCCCGACGGCAAGCGACTGGTGGCAACAGGCCGAAGCCTTGCGCGCCGCCGGACTGTTCATTTTTGCACAGTTGCCCGTGGTGGCGGACAACCTGCCTGCGGGCGCAACGGCAGCAGTCGCTCTCGCCACCGTTACCCCCGAGCCTTCGGGCGACGACATCAGCTACCACCTGCGCGCGGGCGAACTGGTAACGCGCGACGGCTTCCATCCGGATGACGACGGTATTTTTCTCGGCGCCCACCCGCGCGCCATTCACTTAGGAGCCTCTGCATGACCCAACAGCCTATCCCCAAACCCGGCATCCGCGACATCTCCCCCTACACGCCCGGCAAGTCGAAAATGCAGGGCGATGCCCGCGTCATCAAGCTTTCCTCGAACGAAAATCCGTGGGGCCCGTCGCCCAAAGCGATTGCGGCTTTTCAATCCCTGGCGGGCGAGTTGCACCGCTACCCCGACGGCGGACACGCCACCCTGCGCGAGGCGATTGCCGACAGCCAGCATTTACCGGCGGCGCAAATCATCTGCGGCGCGGGGTCGGATGAATTAATCGGCATGCTCGTCCACGCCTATGCCGGGGTGGGCGACGAGGTGCTTTATACCGCCCACGGCTTCCTCATGTATAAAATCTATGCCCTCGGCAACGGCGCGACCCCCGTCACCGCGCCCGAGAAAGACCTGCATACGGATGTGGACGCGTTGCTTGCCGCCGTCACCCCGCGCACGAAAATCGTCTTTGTCGCCAACCCCAACAATCCGACCGGCACTGTCATTCCGTTCAGCGAAATCCGCCGCCTGCGCGCGGGCCTGCGCGAGGACATCATCCTCGGGCTGGACGCCGCTTACGCCGAATATCTCGATAGCCCCGACTACGAGGACGGCCTCCGTCTGGTGAAGGAAGGCAGCAACACGGTGGTGTTTCACACCTTCTCGAAAATCCATGGCCTGCCGGCGTTGCGCCTTGGCTGGGCCTTCGCGCCCGCGCCGATGATCGACGTGCTCAACCGCGTGCGCAGCCCGTTCAACGTCAGCGCCCCGGCCCTTGCGGCCGGCGTCGCCGCCATCGGCGATGCGGGCTACCTCGCCGCTATGCGGGCGAAAAATGCCGCCGAACGCGCGCGGGTGGCACAGGCCATCGCCGCGCACGGCTACCTGGTAGTGCCAAGCGTCACCAACTTTGTGCTGGTGCGTTTCGGGGAGGATACGGCGAAGGTGAACGCCCACCTCGCCGCGCACGGGCTGATCGTGCGCGAAGTGGCCGCTTATGGCTTGCCGGATTACCTGCGCATTTCGATTGGCACGGCGGAGGAAAATACTCTGCTGCTCGCCGCGCTTGATGCCTTCGCGAAAGCCCGCGCCGCGTGAGTGAACGTCTGCATATTGCTCTGCTGGGCGCGGGGCAGCTTGGCGGCTCGTTCGTGCTCGCGCTGCGCGAGAACGGCGCGGATATTTTCGTCAGCGCCTACGACCCGGCCACTGCACACGCCGAAACCCTGCGCGCGCGCGGCGCGGTCGATGCCGTTGCCACGACGCCCGCCCAAGCCGCGCACGGGGCGGATATTATCGTCCTCGCCGCGCCGCTGGGCGCCTACCGTGCGCTGGCGCAAGCGATTGCCCCACAGGTCGAAAACGGCGCTATCGTCACCGATCTCGGCTCGGTCAAAGGCAGCATGGTGGCGGTCGCGCGCGCGCTGCCGCAGGCGCATATTGTCCCCGCACACCCAATCGCCGGTAGCGAAAAATCCGGCCCCGATGCCGCGCGGGCGGATTTATTCGCCGGCAAGCTGTGCATCCTCACGCCCGACGAAACCACCGACGCCGAGGCCTTCCGGGCTATCGAGGCGCTGTGGCAACTCGCCGGGGCGGAGGTTATCGCCATGCCCCACGAAGTGCACGACCAGATTTACGCCTACGTCTCGCACCTGCCGCACTACATTGCTTTTGTGGCCGCGCATTATTTCCATAAGCGCGGCATCACCCTTGAGGCGGAGGACGTCATGCTCGGGCAGTTCCTGCGCATCGCCCGTTCCAACCCGCGTATGTGGACGGATATTGCGCTCGAAAACCGGGCGGCGCTGCTGCCTGCGCTTGCGACCTACATCGCCCTGCTCGAACATTTTGCAGGCGAGTTGCGCGCGGGCGACCCGGGTGCAGGCGCCGCCGACACGAACATTCTCGCCAAAACGCTGCTGCCGCGCGTGCTGGCCGCCAGCCTGATTTCAGGCGTCTCGCTTTACGAGCAGCACTCGGGGATGAACCTGCGCCCGTTCGGGGCGGGCGGCCTGCGCGACATGGTCGCCCCGGCGGCGATTTCGCCCGAGGCCGACACCGAGGCGATGAGCGCCAACGCCGCCGCCATGGCCGGGATTATCGAGGGGATTCTTCCGCATTTGCGCACGCTCGAAGCGCAGCTTGGCAGCGAGGATGCGCCCGCGCTCTATGCCGGCCTCAGCGAAATGGCCGAGGCGGCGCACACGCTCAACGCCTTCAGAAATTAGCTGTAATCAGCGCCTTTAACGCCTCGTGGTCGCGCACATGCACGGCGAACGGGTAGCCGTCATATTCCCCATTTGTTTCGGGGACATCCTGCTCGCCATAGAGAACCGGCGTGCAGCCCGTCGCCTGCGCAGCACCTAAATCCGCACCTGTGTCCCCAACGAACCAGACATCCGCGGCGGGCGCGATGCCCGAATCCCTGAGCGCGAACAGCACCGGATCGGGGTGGGGTTTGTCGCGCGGGGCATCGGTCGCACCGACGGCGACTTTGAAATATTTCTGCCAACCAAGATGCGCCAGCTCAAGGCGCAGGGTGGGGGCCTGTTTGTTGCTCACCACCCCGAGAAATATATCGGGCGCGATGGATTCGAGCATCGCCGTCACCCCGGGCAGCGGCGTCAATTGTTCAAGATGCAACGCGCGGTAGCTCTGCTGGTAATGCGCCCCCGCCTCCTGCCAGCGTTCGCCAAAAAGCGTCGGAAACGAATCGCGCATCGAGTGTTTGACCTCGTTGCGGATACGCTCGTAGCTCCATTCGGGTTGGCCCATATGGCGCATGGTCACGTTCATGGCGGTGTGAATCAGCGGCCAGGTATCGACCAGCGTGTTATCCCAGTCGAACAGAATCGCGCGCGGCTTTACAAGCGTCATCGGGCGCTCTCAAACCAGGTGGTTAAATGCGCTTGCATTGCCGCCAGCGTCGGCAGGGCAGCGTCGCGATCGGAGAGGATGGCCTCCTCGCGCGCATATGGCCACGCAATCGCAAGGGCCGGGTCATCGAAACGGATGCCGCTCTCGCCCGCCGCCGCGTACAGCGCGCTCATGTGGTAGACCACATCCGCCGCCGCATCGCCCAGCACGCAGAACCCATGCGCGAAGCCCGCCGGAATCCAGAGCATCTCGGCGTTTTCCTCGCTCAGCTCGACCGCCACATGCCGCCCGAAACTCGCCGAGCCAGGCCGCACATCCACCGCGATATCGAGGATCGCGCCCCGGGTGACGCCAACCAGCTTACCCTGCGCAGGCGTATGCTGAAAATGCAGACCGCGCACCACACGCGGCAACGAGCGCGAGTGGTTGACCTGCACAAAATCCGCCGTAATCCCGAGGGCGTGGAACTTTTCCGCATGGTAGCGCTCGATAAAAAAGCCGCGCGTGTCCGAAAGTTTATCGAGCGTCACCCGCTTGACTTCGGGGAGCGCCGTATCATGAATCCGCATAGATTTCCTTCATGGCGAGGGGGATACCTTCGTGCCAGTGTGGCATACGGATGCCGTAGGAGGCAAGCGCGCCGCCATCAAGACGCACATCTTTCGGGCGCGGGGCGGGCAAAGGATACTCATCCGTCACAATCGGCACCACGCGCGCGCGGCTCTGCAGGGCGCGGGCGATCGCGCAGGCGAAACCGTGCCAGCTGGTGTGGCCTGCCGCGCTCAGGTGGTAAATCGCCGCCGGGATTTCACCGCCAATCAGGCGCGGCGCGGCTTCTGTAATTGCCTCCGCAATATGCTGCGCATGGCTCGGCGCGCCGAGTTGGTCAGCAACCACGCGCACCTCGTCGCGCTCCCTGAGCAACGTCGCCATAGTGCTGAAAAAGTTTTTGCTGCGCCCGCCATAGACCCATTGCAAGCGAAAAACATGCCCGCCCTGCGCGCGCACTGCCACTTCGCCGTCGCGTTTGCTGCGGGCGTAAACCCCAAGCGGGTGCGTGGCCGCCGCCTCGTCGTAGGGCGCCCCTGCGACGCCATCAAAGACATAATCGGTCGAGAAATGCACCAGCTTCACGCCCTGTTCTCCGGCGGCGGTGGCAAGCATTCCGGGCATTTCAGCGTTGATACGCATAGCCGTCGCCGCGTCCTTTTCCGCCGCATCCACTGCCGTATAGGCCGCCGCGTTGATGACCAGTTGCGGCTCCACCGCGCGCAGGATGAGGGCAATTTCCTTCGGCGTTGCCTGCGCGAAATCGCAGCGCACCCGGTCGATGCCGGTCACCTCATACCCCGCCGCCGTGAGCGTGGTCAGCAGGCGGCTGCCCACCTGCCCGTGGGGGCCAAACAGCACAATGCGCGGGGCGGCGCTCATTGCGGCGCCTTGAAGCTGATGGGAATCAGGAACTCGACAAGGCTCCCCGCAGGGTAGCTCGCCGGGACAGCAGGCACCGGATTGGCGCGGCGGATCATGTCGAGCGCCGCATCGTCGAGCACCATCAGGCCCGAGGATTGCTCGATGGCGTAATAGCGCACGTTGCCCGCGCGGTCGATGCGCATACGCAGCACTGCCCGGCCTTCGCGCCCGCTGGCCGCCGCCGGGTAAAATTTATGCTGCTGAATCCAGCTCGATATTTCCTGCTCGTAGCGCGCGCGGATGGCCTGCGCCGTCTGCTCACTCAGGCTGGTGACGCTGCCCTGTCCGCCGATGGCGCCCTCCGCCACCCCGGCACTGCGCTGCGCGTTTTCCGCCACCGCCTGCGGGCTGGGCGCGCCGACTTCGCGGACATATTGCTGCGGTCTGGGTGCAATCGCAGGCGCCTGTTGCGCCAGCGCCTCCTCTACCCGCACCACGCGCGGCGGTTTTGGCGCGGGATTCGCCGGCGGCCGCGCGAGCGGCGCAGGCACGACCGGCGCGGGCATATCGGGGCGAATACGCCAGCTCTCGCTGCGCGCTGCCTGCATCACCGGCGGAGCCACCGGCGCAGGGACAGGCGGCGTTACCGCAGCAACGGGAGCGGCAGGCCGGCCATCGGCGGCGATGCGATCTGCCCCGCCGATTTTGAACGACAGCGCCCGCACCGGAATGTTTGTCACCTCCGTGGAAGGCATCAGAGCGGCGATGACGAAAGCCAGCACATGTACAAGGAACGCCACCCCCAGCATTTTCGCAAAATCGGTCGAGGTCAGGTAGGTGTTCGGCCCCACCGCCAGCGCCGAGGGTGCGAGGCTTTTGCGCCCACGGCCTAAAATGCCCTGCGTCAGCCCCCAGTTCATGGCCCCACCGCCATCGGTCCGGCATCGGTGACCAGCGACAGGTTTTTACCGCCCGCCGCACGAATCTGCTCGAGGAAATCGACCAGGCTGTTGGCGGCCAGATGCGCATCCGCCTTGATGGTGACGACCCGCTCGGGGTTGATGGCAAATTCGCGCGTCAGCACGTCGGCGATGGCGCCGCCCTCATACAGCTCATCGTTGATAATCACCTCGCCATATCGGCCGAGGCTCACCACGACCGGCCCTTCCTGCAAGCGCTGGCCGGAATCGGCGCGCGGCAACTCTACCGGCACGATGCTGAATTTTTCCATATGCCCGGCGACCAGAAAAAAGAGGATGATGGTAAAAACAATATCAATCAGCGACACCATGCTGATGGCGCGCAATTTGCGGGTGTTACGCTTGAACTCCATGCTAGACCTTATCGACCTGGACGTTGCGCCCGCCCGTCAGGTACACCGCATCCATCACCGAAATAAGCTGCTGCACACTGACCCCGGCGGTGGTGAAAATCGCGATGCTTATTTCCGGCGCAGCGGCGATGCGGTCGCCAAGAACGCCGCTCATCTGGTCAATGCCCATCGGCTGATGATCAACTAGCACCGTGCCATCCCCGGCAATCTGGATGCGCAGCACCTGCCGTTCGGCCTGGTGGGCAGGCGGCGCTTTACCCGAGGGCAGCGACAGCTCCATGGATTCGGAAACGACAAAGCTGGTGGTGAGCATCACAAACACCATGAGGTGGAACACGATGTCGATTAACGCCGTGAGGTTTATTTCCGAAACCAGCCTGCGTTGGCGTTCGAAATCCATCGCTGCCTCTAGAACTTATTGTAGCTGGGGTTGAGCAGGTGCAGCGTGCTCGAACTCTGCGGCGCGCCGCGCGGGTTGGCAAGCAGGTTGGATTGCTCCTCCATCAGCTTACGGGCGCGGGCTTCGCGCTCCAGCACTTCGCGTTTTTCCTGCTCCTTCTCGTTGCGGATAAACACATCCTCCAGCGCCAGGGTTTGAATCGTCACGTCGCGCATGGTGGCGCGCACGCGCTCGATCAGGCTATCGATCAGGTAATAGGCAGCCATCGCAGGCACCGCCACCACCAACCCGCCGACCGTGGTAATCAGCGCCTGCCAGATGCCGCCGGCCAGTTGCGAAGGGTCCACCCGCGCGCCGGATTCTGCCAGCTTGGCAAACGCCGCCACCATGCCGATGACCGTGCCAAGCAGCCCAAGCAACGGGCCAATGGAGGAGGCCATCTCCAGCCCGCGCATCTGCGATTCGAGGTAGCGCAGTTCCGCCGAGCCGACGCGGGCAATCTCCGATTCGCGACTTTTCATGGTGATCTCGCGGTTCATCACCCCTTCGACCGCGACTCGCATAATGCGCGCCAGCGGCCCCTTCTCGCGGGCGAGCAACTGCGCGGCATCGGTCAGCTCGCCGCGCTTAATCAGCAGCATCGCGCGGTCGATGAATTGCGTGTTAAAGACGCCGCTCGTGATAAACTGGTGGGCCTTGAACAGGATAATCCCGAGCACATAAACCGAGAGCGCCACAATCACATACATGACGAAGCCGCCCTTAACGAAAATAATATCCAGCATGGTGTCGCCGCTGAGGTTGAGTCGCCAGCCACCGGTCGCCCGCCGCCGGTGAGTGTTGATGTTGTTTACGCTACCGGGAACCTAGCGCCATCCGCCGCGCGTGTAAACCTCAACCGCCCCGCAACACCCACTTATCTGGCCCTTACAACTTACGCGCTTCTTCGGGCAGCATGATGGGGATGCCATCGCGGATGGGGTAGGCAAGCCCGGCGGCGGGGGAGATTAACTCCTGCGCCGCTTCGTCATAGGTCAGCCGCGCCTTGGTGACGGGGCAGACGAGGATTTCGAGAAGGGCGGGGTCGAGCGTGCCGGTATGCATGAAAAACCTTCGGGCGGGAGTGACGCGGGCCTGCTGGCATTGGCCAGTCCATTCGTTGAGCCCCGGGAGCGAGGCTTAACGAATGGAGCGGGCGAAGAGATTCGAACTCTCGACATTCACCTTGGCAAGGTGACACTCTACCACTGAGCTACGCCCGCTCACGTTCGTCAAGGAGCGCTAACATACGCAACGAAATGGAAAATGCAAGCAAGGAAATGCACTGGAGGAAAGGTTGCTGGAAAACGGGAAAAACCCGCGGAAATCCGCGCAGAAACGGACGTAAAAAGCGGCAATCAGCGCATGAATATCAGCTTGCCGTTGCCAACCACCGCCGATTGGCTGGCGGAAACCGCATCATCCCAACGGATGGCGCTGAATTGCTGAGCGCCGGTTGCGGCCAGATTCGCGCGGGTGGCGGATTGATCGGCACAGGCGGCACAGGCAAGTAATGCAGCCAGCGCAAACATTCTTGAAGTGAAACGCATCGTAAACCCCATCCTTTTCTTGGCGCAACCTTGTGGTTGCTGGGGTTGTTATGCGCCGGATTGCCGCCGATGAGGAGCGCGCATTGTGCAGGTGCGTCATGCGCCAGACGCATAGGTTTTTATCGTTATGTTTGAGTGGATTGCGTTTTTGTGACTGGGTGGCGCTTCATGAACGCCAGATGTTGTCAGGCCGGGAACTAGCCGATTTCCAGACCGGAGCCGGATGGGCCACTAACCATGGAAGCATAACCTCCACTTGGTCCCCCTTGGCCAAACAACTCTGCCTGACTCGCCTCACGCACTGGCGCACGACTGCTTGCATCCTCAAAGCCTTTGACAAAATCTGCGCTTTTAAACCCCATATCCGCAAGTAATTTAGCAAAAAGACCTTCACGTTTTTGTGCGGCCATTCTGAACGTACCTTCGGCCTTAGGTGCAGCGGATTGCAACGAAAGTCCCGCACCGACATTGATAGTCTCGCGCGCACCAAACACATACATCACTCCACCGCCTTGACCTTGCGATGACTGCCTCTGCAGCAACTGCCGGGCAATATCTGGTACTACATCATCAGCCATAATTTCTCCTCACCCTCAATATAGCACATAGAATATGACAGTTGTGTGACAAAATAGCGGTTTTTTGGCTTTTTTTGCCCATTTTTACCCCGTGCGGCGCCATGCCTTATCCGGTTTGGCATGACACGCGGCGGGGGTGGCAGGGTCGGGCTGATTACTCTCCCCTCGTCATACCGCCCGATGACGGCATCCATCTTGAAGGCCGCCCCCGCAATGAATGCGGGGTGACAGGTGGGGATGCGGGGTGTTGGGTGACAGGTGGAGATGGGGTGACAGATGCCACTTCAGCCTCCCTTGTCATGCCAGCTTTACGCTGGCATCCAGCCACTTCAGAAGAATCTTGCGACGTGGACACGTCGCGCTGGATGCCAAATCAAGTTTGGCATGACAAATGGTGGGGCTTGGCGCTGGAGGCTGGCAAGCCCTCACCCCGGCCATCTCCCGCAGGCGGGCGAGGGAGCGCTCGCGGCGCGGTCATGGGCCGCACCCCTGCCTCCCCGCTACCCTGCCTCCCTGCTACCCTGCCTCCCCGCACCCCTGCCTCCCCGCGCCAGCACCTCGCCGACGCGCTGCATCATCGCCGCGCCTTTTTCAAGCTGCACCTTGGCAATATATTCGTCGGGCTGGTGCGCCTGATCGATACTGCCCGGGCCGCAGATAACCGTCGGGAACCCGTGCGCACCGAACGCACCGCCCTCGGTGCCATACGACACCGCACCCGGCGCACCGTTGCTACCAGCCAGATACATGGCCAGTGCCAGATAGGCCGCATCGCCGTTTTGTTTTTTCAACCCCTGCACATGGGTAAGCCGCCGTGTCTCGATTGCACAGCCCGGATAGCGCGTTATAAGCGCTGCAACACACGCTTCAAACGGCGCAATAATCGCGTTAACATCCGCCCCGGGCATGGGCCGCACTTCCCAACGAATCGCGGCGCTCCCGGCGATGATATTGCGCGCCACACCCGCCTGCATAACGCCCACATGCACTGTGCTATAGGGCGTGGGAAAAGCGCTGCCGCCTACCGCCTGCGCTTGTTGCTGCAGATTCATTTCCTCGAGGCAGACGGTCAGATGCGCGGCGATATAGGCGGCGTTTACCCCCGCATCCGGCGCGCTGGAATGCCCCTCTTTTCCCGTGATGATGGTCTCGAACGCGTCGATGCCCTTATGCTCATCAACCACCTGCATCATGGTCGGTTCGCCAACCATAATCAGCTGCGGCCTGATGGTGCGTTGTGTGAACTCGACCGCCAGCGGCTCGGCGCATTTGCAGCCGACTTCCTCGTCATACGATAGCGCCAGCCAGACAGGCCGCTGCAACTCCTGTGTCGCCCACACCGGTGCCTGCGCCAACGCGAGGGCGATAAATCCCTTCATATCCGCCGTGCCGCGCCCATAGAACCGATCGTCGCGGCAGGTGAGGGTGAAGGCCGTTTCAGCCCCCACGCCCCCCGTCCATTGCTGGTCGATGACGGGCACCACATCCGTATGGCCAGACAGCACAATGCCGCCTTCGACCTGCGGCCCGATGCGTGCCAGCAGCGCCGATTTCGTAATACCGTGCGCGTTGGTTTCATTCACGCGCGTAACCTGCGCGGCATATGGCGCGAGATACTCTTCGATCCACGCAATCAAGGCCGTGTTGGAAGCGCTGCTCGTCGTATCGAACGCGACCAGTGCGGCAAGGATAGCTTCAACGGTGGGGTGCGCAGGCATAGCGCAAAGGTAGTGGAATCCTTTACGCGCTGTAAAGGGAAATGCCTGTCCGGATTACGCTGCTTTATCGGCGCGCATCATTTTCGGTAAATCGCCCACCAGCCCCATGGCGTGGCGCATCAGGTAATGTTTGACCGGCGGCAGGTGGTCAACCGCGACCATCCCCGCCCGGCGCAGGAGCGACATCCCCGGCAGATTGTTGCTAAACAGGCGGTTGAGCAGGTCCGTCCCCGCCGTCATGCTGAAAGAATCAAACCGCCGCCAGCGCTGGTAATGCTTCAGCACCGCTTCACTGCCAAGGTCGAGCCCCAATTTGCGCTGTGCAATCAGCAATTCGGCGAGCACCGCCACGTCGCGGTAGCCGAGGTTGACCCCCTGCCCGGCGATGGGGTGAACTCCGTGCGCAGCATCCCCCACCAGTGCGAAACGCGGCGCAATAAACGTCTCCGCGCGCATGAGTTTGAGCGGATAGGCAAAGCGTTTGCCCACCACGCGCACCGTGCCCCAGTAATTGTCGCGGCTTTCGCCGACGCGGCGCTGCAACTGCGCGTTAAAGGCTTCCTCGTTAAGCGCCACAAAGTTCGGCGCGTCATCGTCGTGCTCTGTCCAGACGACGCCGCTGCGGTGGACGCCATTTTCGCCCGGCACCAGCGGCAGCAGCGCGAACGGCCCGGCGGGGTAGAATTTTTCGAGCGCCAGCCCGTGATGCGGGTGTTCATGCTCGATGACGCAGACTATCGCCGTCTGGTGGTAGGAAATCACGCGGTGCGGGATATTGGCCGCCTCGCGCAGCTTGCTGAAGCGCCCGTCAGCGGCAATCAGCAGCGGTGCGGTGATGGATTCCCCATTCTCCAGTTCCGCCGTCGCGCCCACAGCGTCGGCATGGTAGCCGGTCACTTTGCTTTCGATGATGCGGATATTCGGCTCGCCCTCCAGCCCCGCATACAACCCCCGGCGGATGACCTGATTTTCGAGGATGTAGCCGAACGGCTCGCCGACATCCTTATCCGAATAATGCACAAAGCCCGGCTTATCCTGATCGCAAACACGAATATCGTGAATCGGCTGCGCTTGCGGCGCCATATGCTTCCACACCCCCAGATGGTTGAGGATGCGCACGCTGCCCGAGGAAATCGCCGAAGTGCGGCCATCGAACCCGGCGGCGACCTGCTCGGCGCGCGGCAGCGGGTCGATGACGGTCACGCGGATGCCGCCCTGCGCCAGCGCAATCGCCAGCGCGTTGCCGACCAGCCCGCCGCCCGCCATGATGATTTCCGTATCCATGTGCCCGGTGTTAGCACAGGCAGGGCCGCTTGCCAACCGGCATGCGGTTACGCCAGCAACCCTTCGAGCCGGTGGTGGGTAATGCCAAAATGCGCCTTGCTTTGGGCGATGGCGGCGCGCAAGGAGTGCTGCGTTTTTTCGCTGGGCGGCGTGGCGGCCCTGACTCCGACAATCATGACATTTTTTGGGGTATGCGCATCCGAAATAAATTCGAATAATTTGCTACGGTAGCCGTGCAACTCCATCAGTTGCGCGCGAATGCCGTCCGTCACCATTTCGCTGAGGCGCTCGACATAGGTGCCGTGCTGCAGCAAAAAAGCGAGTGGGTGCGCGGCATCCGGTTTTGGCAGCGCCCGGCGCACCTGCTTGTGGCAGCACGGCGCGACCACAATCAACGCCGCATCGGCACGCACCGCTTTGGCGATGGCATCGTCGGTCGCGGTGTCGCAGGCATGCAGGGCGATCACCCCGTCAGCACCGCTGCAATCATAGGCGGCGATGCTGCTTTCAACAAAACGCAGGCCCGAAAACCCCGCCGCCTGCGCGATGGCGTTGCAGTGCGTCACCAGATCGGCGCGCGATTCGACCCCGGTGATTTCGACCGGGCGCGCGAGCGTGTGCGCGATATAATCATAGAGCGCGAAGGTGAGGTAGCCCTTGCCCGCGCCCATATCGACAAGGCGCAGCACGCCGCGCGGCGGCAATTGCCGCAACAGCCCGTCGAGAATCTCGATGTATTTATTAATCTGGCGGAATTTATCCTGCGCATTTTTATAGACCGTGCCGTTCGCATCGGTAATCCCGAGCGCATGCAGATACGGCTTGCCCGCGCTCGTGATAAGGCGCTGTTTGGGCTGGTCGTGGCTCAGGGTCGGTGCGGCGGCAACACTCGCCGCGTGGTGGCTCATTTGATACTGCCCATCGCGCCGCGTGAGCGTGATGTCGCCTG
The DNA here is from genome assembly GCA_033763655.1 of Alphaproteobacteria bacterium. GTDB lineage: Bacteria > Pseudomonadota > Alphaproteobacteria > Rickettsiales > UBA3002 > QFOX01. The sequence continues at coordinate 41,402 of JANRKD010000012.1, forward strand.
AGGTCGCACAGCAACGCGCGGCATTGAAATGCTCGGTGAGTTGCGAAACCATCAGCGCGGCGGCTTCCTGCGGCGGATAATTCTTGACCACGTCGCGCGTGCGGTGGTGAGTGGTGAAACTCAGCTTGAGTGCGCGCTTGACCATAATGGGGCGGATGTCGATGGACTTTACATCCCCGGCTGTGGCCGTCGGCTTACTGAGCGTCACCTTCACCAGACCACCGCTGGCGACGGCATCAAGCACCGCCTCGCAAAACGCCTGCACTGTTGTTTCCTGATTCATGACCCCGTCATAGGCGCGTGCGGCGCGGCTGGCAAGCGTCGCCACGCTTGGTTTTTACTTACAGGCGCGCTAAACCATGCGTATGCACCCTGCCCCACTGCACGCCGTTTACGGCACACCGCCTGCGCATCTGCTGCCGCTGCCCGAGGGGGCGCAGCCATGCTCGCCGCTGATTCCTGGAAGCGCGGCACTTGAGGATTACGCCCCGGAAAGCCTGCGCAGCGCGGTGATTTACGCACCCGCCAACACCACCGAACGGCGCTATACCCTCGCGCTTGCTCTGCGCGCGCTGGCCGTCGGCGCGCCGCTTACCGCGCTTGCCCCGGCGGATAAAGGCGGTCGCCGCCTCGCTATGGAACTCGCAGGCTTCGGCTGCGCTACGACCGGAGAAGCGCGCCGCCATCACCGCATCGTTTCATGCACGCGACCCGCGCAGTTGCTGCAGATCGACGAAGCCCTCGCCGCCGGGGCGCTGCATCGCCACCCCGCCCACGGGCTATGGACGCAGGCAGGCATCTTCAGTTGGGACCGGCTGGATGCAGGCAGCGCGCTGCTGCTCAAGCACCTGCCAGAGTTTGCCGGACGCGGCGCCGACCTTGGCTGCGGGCTTGGCGTACTCAGCCAGCAAGTGCTGCGCAGCGCCCGCGTGCGCGAACTCACCGCCATCGACATCGACCGCCGCGCGATCAGCGCCGCCGAAAAAAACCTCGACGACGCGCGCGCACGCTTTATCTGGGCGGATGTGCGCACCACCGAAACCGATTTCCCCCACAACCTCGATTTTGTCGTCATGAACCCGCCATTTCACGATGCGGGCATCGAAGATAAATCCCTCGGGCAGGCCTTCATCCGCCGTGCCGCCGCAATGCTCGACAGCGGTGGCGCCTGCTGGCTGGTCGCCAACCGGCATCTGCCCTACGAGGCGGTGTTTGGGGAATGTTTTTTAAGCCACCGCCTGATTGCGGATGCAGAGGGTTTCAAAATTATCGAAGGCATAAAATGAAATGAGCACAACCATCCGCATCGACAAATTACTGGCCGGTATGGGCTACGGATCGCGCCGCGAAATCGAGCATCTGGCCGATACGGACCGCGTGCTGCTGGATGGCCAGCCCATCTTCGATTGCGGTGCGCGGGTGCCGCTTGATGCCACGCTGTGCGACCGCCTCACCGTCGACGGCGAAGCGATTGACCCGCTGCCCGGCATGGTGGTGCTGCTGCATAAACCGCTGGGCGTCACCTGCTCGCACAAAGAATCGGGGCCGCTGATTTACGACCTGCTACCTGCGCGCTGGCGGCGGCGCGATCCGGTACTATCGAGCGTCGGACGGCTCGATAAGGAAACTTCGGGGCTGTTGCTACTCACCGACGATGGCGCGCTGCTGCATAAAATTATTTCGCCCAAACAGCATGTCGCCAAATGCTACCTCGCCACCCTCGCGCGGCCCTTGCGCGGCGATGAAGCGACGATTTTTGCCAGCGGCACCCTGATGCTCGAAGGCGAAAAAACGCCGCTGCAACCTGCCGAAATGCAGGCGCTCAGCGACACCACCGCACGGCTCACTTTGCATGAGGGGCGCTACCATCAGGTGCGGCGGATGTTTGCGGCGGTGGGCAACCATGTCGCCGCACTGCACCGTGAATCGGTCGGCGGGCTGACATTGCCTGATGATCTGAAGGCGGGCGACCATCGCCTACTCGATGCCGCCGACATCGCCCGTATTTTTACTCCGCGCTGAGCACCGTCGCGCGCGGCAGGCGAATTTCCACCCGCAGCCCGACGCCATTCTCCGGCGTTTTGAGTAGGATACTGCCCGACAGCCGCGCCGCAATCTCGGCCACAATCGCCAACCCCAACCCGGTGCCTTGCGCCTTGGGCGTGCCGACGCGGTAGAAGCGCTGGAACACATGCGCCCGTTCCGCCTCAGGGATGCCGGGGCCGGAGTCCGTCACCGCACAGCAGATGGTGCTGCCGTCCTCACTCAGCACCACATCGACCGCACCGTTCTCGGGCGTATATTTCACCGCGTTTTCGATGATGTTTCCTATCAGCAGGCGCAGCAGGGTTTCATCGGCCATCACCCAGAGATTATCGGCACCGTGGAGCGACAGCGCAATCTGTTTCTGCGCGGCAATCGCAGCTAATTCGGTGAGGATGGCAATCACATGCTGTTTGACATTAAGCGGCTGGCGCACCACCGGCTGGTGGCTGATGCGGGTTGAGGTCAGCAACTGCCCTACCAGCCGCGATGCCCGCTCGATCGAGGCGCGCAAATCCGCCAGCGATGACGCGCGCTCCTGCGTGTTGCGCGCCTGCTCCATCATCTGCAATTGCAGCTTGATGGTGGCCAGCGGCGTGCGCAGATGGTGGGCGGCATGTTCGGCAAACCGCTTCTCGGCGTTGAAGGAATGTTCGAGCTTCTGCAGCAACTGATTGATGGAATTGCCCAGCGGCGACAGATCGCGCGGTACATGGGCAAGGCTCAGCGGCGACAAATCATCCGGCGAACGGCTGCGAATCTGCGCAATCAGCGCCCGCACCGTGCCCAGCCCCGAACCGATGCCCACCCAGATCAGCGCGCCCACCAGCGGCACCAGCAGCGCGAGCGGCGCGGCCAGCGTCAACAGGATGTTTTTCACCAATGCCGCGCGCAGGCTGATTTTTTCGCCCGCTTCGACCGTGATGTTCGTCTGCGGAATCTCGAGGCTATAGACCCGCCAGCGCTCGCCGTTGTCATCCTTCACATACGAAAGGCCGCTGGCCTGTTGCGGAATGCCGACAATCGGCGCTTTATCGGAAATCATGGCGAGGCGGTTGCCGCGCCAGACGCGGAACATGCGGCTGCTGGCGTAGATGGCGGCGACTTCGTTCAAGGCTTTCTGGTTACTCACCGTCAGGTCAATTTTGCGAATGCGGCGGAACGGCTCGCGCTCGACGCTCATTTCGTCCTCGACCACCAGCCAGATCAGGTTGGCGCTGCTGATCAGCTGCGCATCGTACACATGGTGAATCTGCCGCGTCGCGCCTTTGAACGCCAGCACGCCGATAATGCAGATGGTGATGAGAATGGTCGGCGCGATGCGCAGGAACAACGAGCGCGTGAGCGTGTGGTGCTTCATACTAAACCGCGTTGACGCGGTAGCCGACGCCGCGCACGGTTTGAATAAACGCGCTGCCGAGCTTTTTACGCAGGTTATAGATGGTCACTTCAACGGTGTTGCTCTCGGCGGCATCCTCGGCGCTGTAGAGCACATATTCGATGTCCGATTTGGTGACGAATTTCCCCGCCCGCTCCATCAGCAGTTTCAGGGTGCGAAACTCCTTCGCGGTCATCATCACCGGGGCGTCGCCCTTGCGCACCAGCGAGGCCGCAGGCTCGAGCACCACCGCGCCGCAGCGAATCGTGCTCTCGGCCCGGCCCGCACTGCGGCGGATGAGCGCCCGCAGCCGCGCCAGCAATTCATCAAGGTCGAACGGCTTGATGAGATAATCATCCGCCCCGGCATCCAGCCCTTCGACCTTCTGCTGCGGCAGATCGCGCGCAGTGAGCAGCAGCACGGGCGTCATGTTCTTGCGGCTGCGGATGGCGCGCAGCACCTCGATGCCCGAACATTTCGGCAGGTTCACATCCAGCACCACGGCGGCAAACGGCAAATCGGTGAGGGCGTCAATCGCCGCTTCACCATCCTGCACCCAATCGACCCCATAGGCGTTGCGTTCCAGCGCCTTTTTCAGCGAGGTGCCGAGCATGTCATCGTCTTCGACCAGTAAAATACGCATACGACCTTTTAGCGGAATCATCGGAATAAAAAAAGCCCGCTCTTGCGAGCGGGCTTTTCCCAATAGATCCGGAAGCATTGCTCCCGTATTCTTGTGTCACCAGAAACTAGTGAGCAGCAGCCGGAGCAGCTTCTTTTTTCTCGGCTTTTGCAGCAGCAGGAGCCGTTTTTGCAGCTTCAGCAGCAGCTTCTTTCGAAACTTCTTTAGCGGCTTCTTTCGAAGCTTCTTTCGAAACTTCTTTAGCAGCTGCAGGAGCAGCCGCTTGTTCAGCAGCGAATGCCGACGAAGCAACGAGGGTGGTAGCAGCAACAGCGATCAGAAGGGACTTAAGTGCCATGGTTTATCTCCTTTGAGGTTAAGTTAGTTGGCGATTCGGTGTATAAGCAATCAAGCTGAGGCGAAACTGAAGTTTTGAAAAATAAACGCTTATCCACAGATTACTTATCCACACCGAATCGCACGGAGCGTCGGCGCGCTAGCGGCGATAGCGGGAGGTCGGCAGTTGCCCCGGCGTGCGCTGCACAGGTGACGACATGCCCAGATCCCGCACGGTGCCGCAGCGCAGTTTCGTTTCCTCTTCCTCCTGCTGCGCGGTGACCCCGGCGCACAGATTGCTGACAAAGCCCACATGCATCACCGGCCCGACCCGCAGCCAGACCTGCGAAACGCCGCGCACCTGCTGCTGGTAAGGCGCAGTCAGCCGCACCCGCACCACCGGGAAATCGGGGTGAATCTGGCGATATTCCGCCCAATAGGCGAGGGCTTCCCCGTTGCTGGCAAACGGCCCGATCTGCGCCCAGAAGGCTTTCTGGCCTTCGCTCGCACTCGGGCTTAACGATACAGCGGGCACGACCGGCGCGACAGGGACAGCCTGAATAACCGCAGGGGCTGCGGGCGGCGCGGTTATCTGCGTGACGGGGACGCGCCTGGCTTCCTCCACCTGCACCGAACCATCCGCCGCCGGGGAAGCCACCGCCGCCGGGGAAGCCACCGGTTCGGGCAACGGCAGGGGCGCTGGCGCACTGGCGGCCAGCAATGTTTCACGATCCTGCGCCCGCAACGGCGCGGGGGGGGGCGGCAACTGCAGCGACGGCGCGGACATGGCGAGTGGTGCGGCGTTCAATGCCACCGACGGCATCGCCGCCAGAGGGGTCGCGGGCGAGGCCAGCGAATTGGCAGGCTCCGGCACCAGCACGGGAAGCGGCGCAGGCATGGGGAGCGCCTGCGCATCCACCGTTTCGATTGGCGCGGCGGCAGGAGAAGGTGCCAGCTTCGGGGCCGGCTTCACTTCGGGCGCATCACTGCTGAAGGGGTTCAGTCGCGACCAGAAACTACGGTGCGAATCTTTCGAAACCGCCGCCAGATCGGCGTGCACTTTCGGCTGATTCTCGATGGCAGTATCCAGCGCACTTGCCACTTCGGGCGCGGCACGATCCGCCGTATCCATCTCCATCGCCGACATGGTCGCCGCCGCGCCGATGCTGCCCAATGCCTCGCGGTTCAGCGGGTCACGCGCCGGGGCCTCGTTCAGGATACTCAGCCTGCGGGTGACATCGGGCGCATTATCCGTCGCCACCGCCGACGCGGCCATGGACATGACCGGTGCCGGGGCTGCCGCATTGCTGCCTGCGGCGGCAGATGCCTTCGTCGCGCCTTCTTTTGCGGGAGAACTCTCCATCGCCGTCTGCACGATATAGCATTCATCCCCGGCGCCGTTTAGCTGCGCGCAGAGGGCCTGCGCCGCCGCGCGATTTTCGACCGGCCCCGCCTGCGTGCGGTAGACCGTGAGGTTATCGGGCGGCAGTTTCACCTCGCGGATACTGCTGGCCAGTTTGCCAAGGGAAGCAGCGTGTTTTGCGGTTACTTCGCCCAGCCGTTTTTCGGCTTCCGCGCGGGTTTCAAACGAACCGAACTGAAGCATGGTCAGCGACGCAGCGAAAGCAGAAACGGCCACCGATGACGCCACTGCAAACGCAAACGCTAAGCGAATAGGTTTCACAAAATCCTCAGTCAGGGCGGTGACATGTTGTTCTTTTACAACAGCGTGTCTAAGGGAATCAGGGCAACCGCGCAAGCGCTTTTTAGCTGAGGATACCCCCCACTTCCCGCGCGCAATTTGCTTTTCATCCGGGCAAAGCTTCGCTAAAGCAACGATGACTTGCGTTTTTCCACCCCACCTCCATCCTTGCCCTTAAGGTACCGAATGAACACTGCTGCCACTGCTAAATCCTGGCCTTTCGAAGAGGCCCGCGCCCTGCTCACCCGGATGGAGCGCCTGAAGGAGAAGAAAGACACGGTGCTGTTTGAAACGGGCTACGGCCCCTCGGGCCTGCCGCATATCGGCACGTTCGGCGAGGTGGCACGCACCGCGATGGTGCGCCATGCCTTTGAAACGCTGACTGCCGGCCAGTATAAAACGCGCCTCATCTGCTTTTCCGACGATATGGACGGCCTGCGCAAAGTGCCAGACAACCTGCCTAACGCGGCGATGATTGCGCAAAATCTCGGCAAGCCGCTGACCGCAATCCCCGACCCGTTTGGCACCCACGAGAGCTTCGGCCACCACATGAACGCCCGCCTGCGCGCCTTCCTCGATAATTTCGGCTTCGATTACGAGTTCCGCTCCTCGACGGAAACCTACCGCAGCGGCGCGTTCGACACGGCCCTGCGCAATATCCTCGCCAATTACGACAAGGTGATGGATGTCATGCTGCCGACCCTGGGCGAGGAGCGCGCGGAAACCTATGCGCCGTTCTTGCCCGTGTCGCCCGTTTCCGGCAAGGTCCTGCTCGCGAAGGTTGTTAAAACCGATGTGGCAAAAGGCACCATCACCTACCTCGAAGAGGACGGCTCGGAGGTGGAAACGCCCGTCACCGGCGGCCACTGCAAGCTGCAATGGAAGCCCGACATGGGCATGCGCTGGGCGGCGCTCGGGGTCGATTACGAGATGTATGGCAAGGATCACCTCGCCAGCGCAAAACTGTATGACGCCATCTGCCGTATTGCGGGCGGCACCCCGCCCCAGCAGATGATGTTCGAGCTGTTTCTCGACGAGAACGGCCAGAAGATTTCCAAATCCAAAGGCAACGGCATCACGATTGACGAATGGCTGAAATACGCGCCCGAGGAATCGCTGGCGCTGTATATGTTCACCAACCCGCGCCGCGCCAAGAAGCTGTATTTCGACGTCATCCCGCAACAGGTGGATGACTACCTGACCTATCTGGAGAAATACCATCAGCTTACAGTGGGCAATAGCAGCGACATTGGCTCCCGCTCCCCCCTTGCGGGGGAGCCCGATCCGTCTTCGGATGGGGTGGGGGGACAAACCGCGAAGAATACCCCCCCCGGATTTACAAGTGCAAATCCCGCCCACCCGCAAGGGGTGGGCACGCCCGCGTCGCTGCTTGCGCTCAACCCTGCGGCACTCGACAATCCCGTCTGGCATATCCATGGCGGCACGCCTCCGGCGCCGGAATCTTCCCTGCGTTTCAGCCTGCTGCTCAACCTTGTTTCCGCCTGCAACGCCGAGGATACATCCGTGCTCTGGGGTTTCCTGAAACGCGAATTGCCCGAAGCCACGCCGGAAAATTCACCGATGCTGGATCAATTATGCGGCTATGCCGTGCGCTATTACCACGACTTCGTGAAGCCGCACAAAAAGTTCCGTGCGCCGACCGAAATCGAGCGCGCAGCATTGCTCGAATTGCGCAGCTACCTTGCTGCGCTGGCCGACGGCACGCCCGCCGAGGATATCCAGACCCGCATTTATGAAATCGGGGTGGCACATTACAGCAAGGAAACTTTGCGCGAATGGTTCAAAGCCACCTATGAACTGCTGCTTGGCGCCTCTCAGGGCCCGCGCATGGGCAGCTTCATCCACCTCTTTGGCGCGCGCGGAACCATCGGGCTGATCGACGCGGCGCTGGGGCAAAAGGACGTGGCGGCTTGATGTCCATGAACCTCGAAGAAATTATCGGCAATTACGACGCTTTCATCGTCGATCTGTGGGGCGTCATCCATGATGGAACGCATCTCTACCCCGGCGCAGCGGAAACGCTGGCGCTGCTGCACAGCCTCAACAAACCGGTGGTGTTTCTATCAAACGCGCCGCGCATATCGGCCAAAGCGCAGGGCAACCTCGACCGCCTGAACATCCCGCGCAGCCATTATCTTGAAATCGTCACCAGCGGTCAGGTGGCGCATGATTTATTGGCGCGCGACGCAAGCCCCAAACGCCGCTACTACTACCTCGGCCCCAGCAAGGACGAAGACGTGCTCGATGATTTACCCAATTACCAGCGCGTCGATGAACCCGCCGAGGCCGGCTTCATCCTCTGCACCGGTTACGAGGAAGACGGCCAGCCTCACGAGGAAATTGTGCCGCTGCTGCTGCAACTCCTGCATCTGCCGATGCTATGCATCAACCCCGATATGGAGGTGGTGAAGCAGGACGGCACGCAGTGGCTGTGCGCGGGCGCGGTGGCCACCGAGTTCACGCAGTTGGGCGGCAAAGTAGCCTATACCGGCAAGCCCTTCCCTGAAGTCTATCAGGTCTGCAAGCTGCTGCTGGGCAACCTGCGCACGCTATGCGTGGGCGACAACCCCGCGACCGACATCAAAGGCGCGAACGAGGCGGGATTCGACAGCCTGCTCATCACCGGCGGCGTGCTCAAAGCCCGCTACGGCGAGCAGTTGAGCCACGATCAGGCGCGCGAAATCTGCGCCATCGCGAAGGTGACGCCGACCTTTGTGCTGGGCGGGTTCGGGCTGTAATTCTTTGCGGCATCGAAGGGGCCTTGGGCCGTGGCGGGGGATCCCGGTACGCGCTACGCTTGGCCGGGATGATGCCCTAAACAAACCTCTGTGCTTGCTGCGCTTTTGAAATCCGCTATAAACGCGGTTATGAGCGAAAAGAAAGCAGCAGCGAACAGCATGTGGGGTGGGCATTATACGCTCGGCCCGGCGGAAGCGTTTGCGGCTATTAATCCCAGTATCGCCATCGACCAGCGGCTTTACGCCGAGGATATTCAAGGCTCCCTCGCCCATGCCGCCATGCTCGCGAAAGTGGGAATCCTGAGCGCGGATGAGCAGCAGGAAATCGCGCGCGGCCTCGCACAGGTGAAGGCGGAAATCGAAGCAGGCACGCTGAAATTCAGCGCGGCACTGGAAGACATCCACATGAACATCGAGTCCCGCCTCAAAGACATCATCGGCGCGCCCGCTGGCAAACTGCACACTGCCCGCTCGCGCAACGATCAGGTCGCCACCGACCTGCGGCTTTATGCGCGCACGCTGTGCGGGCATCTGGATGCGGCGTTGCAGGCGCTACAGGCCGCCCTCCTCGCGCAGGCGGAGCATACTATCGACACGGTGATGCCCGGCCTGACACATCTGCAACCGGCGCAACCGATCAGCTTCGCGCATCATTTGCTGGCGTATGTTGAAATGTTCGGGCGCGACCGGGGCCGCATCGCAGATGCCGCGAAACGCCTGAACGAATGCCCGCTGGGCGCGGCGGCGCTGGCCGGCACCACCTACCCTATCGACCGCGCGATGACCGCTGAAATCCTCGGCTTTGACCACCCGATGCGCAACTCGCTCGATGCCGTCTCGGCGCGCGATTATGTGGTGGAGCTGCTGGCGGCCTTTGCCATCATCGCCACCCACCTGTCGCGTCTGGCCGAGGAACTGGTGCTGTGGACATCACCGCTCGTCGGCTTCGTGAAATTGAGCGAAGCCTTCACCAGCGGTTCTTCTATCATGCCGCAAAAACGCAACCCCGATGCGGCCGAACTGGTGCGCGGTAAAACGGGCGGCATCGTAGGCGCGCTGGTGGCGATGCTCACCACCCTCAAAGCCCTGCCGCTCGCCTACAACAAGGATATGCAAGAAGACAAACGCCCGTTCTTTTTTGCGGGCGATGAAATCCTGCTCAGCCTCAAGGCAATGACGGGTATGGTCGCCGACCTGCAGCCGCAGACGGATGCCATGCGCGCCGCCTGCTCGCGCGGCTACCTCAATGCCACCGACCTGGCCGACTGGCTGGTGCAGCATGCGGGCGTGCCTTTCCGCGAGGCGCATCACCTCACCGGGCAATTGGTCAGGCTGGCCGAGCAGGAAAAATGTGGGCTGGAGGATTTATCCCTCGCACAGATGCAGGCCGTCCACCCGGCCATCACCGCCGATATTTTCGCCGCGATTGCGCTTAATGCCTGCGTCGCGCGCCGCACCAGCGCCGGCGGCACCGCCCCCGAACGTGTGCGCGAGGCCCTCACCGCAGCAAGAAAGGCATGGTTATGATCCGCACCCTTTCCCTCATCGTGCTCGCGTTGGTTATAGCGAGTTGCGGCGTTAAGCGCCCACTCTTGCGCCCAAAAGACATCCCCGCCTACGAGGAACAAAAGCGCAAGAAACGTGAGGAGCTGGAGCAAGACCAGATTGAGCTCGACCGCGAAGATGCTGCCGATGCTGCTGCGCCGGAAAGCAGCAAGTAATGGATTATTTCATCTATAAGAACGGCGCGCTGCATGCCGAAGATGTCGCCATCGCCGATATTGCTGCCACGGTCGGCACCCCTTTTTACTGCTATAGCCACGCCACCCTCGCCCGTCATGCACAGGTGTTTTCGGATTCGCTCGCAGCGCTCAAACCGCTGGTCTGTTTTGCGGTCAAGGCCAACAGCAACCTCGCAGTGCTCAAAACACTGGCGGAGTGCGGCCTTGGAGCCGATGTTGTCTCCGAAGGTGAACTGCGGCGGGCGCTGGCCGCAGGGATTCCAGCCGGGAAAATCGTATTCTCGGGCGTCGGCAAAACACGGCAGGAAATGGCTTTCGCCCTCGCGACAGGGATTTTCCAGTTCAATGTCGAATCCGAAAGCGAGCTGATTGCCCTGAACGACGTGGCGGCGTCGCGCGGCCTGAAGGCGCCGATGGCGCTGCGCGTCAACCCCGATGTCGATGCCAAAACCCACGCCAAAATCTCGACCGGCAAAAAGGAAAACAAGTTTGGCATCGCCATCGACGATGCAGCGCGCCTCTATACCCTCGCGCAATCGCTGCCCCATATCGCGGTGCAGGGCGTGTCGGTGCATATCGGCTCGCAACTGACGGAGCTTGCGCCCTTCCGCGCCGCCTATGCGCGGGTGCGCGCGCTGGTCGAACATTTGCGTGCCTGCGGCATCGCCATTCGCACAATCGACCTTGGCGGCGGGCTGGGCGTGCCCTATGCCAGCGACGACGCACCCCCCCCACCCGCTGAATACGGCGCGCTGGTCACCGAGATGTTCGGCGATTTCGGCGCGGAATTTATTTTCGAACCGGGGCGGCTCATCAGCGCCAATGCGGGGATTCTGGTGACGCAGGTGACCTACGTGAAACACGCCGAGCAGGTCTATGTAATTGTCGATGCGGGCATGAACGACCTCATGCGTCCCGCGCTTTACGATGCGGTGCATGCCGTGGTGCCGGTGCGCGAAAGCGACGGCGCGATGACCAGCGTTTCGATCGTCGGCCCGGTCTGCGAATCAACCGATGTGTTTTTGAAAAACGCCGCCCTGCGCCTGCCCAACGAAGGCGATTTGCTGGCGCTGCGCACCGCCGGGGCCTATGGCGCATCGTTAAGCAACAGCTACAATTCGCGCCTGCTGGTGCCGGAAGTCATGGTGCGCGGCGCGGTGTTCAGCGTCATCCGCCCACGCCCCACTTACGCGCAAATGCTTGCAGCAGAGATAATCCCCGACTGGGTTTAGATAGCCACGGCTGGCTGCCACCGGCCACTTCCCTATCCCTTGTCATGCCAGCTTTACGCTGGCATCCATCTCCTATGAATATCTGCGGCGCAGACGCGCCGCGCTGGATGCCAAATCACGTTTGGCATGACATGTGGTGAGGTTGGGTGCTTCTCTGGCAACTGTCGGCTGCGAACTGCCCTTAATGCACATCCAAATAGCCGATGAACGGCAGCTCGCGGTAATGATTGGCATAATCGAGGCCGTACCCGACCACGAATTTATCCGGAATGCTGAAGCCGACGAAATCCGCTTTCCCGGCCACTTCCAGCTTGCCCGGCTTTTCGAGCAGCACCGCAATTTTTACATCCGTTGCGCCGCGCTCGATCATCAAATCATGGGCAAAGCGCAGGGTGCGCCCGGTCTCGAGAATGTCATCGACAATCAGCACCTGCCTGCCCTCGACCTCGTCGCCGACATCGCGCCCGACCACCACCTGCCCCGAGCTGTGGGCGGCAGAGCCGTAGCTGCTTAAGGTCATGAAGTCGATTTGCGGATGCACCCCGATCGCGCAAAGTTCGCGCACCAGATCGGCGGTGAACATAAAGGAGCCGCGCAGCAGCGACACAATCAGGAAATCGCCGGTTATCTTCGCCGCGATTTCGCTGGCCAGCGCCTCGACGCGCTCTTTGATTTCAGCCGCCGTGAACAATACGGGAATCGAACGTTTCTCAGCCATGATGGTTCTTTTTCTTAGGGTTAGCGACCGCTAGCGCATCAACAGTTGCAGCGGGTTGCCCATATCCACCACAATGCTGCTGACATTACCAGCGAACACTGTCTCGACGTTGGTGATGCGGAACGGATAAACCTCACCGGCTTTCAACTGCGCATTGACCGGATAGTCGCGCCCCCAGATGGCTTGATCGGTTTTGTCACGCAGCGCGACCCGCACACTCGGCACCGCGCGGGTGGCCGTGCTGTGGTTGCGGATACTTCCCGAGAGAATGAACTTCGTTTTGCTGCCTTCGCGCACCCGCTCCATGGTCACGTCGGAGAAAATGAGGCCGTCGGTGGTCTGCACCCCCAGCGCGGCGTAAATATCCTTGAGCACGGGCCGATGCATCCAGCTCGGGTAATAGGTGGCAAAAGCCAGCACCAGCCACAGCGCCGCAAGGGCAGGCGCAGCGATTTTGAAGGGTGTGGCGCGCATGGGTTTGCGGGCAATGACCGGCAGGTTAAACCCCGGCTTGAGCGGCGTCACAGGCACGGCGCCATCGCCCATCGCCGCTTCGACCTGACGCATAAAATCATCATCCCCGGGGGCGGCGGCTTGCGTCCCCACCGGAGCGGGCGGCGGCGCTTCGCATTGCCATGCGTGGCTGCAACGGCCACAGCGCACCATGCGCCCGCCCGGGGGAATCTGGGCGTCGGCCACCATGAAACGTGCCTGACATGCGGGACATTCGAGAATCATACGCCCGCACAATAAACCATTTGGTGCAATGCTGCCAGTCGATTATAAGGGAGTGGAATGATACGCTGCAACAACATCACCCTCGAATACGTCGTCGGCAAACCGGTGCTGCGGCATGTCAACCTGCACCTCGAAGCGGGCTCGTTCACCTTTGTTTCGGGTGCCAGCGGCGCCGGAAAATCCTCACTGCTGTCGATGCTGTCACTGTCGCTGCAGCCCAGCTCAGGCAGCCTGCAACTCTTCGGCACGGATGTCACCAACCTCACGCGCGAGCAACTCCCCGCCGCGCGGCGAAAAATCGGCACGGTCTTTCAGGATTTCCAGTTGCTCAATCATCTGACGGTGGCGGAGAACGTGGCGCTGCCGCTTAAAATTATCGGCGAATCGCACGAGGAAATCCACGCCAAGGTCAAGGAGCTGATTGGCTGGATCGGGCTTGAGGGCTTCGCGGATGTACGCCCGCCGCTGCTTTCGGGCGGCCAGAAGCAACGGGTGGCCATCGCCCGGGCAGTCATCAATAAACCGCTGCTGATTCTGGCCGATGAGCCGACCGGCAACCTCGACCATGAGCTGAGCATGAAGCTGATGTACCTGTTTCGCTCCCTCAACAAAGTCGGCACCACGATTGTGTTTGCAACCCATGACGCCGCGCTGCTCGAAGCATTCGAATACCCGACAATCTACCTGCGCGACGGGCAGTTGAGCCGCGCGCGGCGTTAGCGCAATTTGGGTTCAACCTCTCCATTTTCCGTCATAGCGAAGGGTAGCCACGGCAATCCAGTTTGGCCACACGCTCTTCCTTTGCTCCCCCCTTGCGGGGGAGCGGGCGTTGCCCGAAGCCACGCCGTGGGGGGCATCCTTTGCCCAGCGACCTGCCGTCGGTATCACCCTCAAATATCACCCTCACCCCCCCACCGAAACGCTTGAAGAGAGCGTTTCGACTCCCCCGCGAGGGGGGAGTAGGCGGGAGTGCCTCAGGCGCGGGGAGTGAAGGAGTGATGGCTTCAGCCTTTCAGCGTGAGGGTGCGCGGCACGGCACCGCCCACGCCTCGCCATGACGGATGGTAGCAACGCCTAGGCCTTTTTGGCCTCGGATTTCACCCAGTCGCGCAACCGTACCACACCGTATTTATAGAACTCGCTGAACACCAGCCGGCGCGTATTTTCGTGCTGCCACCATTCATCGCGGCGGAACCCGGCGGGGAATACCGCGTCGGCGAGGATCACCATCTCGGGGCTGGCGGCGCGGAACTCATGGATGCTGCGCTTCATGTGGTAGCTGGCGGTAATCAGGCGGATACTGGTAATGCCCCGATCCCGCAGGAACTGTGCCGACTGGTCGGCGTTGCTGACGGTGCTGCGCGCGACATGGTCGAGCACGATTTCTAATTCCGATGCGGCGGCGGCAATCCGGCGGCGGGTTTTTTCGCTCGCATGCTCTGCCAGCATTTCAGCCACCGTCACATGTTGCCCGACACCGCTGATATACAGCAGCGGCGCCGCCCCCTGCGCCAGCATTTCAAACCCGCGCTCGACGCGGCCCTGCCCGCCGGTGAGCACCACAATTGCCTCAGTTTTTATGGCCGGCGACACCGAACCGCGCGGCATGCTGTGGACGAACCAGACCAGCGCCGACGACCACGCAATCGCCATCAACATCAGCAGTGAGAAAAGAAATCGCATGGTGAAATACTATCGCCTGAGTATCGCCGGCGCCAGCGGATTTATACGCCATATTGCGCAATGATGATGTCGGCGGCGGTGCATAAATCATCGGTGACGGTGACAGGCGCGATATGGGCGGGAATCCCCTCCGCCTCAAGGCGCGCGCCCTTGCCGGTGCGCACGAGGATGCGCGGGCAACCGGCGGCGACGGCCGCCTCCATGTCGCGCTGCATATCGCCGACAAATGGGGTGTGCGCCGGGTCGGCGTTAAATTGCTTCAGCCCCTCGAGCAGCATGCCCGGTGCGGGTTTCCGCCAGAGGCTGAAATCGTTGGGCGCTTCGGAAGCGTAATACACCGCGTCGATTTTTCCGCCTGCTTTTTCTACTTCAGCGCACATATAGGCATGCACTTGCCGCACGATCGCATGGGTGGTGGTGCCAAGGCCAATCGCTGACTGGTTGGTGCAGACGGCAATGTTAAATCCCGCGCGGCTAAGTTTCACGATACCCTCCACCGCACGCGGCAGGAACACGAACTCCTCGAAGGCGAGCACCCCTACCGGGCCATCGACATTAATCACGCCGTCACGATCGAGCAACACCAGCATCAGTGCATATGCTCCAGCATGGATTGCACCGTCAGGCGGGTGGCAATCAGCGCAATCAGCGCGGTGAAAATGGGCAGCAGCACAAACATCGCCCCGTGCAGGCCGCTGATGCCGACATGCGGAATCACCGGGCTGTCCCAGCGCACGGATGCCAGCGCGACGGCGGCATAAATACCGGCGGCAATCACCACGCCGGTGAAGGCGCCGCGCGCGGTGAGCCAGGCGTTGTTCCACTGGAACTGCCGCAGGATATAGTCGTCCGTCGCGCCGAACATGTGCAACAGGCTGACAGTTTTAAAATGCAGGCGCAGGTTGGTGCGCGCCACCAGCACCACCATCCCGAGCACACATAAAATCAGCAGCAGCGCCACCGTCAGCACCAGCCCCTGCAGCAACGCGACCGCTTGCACCATCTGGCCGACCCACGGCCCGCGATCCTCAACCCGGATGCCCGCGTCAATTTTTCCCAGCGCCGCGCGCAGGGCCTCAAGGTTGACGGCGCTCGCATCGTTCTTCACCGCCGTTTTTACGTCGAGAATCACCGGCACCGGCAAATCGGCAATTTCAAAATGTTCGCCAAGCCACGGCCTGAGCAAGCCTTCCATTTGCGCCGGGCTGAGGGTCGTAACCGCCTCGACCCCGGCGGTATTTTTCAAGGTTGTGCTCACGCGCTCCATCAGCGCGGCATCGGTGGCGCGGCTGCGCGGCACTTCCACCTGCAACACGCCGATGACATCGTGCGATTGCAGCGAAAGCGCACTGGTGAGCGACATCGCCAGCGCCAGCAGCAGCGCGGCAAACCCAATCAGGCAGGCAATCATCGCCGGCAGCAGACGATGGGCATCGTCCCGCGCGAAGGGAATATCGGAGGAAATAAGCTGGCGCAAACGTCTCATGCGCCCAAGCATACGGCAAGCGCGGCATAAGTAAAGTGGGCTAACCGGAAAATGCTTTAGGCGCTAGTGCTCACGGGTTTAGCCGCCGCGCCCGCCGCCACGCCGACCATCGCCGGGCGCAACAGGCGGTCGTGGATTTTGTAACCCGCCTGCAGTACCTGCACCACGGTGCCGCTTTCCGCATCCGGCGCATCCACCTGCGCGATGGCCTGATGGAAATTATGATCGAATTTCTGCCCCATCGGGTCGAGGCGCTCGATCCCGTGCCGCGCGAACACCCCGAGCAGCTCCTTAAGCGTCATCTCGACACCGACAGCGAGGTTGGCGACGGCGGGCTGGCTTTCTCTCATCTCGGCGGGAATGCTATCGACCGCGCGTTGCAGATTCTCAAGCACGCTGACCAGATCGCGCGCAAAGCCGGTGACGGCGTATTTGCTCATATCGGCCAGCTCGCGTTCAGACCGGCGGCGGGTGTTTTCGGTTTCGGCCAGCGCACGCAATGCCTGATCCTTCAGTGCTGCCAGTTCCGCATCCTTCTGCTCGATGACCGATTGCAGCGCGCGGGCGATGGCTTCGGCGCTCATGTCGGCGGCTGCTTCTTCCGGCGCGGCGTGTTCTGCGGATTCGCTCATGATGATTCTCCAAAAAACAGTGCCTTCCCTAACGCGGCAAGGCAGACAAAAATGAAACGTTCCGGCTATATGTAGATTATTTCAACCGATTTCAAGTGCCCAGATGGCAGAAGTGATTGCCAGCGCCACGCAGAACGCCTACAAACTATACTGCCTGCAATCGATAATCGCACCGGTTATTTATTCGCTTATTCGCCGCGCGCGCCCGGCGCCACCTTTTAATTCTGTCAGGAGAAACCATGACCCGTTCCTTCAACCGTGCCGCCGCCGACCTGCGCCCCGTCACCCTCACGCCGGATATTTCGCGCCACGCCGAGGGGTCGTGCCTGGTCGAGTTCGGCCACACCAAGGTGCTGTGTACCGCTTCGGTCGAGCCGGGCGTGCCGCATTTCCTGCGCAACACCGGCTCGGGCTGGGTGACGGCGGAATACGGCATGCTGCCGCGCGCCACCAACAGCCGCAACCCGCGTGAAGCCGCCAAAGGCAAGCAATCCGGGCGCACACAGGAAATCCAGCGCCTGATTGGCCGCTCTCTGCGCACGGGAATCGACCTTGCGCTGCTGGGCGAACGGCAGATTATCATTGATTGCGACGTCATCGAGGCCGATGGCGGCACCCGCACCGCCTCCATCACCGGCGGTTATGTCGCCCTGGCCCGCGCCATTCAAAGCCTGCAGAAAAAGGGCGACCTGAAACTAAACCCGCTGCTCGACCCGGTCGCCGCCATCTCGTGCGGCATCGTGGATGGTGCGGCGTTGCTCGACCTCGACTATACCGAGGATTCCTCCGCCGAAGTCGATGCCAACATCATCATGACCGCTAAAGGCAGCATTGTCGAACTGCAGATGTCGGGCGAGGAAAGCACCTTCAGCGAGGAGGAGCTCGCCGCCCTGCTCACACTCGGCAAATCGGGCATCAAAGCGCTGGTCGAAAAACAACGTCAGGCGCTGGGGCTTTAGGCATGGCGACGCCGCTCGTCATTGCCAGCCATAACGCAGGCAAGGTGCGCGAGTTTCACGCGTTGCTGGCACCGTTCGGCTTTGCGGTGCAATCCGCCGCCGAGTTGAACCTCGCCGAACCGGAGGAAACCGGGCAGACATTTGAAGCCAACGCCGCACTGAAAGCCCATGCCGCCGCGCGCGCCTCGGGCCACCTCGCACTCGCGGATGATTCGGGGCTGGTGGTGCCCGCGCTCGATGATGCGCCGGGGATTTATTCCGCACGCTGGGCCGGGCCGAACCACGATTTCGCGCAGGCCATGGGCCGCGTCGCGCGCGAACTGCATCAGGCGGGAATGACCCCCGACGGCGCCCCCGCCTACTTTGTCTGCGTGCTGGCGCTGGCCTACCCGAACGGCGACTTGCGCAGCCTGCGCGGCGAGGCGCATGGCACCCTCACCTTCCCGCCGCGCGGCACGCTCGGCTTTGGCTACGACCCGATTTTTATCCCCGCAGGCCATACGCAAACCTTCGGTGAAATGCCACCCGAGGAGAAACACCGCATCAGCCACCGTGCCAAAGCATTTGCCGCCCTCACCGATTTATTGCACAAGGAACGCGCCGCATGCGCCTGAAACTGCTGGCCCTCGCCGCCTCCACCCGCACGGATTCGCTGAACAAACGCCTGCTGGCCCTCGCCATGGCGGAAGCCACCCGCGCCGGAGCGCACATCACCGAGCTGGACTACACCGCCTGCGCCGCGCCGCTCTATCAGGGCGAGGAAAACCCAGAAATCCCCGCCGGTGCGGCCCGTCTGGGCGATGCGCTCCTCGCGCATGACGGGTTGCTGCTGGCCAGCCCGGAATATAACTGGTCGATTCCCGCCGCGCTCAAAAGCCTGATCGATTGGCTCTCGGTAGACCCACGCGCGCCGCTTCGGCGCCGCCATGCGCTGCTGATGTGCGCCAGCCCTTCGGTACGCGGCGGTATTCTTGGCCTCCACCAGCTCAGCCTGCCGCTGGCGCATCTCGGGGTCTATGTCTACCCGCAGTTGATTGCCATCGGCGATGCGGAGAATGAAATCACCGCCACCGGCCTGCGCAGCGCGAAAGACCAGCAGTTCCTCGCCGATTGTGTAACCGATTTCGTACGCATCGCGAATACCAACGCGAAGGCTTGACTTGACCAAAGGACTCCCCATGCACCCGTTTACCCGTTACGCACTCGCCCTGCTTCTGCTGGCGCCGCTTACCGCCACCGCGCAGGAGGCGCCGCTTACCTCGCCCATCGCCAAAGCCACCTTGCTGGTCGATGCGCCGCGCGTCAAAGCGGGGGAGGCGATTGCGGCGGGGGTACATTTCACCCTGCCGCCGCACTGGCATATTTACTGGCAGAACCCGGGAGATTCCGGCATCCCCACCACCCTGAGCTGGGAACTGCCCGAGGGGCTGAGCGCGGGGGAAATCGCCTGGCCCGCGCCGGAGCGCTTTGCCATCGAAGGCATCGTCGGCTACGGCTACAGTAACGAAGTCACCCTGCCGGTGACGCTCACACCCGCGCGTGACGGCCTCATCGGCGACGTCACCGTCAAAGCCAACTGGCTGGTGTGCAAAGACATCTGCATCCCGGAATCGGCGACGCTGACGGCGCCGCTCGCTGCCAACCCCGAAGGCGCGACGCACCTCGCCACGGCGCAAGCTCATCTGCCGCAGCCGTTCACCGGCGAAGCGCACTTCTCCGTCACGCCGCAATCGGTGACGCTCACCCTCCGCCGCGCTACCCCGTGGGAGAACGCTGCGCAGGCATGGTTCGCCCCGGTCGAGGACGGGCTGATTGCCAACGAGCCGATCGGGGCCGTGACGCCTAACGGCAACGACCTGCAACTGACATTTGCGCGCGGGGCCGCCGCCCCCATCGACCTCTGGCACGGCATCATCCATTATATGCAGGACGGAAAACCCGTCGCTGCCGCTGTGACCGCCACCCGCACCGAGGCGGCGGCAGAGCCCGCCGCTGCGCCGCGCATCCCGGCGGGCGGGGCTTCATCCTCGCTGCTGCTGGCGCTCGCGCTCGCTTTTGTCGGCGGATTGATTCTCAACATCATGCCCTGCGTGCTGCCTATCCTTGCGCTCAAGGCATTGGCGCTGGCTAAAAAGGCCGAGGCCTCGCGCCTCGATGCGGCCAAACAGGGCTTAAGCTTCACTGCCGGGGTGGTCGTGAGCTTCCTGCTCATCGCCGGACTGATGCTGGCGCTCAAAGCCTCCGGCTCGGCCATCGGCTGGGGGTTCCAATTGCAGAACCCCAACTTTGTCGGGTTACTGGCGCTGGTGATGCTGCTGGTATCGGCCAGCCTGTTCGGCTTTTTCGAGCTGCCCGTCCTCTACGGCGAGCGTGCGACGGGGGTCGATGAAAGCAAGCTGCGCGGCTCCTTCTTCACCGGCGTACTGGCGGTGATGGTGGCGACACCCTGCTCGGCGCCGTTCATGGCGACCGCCATCGGCGCAACACTGAGCATGCCCACCTTGCAGGCGTTGCTGGTTTTCGCCACGCTGGGCCTTGGCATGGCGGCGCCCTTCCTCACCATCAGCCTGTGGCCGGCGGCGCGGCGCCTGCTGCCCAAACCCGGGGCGTGGATGCACCGCTTCAAGCAGATCCTCGGGGTGCCGATGCTGGCCACCGCTCTGTGGCTGATTTATGTGCTCGCACAATTGCTGCAACCCGTCACCTTCGACGCAAGTGACGGCCACGCGGCCTATTCCGCGCCGCGCCTTGCGCAATTGCGCGCCGAGGGCACCCCTGTGCTGGTCGATGCCACCGCCGCCTGGTGCCTGACCTGCAAAGTCAACGAGCGGGTCGCCCTCAAGCCCGATTCGATGCAGCAATTCTTCCGCGAAAAAGGCATCACCCTGATGGTCGCCGACTGGACCACAAACGACCCTGCCATCACCGACTACCTCACCGGCTTCGGGCGCAACGGCGTGCCGCTTTATGTCTATTACCCGGCGCATGGGGAACCCAAAGTGCTGCCGCAGATTCTGACCCCGAGCATCGTGCGCGAGGCGATCGAGGGTGCAAACGCACATGACTAACCTGTAATGCAACGGCCTGTAATCGTGTGCTATAGTCCCGCCACGTTAACACCCTACAAGGAGTTTCCTGATAATGCTGCGCCCTGTTTTATCGTTCCTGACGACCCTGCTTATTGCCGGCAGCGCTCTTGCGGCGGTTACCGTCGGTGAACCCGCGCCCGCCTTCAGCGGCACCGATGTCCTCAGCGGCGAACCCATCAGCAACGAAAGCCTGAAGGGCAAAACCGTCGTGCTCGAATGGAATAATCCCGACTGCCCGTTCGTCAAAAAATTCTACTCCGTCGGCGCGATGCAGGCCCTGCAGGCAAAAGCCGCCCGCAACGGCGTGGTATGGGTGGGCATCAACTCCTCGGCGGCAGGCAAAGAGGGCTACCTGAAAGACGCCGCGCAGGCGAAGGCCGCACTGGCCGAGCGTCAATCGAACACCCGCCATTACCTGCTCGACCATGACGGGCGCATCGGCCACGCCTACGCCGCCAAAACCACCCCGCATATGTTCATCATCGACCCGCAGGGCATCCTCGTCTATCAGGGCGCGATTGATAACAAACCCAGCGCCGATACCGCCGACATCGCCACCGCCACCAACTACGTCACCGAAGCGCTGAACGCCTTAAAGCACGGCAAGCCGATTAAAACCGCCACCACGCAACCTTACGGCTGCTTCATCAAGTATTAGCCGCTTCAAACCTTCGTGCGAGAAGAGACCAGTGCGCTGGCTGTCTGCCATTGCGCCTTCACCTTTGCCGTGGATGGCGTCGCCCGCACACCTGCATAAATCTGCTTTTCCGCCTCGACCACCAGCACCCCGCCCCAGCGCGGGGTACACAGCACGCCTAGCCATTCCAGCAGGCCAAATCCGCGTAGCCAGAACGGGTGCGTCGAGGGCGGCGCGAACAACGCCGAACGGGTATCGCGCACCGTAAAATTGGCGGCGTTCAGCAGTTCCCGGAGCGTGGCGGGCGTGTAGGCCGCCCCGGTGGCAAACGGGGTTTCCCCGAAGCGGCGCCACAGCCCGCGACGGTTGGGCACCATCAGCACCAGCCGCCCGCCCGGCGCCAGTAATTGCCACCAGATGCGCAGCAATTCCTCCGGCGCGGCGGCATGCTCGAACCCGTGCAGCATCAGCACGCGGTGCAGCGACGACGGCGCGAAAGGTGGCCGCTCCTCATCGCCGAGCACGCTGTGATTGGCGCTATCAACCGGCCAGTAAATCGCCCCCTGCGCGATGGGCATCAACGCGAGGATGCGTGTGCCCGGATGCGCCGACGCCGTCGGCAACGGCAGCAGCGGCGAGGCATAGCCCACCCCGACCATATGCAGGCCTGCATCGCCGGGCCAATACTCGCGCAGCATGCGCCGCAGCCGCCGCTTGACCTTGCGGCCAAGGCGGGAAGAATAAAATTGTCGCAGATTGACGATATCGGGACGCATGGGCTAAGTATAGCGCGATTCGGACGAAGGAATAAAGCGCCATGCATGACCCCCTCTCTAAATTCTCGCAATGGCTTAGCGATGCGCACGCGCACACCGCCATCCATGACGCCACCGCGATGACACTGGCCACCGCCACGCCTGATGGCGCTCCCTCGGCCCGCATCGTGCTGCTCAAGGAAGCCACGCCGGATGGCTTCGTGTTTTACGGCAATATGGAAAGCCGCAAGTTCCGTGAGCTGTCTGCCAATCCACGCGCGGCGCTGTGTTTCTACTGGGTGCCGCTGAACCGTCAGGTGCGTATCGAGGGCAGCACCGTGCCTGTAAGTGAGGCCGAGGCCGACGCTTATTTCGCCTCACGCCCACGCAAGCGGCAACTTGGGGCGTGGACGTCGCAGCAATCGCGCCCACTTTCCAGCCGCGCCGAGATGGAGGAACGCCTGACGCAGTTTACGCAGCAATTCGCCGGTGGCGCAGTGCCGCGCCCGCCGCACTGGTCAGGCTGGCGGCTGGTGCCCCACACCATGGAATTCTGGGTCAACAGCGACGCACGGCTGCATGAGCGCGAGGTTTACACCCGCGCGGACGCCGCATCCCCCTGGCAGCATACGCTGCTTTATCCCTAGAAGCTACGCCCACCGCCGGTGCCGTAATCGGGTGCGCTGCCCACACCCGGGCGGGCGGGCTGGTAGGTCGAAACCGGCGGTGCAGCGGGCGGCGAGGATGTTGCGGCGGAAGGCTTGACGCTAGGCGCGCCGCTCGGCGGATTCGCCGCCGCCCCCGGTGCGGCCGGTGGCGAGCCGGCAACTGCCGTCGCCGCCGAAGGGTTGGTGCTGGGCGACCCGGTCGGCGGGTTTGCCGCCACCACGCCCGTCTGCGGCGTGGCCACATGCCAGCCCGCCTTATTCATGCAAGCGCTGAACATGCCGCCGACTGCCGCCTGATTCCCCGCCGCGCCGGCGAGCCGCGCCGATTCCTCGCGGCAGAGATTCTGGCTTCTGGCATATTTCCCCTGAATCTCGCTTTGTGCGATGCAGCCGGAAGTAAGCGCGGCAAGCCCAAGCACTGCAATTTTACGAAACATCACGCCTCACATATCCCCGAATACCGATTTCATCCATCTCCTGACCGAGCTTGCGCGCGGCGGCATCGTCCTTACGCTTCTGCCAGTTGGCCAGCGTCAGTTCAAATTTTTTCATTTCGCTGAAATGGTCGCGCAGTTGCTGGGTCAACTTGTCCAGCTCCGCCTCCACCCGCCGCAGATGGGTATGCATCATCTCCTGCCGTTTTTTAATCGAAGCGGAGTAATCCCCGAAGAAATGCGCCATTTCCGGCATGACCTGCGCCGCTTTCAGCTCGCTCACCAGCTGGTTGGAAAGCCCTTCGATAATCGCGTAGACCTCCTCGCGCTGCTGTTCGAGGATGCCCTGCTGGCGCTTGATGGCATCCATCTCACGCTGCTTGACGCGCACTAAGGTTCGGATGGATTTCATCGCAGCGTACTCATGCGCTGGCCTTCGGCTTCTCGGCGACTTCGCTCAAGCCCAGCACCTTGCCGAGCAATTCATAGCCTTCGGCCAGCGTCGCCGATTCGTTCTCGCGCTGGGTGATGAAGGTTTCCAACTGCGGGTAAAACTGCATGGCGCGGTCGACATCCGGGTCGGTGCCACGGCGGTAAGCGCCGAGGCGAATCAGCTCCGCCATGTTCTCGTAGGTCGCCATGAAGCGGCGCGCGACCATAATCAGTTGGTTTTCGTATTCGCTGTTGGCATCAGGCAGCATCCGCGACACGGATTTGAGGATGTTGATGGCGGGGTAGCGCCCGCGCTGCGCAATTTCGCGGTCGAGCACGATATGCCCGTCGAGAATCCCACGCACGGCGTCGGCAATCGGCTCGTTGGTGTCGTCGCCCTCGACCAGCACGGTGAACATGCCAGTAATCGAACCGCTGCCGTTGAGTCCCGGCCCGGCGCGCTCCAGCAGGCGCGGCAATTCCGAGAACACCGTCGGCGGGTAGCCCTTGGTGGTCGGCGGCTCGCCTGCGGAAAGGCCAATCTCGCGTTGCGCCATGGCAAAACGGGTGACGGAATCCATCAGGCAGAGCACGTCCTGATTCTGATCGCGGAAATACTCAGCGATGGCAAGCGTGGTGTAGGCCGCCTGCCGCCGCATCAACGCCGAATCCGATGAGGTGGCGACCACCAGCACCGAGCGCTTCAAGCCCTCCTCGCCCAGATCGTCCTCGATGAATTCCTGCACCTCGCGCCCGCGTTCGCCGACCAGACCGATGACGTTGACATCCGCCTGACTGTAGCGCGCCAGCATCGACATCAGGATGGATTTCCCCACCCCCGACCCGGCAAAAATCCCCAACCGCTTGCCGCGGCAGGTTGTGAGAAAAGTGTTGATGGCGCGCACGCCCATATCCATTTTACCCGCGACCCGCGCCCGTTTCGCCGCCGGCAGGGGGTTGGCGCGCAACAGGTAAGGCAGGCCACCGCGCAGCAGCGGGCCTTTGCCATCGAGCGGGTTGCCCATCGGGTCCACGACGCGGCCCAGCCAGGCATCCGACGGCTCGACCGCCGAGGCGCTGGCCACCACCGTCACCCGGGCGCCAAGGCCGACGCCTTCGACCGAGCCGAACGGCATCAGCAGCGCTACATTCTCGCGGAAGCCCACCACCTCGCACAGCACCTGATGGTCGGCGCCATGGGTACCCTGCACCGCGCACCGCGCGCCCACGCTCAGCAATGCCTCGATCCCCGCGCATTCAATCAGCAGCCCCTTGATTGCCACCACGCGCCCCATCGCCTGCGCGGCAGGCAGGCGCTCAATCTCTTGCAATAAATGCTGGCGGCTCGGGGTCATACCGCCAGCATAACAGAATCAACCGCCACTCGCCAGCGTGACTGCTATCTACTCCTTCCCAATACGAATGAGGCTATTTTCCGGCGCCCTCCCGAAATCGCTTGAAGAGGGGTGAGGGTGTTTCATCCTTATGGGGAAGGACTATAAGTGGCAGAACCGCATGGCAGCAGCACATACCCGCGCCCATCCCCCCTCTTTTTGTCGTCTTTTGCGCCACTCATTCGTCAATAATTCCTTAATAGTTAAAATTCTAGTTGAGTTTGGGGATGGTTAATAGTATATTAACGCTTAACACGTTAAGGAATGCGGGCGGATTGCCAGCTTATTGGCTCGCGTTTGTTAATATTCGTCGCCACAAAACATAAAACGGCTCTCTTTCAAACCCACGTATCAGGAGACACCATGCGCGTATTACTCGTTGAAGATGATCCCTCCACCGCCAAAGCGATTGAGCTTTCGCTCGCCTCCGAAGGCATTATCTGTGACACCACCGAGCTGGGCGAAGAGGGCCTTGAGATCGGCAAGATGTATGATTACGACATCATCATCCTCGACCTGATGCTGCCCGATATCGACGGCTACGAGGTGCTGCGCCGCTTCCGCGCTGCCAAAATCAACACCCCGATTCTCATTCTCTCGGGCCTTTCGGGGCCGGATCAGAAAATCAAGGGCCTGGGCTACGGGGCGGATGATTACCTGACCAAACCCTTCAACAAAGGTGAGCTGATTGCCCTCATTCAGGCGATTGTCCGCCGCAGCAAGGGCCATTCGGAATCCATCATCCGCACCGGCAAGCTGACCGTCAACCTCGACACCCGCGCGGTAGAGGTCGATGGCAAGCCCCTGCACCTGACCAGCAAGGAATACGGCATCATCGAGCTGCTCTCGCTGCGCAAAGGCTCCACCCTGACCAAGGAAATGTTCTTGAACCACCTCTATGGCGGGATTGATGAACCGGAACTGAAAATTATCGACGTCTTCGTCTGCAAACTGCGCAAAAAACTGCAGGATGCTTCGGGCGGCGATAACTACATCGAAACCGTGTGGGGCCGCGGCTATGTGCTCAAGGAGACGGATGCCGTGCTGGAGCCCTCGCCAAAGGAAGCCAAACGCCGTAAGGTCGCGCAGGACGCATAAGCCACTTTACGGTAAAAAAGGGGCACCACCGCAAGGTAGTGCCCCTTTTTATATGCCCATGTTTAGGGATTCTCTTTCTAAGCCAGCGAGAACAGGCCGCGATGATTTTCTATGGTTTTGTATTTCGTGGTCAGGCCGTTGGTGGTCTCGGAACCACCAAGGAAAAGATAGCCCGGCACATTCAGAATCGCCGCCATACGGTCCAGCACATCGGCTTTGGTTTTCTCGTCGAAATAAATCAGCACGTTGCGGCAGAAGATAATGTCAAACCGGCCCACGGCGGCATAGGGCGCGAGCAGGTTGCCGGTGGTGAACTTGACCATCGACTTGATGGCGTCGTTAATTTCCCAGTTATTGTTCGGGCGCTGCGTGAAATATTTCATCAGCAGTGAAATCGGCAACCCGCGCTGGATTTCAAACTGGCTATACATCCCCGCTTTCGCCCGATCGACCACTTTATCGGCAAGGTCGGTTGCATAAATCTCCGCCGAGAAGCCGGGATATTTCGCCGCTTCTTCCTTCAGCGTCATCGCGATCGAATACGCCTCCTGCCCGGTCGAGCAAGCCGCCGACCAGATGCGGATGGAATTGCGCCCTTTCGCCTTCAAATCCGGCAGGATGACTTTGGCCAACTGGTCGAACGGCTTGGCATCGCGGAAAAACATCGACTCGTTGGTGGTCATCGACTCCACCACCTGATGCACCAGCGGCGCGCTCGGGTTGCTGCGCAGGCGGGCAATCAGCTCGCGCACATCCGCCATACCATTTGCTTTGGCGATCGGTCCAAGGCGGGTGTCGATAAGGTAGCCCTTATCCGGCGTCAGCGCGAGGCCCGAACGCTGCTTCAGCAGGGTCGAAATAAAATCGAATTCGTCGTTGCTGAGTGCGAGGGTCATGTCACCGCCTTAATGAGGAAGGGCGCAATGGCATTTAACGCAAACACCGCGCTTGTCAACTTGGCATCCGCCACCGACTTAGGCATCCCGTAGACCACGCAGCTTGCTTCGTCCTGCGTCACCACGCCGCCGCCGCTGGCGACAATGGCGCTGGCCCCGCGCGCACCGTCGGAGCCAAGCCCCGTCAACACGGCGGCCACCAGCTTGTCATTGTAGATTTTGGCGAGGCTGCGAAACATCGGGTCGGCGGAAGGCCGGCAGAAATTCTCCGGCGGATCCTGATTGAGTTTGATGCGGCAGGCGCTCGTCCCCACGCGCGTGGCCGTGAGGTGGTAATCGCCCGGCGCGAGATAGATAATCCCGGGCTTCACTTCCTCCTCGTCAATCGCCTCGTGGCAATCAAACCCCGAGGCCTTGCTGATATGGTCGGCCAGAATCGCGGTGAAGTTTGGCGGCATCTGCTGGGTGATAAAAATAGGCGTACGCAGGCTAACGCCCCTGAATTCGCGAAAGATGTGCAACAGCGCCTGCGGCCCGCCGGTCGAAGAGGCAATCGCCAGCGCCTCCATGCTGCGCATCTGCTCGGCACGTTTCAATGCCTGCGTGGGTGCGGGGATGGGCGAAGGCATCTCGTGTGTCCGGGCCTGCGCTGCGGGCGCCTTGCTGGCTGCCGGTGGCACGGGGTTCGAGGTCGCGCGCACATGCGGTGCCAGCGCCTTGACCTTGGCGATGAGTTCGCGGTAAAATTCACTCACCTGACCGGCGTCGCGCGTTGAGGGCTTGGCAATATAATCCGCCGCCCCCATCTGCATCGCACGCACGCTGATTTCGGCGTTACGCGTACTTAAGGTCGAGGCCATGATAACGCGCGTCTTTGGGGCAATCGCCAGCAATTCGGGCAATGCTGTCATCCCATCCATCACCGGCATTTCCACGTCGAGCACGATGACATCCACCGGGGTTTTCCTGAGCATGCTGATAGCAATTTCTCCATTCGCTGCCGAGGCCACCACTTCAAACGCGCCGTCCTCCCGGAGGGCACGGTCGAAAAGACCGCGCACCACGGCCGAATCATCGACCAGCATGACGCGAATGCGATCGGACATTTACTGTGCCCCATCTTCGATAATGCCCAGTTGCACCAGCTTGCCTGCAATAATCGCCTCGTCGAACGGCTTCATGACATATTCATCCGCGCCGTTGGTCATCGCCATCTGGATTTTGGTGAAGTCGTTCTCGGTGGTGCAGAAAATGATTTTCGGCTGGCTGATGGTCGCATCCGCGCGGATGACCTTCATGCATTCCATGCCGTCCATCACCGGCATGTTCCAGTCGAGGATCATCACATCCACCGCGTGGGCGCGGGCCTGATCCACCGCCTCGCGGCCATTTTCCGCCTCCAGGATATTAAACCCGAACACCTCGACGATGCGGCGCACCACCTTGCGCACGATCTTGGAATCATCGACAATCAGACAGGTTTTCATGCTGCGTCCTTGGCCTTGAGGTTAATCACATGCGCCACGTCGAGGATCACCAGCAGTTCTTTTTCCAGCTTGAAGACACCAGCGGCGAGCGCGCGCCAGCCGGCATCCATGTTCGACGGCACTTTCTCGAAGCGGTTCATCGGCAGGGAAAGCACATCGCCCACCGCGTCCACCATCAGCGCGAACAATTCATGCTGGAAATCGACCACCACCATCATGATTTTTTTAGGCTCCGGATAGGGCGGCAGGCCAAGGCGGCGGCGCATATCGTAGGCGGTAACAATCCGCCCACGCACGTTGAGCGAACCGGCGATGACCTCCTGCGTGAGCGGAATCGGCGCGATATGCTGGTGGCGCATGACATCCTGCACCGCGAGCACGGAAATGCCGAATAACTGTTGCCCCAACCGCAGCGTGACAAACTCCTGCTGCGCGCCGCTGGCCGTGCCCGCAGGCAGCGCCGAGGTTAAGGTGGTGAGTGCGCCCGACATTATGCAGCCTCCCTTTTTGCGCTAAGTTGCCGTGTCATTTCCGCCAGCAGCGCCTCGCGATCGGTTTTGAGAATAATCCCGTCGATACCGACTTTCAGTGCGCGTTGCTTGAAAATATCGTTGACGGTCGAGGTAAAGGCGATAATCGGCACCCGGGCCATGCGCGGATCCAGCCGCAGGCGTTGCGCCAGCTCGAAACCATCCATCTCCGGCATCTCGATATCGGTGACGATGAGATCGAAATTGCCCTGCTGCGTCTGTGCGACCTCCAGCGCCTCGTAGGGGCTCGCCGCCTCGGAAACAACGTACCCCACATCCGACAGGAACGGCACAATCAGCTTGCGGAAGAACAGGCTGTCCTCGACCAGCAGCACCTTAAGCCCATTCACTTTCGGCGCGCTGTTGCCCAGATGGCTCAAATCATTGACCAGATCCTTGAGCAGATACCCGACATCCACCACATCCGTGGTTTTGCCCATAATCACGATGCTGCCGAGGAAATATTCCTCCGACGCCGTGATTTTAATCGCCAGTGGCGATTCCACAATGTCGGTAATCGAATCCACAATCAGCCCAATCGTGCGATTGTCGTAAGTGAACACCACCACATCGAACGAACCTTCGGTTGGAATCGCCATGTCGGGCAGGGTTTTGAGGCGCATCAGATCGCCCCGGTACTGCACCACATGGTCACGCCCCGAAAGCTCAACCGAGCTTGCCTCAATCACCTCCAGCCGCGACACCAGTTCGAGCGGCACCGCTTTGGGCGCTCCCGCACCTGCTTTGAAAATGAGGAAGCTGGCCAGTTTTTCGCGGGTCGCCGCCGCCGCTTGCGCGTCTTCGTCTTCCTTCCCGGCGCCTTCGAGGTTGCCCAGCGATTTCGCCAACCCGTTCGGGTCGAGGATCATAATCACGCTGCCATCGCCCAGAATGGTGTTGCCGGAATAAACGTCGATATTACCGAGCACCGGACTGACCGGCTTAACCACGATTTCTTCGGTATCGTAAATCTTATCGAGGATAATGCCAAAATCCGTCGCGCCGATGCGCAGTACCGCCACATAGGCATTCAGCGGCGATGCCGCGTCGCCGCCTTCGGCCTGCGCCTCCTGCTCCGCCGACAGGCCGAGCACGTCGCGCAGGTTAATCAGCGGCAGTAATTTATCCCGCAGGCGCAACACCCCGGACTCGTTGATATTCTCGACCTTATATTCCGACCCCTCGCCGACCCGCACCAGCTCCAGCACGTTGAGCTGCGGCACCGCAAACCGGTGGCCCGAGGTTTCCACCAGCAGCACCGAAACAATCGCCAGCGTCAGCGGGATTTTAATATGGAAGGTGGAGCCTTTGTTTTTGGCCGAGGACAGCGACACTGTTCCCCCGATTTTTTCGATGTTGGTGCGCACCACATCCATGCCCACACCGCGGCCAGAAACACTCGTCACCTTCTCGGCGGTCGAGAACCCGGCCTTAAAGACAAACTGCATAATCTGGTCGTCGGACATCTGATCGAGCTGCGCGTCGGTCGCCAGGTCTTTCTCGACGATTTTCTGTTTGATGCGCTCGATATTCAGGCCACGCCCGTCATCCTTAATCTCGATGATGATATGCCCGCCCTCGTGGAAGGCCGACAGCGTCACCGTGCCGACTTCAGGCTTGCCCACCGCCACGCGGTCGGCCGGCTGCTCAAGCCCGTGGTCGCACGAGTTGCGCACCATGTGGGTGAGTGGGTCCTTGATCATTTCCAGCAACTGGCGATCCAGCTCGGTGGCTTCCCCAATCATTTTCAGTTCGATTTTTTTATTCAGCTCCATCGACAAATCGCGAATCAGCCGCGGGAATTTCGACCACGCATTGCCAATCGGCTGCATGCGCGTTTTCATGACGCTTTCCTGCAGCTCGGTGGTAATCTGCGACAATTGCTGCAACGGGCCTTTCAGCTCGCGCTCCTCGCGGTGACGCACCACCTGCAGCAGCTGGTTGCGGGTGAGCACCAGCTCGCCCACCATCTGCATCAGGCTTTCCAGCACGTCGATATTGACGCGGATACTTTGCGCCGCCGCGTGGCTGCCGCCTTCTTTGGCGTCGGTATCGAGCCCCTGCTTGATGGCCTTTTCCTTGGCCTGTTCCGAAATCGGCGGGCGCGCCGCCGGAGCAGCGGCGGCTTCCACCGGTGGGGCTTCCGCCGCCGGGGCCGTATCGGGCACCAGATAGGTATCGGGCGCGCGGGTGAAATCCATACCGCCTTCCAGTGTCGAGCTGGCGTTGGCGAAGGCGCGCTCAAGCTCGTCCATCGCGTCCTGCGAGGTTGAGGAGACAATTTTCATCTCCGCCGGCGAGAACATGCCGTCCACGCGCGGCTCTTCAAACTTCTCGACCGGTTTCGCCGCCTGCACGGGAGCAGCGGCGGCGGCGGCAGTCGTCACCACCGCACCGTTGGAATCGGCAAACTGGTTCAGGCGCTTGATGAGGTCCTGGTCTTCGCCGTCCGGCTCGCTGCCATTATCGGAAAGATACTCAATCAGGACTTTAATCCGGTCAATCGCCTCGAGCACAATCGAGATGGCATCGGGGGTGACCACGATTTCCCCATCGCGGATTTTACCGAGGACATTCTCCCCCGCATGCGCCACCGACTCCAGCCGGGGCAGCCCAAGAAAGCCGCAGGTGCCTTTAATCGTATGCACCAGACGGAAAATATTGCCAAGGATACCCTGATCGTTCGGGTTCTGTTCGAGTTTCACCAGTTCGAGATCGAGCACGGCCAGCGATTCCGACGTTTCCGTGATGAATTCCCCAATTAAATCATCCATAAGCCCTGTTCCCTGTGCGAAGTGTGGCAAGCAAATATCCAGTCTTTTTCTAGACCATTTTAGTTCGCCCCATCATACACGCGAGAGGTGAAATTAAAAGCGCAATAACACAACCGTTCAGGCAGAATGCATTTTTATGAACATCTGTGGCGAAAAGAATCGGGGTCGATCAGGAAGCGTTCGCCAACGCCAGATGAGGTTGCGTCAGGCGGAACGAGAGTGTGCCACCCTCGACCGCGAAGCGGATGCTGGCGTGCAACTCCTCGGCCAGTTGCGCAGCAAGGAAGGGCTGTGCGGTTTTCGGGGAAAGCGTCACCTCCTCGGCGCGGTCATTGAGGATTGCCGCCGTGTCGGAATCCAGCCGGATGGTTTCGCCCACAATGGTAACGTCAATTTGCTTTTCGCCCTGCTCCGACTGGGCAACACGCACCGACAGCACCCCGCCACGAATGGCGCTCGCCCCGGCGATAATCAGCAGATTGAGTAGCAGGCGCGACATTTTCTGGCTGATGGATACACCCGAAGCATCGGTATGGCTATCGGGCCAGTCGAGCTTCACCTTGGTGCCGGAGAAAAAATCGAGGGCGATTTTTTTCTTATCCGAAAGCGAGGCCTCGCCCGACTCGCCAACGCGACCATAGGCCTGACGGTAGAATTGCAGGCGGTTGACCGCTTCATGTGCGCTGGTCACAATCAGCTGCACTGCCTCGTTCTGCATGTCGAACCCCTCCTCATCGAGGAACTCGGCGCCGTTATTCACCGCCCCGATCGGGCCGGTCAAATCGTGGCACAGGCGGGTGGCAATCATCTCGGCCAGTCTGGTGTCATGGTGAATCATGGGAAAGCTCCTTCGTGCCCCGTACCTAGCGTCTATTTTGGCGCCGTCATTGTAGCAGTCTTACATCCCGGATACTACGCTTCAACTCTAAAGAAATCGTTAAGCTTTGGGGAATAATTTCGCCTCGATGAGCGCGGCCAGCGCATGCAGCGCCACCATGTGCGCCTCCTGCACATGGGCGGTGATAAGCGAGGGAACTACCAGCACAAAATCCGCCGCGACGGGCGTGCCGCTGCGCAGCTTTTCGCCCGAAAAAAGCGCCGTCTTTACGCCGTTGGTGCGGGCGGTAGCCAGCGCACGCAGCACGTTGGGGCTGCGGCCCGACGTGCTCAGCGCAATCAGCACATCCCCCGCCTGCCCCAACGCCTCGACCTGCCGCGCGAAGACATAGTCATAGGCATA
Organism: Alphaproteobacteria bacterium; assembly: GCA_033763655.1. Classification (GTDB taxonomy): domain Bacteria; phylum Pseudomonadota; class Alphaproteobacteria; order Rickettsiales; family UBA3002; genus QFOX01. The sequence continues at coordinate 74,866 of JANRKD010000012.1, forward strand.
ATCATTGGCGATGGCAGTCAGGATGCCCGTATCGGCAGAGAGCGCGATGGCAGGTAAGGCGCGGCGGTCATCGACAAAACGACCCACGAACTCGCCCGCAATATGCATCGCATCGCACGCGCTGCCCCCGTTACCACAGAAAAGCAGCTTGCGACCGCCCATGACCGCCTCGGCGCAGGTGGCGGCGAGGGCCTCGATGGCGGCATGTTCGGCGTGAAGGAAGCCATCGACTGCGGCGCGGTGGTTCTCGGCAATGGATTGCAGCAACGGGTTCATGCGCGCAGCGCCTCGATATTCTTGGCGTAATCCGCCGCGTTGCCGGTGAAAACGGCACTGCCGGCCACCAGCACATTGGCGCCCGCCGCCACCACCTGCCGGGCGGTCTGCGGGGTGATGCCGCCATCCACCTCCAGCAGAATATCGCGCCCCGAGGCGGCAATCATCGCCCGCACCGCCTGAATTTTCCGTAGCTGGCTGGGGAGGAAACTTTGCCCGCCGAAACCGGGGTTGACCGTCATCAGCAGGATTAAATCGACCTCGCCCATCACATACTGCAACGCCGATTCATGCGTCGAAGGGCAGAGCGCCACCCCCGCCTTTTTACCCAGCGCCTTGATGCTGGCCACCGCACGGTCGAGATGCGGCGTCGCCTCGGCATGCACGGTAATAATGTCGGCCCCCGCTTTTGCAAATTCAGGAATCAGCGCCAGCGCCGAAATCATCAGGTGCACATCAAGCGGCAATGCCGTATGCGGGCGAATGGCCGCCACCACACTTGCTCCCATCGTCAGGTTGGGCACGAAATGGCCGTCCATCACATCGACATGCACGAGGTCGGCACCGGCATTGCTAATGGCCACCACTTCCTCTCCCAACCGCGCGAAATCGGCGGAAAGGATGGAAGGTGCAATCTGAATTGTATGTGCCATATGCTACGGCCATAGCAGCGCAGGCAGGTAGCGACAATCAAAACTTAGCTAGCGCTTCGTAAAACATACCGCAAAAAATCCATCCATCCCGCCCTGCTCAGCGCACATGTCCGGTCGCGTCCGCAGATAGCCCTCAGATGTCAGGCAATGCGCCGGGACAGTGCTTGCCGCATCCCCCGTTGCCACCTGCGCATCCGCCTGCTGCTGGCCAAACCACGCTGCCTGCTGCTCGCCCTCCTCGGGTTCGAGCGAACACACGCAATAAACCATCCGCCCGCCCGGTTTGAGCCACCCCCAGACGCGGCTGAGCAGCGCACGCTGTAAGGCCACCATTTCGGCAATATGCTCGGGCGTAACCAACTGCACCACCTCCGGATGACGCCGCCAGGTGCCGGTTGCGCTACACGGCGCATCAAGCAGAATCACGTCATAGGCTCGATTAGGCTGCCACTCCAGCGCATCGGCCACCACCGTATTCGCCTGCATTCCCATGCGCGCCAGGTTCGCTTTCAGCCGCTTCATCCGCGCGGCGGAGCGATCCAGCGCGGTGACGAACGCCCCGGCCTGAATCAGCTGCATCGCCTTGCCGCCGGGCGCGGCGCAGACATCGAGCACCTGCCGCTCGCGCAGATCGCCTGCCATGCGCACAGGGTAACTCGCCGCCACATCCTGCACAAAAAACGCGCCCGTCTCGTAGCCCGGAAGCTGCTCGACCGGCGGGTGCTCGCCCACGAAACGCAGCATCTGCGCATCGAGGCGCACGGCCCCCTCCATCGGCTGCGCGCACTGAATATCGAGCGGCGCGCGCTGCGCCGCCACCTGCGCCATCGTCGCGACCGCTGCGACGCCATACGCCGCTTCCCAGCGCGTGCGCAGCCAGGGCGGCAGGTTACTTTCCGGTGCGGGCAACTCCGGCTGGTCGCGGGCGATCTTTTGCAGCAACGCATTGACCAGCGCCGCGAACCCGGCATCCTTGCCCTTCTTCACCAGCATGACGGTTTCGTTGATGGCGGCATGCGCCGGCGTGTGCAGCAGCAGCAGTTGCACCACGCCAAGGCGCAGGGCGTTCATCACCTCGTGGCGCTTGGCAGGCAGCGGCTTTTCGAGATAGCGGGCGAGTACCGTATCCACCTGCCCGAGATGCTGCAGGCTGGTCAACACCAACCGCATGACAAAACGCTGGTCAGCTTCCGCACCGGTGAGCGGGTGTTTGGCGAGCGCTTCATCGAGCGTCTGCCGTTGCCCGAGCACCTCGTTGAGCAAACGATGTGCCTGCACGCGCGCACCAATGGCGGCGGGCGGACGCGAGGGTTTTTTATGGCGCGGCATCGTGGAGGGTGTGGAGTTCATGGCTTGCTCATGCCAGTTAATCGGCGCGCTTGCAACCTCCGCCCCTGTGCACTACCTTTGAACCATGCGCGACACCCCCACACCGATACCTGACCTGCCCGCCGCCGAGGCCACGCTTTCGACATCTGCCGATGCTGCGCAGGCGGGCACTGCCGCCACGACCGAGGCCAAGCCCGCGCCGTCACCTGCACGGCTCGACCCCACCCGCTACGGCGATTGGGAGTTAAACGGCAAATGTGTGGATTTTTAAGCCCGCCTGCCTCCCCTTCTCGCCCACGCCCTTCGCACCGCCCCTACGCGCCCGCGCCTGGCGCCATCAATCACGCGACGGGCCACCCGCCTCTTCCACTCCCACGGGCACTCAACTTCCAACCGCATGAATTTCCTTTGATTTTAGCAGCAACCCTGACCGCGCTTTCCCCGCAAGCGCGACCTATTGACGCCCGCACAGAGGAGGCTCCGCCCCGCCGCATAGGCCTGCCCGACCGCTGGCAATAAAAAGTGCGCTTACCCTCTTGACGCCATGCGTCGATTCGCTTAAGCAGACGTCCTGTTTTTCGCGTGGGGGCATAGCTCAGTTGGTAGAGCGTCTGCTTTGCAAGCAGAATGTCGCAGGTTCGATTCCTGTTGCCTCCACCAAACCTGACTTAGGGTCAGCGAAATCCCGTAAAACCGAGAATGGCAGCGAGAGAGCGGCGGTTCTATATCCCTCTCCCTTCTTGTAGGCGATTTGTTTGGCAAAAGCGGCCTTGAGGACGATTCTTTTGCCCGTCAAATCGGCCATACGCCAGAATCTGTGCGGGTTTGCTAAAAATTCGAGGGCGGTTCTATTCACCTTCTCGAAGCTCTCATCCACCACCCCACAATTTTCCAATCTTTCGTCGATAACGGCCTTCTGATTCTCCAGCTGTTTGACCTGTTTCTCGTAGGTAGCAACCAGAATGGCGCTATCGGTTGTCACGATGCGATCCAAAAATTGCTGAATCTTGTGATCCACCAGCTTTCGATCTTTCATGAGCCCTGCGCGGATCTCTTCATAGCTGCCGAGTTTAATGTCCTTGGCACGCTCCACCACATCTTCGACCAGCTTCACCATGACGGGTGAAGGCGTAATTTCCTTGAGCAATGCCTCAAAGTCTCCTTCGAGATCATCACGTTTGATCGACTTGCCGTAAAGTTCGCAGCCTTTGGTATGGCAGAGATAGTAAGGATACTTCCCTCCGCGACCAATCGACCAACAGCCCTTTAGTGGCGTATTGCAGCAATCGCATAGTACGAAGCCGCGCAGTGGGAAATCCTCGTTAATGTCTCTTCGTGCTGGCGCTTTCATGCGGCCGTGCAGCTTGTCCTGTATGCGGTTGTAAATATCGAAGCTGATAATGGGTTCATGCTTCCCCCTCAACAGCCCGATGTTCCACCGCGCATATTCATAATAACCAGAATACAGCTGCTGATTCAGCATATCGATCACGCGCTGAAAATGCACTTCGCCTTTACGGTCTTTCGGAAATTCCGGCTGGCTCTCAAAAAATGCTTTTAGTTCAACCACCGAGCTAAACCGATCATACGCGAACCCCTCCAGCCCTTGCTGAATGATGGAAGCCACCGGCTCATCGCGCACCATGACCTTCCCGTCGGAGCGCTTTTCCATTTTATAACCCTTCGGCACCCTCATGATCCAATAACCGGCGAGCATCCGCGCACGCATGCGGTTATAGACCTGTTCCGCGTTTTTCTGCCGGTGGTGTTGCGACACGCTGGCCAGTAGGTTCTCCACCAACTGGCTGTCGGAATCCTCACCAAATTCGATAGAGGGTGACTGCAAAACGCCACCCGCATGTTGGATTTCCATGCGTAGTTCGATGTGCGCTCTCAGGCTTCTTGCGAGGCGGCTGATGTCGTCAATCAGCACAATAATTTGCTGATTTTTGTGCTGGCGCAGATACGCCAGCATTCGCTTCATCGCCGGTCGATCAATCAGGCTTCCTGAGATGCCCTCTTCATGAAAAACCTGTACCACTTCGAGATTGCGATATTTCGCAAACTCGCGGCAGCGGGTTTCTTGCGAGGTTAATCCGTGACCATTTTTCACTTGGTCGGGCGATGATACGCGGCAATAAATGACGGCTTTGTTTGTGACCTTCTGTTTCATGCGATGCCTCCATTTCTCAGGGATTAGAAAAGGTTACATCGTCAACGATAACAGGTGGCACCTCGCAATCAACGCTGCTTTTGTCTCTTTTGTTCAATAAAAGCAGCTGGTTAATGCCTAGATGATAATCATAGATATTATCCACGAGCATCCACACGGCATTCACTAATTCGAGCTTTTCCTCCTCGGTGAGATCGAACTGATCAACATACTGCCGATAGGGAGAGAGATCTGTGATCATCTCATCCCCCATTGCGTAAACACATCACTGGAGAAGAGATCGCTGTGCTAAATGAAGTGCTCCGACGCACCTCTCGCGATCTTTCCATGTAACATACAGAAAATTGTTCACTGTGTTTAGTGCTAAGATGTTCAAACACGGGAAAGCCCTCCCTGTGCTGAATTTAGGCGCACGGCGATCATATAAACCGCTACACGATAGCGATAATGCAGCGTGGTACGGCAGTAGCCCAAACGCTTGGCAATCGGTTTCCACGGCACTCTGGCGGCACGCAGCCAAATCAGGCGGCGGTCGATTTCATCATCGAGGAAGAAAATCCACTGGATGGTTTCTTCCATTTCGGCAATCGCCTGCGCCGATGGTGGTCCGAGGCGAAGCGGCAGCTTATCAGCCTGAAGTTTCTCCGCTTCCGTGAGCATGACGGCTGGCCACTGTGTTTTGTAGCCCATCACCCGCACCGGCGGCAGGCGCTTCAGCGTGTACACTGCGCTTTCAAAACGCCTCACTACGTCAATCGCTGTCCACTGTTTCATGGCTGCACCTCCCGCGTGGCCAGCGCCACGTCCGTAATGCGGTGCGATTGATAGCTATGCTCCGCCCACCAGAGTTTCAGGTGCGGCAGGTAGTGCGTGGTGAGCCACTCCCGCACAAAGCGGTTCGGGCAAGCGATGATCACGCAGGCGCCATCGCCCCTGACTTCCGCGCCGCGCACGGCGGTGCTGGATAGCCAGCTTTTGCAGGCAGCCTTGCCGAATTTGTCGGTGAAGCAGGCCAGCACATGATCCCAGCCTGATTGTAACAGCGGATCATTGCAGACCGGTGGTGGTGCTGGATGTTTGCCGCCGGAGAAGCCGCCTTCCAGAATCTTGGCCACATGATCGCTGGATTCCACTGCCCAGCTGAGATCAATCGTCCAGTTCTTGCCTGCAATCTTGCCGAGGCAAAACTCCGAAGCGCCGATGATCTCGCAGTAGTAGCGCCACGCTCTGATGTCTTGCTGGAAATCTTCCAGCCACCGCATGGTCATCTGTTCTTTGCGTTTGGGCGTCAGCTTTGCATTCTGCCCCGGTGTGAGCTTGCTCTGCACCTCTGCATTCCAGATGTCGAGCATCTGCTCTAAAATCTGTTTTCCACCGGTTGTCTGTTTTTCTCTCTCGCGCTCTCTCTTTTCTGCTCTCGCTCTGATTTTTTTATCTGAATTTGTTTTTTTATCTGCGTCTTTCTCTGCATCTGTTCTGGAATCTGAAGTTCTGTCCTCTGAATCTGTAATCTGCTTTCTGTTCTCTGTATCTGGTGCGGATTTGGCGTTTTTTGGTGATTCGGCGTGATGCTCCGTGACGGTGTGTGACGCTTCGTGATTCTCCGTGATGTCCTGTTTTTTGCCGTCGCGGTATTTCTGGGCGCGTTCCTTATCGCTGAGATACTGGCGCGTTTCCCAGCTTGTGACGCGGTTTTGCTCGTTGATCATGCCCTTTTCGCGGAAGGTTTGTAGAATCCTCTCCACGATCTTCTGGTCAATATCCTGCACCACCGCGATCTGCTCGGAATCCACTTCCACCGTGCCGCGTTTCTTGTGGCGCGAGGCGGCATCCAGCACGCACAGCCATACCGTCACCACATGCGTCATCAGCTGCTCGCTACGCTTGGCAATCACCTTGAGTTTTGCGTCTTCCGGCATGCCGTGATACACCCTGTACCATTCGATGGATGTCATGGGGAACCTATGCGCCGCTGGCATTGTCATTGCCTTGCGCTTTCAATTTTTTGGTGATGGCTGAGGTGAGCGCCCGGATCGCAGTCAGCGAGCGATGAAACTCTCGGTTGGCGAGTCTTCGGTAATGGATCAATTCATCCAGATCCATGTGGAGCAGCGCCTGCTCCGACAGGTGCATCAATTCTTCAAAGCGTGAGATGGGGGATCGTGAATCGTTCATGGTGTGCCTCCGTTGTTTGAACTGTTCAAACACGAAGCTGTACGAACGATGGGTGGGCTGGCGTGGGGCTTGCCTAGGTGTCGCTTAGGGCTGGGATAGGGCTGGGCTTGGACTTACGAAGCCGGGTGGATGATGAATGTCACCACCCCATGCACCTTGAGTTCTTCGCCTTCTTTGATCAGGCGCGGCTCATAATCAGGATTTTCCGGCACCAGCATGATGTCACCATTCTGGCGATAAAGACGCTTCACGGTCAGTTCCCCGTCCACCGACACGATCACAATATCGCGATGCTCTGGCGTTTTGCCCAAATCGACCACCAGCACATCATCCTCGCGGATGCCTGCATCAATCATCGAGTCACCCGTCACGCGCACGAGATAGGTGCAATCCGGGTTCTTGATCATCAGCTCGTTGAGATCAATCGTATCATCCAGATGATCTTCCAGCGGCGTCGGGATGCCAGCTGGGACGCGGGACGAATACAGCGGGACTTTGTAACCACGGTTTTGCACAAACCTACACACATCCCCCATCAGGCTGAGTGGAATGCGGATCGGCTTCGTTGCTTCGCCGTGTGGTCCTTTACCTTTTGGCCTTCCGGCACCCTTGCGTTTGCCGCCGTGCGATGTGTTCTTCACGCGAAGTTCCCTCGTAGGTTGTCAATGCAGTTGACGCTTCCTAGTATATTACTGTACATAATTCAAGAGGCATATAAAAGCATAATTTAGCAAGCAAAATCGGGAGGCTGGTATGCCATTTCCGGAACGGGAGTATTACACATTGGAGCAAGCGGCACGGCGTTGGGCGGCAACACTGGAAGAAGTTCAGCACGCCATTGTCGCAGGAAAACTTCATGCTTCGGCATGGGTTCCCTCAACTTTTGCCTATACGATTACCGAACACAGCCCCGATAGCGCCACCCGTTCCCCAGCGCAACCATTGGAAGGATATGTCCGCCTGATGCCGGAATCCTGCCGAATTATCTTCTCTCGTGGCGCGGTAGAGCGCCGGAAATTTCAGACAAACTTGCCCAACACTTATTTGCAGATTGTCGAGAGCCTGAACAAAATTGAGCTTCGCCGTGATGATTTGGTGATTCTGAACGATGATCTGCGCCAGTTCGAGCGTGAGTATCATCTGGTGGCCAGTAAACCGTGCAAAGTGATTAGTGTACACAAAATCAATGCCAAGTCCTCCGCCCGGACTCATGCGCTTTTCAGCTATCAGAACGGCTTCCGCTTTGTACGGCTGGATGGAATACAATTCACCTTCGGCGAGATACAGGCCGCCATCATCCGCCAGCTCTATGAAGCCAGCGCCACCGATAACCCGTGGGTGCATGGCAAAACGCTACTATCAAATGCCGGTTCCAATTCCATGATCATGCGTGACGTGTTCCGTCATCAACCCAAATGGAAGGAGCTGATCCATACCAACGGGCGCGGCTTCTACCGCCTGAGCCCTATGTGCAGCCCTATCTCGGCTCCACCTGAGCCCTACCTGAGTCACACCCAACAAGAGGAAAATGTTTAATGACCGCTCTGCACGCACATCACCGCACGCATCCGCCGTTTCAGATTCTGGAACCGGCTGATTATCCTTCCAGCCTTCGCCTGCCACTATTCGCCTGCGCGGTGCAGGCTGGGTTTCCATCACCGGCGGATGATTACATGGAGGGAAAGCTCGATCTCAACAAGCATCTGATCCGCCACCCCACCGCGACATTCTTCCTGCGTGCCACCGGCAATTCAATGATCAAGGCAGGCATTCATCCCGGCGATATTCTGGTGGTGGATCGCAGCCTAGAGCCGCGTCACGGCAAAATTGTGATTGCGGCGCTGGATGGACAGTTGACCGTCAAGCGCCTGCATAAATCCGCAAAAGGCACCTTCCTGATGCCTGAGAACGACGAGTTCAAACCCATCAAGATTGAGGATGGAAACGACGTGGTGATCTGGGGTGTTGTTACCACCGTGCTGCACGAGGTGTAGTGTGGCAAAAATTTTCGCACTCATCGACTGCAACAACTTCTATGCCAGCTGCGAGCGGGTGTTCAACCCGTCGCTGGTTAGCAGGCCGATTGTTGTGCTTTCCAACAATGACGGGTGCGTGGTGGCCAGATCGAATGAGGCCAAGGCTTTGGGCATTCCGATGGGTGCGCCGTATCACCAGCACAAAGCTGTGATCGAAAAAAACAGTGTGGCGGTGTTTTCCTCTAACTACCAGTTTTATGGCGATATGTCGCAGCGAGTCATGGAATCCCTGCGCCTGCTAGTGCCGGATATGGAAGTCTATTCGATTGATGAGGCATTCATGCGGTTGGATGGTTTTACCCATGTTGATCTGACGACTTTCGCCAGCGATATTCGCAGCAAAGTCCGCCAATGGACAGGCATTCCCACCTCTATCGGGATTGCGCCCACCAAAACGCTGGCCAAGATCGCCAATCATGTGGCGAAGAAACGCACTACCACCGGCGTGTTTGATATGCGCGACCCCATAGTGCAGGAGCAGATCATGCGCGATCTGCCCATCGAAGAAATCTGGGGCATCTCCTATCGCTGGGGAAAGAAGCTCCGCGCCATTGGCATCACCACGGCCTTGCAGCTGAAAAACAGTGATCCCAAGCATATCCGAAAGCATTTCAGTGTGGTGGGTGAGCGCATCGTCATGGAGTTGCGCGGTCTTTCCTGCCTCGATCTGGAACAAATATCACCGAAGAAGAATATCCTTTCCTCGAAATCATTCGGCAAGCTGGTGACGGATCGTGATCAGATCGAAGAAGCGCTGGCCAACTATGCCGCTCGTGCCTGCGAGAAATTGCGGCGGCAGAAAAGCAAAGCACAGGGGATTTATGTGTTCATCCGCACCAACCCCTTCCGTGATCGTGATCCGCAATATCGAAACGGCGTAATGCTTGGCCTTACACTTCCCACGTCAGACACGGCGCAAGTGATCGCTGTTTCCAAAGCACTTCTGAAATCAATTTATCGCAAGGGATACCGCTATCATAAGGCAGGCCTGATGCTGCTCGATCTGATCCCGGAGGCACAATGTCAATCGCATCTGTTTGTGGCGCGGGATGATGCAAAGCGAGACAGGCTGATGCGGGTGATGGATCAGATGAATCAGTCCATGGGAACCGGCACCGTGTTTCATTTGGCGCAGGGAACCAAGCGTGACTGGAGCATGCGCTGCGATAATCGCTCTCCACGCTACACCACCAAATGGGAGGAGTTGGGAAAAGTGGCATAAACACATGATTGACGGTTGTTTGTTCCGTGATTTCCTGTATTTTCTGAAACGAAACTCGCACAGGGTGAGGAAATGAACACGGACATAATGACAATCGATGAGGTAGCGGACTACCTCAAACTGAAACTGAAAACCGCCTATCACCTCGCGGCAAAGGGTGACATTCCCGGCTTCAAAGTCGGTGGATCATGGCGGTTTCGTCGCAGCGAGATTGAAAAGTGGATTAAACGGCAAGAAGCCGGGAAAAAGGAGAGCAAATAATGGCTGACACAAAAAAAGAACAGGAACGCTCAGCGTTACACTCCACCATTTGGCGAATCGCCAACGACCTTCGCGGCAGCGTTGATGGCTGGGACTTCAAGCAATATGTATTGGGCATCCTCTTTTACCGCTTCATCTCAGAAAATCTAAGCTCTTACGTGAATGAAAAACAAAAACAGGCTGGCGAGCGTAACTTTGACTACGCCGCATTAAGCGATAGCGATGCAGAGCGTGGTCGCGAACTGATTCTTGAAGAAAAAGGCTTCTTCATTCACCCCAGCGAGTTGTTCGAGAACGTTTGCAAACGCGCAGAATCTGATGCCAACTTGAACGAAACGCTTGAGAAAGTGTTCAAAAATATCGAGGCTTCCGCCCAAGGAACCGACAGTGAAAGCGACATGAAGGGGCTGTTTGATGACATTGATGTGAACAGCAACAAACTTGGTGCGACGGTCGTAAGGCGCAACGAAAAGCTGGTGAAGCTGCTCAATGCTATCGGCGAGCTGCCGATTGGTAATTATGGCGATAACTCCATCGATATTTTTGGCGATGCGTATGAATATCTGATGACCATGTACGCGGCCAACGCTGGGAAATCCGGTGGCGAGTTCTTCACGCCGCAAGAGGTTTCTGAACTTCTCGCACGCATTACCGTGGTAGGAAAAACAGAGGTCAACAAAGTATATGATCCCGCATGCGGCTCTGGATCGCTGCTGCTGAAGTTTGCCAAGGTGCTGGGCAAAGAAAACGTGCGGAATGGTTTCTATGGTCAGGAAATCAATATCACGACTTACAACCTTTGCCGCATCAATATGTTTTTGCACGACATCAACTATGAACAATTTGATGTTGCACATGGTGACACACTCACCGACCCCCACCACTGGGATGATGAACCATTTGAAGCCATCGTGTCTAATCCGCCATACTCGATCAAATGGGACGGTGACGCAAACCCACTGCTGATTAACGATGATCGTTTTACGCCAGCGGGTGTTCTTGCGCCAAAATCAAAAGCTGATCTGGCGTTTGTGATGCACGCCCTTTCATGGCTGGCAACCAACGGTACAGCTGCAATCGTTTCTTTCCCCGGCGCGATGTATCGCGGCGGCGCGGAGCAAAAAATAAGGAAGTATCTGGTTGATAATAATTACGTCGATGCTGTGATCCAGCTCCCAACCGATTTATTCTTTGGAACCACCATCGCCACCTGCATATTGGTTCTGAAAAAGAACAAATCCGACAGCAAGGTGCTGTTCATTGATGCAACAGCTGAGTTTGTGCGCGGTTCAGCGAAAAATAAGCTGAATGATGAACACATTACGAAGATTCTGGATTGCTACGCCAGCCGCTCTACGGAAGAACATTTCTCCCGCCTTGTGCCGCATAAAGAGATCGAGGAAAAAGATTATAACATCAGCGTTGGTACTTATGTTGCGCCCAAGGATGAACGCAAAGCTGTCAACATCTCCGAACTGAATGCACGAATAGGTGACATTGTAAGTAGGCAAAATGAACTGCGCTCACAGATTGACGCAATTGTAGCCGACTTAGAGGGAGACGCCGCATGAGCAGGATTGATGATCTGATCGCCGAGCATTGCCCGAATGGTGTGACCTTCAAAGAGCTAGGCAAGGTTTGCAAAATTAAAACAGGCGAAGCTGTAAGCAAACAACTAATTGTTTCAAAACCCGGTCAATATCCTGTAATCAACAGTGGACGAGAGCCATTGGGGTTCATTGATCAATGGAACACAGAAAATGATCCTATAGGCATTACTAGTCGAGGCGCTGGCGTTGGCTCTATCACATGGTGTGAGGGAAGATATTACAGGGGTAATCTCAATTATTCTTGTACCATAATTGATGAAGCCATGCTTTCAGTTCGGTTTCTGTTTTATCTGCTGAATGACATACAAGATAAAATCCAATCCCTGTGTACCTACGATGGCATCCCCGCCCTGAATAAAGGCAATCTTGAGAAGCTGGAAATTCCTGTTCCACCGCCTCAAATACAGAAAGAAATTGTTGACATCCTCGATGCGTTTACCAAGCTGGAAGCAGAGCTGGAAGCAGAGCTGGAAGCACGTCGTCAGCAATATGCGTATTATCGCAACTCCCTCCTTTCATTCAATGAGATCGGCAGAAACGTAGAGAGAGAGAGAGAGAGCCGTTTCGTCCAATGGCGATCACTCGGAGAAATAGCTATGTATTCCGATACGCGCATTGATGCCGCCGCTTTAGATCATCACACCTATGTTGGTGTCGATAATCTATTGCAAAATCGTGCTGGCAAAACCATATCGAATTATGTTCCAGAATCTGGAAGATTAACGCATTATAAAGCCGATGATATTCTGCTAGGTAATATTCGGCCTTATCTAAAGAAAATCTGGCACTCGGATAATCAAGGCGGAACTAATGGCGATGTTCTAGTAATCCGTATAAAGCCTGAAGAAAAAGAGAATGTTCTGCCACGCTATCTTTATCAAGTTTTGGCTGATGATAACTTCTTCCATTATGCAGTGAAAACATCCAAGGGCGCGAAAATGCCTCGCGGTAACAAGCAACTTATAATGAAATACGAAATCCCCGTACCATCTCCTGAAGAACAAGAACAAATCGTTGCTATTCTCGATAAATTCGATGCGCTGGTGAATGATATTTCCAGCGGATTGCCTGCCGAAATTTCCGCTCGCCGTCAGCAATATGAACATTACCGCAATCAGCTTCTGACATTCCAAGAGGCTGCTTAATGCCAAATAGCCCTCTATACAGCTTGATCATGCACGGAAACCCAGAATTCTGGTCTGGCAACGAGGGGTATGTTGACTTCCCAAGGGATAGGTTTCTTGAATACACAGATGATCACCTCAAAAATGAATTTCAGGCATTAGATCAGAATGTGGTCAATAGGCTCAAAACATTGCCAACATTATTCGCAGTAGAGCATGAAAATGCTGATACCAGAGTTGGAAAAGTAACTGATATTGAAGTTCAGCCAAGAAACTTGCGTGTTTATTATCAATTCAATGACAAGCAAAACCAACTCACTAAGGGAACATTAGAGGCACAAGAGTTGAGGCTAGACGCCGATAAGTATGAGTTTTACAGAACCCATTGGGCACTCAAAGAAGCCAATTTGAACGATTTTCTGAAAGAGCGATCAAAAACCTTAGAAGGCATATTCGATAAAATAAAACAGGAATTGGATACACCGAATCCTGAAAAACCAGATCATACTAAGTTGATGGTTTTATATGCTACCAATTCTTCGGGGAAAACCAGAATTTCTAAGCGATTTGCTGATCAATATGATGAGCAGGTGCTGTACTATAACGCTTTTACCGAAGATTTATTCAGCTGGGATAACGAAAATTATATTCTAAAAATTGATAATCGGGCTTGGATTTTTAGGTTCATCGAAGAACAGGGGCTTGATCGTCAAATCATAGATAGGTTTCAGGAATTCACGGGATCAAAATTAGAGCCTTTCTTTGAAATTCCAGAGGAAAGAATCACTTTTCGCATTCGCAAGGGTGATGATGGGAGTACAGAAAACATTAAAATTTCCAGAGGCGAAGAGAGCGTTTTTATCTGGTCTGTCTTCTACGCTATTTTAGACGTTGGAATTGATGCTTTGAATGCCAAGGCAGAAGATAGGTCAACTCCTGACTTCGACAACATCCAGTATATTGTGATTGATGATCCGGTTTCCTCAATGGATGACACGCGGATTATTACCGTAGCTCTTGAGCTGGCAAAGCTGATCAAAAAATCAAAGAATCAGCTGAAATTTTTGATCACCACCCACCATGCACTATTTTTTAACGTGCTGTTTAATGTGCGCGGCAAGAACTGGGATAGGAAAAACTACATTCTCTCAAAATCCGGAGCAGAGTTTATTCTGAAAGGCCAAGGCAGCGAATCACCCTTTGCGTATCATCATGTTGCCATGGCGGACATCGAAAAAGCAATTAAAGACAAAGACATCAAGAAATATCACTTCAACATCTTCCGCGCCCTTTTGGAGAAAACAGCCAATTTCTTGGGGTATGATAGTTGGAAGATGTGCCTGACAGGTAGTGGACATAGTGACGCGTTTGCCAAAATCATCGACCATTACAGCCATGATCGGCTATCGGATTTGGAATATCGCGACATAACAAACGATGAGAAAGTGGAGTTTGTTGAAGCCTTCAACTTTTTCACGGACAAGTATTTTAAGCAGGAAGTAATAACAAATGGCTAACACATCCTACAACACCATCGCCGAGAATCCGAATAGCACCGTAGTTGCCGAATATGTGCCGGATAAAAAGGATGCAACACATTACCAGTCTGAAAACGAGCTGGAGCTGGAGTTCATTCGCCTGCTACGAAACAACGGCTATGAATATCTGACGATCAAAAGCGATAGCGACCTTATCCAGAACCTGCGTGCGCAGCTTTCAAAACTCAATGATATGGTGTTTTCAGAAGCCGAATGGCAGCAGATGCTGACGCACTATCTAGCCAACAAAAACGAAGGCATTGAAGAAAAAACCACCAAGGTTCAGGAAGATCACATCTTCAACCTCAAGCGTGATGACGGCACTACCAAGAATGTGCGGATTCTGGACAAAGATAACATCCACAATAACTTTGTGCAGGTGATCAACCAATATGAAACTGAAGGCGCACGCAAAAACCGCTATGATGTGACGGTACTCGTCAACGGCCTGCCGATGGTGCATGTGGAATTGAAGCGGCGTGGTGTTGCTATTCGGGAGGCATTCAACCAGATCAATCGTTATCAGCGTGATAGCTTCTGGGCTGATAGCGGTCTTTTTGAGTATGTACAGCTGTTCGTTATTTCCAACGGCACACATACAAAATACTATTCCAACACCACACGCAGCGCCCACATTAAGGAACAGCAAGGCAAATCATCACGCAAGAAAACCAGCAACAGCTTTGAATTCACCTGCTGGTGGACAGATGCACAGAATAAGCGCATTGCCGATCTTGTCGATTTCTCCAAAACTTTTTTTTCTAAGCATTCCCTGCTTTCGATCCTGACGCGCTATTGCGTATTCACGACGGATAAATTGCTTCTGGTCATGCGCCCATACCAGATTGCAGCGGCAGAGCGCATTATGAACCGCATTGCTATGTCCACCAACCACAAGCAGCTCGGTACTTTGGAAGCTGGCGGATATATCTGGCACACCACAGGCAGCGGCAAAACGCTGACCAGCTTCAAGACGGCGCAACTCGCCACCCGCCTTGAGGGTATGGACAAGGTGCTTTTCGTCGTTGATAGAAAAGACCTCGATTACCAAACGATGAAGGAATACGACAAGTTCCAAAAGGGTTCTGCCAATTCCAACACCAGCACAGCTATATTGACGAAGCAGCTTTCCGACCCGAATGCCAAAATCATCATCACCACCATTCAGAAGCTGGCCAAATTTATCTCTGCCAATAAGGGGCATAGTGTTTTTGATGGTCATGTCGTTTTGATTTTTGATGAGTGTCACCGTTCCCAGTTTGGTGAGATGCACACGGCAATCACCAAAGCCTTCAAGAACTATCATATTTTTGGTTTTACCGGCACGCCGATCTTTGGAGAGAACTCGTCATCTGGCGGCAACCCACAGTTAAAAACGACTGAGCAGGCATTCGGGAAAAAACTACACGCCTACACCATTGTTGACGCCATAAATGATGAAAACGTTCTGCCCTTCAGAATTGATTACATCAACACCCTGAAAATGAAGGATGACGTTAAGGACAAGAAGGTTCGTGCTATTGATATAGAGGCCGCTGCTAACTCGCCGGAACGCATCGCACAGGTAACGGATTACATTCTTGAACACTTCGAGCAAAAAACGAAGCGCAATGGCGGGTTCTATTCTTTCAGCAAACTCACCAACATTGCGGACGTTGTTTCAGACAGAGAGCGCGACGCCGCCAAGAAAATCAAAGAAATCAGAAACCAAGTGCGCCTTAATGGTTTTAACTCCATCTTTGCTGTGAGTTCCATTGAGGTTGCCAAGAAGTATTATGCCGAATTTAAGTCACGAAACTCAGGGCTGAAAATTGCCACCATCTTTAGCTTTGGCGCGAATGAAGCCGAAAATGAAGATGGTATTCTGCCTGATGAAGATTTTGATACAGGCGGATTGGATCAACCATCCCGTGATTTTCTCGATGGAGCAATAGCTGATTATAATGGTTACTTCGGCACCAGCTACGATACCAGCGCGGATAAGTTTGAAAACTACTACAAAGACCTCTCACAGCGCATGAAAAACCGTGAGATCGACTTACTGATTGTAGTTAATATGTTCCTGACGGGATTTGATGCGACCACCCTCAATACATTGTGGGTTGATAAAAACTTGCGCCATCATGGGCTGCTTCAGGCCTTTTCACGCACCAACCGAATTCTTAACTCCGTTAAGACCTTCGGAAATATCATCTGCTTCCGTGATCTTGAGCAGGCAACAAACGATGCCCTTTCCATCTTCGGCAACAAAGAAGCTGGCGGCATTGTTCTGCTGAAATCGTACAACGATTATTACAATGGCTGGGAAAAAGACGGCAAGCACCAAAGGGGATACGTTGAAATTATCGCAGAACTGCAAGAGCGCTTCCCAATCCCAGTATATATTGAGGGTGAACAAGCAGAAAAAGATTTCATCAAGCTCTGGGGAGCCATTCTAAGGCTTCGTAATATTCTCACTTCGTTTGATGAATTTGAGGGGAATGAAATTCTGTCTGATCGGGATTTTCAGGATTATCAAAGCGCCTACCTCGATCTCTATGACAAGCATCGTAAGCACAATGATGCTGACAAAGAAAACATCAATGATGACATCGAGTTCGAGATCGAACTGGTGAAGCAAGTCACCATCAACATTGATTATATTATTCAGCTTGTTGCTAAGTATAAAAAATCAAAAATGCAGGATAAAGAAATCCTTACTGCTATTGATAAGGCGATGAATTCAAGCATCGAGCTGCGCAGCAAGAAAGAACTGATTCAGCGCTTTATCAATACGCTGAACGTCAATAGTGACGTGGATAAGGATTGGCGTGCGTTCACAGACAGAAACAGAAGCGAGGATCTCGAAAAGATCATTGAACAGGAAAATCTGAAGCCGGATGAAACCCGTAGATTTGTTGCGAACGCTTTTCGTGATGGTGAGTTGAAATCAACAGGAACCAGCTTCGCCGGAATATTGCCACCGGTATCCATGTTCGATAAAGATAATGCGCTTTCGAAGAAAAAATCCCGTGTTCTTGAAACACTGCGGGCTTACTTTGAAAAGTATCTTGGTGTTTAGAGTTATTACGATATTGTTTTAGCTTGGTAAGCAGAGGCCTCTGCCTCTCTCCGCCTTACCAATCCGCGCAACTTCTTCCCGCCAGCCCATACCCAGCGTAGGAATTCGGCTGGCACGTCGTCATGTTCTTCGCGGTTTACTTTGCGGCGGAGGGTGGAGCGTTGAAGCGCCCCACCGCCCAAATTGAACGTGAACGACACCAGCGCATCGAACTGGCCGTTGGTGAGTGGCACGGTGATCAGGCGCAGCACCGAACGCTCGGCGGCTTCCACATCTTTGATCAATAGCGCTATAGCTGCCTCGTGGCTGATGCCGCGCCGGAACATCTCCGCTTCACCCGGACGCAGCAAATGCCCGTAGCCAATCGTGGGCAGGCCTGC
>JANRKD010000013.1:0-60542 GCA_033763655.1 Alphaproteobacteria bacterium
GGAGATGGTGATGCCGGGCGACAACGTGAAGATGGAAGTGGAGCTGATTGCACCGATTGCGATGGATCAGGGCCTGCGCTTTGCGATCCGCGAAGGTGGCCGCACCGTCGGCGCCGGCGTCGTCGCTAAGGTGATTGCTTAGTATTGGATTCAGAATTCTGCATTCAGGATTCAGGGTTAAAAAGAAAGGAAATGGGTTTGAGATGAAAGAATGACGGTCGGGGATTTCCCCTGAATCCCGAATCCTGAATCCCAAATCCTAGGAGAAACAAAAATGGCTACCATGCAAAATCAGAAAATCCGCATTCGCCTGCAAGCGTATGATCATGCGGTGCTTGACCATTCCGCCAAGGAAATTGTCAACACGGCAAAACGTACCGGCGCGCAGGTGCTTGGGCCGGTGCCGCTGCCGCGCCGTATTGAGCGGTTCACGGTCAACCGTTCGCCGCATATCGACAAGAAATCGCGCGAGCAGTTCGAGATTCGTACCCATAAACGCCTGATCGACATTGTCGAGCCGACCCCGCAGACGGTGGATGCGCTCGGCAAGCTGGATCTGGCTTCGGGTGTGGAAGTTGAAATCACCGTGCTGAACGCGGCTTAGGGAGAGCATCATGACCTCGCGTACTGGAGTAATCGCAAATAAAATCGGCATGACCCGCATCTACGACGAATTCGGTCGTAGCGTGCCGGTCACCGTGCTGCAGCTTGATAATGTTCAGGTGGTGGCGCAACGTACTCAGGCTAAAGATGGCTATACAGCCGTTCAGCTCGGTGCGGGCAAAGCCAAGGCGCACCGCGTTGCCAAGGCGCAACGCGCGGTGTTTGCTAAAGCGAATATCGAAGCCAAGAAAAAGCTCGTGGAGTTCCGCGTCGCGGAAGATGCGCTGTTGCCGGTGGGCCAGGAAATCCGCGCCGACCATTTCGTCGCCGGGCAATATATCGACGTCATCGGCATCACCAAGGGTAAGGGGTTCGCCGGGGCGATGAAGCGCTGGAACTTCCGTGGCCTTGAAGCCACGCACGGCGTTTCGGTCTCGCACCGCAGCCACGGTTCGACCGGGCAGCGTCAGGATCCGGGCCGCACCTTCAAGAACAAAAAGATGGCGGGCCATCTCGGGGTTGAGCGGGTGACGATTGAGAATCTCGAAATCGTCCAGATTGACGAAGCGCGCAACCTGATCCTCGTCAAAGGGTCGGTTCCGGGCGTGGATAATGCAGTGGTGCGGGTGGTCGATGCGCATAAGCGGGCGCGTCCGGCGGCGGCGCCCTATCCGGCGGTGATGAAAAAAGCGGAAGCAGCAGCGGCAGTGGATGCCGCTCCGGCCACCGCAGAAGATAAAGCGGAGTAAGCCATGAAAATTAACGTCGTAACCCTTGAGAACAAGGCGGCCGGTGAGCTTGAGCTTGCCGACGCGGTGTTCGGTCTGACACCGCGCGGGGATATTCTCCAGCGCGTGGTGGAGTGGCAGCGTGCGAAAGCGCGGGCCGGGACGCATAAAACCAAAACCCGCGCCGAAGTGTCGGGGACGGGGAAAAAGCCGTTCAAACAGAAGGGCACCGGCGGTGCGCGTCAGGGGACGACCCGTGGGCCACACCAGGAAGGCGGCGGACGTGCGCACGGCCCGGTGGTGCGTAGCCACGCCTACAGCCTGACCAAAAAAGTGCGGGCGTTGGGTCTGAAACATGCCCTGTCGAGCAAAGCGGCGGAAGGCAAATTGATCGTGGTCGATGCGATTGCGTTGAAGGAAGCAAAAACCAAAGCGGTGTCTGCGAACTTCAAAAAGCTCGGCCTCACCAAGCCCCTGTTCATTACGGGTGCGCAGGTGGATGCCGGGTTTGCCAAAGCCATCAACAACCTGATCGGGGTGGATGCGCTGCCGGTTCAGGGGGCGAATGTCTATGACATTCTGCGTCATAAGGAATTAGTGCTGAGCAAAGAAGCAGTTGCGGCACTGGAAGCGAGGCTGAAATGAGTTTGCTGAAGAAAAAAGAAAAGCCGGCGAAGGCTGCAGGCGTAGCCAAAGCGGCGAAAAAAGGTTCCGTTCTGGCCAATGCGCGCCTGTATGACGTGATTCAGCGTCCGCTGGTGACTGAGAAAACAACCGCTGCCGCCGAGCAGAATAAGGTTGTCTTCAAGATTTCGCCGACGGCAACGAAGAATGACGTGAAAGCGGCGGTGGAATCCATTTTCAACGTCACGGTGCTGAAGGTGAACACCATCAACGTCGAAGGCAAAGTGAAGCGTTTTGGTGGCCGCACGGGTCAGCGCAGCGATTTCCGCAAAGCCATCGTCACCTTGGCGTCTGGCCAAACCATCGATTTCGCCGCCGGTGCGCGGTAAAGGATAAAGGGGGAGAAACCCATGGCACTGAAACATTTTAAACCAACGACACCCGGCCAGCGTCAGCTGGTGCTGGTGGACCGCTCGGACCTCTACAAGGGCAAGCCGGTCAAGACGCTGGTTGAGGCAACGTCCTCGACCGGGGGCCGCAACAATGCGGGCCGCGTGACGTCGTTCCAGAAGGGCGGCGGGCACAAGCGCGCCTACCGCGTGATTGATTTCAAGCGCCGCAAGTTCGATATGCCCGCGCGCGTCGAGCGCCTGGAATACGATCCGAACCGTTCGGCGTTCATCGCCCTCATTCAGTACGAGGACGGCACGCAGAGCTACATTCTGGCGCCGCAACGCCTGAATCAGGGCGATTTCGTGGTGGCTGGCCTGCGCGCCGACATCAAGCCCGGCAACGCGATGCCGCTTGCGAGCATTCCGATCGGGACGATTGTCCATAACGTGGAAATGAAGCCCGGCAAAGGCGGCCAGATTGGCCGTTCGGCGGGGGCGTATGTCCAGCTCGTGGGTAAGGATTCCGGTTACGCGCAAATCAAACTGCGCTCGGGTGAACTGCGTATGGTGCCGGCGGACTGCATGGCCACCATCGGCGCAGTGAGCAACCCCGACCACCAGAACGAAGTGATGGGTAAGGCGGGCCGTAACCGCTGGAAAGGCAAACGTCCGCATGTACGCGGCGTGGCGATGAACCCGGTCGATCACCCGCATGGTGGTGGTGAGGGGAAAACCTCGGGCGGCCGCCATCCGGTGACGCCGTGGGGCCAGCCGACCAAAGGCTTTAAAACCCGTAATCCGAAACGTAAAAACAAACTCATCATTCGCACTCGCCATCAGGCGAAGGGCCGTGGGAAGTAGGGAGATTCGATATGACACGTTCAGTATGGAAAGGCCCGTTTGTCGATGGGTATCTGTTCAAGAAGGCCGAGAAAGCGCACAAATCGAACCGCAATACGGTGATTGCTATCTGGTCGCGCCGCAGCACGATTCTGCCGCAATTCGTCGGCCTGACCTTTGGCGTTTACAACGGCAAGAAGCATATTCCTGTGGTGGTGACCGAGGAAATGATCGGCCACAAATTCGGCGAGTTCGCGCCGACCCGTGAGTTCAAGGCCCATGGCGGCAACGAAAAGAAAACCGCTGAGAAGAAGTAGGGGATAGATTATGAGCAAACAGAAAACACCACGCGCGCTGGCGGCCAATGAGGCCCAGGCATGCCTGCGCAACCTGCGCACCAGCCCGACCAAGCTCAACCTGGTGGCGGAAATGATTCGCGGCCTGAACGTGCAGCAGGCCCTGACTCAACTGCAGTTTTCGAACAAGCGGATTGCGGTGGATGTGAGAAAAGCGCTGCAATCGGCGATTGCCAACGCGGAAAACAATCATAACCTGAACGTTGACGCCCTCGTGGTTAAAGAAGCCTGGGTCGGCAAATCGATGGTGATGAAACGCTTCCATGCCCGTGCACGCGGCCGTGGCGCACAGATTTTGAAACCATTTTCGCACCTGACAATCGTCGTGCGCGAAGCCGAAGGAGTATAATATGGGTCAGAAGATCAATCCAATCGGGCTGCGTCTTGGGATTAACAAAACCTGGGATTCGCGCTGGTTCGCAGGGGCGGATTACGCCACCAAGCTGCACGAGGACATCAAAATCCGCCGGCATGTGAAAAAAGCCCTGAATCAGGCGGGCGTGGCCAAAATCATCATCGAGCGCACCGGCAAGAAATGCTACGTCTCGATTCATTCGGCGCGTCCGGGGATTATCATCGGCAAAAAAGGCGCCGACATTGATAAAGTAAAGAAGGATGTGCAGAAATTCACCAAGGATGAAGTGCACCTGAACATCATCGAAGTGCGCAAGCCCGAGCTGGATTCGACGCTGGTTGCCGAAGGTATTGCCCAGCAGCTGGAGCGCCGGGTGGCCTTCCGCCGCGCCATGAAGCGCGCAGTGCAATCCAGCATGCGTATGGGTGCGGAAGGTATCCGTATCAACGTCTCGGGCCGCCTCGGTGGCGCGGAGATTTCGCGCATGGAATGGTACCGCGAGGGCCGGGTGCCACTTCACACCTTGCGTGCGGATGTGGACTATGGTATTGCGAGCGCCCTCACGACGTATGGCATCATCGGCGTGAAGGTCTGGATCTTCAAGGGCGAGATCCTGAAAGACCAGGAATTACAACGCATGCCGAACACGCCGTCGTCGTTCGCGCAAGCGTCCTAAGGTGTGTTTCAGATAACGAATAACGAGTTACGGATAACGATATGATGCAACCTAAAAAAACCAAGTACCGTAAGGCGCATAAAGGCCGCGTCTCGGGTGCTGCCAAGGGTGGATACTCCATCTCGTATGGTGAATATGGCTTGAAAGCGATGACGCCTGAGCGTATCACTGCGCGCCAGATTGAGGCGGCACGCCGTGCGATTTCGCGGCATGTGAAGCGCGTTGGCCGGATGTGGATTCGCATTTTCCCGGATGTGCCGATCTCGCGCAAACCCGCCGAAGTACGGATGGGCTCGGGTAAAGGGTCAGTGGAATACTGGGTGGCGCGCGTGGAAGCGGGGCGCATCATGTTCGAAATCGATGGGGTGCCTGAGCAAGTGGCGCGCGAGGCGTTCGACCGCGCCAGCGCCAAGCTGCCGGTAAAAACCAAATTCATCAAACGCATCGAAGCGTAAGGGGAGATGACGATGGCCAAGGCTACGGAAGCATACAAAGGCAAATCGGTGGAAGAGCTGCAAGGCTCGGTGGCGGATTTGAAAAAGGAATTGTTCAACCTGCGCTTTCAGAAAGCGTCGGGCGAGCTGAGCAATACGTCGCGGTTTCGCGAGGCACGGCGCGAGATTGCGCGCATCCTCACGCAATTGCGCAAAACCAAAAACGCTGCTTAAGGATAGGATAAGACAATGCCAAAACGTATTCTGCAAGGTGTCGTGGTCAGCGATAAATGCGCCAAGACGGTAACCGTCAGCGTCGAGCGCAAAATCAAGCACCCGCTGTATAACAAAATTATCCGCCGCTCGAAAAAATACGCGGCGCATGATGAATCCGGCTGCAAAGTGGGTGATGTGGTGCGCATCATCGAAAGCAAGCCAATGAGCAAAACCAAGCGTTGGGCTGTCGTCGAGAAAATCGCCGATGCACCCGCCGCGTAGATAGCAAAGCAGGAGAGCAGACATGATTCAGATGCAAACCCGCTTGGATGTGGCCGATAATTCCGGTGCGCGTGAAGTGATGTGTATTAAGGTTCTTGGCGGTTCGCACCGCAAGACCGCGTCGATTGGCGATATTATCGTCGTTTCAATCAAAAGCGCGATTCCGCGCGGCAAAGTGAAAAAAGGTGACGTCCACCGTGCGGTGATCGTTCGCACCAAGTTCGTGACCAAACGTCAGGATGGTTCGGCGATTCGTTTCGATGGTAACGCTGCCGTGCTGGTCAGCAAACAGGGTGAGCCGATTGGCACCCGCATCTTCGGGCCGGTGGCTCGCGAGCTGCGCGCCAAGAAGTTCATGAAGATCGTCTCGTTGGCGCCCGAAGTATTGTAAGGAAGTAATCAGAGTCGAGAGTCGAGAGTCGAGTGGCTCTAAGCAATCGGCGGAGTAAACAACGTAAGGAGGAGTGAAGAAGAGAACGATGGAAGAAAGACGTGAGGCGGGCGCAGGCCCACTCGACTCTCGACCCTCAACTCTAGTCACTAATAGAAAATGGCTGCAAAAATCAAAAAAGGCGATAAAGTGGTGGTACTCACCGGTCGCGATAAGGGCAAGACCGGCGAAGTGCTGAAGATCGTCACCGCGGAGAACCGTGCGCTGGTATCGGGCATCAACCTGGTCAAGAAGCATGAGAAGCCTTCGGCGGCGGGCAATGGCGGCATCGTTTCGAAAGAAGCGGCCATCCACCTGAGCAATATCGCGCTGGCTGACCCGAAGGATGGTAAGGCTACCCGCGTCGGCTTTGCAGTCAGCAAAGATGGCAAGAAACAGCGCGTTGCAAAACGCTCTGGTGAAACACTGAGCGCTTAAGGAAGTAATTAGAGTCGAGAGTCGAGAGTCGAGTGACTCAAAACAATCGGTAACGTTAACAAACTAATAAAGAGGGGTGAAGACGGGTAGATGGTTATAGAGATTAAAGTAAGCAGGATGCTTGCTCGACTCTCGACTCTCGACTCTGATCACTAAACATCATGGCAACTGAGAAAAAACCCGCTGCGAAGTCCGCAAAAACGGCCGCGCCGAAAGCGGAAAAGAAAGACAGCAAAGCTGCAGCTGCGCCTAAGGCGGCTGCAAAAGCGGCGGACAAAAAAGCCGCGCCTGCAAAGGCTGTCGAGAAAAAAGCCCCGGTGGCGGCCAAGGTTGGCCCGGTGCTTGAGGGCAACGCTAAAACGCCGCGCCTGCAGTTGGTTTATGACCGCGAGGTGGTGCCTGCCATGCAAGCTAAATTTGGCTACAAAAACGTCATGCAAGTGCCGCGCCTGACCAAAATCGTCATCAACATGGGCGTGGGCGAGGCAGTGGCTGACCAGAAACAGATTGCTTCGGCGGTGGAAGAAATGACCCTGATTGCCGGCCAGAAGCCAGTGATTACCAAAGCGAAAAAGGCGGAGGCCAGCTTCAAAATCCGTGCAGGCCTGCAAATTGGCTGCCGGGTGACGCTGCGCAAACAACGCATGTACGAGTTCCTGGATCGTTTCGTGACCGTAGCAATGCCGCGTATCCGTGACTTCCGTGGCGTGAACCCGAAAAGCTTCGATGGCCGTGGCAACTACAACATGGGCCTCAAGGAGCAGCTGGTGTTCCCGGAAATCAACTACGACCGCGTGAGCACCGTGCGCGGCATGGACATCACGATTGTGACCACCGCGAAAAATGACGAAGAAGCGCGCGCCCTGCTTGAGGGTTTCAGCGTTCCTTTCCGTAAAGCATAGGGAGTAGACATCATGGCAAAACTTTGCATGAAAGAACGTAACGACAAGCGCAAGGATCTGAATAAGAAAAACCGCGCCCGCCGTGAGAAACTGAAAGCGACGATCATGAATCGCGAGCTGCCGATTGAGGAGCGCTTCGCCGCACAGATGAAATTGTCGGAACTGCCGCGCAACAGCAGCCGCGTCCGTCAGCGCAACCGTTGCGAGCTGACCGGGCGTCCGCGTGGCTACTACCGTAAATTTAAAATGTGCCGTAACCAACTGCGCGAGCTTGGCTCGTTCGGCTTGATTCCCGGCCTCATCAAAGCAAGCTGGTAAGGAGTTTTTATGTCAAACGATCACGTCGCCGATATGCTTTCGAGCATCCGCAATGCCTACAAGGCGCAGTTGCCGTTGGTGACTATCCCGTTCTCGGGCCTGCTGGTGGATATGTGCAAAGTGCTGGAAGAAGAGGGCTTCATCCGCACCCACCGCGTCACGGAAGACGGCGCGAAAAAGAACCTCGTCATCGAGCTGAAATACCTCGAGGGCGAACCGGCCATCCGCGAACTCAAGCGCGTGTCGAAATCGGGCCTACGCAAATACGCGAAAGTGTCGAATCTGCCGAAACATTATAACGGCCTGGGGATTTCCATCGTCTCGACCAGCAAGGGTGTGATGAGCGATTTCAGCGCCCGTCAGCAGAAGGTTGGCGGCGAGGTTCTCTGCACCGTATTCTAAGATAAGTGGCTAGAGTCGAGTGACTAGAGCCGAGTGTAAAATTTGAAGAGGAGGGGTGAGTTGATGAGAAGATAGGCGATGGGGTGAGTTGGCAAATGCTACTCGACTCGCGACTCTCGACTCTGATCACTAAATAATATGTCAAGACTCGGAAAACTGCCGGTAGCCATTCCGGAGAAAGTCACCGTTAACGTTGGTGCGTCGGCGATCATCGTCAAAGGGCCCAAAGGCGAGCTTTCGACCACCGTCACCCCCGACGTGGTTGTCAGCATCACCGAAGGCAAAGTCTGGGTGAAGCCCGCCAATGACTCGCAGCGCAGCCGCGCCATGTGGGGCACGGTGCGTGCGAACGTGAAAAACCTCGTGGAAGGGGTGACGAACGGCTACAAGAAGCAGCTCGACATTAACGGCGTAGGTTACCGCGCCGCCGCACAAGGCCAGATTGTCACCCTTGCGCTCGGCTTCTCGCACGAGATTAAATACATCGTCCCGGCTGGCATTACCGTCACGGTCGATAAGCAGACGACGATCCTGCTGTCGGGTGCCGACAAGCAGAAGCTTGGCCAGGTGGCGGCGGAGATTCGCGCGCTGCGCGGGCCGGAGCCGTACAAAGGCAAGGGGATTAAATACTCGACGGAAACGGTGCGTCGTAAAGAAGGTAAGAAAAAATAGTAACCAGTCGCCAGTAGCCAGTAGCCGGTGGGTTGGTGGTAAGGGGCGGCATAATAAGGAGGAGTGGATTCAGGGTTATAGAGCGGTAGCTTCGGCTACTGGCTACTGGCTACTGGCTACTGACAAAATTATGGCTAAAGTAGATAATTTCACCCGGCGTAAAGAGCGCGTGCGTTACCAGCTTCGCAAGAAGGCGGCGGGGCGCGTGCGTCTGTCGGTGTTCCGTTCGGGGCGCCATATTTATGCGCAACTGATTGATGATGCTAAGGGCGTGACCCTGGCGGCGGCCTCGACGGCGGAAAAAGACGTCAAGGGCGACATCAAGAACGGCGCCAGCATTGAAGCGGCAAAGGCCGTTGGCACCCGCATCGCGGAACGTGCGAAAGAAGCAAAGGTCGACCACATCGTGTTCGATCGTGGCGGCTACTTGTTCCACGGCCGTATTAAGGCACTCGCCGACGCAGCACGCGCTGCCGGCTTAGCATTCTAAGGATTAGGGGATAATATGGCATACGAATCAAATTCTGACCGTCAGGATCGCGAGAGCGAAGGCCTCATCGACCGTCTGGTTTCGATTAACCGCGTCAGCAAAACCGTGAAGGGTGGCCGCCGTTTCGCGTTCGCCGCACTGGTTGTTGTGGGCGATGGCAAAGGCAAAATCGGTTATGGCACGGCAAAAGCCAAAGAAGTGCAGGATGCCGTGAAAAAAGCGACCGAGGGCGCAAAAAAATCGATGATTCGCGTGCCGTTGCGTGAAAGCCGCACCCTGCACCACGATGTCAAGGGCCGCTTCGGTGCGGGCCGCGTGGTGGTGCGTACTGCACCGGCGGGGACGGGCATCATCGCCGGTGGCCCGATGCGCGCGATTTTCGAGGCGCTGGGCGTGCACGATGTCGTCGCGAAATCGACCGGCACCAGCAACCCGCATAACATGGTGAAGGCAACCTTCTCGGCACTTGAGCGTGTGACCAGCCCCCGTCTGGTGGCAGCGCGCCGCTCGATGAAGGTCGGGGATGTGGTCGAGCGCCGTGAAGTCGGGGCGAAGGCGCAGGGCCAGCACCACGAAGCGGAGTAGTGGCCGTTGGCCAGTGACCAGTGAAGCAAACGATTATAAGGAGGAGTGAGCAACAGAGTTAGTCGCGGGATGGCCGGAACGGGCCACCGTCACAAGCCCTGGCCACTAAAGAATATGGCAGCGAAGAAAACAGTGACCGTCAAGCAGATTGCAAGCCCCATCGGCCGCGTCAAAGAGCAGGAAGCCACCCTGAAAGGGCTGGGCCTCAATAAAATGCACAAAGTCCGCACGCTGGAAGATACACCGGCGGTGCGCGGCATGATTAACAAACTGCCGCATCTGGTGGCAGTGGTGGAAACGAAATAGTTGCCCGTGTCACCCTACGGTGGCGCGAAGGCTTAAAGACAGGAGACGGAAATGGAATTGAACCAACTGAGTGATAACCCCGGCGCCCGCAAATCGCGGATGCGCATTGGCCGTGGCATTGGCTCGGGCAAAGGTAAAACGGGTGGCCGTGGCGGCAAGGGTCAGACCGCGCGTTCGGGTGTGGCGATCAAAGGCTTCGAGGGCGGCCAGATGCCGATTCACCGCCGTCTGCCCAAACGCGGCTTTAACAACTACACCCGCGTTGAGTTCGACGTGATTACGCTGCGCGACCTGCAGGTGCTGGTCGATAACGGTACGTTCAAGGCGGGTGAGACCATTACCACGCAGGCGCTGCGCGATAAGGGCGTCGTGCCCAAAACGAGCGTTGGCGTGAAGCTGCTGCTGAAGGGCGAGTTGAAAGCTAAACTGAGCCTCGACATCGAACGCGCGTCCAAAAACGCGGCGGCAGCGATTGAAAAACTCGGCGGTTCGGTCACGGTAAAAGTGAAACAAGCCAAGCGCGAAAAAGTGAAAAAAGACCTGAAAACGGGTAAGGCCATCAAGGCGTAATGCGTTTTTGTACCACGAAATAAAAAGGCCACTCGAACGAGTGGCCTTTTTTGTTGAGTTTCATTCCATCATGCTTGACACATTCCGCCACCGCTTTAATGAGATGCGTTCACACGAACGTGATCAGAGTCGAGAGTAGAGAGTCGCGTAATGCCATTTATAAATAGACTCTCGACTCTAACCACACGTCTCTGGAAAAACTTTTGGCCTCCGCTGCTGAACGTTTTGCTTCGAATATGAATTTTGGCCTGCTAGGCCGCGCGACTGAGCTGAAAAGCCGCCTGCTGTTTGTGCTGGGTGCGCTGATTGTCTACCGCCTTGGCACCTACATCCCGATTCCGGGCATCGACCCGCAGATTCTTGAAGAGATTTACAAGCAGCACGCCAACGGTATGCTCGGTGTTTTCAACATGTTCAGCGGCGGCGCCTTAAGCCGGATGACGATTTTTGCGCTGGCGGTGACTCCTTATATTTCCGCATCCATCATCATCCAGTTGATGGGTGTGGCGGTGCCGCAGCTGGCGCAGCTGAAAAAAGAGGGCGAGGCCGGGCGCCGCAAGATCAACCAGTATACCCGCTATGGCACGCTGTTTCTTTCCATCCTGCAGGCGTACGGCATTGCTTCGGGGCTGGAGGGGATGCAGGCCAACGGCCAGTCGGCGGTGATGCATCCGGGAGCGTTTTTCCAGTTCAGCACGGTGGTGACGCTCACGGGCGGCACCATGTTCCTGATGTGGCTGGGCGAGCAGATTACCCAGCGTGGCATCGGTCAGGGCATTTCGCTGATTATTTTTACCGGGATTATCGCCAACCTGCCAAGCGCGTTTGCCAGCACCTTCGAGCTGGGCCGCAAGGGCGTACTCTCCACCCCGGTGATTCTGCTGGTGGTAGCGCTGGCGCTCGGGCTGATTGCGCTCATCGTCTATGTCGAGCGGGCGCAGCGGCGCATCCTCATCCAATACCCCAAGCGTCAGGTCGGCAATAAAATCATGCAAGGCGAGGCGACGCATTTGCCGCTGAAGCTCAACTCCTCGGGGGTGATTCCGCCGATCTTCGCTTCGTCGATCCTGCTCTTTCCGCTGACGCTCGCGGGCTTTGGCACCGAGGGCGGCACGGGTTGGCTGCGGTCGATTGCGACGCATCTGGCGCATGGGCAGCCGCTTTACATCGTGTTTTACGCGGGGATTATTGTTTTCTTCTCGTTTTTCTACACGGCGGTGGTGTTCAACCCGGTCGAGACGGCGGATAACCTGCGCAAGAACGGCGGTTTTATTGCGGGCATCCGGCCCGGCAAGCCGACGGCGGATTTCCTCGATTATGTGCTCACGCGGCTGACGGTGGTCGGCGCGGCCTATCTGTGCCTGGTCTGCGTGCTGCCGGAATTATTGATTGCCCAGTATGCCATTCCGTTTTACCTTGGCGGCACCAGCTTGCTGATTGTGGTCAACGTGGTGATTGATTTTGTCGGGCAGGTGCAGTCGCATCTGTTCGCGCACCAATACGAAGCGTTGATTAAAAAGGCACGGTTGAAGGGCAGGAAATAGTCGCCCGTCGCCAGTCAGGGTAATGGCCCGCTGGAAACTGGAGACTGCAGACAGGAGATTGTATGAACATCATCCTACTCGGCCCGCCGGGCGCAGGCAAAGGCACGCAGAGCGACATGCTGCGCGACACCTACCATCTCACCAAGCTGGCGACGGGCGACATGCTGCGCGCCGCCGTGGCCTCGGGGTCGGAAATCGGGGTGAAGGCAAAAGCTATCATGGCGGCGGGTGGGCTTGTGTCCGACGACATCATGATCGGCATCATCCGCGACGCGATCAGCGAAAAGAACTGCCCGAACGGCTTTATCCTTGACGGCTTCCCGCGCACTACGGCGCAAGCGGCTGCGCTCGATACGATGCTGGCCGAAGTCGGCAAGAAGATTGATTATGTGATTGAACTGGCGGTCGATGACGCGGCGTTGGTCGAACGTATCGCCGGGCGCTTCTCCTGCAAGCAGTGCGGCGCGGGGTATCACGATAAGTTCCGCCGCCGCGCCCGCGAGGATGTCTGCGATGTCTGCGGCTCGACCGAATTCATCCGCCGCGAGGACGACAAGGCCGAAACGGTGGCCAAACGGCTGGAGCAATACCACGCGATGACTGCGCCGCTGCTGCCGCATTACAAGGCCGCGGGCAATCTGCGCACGGTCGATGGTATGGCCGACATCGCGCAGGTCACCGCCGCGATTCAGGCGCTGGTGGGGTGATGCTGTGTCCGGGTGAGGGCGCTGAAATTAGCGGATAAGACTTCCCCAACCTGCAGTATCTTCTATAAATTGTTTAAATGACGAAGGAGCCTTCGGCTTGAGTTCGCCTTGCGCAGCCTTGCCGAGGGTTCTTAACGTTTCCGAGCTTTCATTACTCAGAAACCCAGCCACGGCCTCGGCCAATTCGGGGCTGACCTTCTGACCGTTCATGGTCACTTCTCCGTCCGGCGTCACCGTGAGGTCGCCTGAGGTGCCCGTACTTGAAGCGAGATGAATGTTCGTCGTGTGTTCGCAGGTTGATTTGCCTGTATCATAATCCTTCAGCCCGCTGGCGCGTATGCCCTCACTAACCTCGGCAGTGAACCCTGCGGATAGAAAGCCCTCGGATGCCTGCACGATAGTGGGCTTTTTGTATCCGGGCAGTTCGCCAGCGGCATCTTCGGGGCAATCGTGAGGCCGGTCAATCCGGTTGGAAGGTGCGGGTGGTTGTTCCTGATAAGGGCGAAGTGCCATGGAGATGTTTCCTTAATCTACAGGTTCTGGTACCGCCGCCCAGTCTAAACCATGGGGTGGCGGCAGGCAATAAAAACTTAACGCAATTTAATGTTTTGGGTGCGGCGCTTGACCGTAACTACAAATTGTGGTAACAATCAAAAATGTACGAGTGGGATGAGGCGAAAAACCAAACCAATATCGCAAAGCACGGGGTCGGCTTCATGGTGGCCCGGCGCATTTTTGAAGGGTTTGTGCTTTCGTATCCTGATACGCGCATGGATTATGGTGAAGTGCGCTGCCGCGCCATCGGCAAAGTGGAGGGGGTGGTGTGCCTTGCGGTAATTCATACCCATCGCGGTGACATCATCCGGTTAATCTCAGCACGGCGGGCTAACTGTGCAGAAAGGGCGGCATATGAAGAAGCGCTACGACAAAGAACTGACGCTTAAAGAACTGGCCGCCATGCGCGACGAGGACATCGATTATAGCGATATTCCGCCGCTGGATGCGGAATTCTGGGAAAATGCCGTGCGGGTGATGCCGGATAAAACCCAGTCGGTGACGCTCCGGGTTAAAAAATCGGTGCTGGATGCCTATAAGGCGACGGGGAAAGGCTATCAGACGCGCATGAACATGGCGCTGGAGTCGTTTGCCCGCGCCGTGCTGAAGCAGCCGGACGGCGGTGCGCCCCCCTCCTAGGCACTGTTCTTGAATCCTGCTCCACCTGTCTGTTGGCGATTTTTGGCTGCAAATTTCAGGCTGATTTTTGAAATAGAGTGACTATTCCTGCAAATTAGCCTGAAATTTTCGCTCAAAAATCACTCAAAATCCAGACAAACCGGGATTCAAGAACAGTGCCTAGGCGGCGGGCTGAAAATCGCCGAAATTACCCGTTGACACCCGAGATTTCCTCTGTATATTCCCCGCTCCTTCGGAGGCGGAGGACGTTTGCCCGTGCGTTTTTGGCGCAAACGCTTATTTTTTTAACCTACCAGGAGTGTAGCATGGCTCGTATTGCCGGCGTGAATATTCCTTCTGCCAAGCGTGTCGTCATTGCATTGACGTACATCCACGGCATTGGAAACGCCAAAGCCCAGGAAATTATTGATAAGGCCGATATTGGCGTCACCCGTCGCGTGGCCGACCTCACCGAGCTGGAAGTTTCGCGCCTGCGCGAAATCATCGACGCCGATTATTCGGTGGAAGGCGACCTGCGCCGCGAAACCAGCATGAACATCAAACGCCTGATGGATCTGGGCTGCTACCGTGGCCTGCGCCATCGCAAAAAGCTGCCCGTTCGCGGTCAGCGCACGCACACCAATGCGCGTACGCGCAAAGGGAAAGCCGTGGCAATTGCGGGCAAGAAAATGGTGACGAAATAGTGGCTAGTGCCTCGTGCCTAGTGAGCAGTAAACAGAAGATTTTAGGAGGGGTGAACTAAGGGATAGGTGAGCGAAGCGGGTAATCCTCGACTCTCGACTCGCAACTCTGGTCACTAAACTTTATGGCGAAAGCACAAACCAAAAAAGGCGCTGCAGCAGAAGCAGTGAAAA
The DNA here is from genome assembly GCA_033763655.1 of Alphaproteobacteria bacterium. Taxonomy (GTDB): domain Bacteria; phylum Pseudomonadota; class Alphaproteobacteria; order Rickettsiales; family UBA3002; genus QFOX01. Next base: position 14,919 of record JANRKD010000013.1, read on the forward strand.
AGAAGGACCGCAAAAACGTTCCTTCGGGCGTTGCGCATGTGAACGCAAGCTTCAACAACACGATTGTCACCATCACCGATCCGTTCGGCAACGCAATCGCGTGGTCGTCTTCGGGGGCGAATGGCTTTAAGGGCTCGCGCAAATCGACGCCGTATGCCTCGCAGGTGGCGGCGGAAGTGGCCGGTAAAAAAGCGATGGAACATGGCATGCGCACCGTTGAGGTGCTGGTCAAAGGCCCGGGCGCTGGTCGCGAGAGCGCATTGCGCGCTTTGGCGGCGGTAGGCCTCGCGGTGACGTCGATCAAGGACATTACGCCGGTGCCGCATAATGGCTGCCGTCCGCCGAAACGCCGCCGCGTCTAGGCATTTACGAAGTCTTGAAATCACGAATCAATCCGAATCATGAGGATACAGAATGAGCGCGCTACTCAATAAAAACTGGAAAGACCTGATTAAGCCAAGCAAACTCGATGTCAAACCGGTGACGGGCGATGCCCGCAAGGCGGTGGTAATTGCTGAGCCGCTTGAGCGCGGTTTCGGGATTACGCTGGGTGTGGCGGTGCGTCGCATTCTGCTTTCGTCGCTGCAGGGCGCGGCGGTGACCAGCGTGAAAATTGAAGGCGTGCAGCATGAATTCTCGGCGATTCCTGGCGTGCGCGAGGATGTGGTGAACATCATCCTCAACATCAAGGACCTGAAGCTCAAAGCCCACAGCACCGACCGTAAACGCATGGTGCTGAAAAGCTCGGAAGCGGGCGAAGTCACCGCTGGCATGATTCAGACCGACGCCGATGTGGAAGTGCTCAACAAGGACTTGGTGATCTGCACCCTCGATAAGGGCGCGAGCATCAACATGGAACTGATTGTCGAAGTGGGCAAAGGCTATGTGCCTGCGGCGCAGAACCGCCCGAGCGATGCACCGATCGGCCTGATTCCGGTCGATGCGTTGTTCTCGCCGGTGGAAAAAGTATCGTACAAGGTCGAAAACGCGCGCGTGGGCAACCGTACCGACTACGACAAACTGACGCTCGAACTCGAAACCGATGGCAGCATTGCCCCGGACGATGCGGTGGCACTGGCTGCACGCATTCTGCAAGACCAGCTGCAGCTGTTCATCAACTTCGAAGACCTCGCGGAAGTAAACGTGAAGTCGGCGGAAGAGGAGCTGAAATTCTCGCCGTATTTGCTGAAAAAGGTCGACGAGCTGGAATTGTCGGTGCGTTCGGCGAACTGCCTGAAAAACGATAACATCGTTTATATCGGCGACCTGGTGCAGAAATCGGAAAGCGAAATGCTGAAAACGCCGAACTTCGGCCGCAAATCGCTCAACGAAATCAAAGAAGTGCTGAACAATATGGGGCTTCGCTTCGGGATGGAGGTGGTCGGTTGGCCGCCTGAGAACATCGAAGAACTCGCCCGTAAGTTCGAGGACCCATACTGAGGAGTCGGCATTCGTCTTTCATGATTCGGCATACGAATCAGGGGGCGAATAACGCATAACGCATTACGAATCACGGAGACTACCATGAGACACCAACAAGCTGGCCGCAAGCTGAACCGCACGACCTCGCACCGTAAGGCGATGTTTGCCAACATGGCCTGCGCGCTGATTAAACACGAGCAAATCTTCACGACGCTGCCGAAGGCGAAAGACCTCCGCCCGATCGTGGAAAAACTCATTACGGCAGGCAAAGCCGGTGATCTGGCGGCGCGCCGCCTGCTCATCAGCCGCCTGCGTGATGCGGGCATGGCCGAGAAAGTCATCGCCGTGCTCAGCAAGCGTTACGCTGAACGCAAAGGTGGCTACACCCGCGTGCTTAAAGCGGGCTTCCGCTATGGCGACGCAACCCCGATGGCGATTATCGAGTTCGTGGACCGCGATGAATCCGCCCGTGGGCAGGATTCCGGCCCCGTTGAAGTGACGGGCGAAGAAGCCGCTGTCGCGTAGTTAAGCCGTCATCCCGAACTTGATTCGGGATCCATCGCGCCGCGTCTGCGGCGAAATAATCGGATGGATGCTAAAATAAGTTCAGCATGACACGAAATAGAAAAGGCCACCGAGAGGTGGCCTTTTTGCATTTCGGGCTTTGATAGGCGTGTTTTGGTGGCTACCTGCTGTGGCTTGCGTCATTATTGTAACGCAGATGGCGAAGCATTCCCTCTTGCGGGGTGCGCGGCGCGGCATTGATTTGGGCAATTTTCGGCCGTGATTGCGTAATGAAAGGGTGGCTTATCAGATCTGACTGATGATCGGCTATGAAGCGGTAGGCTGCCAGTTTATCCTTCAGATCGCCCCCTAGTCGTCGTTCGGGCGTGGCTGGCGCACGCGACGATAATAGCGACACAGAATCAGATTCAGAATAGTTATAGGTTCTTTGCAGAATACCAAGTAGTTCTGTTTTGGTTTCGTTTAAGAATTCTTTGAGATGCCTAGTAAAGCTTTCGATATCCCTGTGGATGGCAAAGGTTCTTATGTTTGTGCGGCTGTTGTCGTAGGTGGGCCAGCTACGCGATCTTTCTGCGGCGGGGAACATGCGCTGCGGCGTTTTGGTGGAATCGTCATCGCCAAAATGCCAAGACTCGCGTCTCTCTATGAAAGCACCATCCATCCGGCCATTGTCTGACAGGCGGTTAATGGTGCGGATGTCCTGCATCAGGTGAATACAGGCCCCACTGGAGCGGCCCATTTTCAGGTCATAATCCTCTATCCCGAGCGTTTCCAAAGCCTTGCCGAACCGATTCCCAAAATCCCTGGCATTTTTCTGTATGGATTTGATTGTCGCCTGTTGTTGTCCACTCGGTTCGATGGTTGAGGACTGGGCTGCTACATCGCGCGAACCATCTGCGGCCATCATGGTTGTATATCCTGCGTCCTTGGGGGTGAAACACGTCTAACAGAATGAATTATACAGGAACATTGCAGGCCGTCATGTGACAGTTTTGTGATAATGAAGGCATTGAAGCTGGCGCCTATGTCTGTCAGAACATTTGGGAATTCTATTTAGGCGACGGGGCATGAGCACACGCAAAAAAACAGTTTCGCAGGATTCGCTTTTCAGTAGCGCCGTGCAGGCACCGCTGGCCGAGCGTCTGCGCCCGCAGGCGCTGGCGGAGGTTATCGGGCAGGAGCATTTAACCGGTGCGGGCGGGGTGCTGTCGCGCATGGTGGAAGCGGGTAAGCTGCAATCCATGATTCTCTGGGGGCCGCCGGGCTGCGGCAAAACCACCCTCGCGCGCCTGCTGGCGGATGAGTCGGGCTACGAATTAAGCCAGGTTTCGGCGGTGGCGTCGGGGGTTGCCGACCTTAAAAAACATTTCGAGGAAGCGCGCGAGCGCAGCCGGATGGGCACGCGCACGGCGCTGTTTGTCGATGAGATTCACCGCTTTAACCGTGCACAGCAGGATGTGCTGCTGCCCGTGGTCGAGGATGGCACAGTCACGCTGATTGGGGCGACGACGGAAAATCCGTCGTTTGAGCTGAACTCGGCGGTGTTGTCACGGGCGCGGGTGCTGGTGCTCAACCGGCTATCGGCGGAGGCGTTGGAGAAAATGCTGCAGCGGGCGGAGCGGTTAGTCGCCGCTTCGCACGAGGAGTATCGTTTGCCGCTGACGGATGATGCGCGCGTGGCGCTCATTGCTATGGCCGATGGCGATGGGCGGTATTTGCTCAGCATGGTGGAAGCAGTGCTGGATGCTACCGCGTCATTGGGTGGGGGCAGCACCGCCAAGAGGGGGCAGCTCCCGTCAACCCAATGGCTTAATCCCGAGGCGTTAGGCACGCTCCTCCAGCAGCGCCCGCCAGTCTATGACAAGGCGCAGGAGAGCCATTACAACCTGATGTCGGCATTGCATAAATCGCTGCGCGGGTCGGATGTCGATGCGGCGCTCTACTGGTTCGCGCGGATGCTCGAAGGCGGCGAAGACCCGCGCTACATCACCCGTCGGCTGGTGCGTTTCGCAGTCGAGGATGTCGGCATGGCCGACCCGCACGCCCATCTGCAGGCGCTGGCGGCGGCAGAAACCTACGAGCGCCTCGGTAGCCCCGAGGGCGAGCTGGCGATTGCGCAAAGCGTGATTTACCTTGCGACGGCGCCCAAATCGAATGCGCAGTACATGGCCTTCAAGGCGGCGCGCAAAGCGGCTGCTGCCCATGGTTCCCTGATGCCGCCAAAACATATCCTCAACGCGCCGACGGGCATGATGAAAGAGATGGGCTATGGTGCAGGCTATGCCTATGACCACGACGCGCCGGATGGGTTCTCGGGGCAGAACTACTTCCCCGACGAAATGCCCCGCGAGCGGTTCTATCAGCCGGTTGAACGCGGGTTCGAGCGTGACATTGCCAAGCGGCTGGCCTATTGGGCAAAGCTACGGGAGAAAAAAACGCATGATTAGCCTGATCGGTTTGGGGTGGGTGGCGCTGGGCGGCGCACTGGGGGCGGTGATGCGCTATCTGCTTATTTCCCTTGTCATCCGTCTGCATCCGGCGCCATTTCCATTGGGCACGATGCTGGTGAATATCCTCGGGTCGTTGGCGATGGGGCTGCTGCTGGCGCGGCTGATGGCGGCGGAATCCGAGACCATGCGGCTTTTCCTCGTGACAGGGCTGCTGGGTGGGTTTACTACCTTTTCGGCCTTCTCGTGGGATGTGTTGCAATTGGTGCAGCGCGGGCAGATGGGGCAGGCGGCGCTCTATGTCGGCGGTTCGGTGCTGCTGTCGCTTATCGCGGTGGCGGCAGGTTTTCAGGTGGGGCGGTAATATGGCGATGGAACGCAGAACCTATAAAGTAGACGACATGGACGGTAACACCCGGCTCGACCGCTGGTGCCAGCGCATCCTCGGGGCGGCGCCCAATTCGGTCTACCAGAAAGCGCTGCGCAGCGGGCGGATTCGCCTCAACGGCAAAAAGGCGGAAGGGTCGGTGCGCGTGTTCGCGGGCATGGAAGTCGAGGTGCGCGGCGACATCATCGACCCCGACAAGGCGCAGGGTCAGCGCGAAAAACAGCCAATGAAGCTGACGCTCGAACTGGCGCAGGAAGCGCAGGGGTTTGTGCTCTATAAGGACAAAGACATCCTCGTGATTAACAAACCGGCGGGCCTCGCGGTGCAGGGCGGCAGCAAGGTGGTCAAGCATCTCGACGGCATGCTGCCTGCGCTGCAGTTCGATGGCAAACAGGTGCCGCGCCTTGTCCACCGGCTCGATAAAGACACCAGCGGCGTGATGCTGCTGGCGCGCCACAGCGCAGCGGCGGCGGAGTTGCAGCGCGGGTTTGCGAACAAGACCATTCGCAAAACCTACCTCGCACTGGTGGTTAATGTGCCCAACCCCTACACTGGCGAGATTGAGTCGAACCTCGACAAGGTGGCGCGTGGCGAGGACAGCCGCGAAATGGTGCGCAGCGTCGAGGAGGACGGCAAGCGCGCCATCACCCGCTACCGCACGCTTGAGCACCTCGCCAAGACCATGACGCTGGTCGAGCTGGAGCCGATTACCGGACGCACCCACCAGCTGCGTGTGCATATGGCCGAAATGAAATGCCCGATGGTCGGCGATGGCAAATATGGCGGCGGTGCGGCGCATGTGAAGGGTGGGGTCGCGCTTTCGGGCAAGCTGCATCTGCAAGCGTGGAAGATTATTTTGCCGCCGATGTTTGGCAAGCCCGAGCGCGAGTTCAGGGCACCGCTTGCACCGCATATGGCCGCCAGCATCGAAGCGCTCGGTCTGGCGATGCCCGAGTAGCCCATGGCCAGCATGAGCAAAGCAAAGCCCGAGAATAAACCGCTGCCGAAACGCTTTTACCAAGACGCGGCCAGCGCGCCGGTGGATGGCGGCTATGCCATCACGCTCGATGGAAAGAACGTGCGCACGCCGCAGGGGAAAATGCTGCAATGCGCGTCGCAGCAATTGGCGCAGCACATCGCGGCGGAATGGGCGGCGCAGGCCACGCATATCGACACCGAAACCATGCCTCTCACGCGGCTTTTGAATATTGCACTCGATCGCGTGCCGCTTGACCGCGCGGCGTTGCTGGCCGAAATGGCGGGCTATGCCACGACCGATCTGCTCTGCTACCGGGCACCTGTCGCCGCCGAAGGGGGGGAGGCGCTGAACCGCCTTCAGGCGCAGCATTTTGACCCTGTTCTCGATTGGGCGGCGCAGGAACACGGCCTGCATTTCGTGTTGACCGACGGGCTGATGCCGGTGCCGCAACCCAGGGCAAGTTTGGAAAAAATTGCTGCACACTATGCTGCAGCAAACGACCACGAACTCGCCGCACTGGCGCTCATGGTGCCCATCCTCGGCTCGGCGCTGCTGGCGCTGGCGTTGTGGAAAGGTTTGCTCACGGCGGAGGAAGCGCTTGCCGCCGCCCGCCTCGACGAAACCGTCCACGCGCAGAAATGGGGCGAGGATGCGCAAATCGCCGCCCAATGGGCCGCCAAAGCCCGCGACGTGCGCGCGGCGGTGATTTTTCTCATGGCGCATGGCGCGTGAACTCCGGCGGCGGCATTATTTGCAGATTACGGATTATTTTCTTGACACTTAACCTGCTAAAAAACCTAGCTAAAATCGCGATACGCCGGGCTATGCACACGGCCTCAAATTGGCGCTTTGCGTGTGGCTTTTAACTATGCTACATCGCGGGTTTCGGCCAGCGGTTCTGCCGCCTGCGCCATTGGTTCACCAACCCCTTGAGGATCCATGAACGCCGTTGCGATTGTGAAGGAACTGGAACATAAGCGCGAACAGGCCCGCTTTGGCGGCGGACAGGCGCGCATTAACGTGCAGCACGACAAAGGTAAGCTGACCGCGCGCGAGCGGCTCGAAGTGCTGCTCGACCCCGATTCGTTCGAGGAATACGACATGTTTGTCGAGCATCGCTGCGTGAATTTCGACATGGAAGGCAAAAAGATCCCCGGCGACGGCGTGGTCACCGGGCAGGGCACCATCAATGGCCGTATGGTATTTGTCTATTCGCAGGATTTTACCGTGCTGGGCGGCAGCCTGTCCGAGACCAACGCCCGCAAAATCTGCAAGGTGCAGGATATGGCGATGCGCATGGGCGCGCCGATTATCGGCATCAACGATTCGGGCGGCGCGCGGATTCAGGAGGGGGTTGATTCCCTTGCCGGGTTTGCTGAAATTTTCCAGCGCAACGTGCTGGCATCGGGCGTGATTCCGCAGATTTCGGTGATTATGGGGCCGTGCGCGGGCGGCGCAGTCTATTCCCCGGCGCTGACCGATTTCACCATCATGGTGCGCGGGTCGAGCTATATGTTTGTCACCGGGCCTGATGTGGTGAAAACCGTTACGCACGAGGAAATCACGCAGGAAGAGCTGGGTGGTGCGGATGTGCACGGCAAGCATACGGGCGTCGCCGACATGGTCTATGACAACGACATCGAGGCGCTGCTGCAGGTGCGCCGGCTGATCAATTTCCTGCCACTTTCTAACCGGGGCACACCGCCGGTGCGGCCAACGGAAGACCCGGCCGACCGCGTCGAGATGGGGCTGAACACGGTCATCCCCGAGAACGCCAGCAAGCCCTACGACATGTTCGAGGTGCTTAAGCGCGTGGTGGATGAAGAGGACTTCTTCGAGATTTCCCCCGAGTACGCCAAGAATATTATCGTCGGGTTCGCACGCATGGAAGGCCACACGGTCGGGTTTGTCGCCAACCAGCCGATGGAGCTGGCCGGTTGCCTCGATATCGACGCCAGCCGCAAGGCCGCACGTTTCGTGCGCTTTTGCGATGCGTTCGGCATTCCGCTGGTGACGCTGGTCGATGTGCCGGGCTTCCTGCCGGGCAGCTCGCAGGAGCATAACGGCATCATCCGCCACGGCGCGAAGCTGCTCTATGCCTATGCTGAAGCGACGGTGCCGAAAATCACCGTCATCACCCGCAAGGCCTATGGCGGCGCGTATATCGTCATGGGCAGCAAGCATTTGCGCAACGATATGAACTATGCCTGGCCGAGCGCCGAAATCGCGGTGATGGGGCCGGAAGGTGCGGTCGAGATTATTTTCAAGGGCAAGTTCAAAGGCAAGGACGAGGTCGATGCGGCGGTCGAAAGCTACCGCGACAATTTCGCGTCGCCTTTCGCGGCGGCCTCACGCGGCTATCTCGATGACGTCATCCGCCCGCAGAACACGCGCTGGCGTATCTGCCGCGCGCTGGCTACCCTGCGCCATAAAGAGCTCGAAAACCCAAAAAAGCGGCACGATAACCTGCCGCTGTAGCTTTGCCTCAGGGGACGGCATAGTTGAGCGCTGCTGGCTGTAAGCCGCGCGCCTACCTGGCCTTCACACTCGAAGGCCCCCCACCGAAACGCTTAAGGAGCGTTTCGACTCCCCCGCAAGGGGGGAGTGGGCGGGAGTGCCACGGGGAGAGTATAGTCGCCAGTAGCCGGTAGCCAGTAGCCAGTAGCCGGTAGTCAGTAGCCAGCGAAGGAAGTGAAGAAAGAAAGTGAAGAAAGAAAGTGAAGGAAGCGAAGTGAATAGAGGACGGTAGCCACCCGGGGAGTATTCCCTTCGCCACCCGGGGAGTATCCCCCTCCCGCCTGCGGGAGGGGTTAGGGGAGGGAAACGCAGGAAGGGAAGAGTCGCGTGGCTAGAGTCGAGAGTCGCGTGGTTAGAGTCGAGAGTCGAGTGGCGCGCGCGGGGTCGCCTTTACCTCTCCCGTGTCATGCCGTCTTTATGACGGCATCCATCTTTTTTAGACCCCGCAATCCATGCGGGGTGACAGGTGGGTGGTCGGGGCGAGCCGGGATGACACGTGGGGTTGGGCGCTGGAGGCTGTAGGGTGTGGGCTGTAGGTTGGGTGTGTAAGCTGTGGTTGGCGCCACTCACTTTTTTACTACGCGACTCTCGACTCTTCCCTTCCCGCTTCCCTCACCCCCGCCCTCTCCCGCAGGCGGGAGAGGGAGCGACTCCCCTCGTCAGCCACCGTCCTCTATTCACTTCACTTTCTTCACTTCCTTTCTTCACTTCCTTCACTTTCTTTTTCTTTCTTTTTCTTTCTTTCTTCACTTCCTTCACTGGCTACTGGCTACTGGCTACTGGCTACTGGCTACTGGCTACTGGCAACTGGCAACCCCTTTTACCACGCGACTCTTTCCTTGCCCCCCTCAGCTATGCTCAATCCGGCGCTGCTGTTGGAGGCTAAAGATGGCCAGCGAGGCGAGGTCATAGAGTTTCTGGAACTTGGGGTCGTAGGCATTGACGAGTGTGCGCGCCTCACGGCGGATGGCAAAGAGGATATCTTTGACCGCATCCGGGTCGGTGGGTTTGCTGTCGAGGTAGCTCTGGAAAATCGAGCGCCCATCGAGCGTGGCGGGCTGCGAGGGCGCGCCGCCAATGCCTGCGTAGCTATGGGCGAGGATGGGGATGCCCGCCACCGGTGCCGTATCGCCGCCCATCCCGGGGGCGCGGGCGACCTTGCTGTGCAGCCTGGCCTGAATGGCGGGGTCGGTAAAATAGTTACGCACAATATGCTGGATGGCGCCACGGGCGCGCGGCGCGCCCTCGGTGAGGGATTTCAGCTCAGGGAACTGCTCCATCGGGTCGGTGGCGAAATCGGTGCCGCTGAGGGCAGGCTCCCCGGCGGCGCGGCGCTCGTCAAGGGGTTGCGTGGGGTTATCATGCGTTTCGGCGTGATTCATGCGGCCTCCCGATCAGTAGGCGCAGCCTAGCATAGTGGCCGCCGCTTCACCATCGAAACGGCAAAAACCGCCGGATTTCAGCGCGAATGCCGCCACTGTTGCCGAATTGCCAGAGGAGGCAGGAACCCCGGCGGCATCAAAAAGCAACACCAGGGTGAAACCGCCCGTCAAAGCGGCTAAATCGGGCCGTTATGCTTGCATCTGGGCTGGGGATTTGGTCTTGTGTGCGCCGCACCATAACAGGAGACCGCCATGCCGTTTCTCACCGCTGCCGCCCTCGAAAAAGACTGGAGCACCAACCCGCGCTGGCGGGGGATTAAACGCCCGTATAGCGGCGCGGATGTCGTGAAGCTGCGTGGTTCGCTGCCCATTGAATATTCCGTGGCGGCGCATACCAGCGAAAAACTCTGGCGGTATTTTTCCGAGATGCCCTATGTGAACGCGCTCGGCGCGCTGACCGGCAATCAGGCCATGCAGCAGGTGCGCGCGGGGCTGAAGGCGATTTACCTCTCCGGCTGGCAGGTGGCGGCGGATGCGAACCTCGCGGGTGAAATGTACCCCGACCAGTCGCTTTACCCGGCGGATTCGGTGCCGTCGGTGGTACGCCGTATCAATGCGACCCTGAAGCGCGCCGATGAGATTGAAGTGAGTGAGGCGGGTGTGCCCGCGCGGGACTGGTTCCAGCCGATTGTGGCGGATGCGGAGGCGGGCTTCGGCGGCAACCTCAACGCGTTCGAGCTGATGAAAATGATGATCGAGGCGGGCGCGGCCGGCGTGCATTGGGAGGACCAGCTTTCGAGCGCGAAAAAATGCGGCCATATGGGCGGCAAGGTGCTGGTGCCCATCCGCGAGCATATCGAAAAGCTGGTGGCGGCGCGGCTTGCGGCGGATACCTGCGGCGTGCCGAGCCTTATCATCGCCCGCACCGATGCCAACGGCGCCTATCTCGTGACCAGCGATGTCGATGCGCGGGATGCGAAATTCATCAAGGAAGGCCGCACGGTCGAAGGGTTCTTCAACTATGCGGGCGGCATCGATGCGGCCATCAATCGCGGCATCGAATTCGCGCCGTATGCCGATCTGGTCTGGTGCGAAACCAGCACGCCCGACCTTGCCGAGGCTAAAAGATTCGCCGAAAGCATCCACAAAGTGCATCCGGGCAAATACCTCGCCTATAACTGCTCGCCGAGCTTCAACTGGCGCAAAAACCTCGACGATGCGACGATTGCGAAATTCCAGACCGAGCTGGCCGCCATGGGCTATAAGTTCCAGTTCATTACGCTCGCCGGGTTCCATGCGCTCAACCACGGCATGTTCGACCTGGCGACGAAATACCGGGAATCCGGCATGGCGGGCTATGTGACGCTGCAGGAGAAGGAATTCGCCGATGCGGCCAAAGGCTTCACTGCCGTCAAGCACCAGCGCGAAGTGGGGGTGGGCTATTTCGATGCGGTCGCCGAGGCTATCAGCGGCGGGAAAGCCAGCACCACCGCCTTCAAAGGCTCGACCGAGCAGGAGCAGTTTCACTAGAAGGCACCGTGCGGTGTCTGGCGTGGTGGGATGGGGGTAAATTCTAGGTTTACCTCCTACATGTTTTCCACTATTCACCACCCACGACTCACCTTTGACTGAGAAACTGATGTTCCATTCCATCTTGATTTCCAACCGCGGCGAGATTGCCAGCCGCGTCATGGCCACCGCTAAAAAGCTCGGCATGCGCACCATTGCGGTCTATTCCGAGGCGGATACCAACGCCCTGCACGTGAAAAATGCCGACGAGGCGGTGTATATCGGCGGCTCGCCGAGCGTGAAGTCCTACCTCAATATCGACAACCTCATTTCGGCAATCGACCAGTCGGGCGCGGAGGCAGTCCATCCGGGCTATGGGTTTCTTTCCGAGAAGGAGAATTTCGCCCGCGCTGTGGTCGAGCGCACCAACGCGACCTGGGTGGGGCCGACGCCTGAGGCCATCCGGCTGATGGGCGACAAGATCGAATCGAAAAAGATTGCCCGCGCGGCCGGGGTCAACGGCGTCCCCGGGGTGCTTGAAGCCATTTCGGATCCGAAAGAAGCCCTGAAAATCGCCAAGGAAATCGGCTATCCCGTCATCATCAAGGCGGCGGCGGGCGGCGGCGGCAAAGGGATGCGCGTGGTGCGCTCCGACGAGGAACTCGCCGACGGCATGAAAATGGCAACAAGCGAGGCGCGATCGAGCTTTAACGACGCCCGCGTCTTTATCGAGAAATATTTCGAAAACCCGCGCCATATCGAAATTCAGGTGATTGCCGATAAATACGGCAACGTGGTCAGCCTCGGCGAGCGCGAATGCTCCATCCAGCGCCGTCACCAGAAAGTGATCGAGGAAGCGCCGAGCATGTTCGTCACCCCCGATATGCGGGCGGAAATGAGCGCGCAGGCCATCGCGCTGGCGCGTCAGGTCGGCTATGTTTCGGCAGGGACGGTGGAGTTTATTATCGACGCGGCCGGGCAGTTCTACTTCCTCGAAATGAACACGCGGCTGCAGGTCGAGCACCGCGTCACCGAGCTGGTGACGGGGATTGACCTGGTCGAGCAGATGATCCGCATCGCGGCGGGCGAAAAGCTGCCTTTCACGCAGGACGATATCAAAATCAACGGCTGGGCGTTCGAGTCGCGCATTTATGCCGAGGACCCCTCGCGCGGGTTCCTGCCTTCGACCGGGCGCATCATCAAATACCAGGAGCCCGAGGCCAAGCCCGGTACGCTGGTCGATACCAGCATCTACGAAGGCGGCGAAGTCAGCATGTTCTACGATCCGATGATCGGCAAATACTGCACCCACGCCCCCACCCGCGAGCAGGCGATCGACCTCATGGTGGATCAACTCGGCGATTTCGAGATTCAGGGCATCGCGCACAACCTTAGCTTCCTGCAGGCGGTGTTGAGCCACGAGCGCTTCCGCAAGGGCGACATCTCGACCAACTTCATCGAGCAGGAATGGCCGGCGGGCTTCAGCGGTGCTGATTTATCGACCGAGGCGCAGAAAGTCTGCATGGCAGTCGCGGTGTTCTGCGGCCTGCGCGATATCGAGCGCGAGGCACAGATTACCGGCCAGTTACCGGGCCGCACGCCGGCGATTGGCGCCCGTTGGGTGGTGACGCTGGCTGGGAATTCGGTGTCGGTTTACAGCCGCAAAAAGGATTACGGCTACGATATCAGCTACGACGAGGGCATGGTCGTCATCCGCTCGTCGTGGAAGCTGGGGCGACGCCTGTTTCAGGGCACGGTGAACGGCAAGCCCGTCAGCGTGCGGGTGCAGCCGCTGGCCGAGGGCTACCAGATTTGTTACGCCGGCGCCGAGGTGAAGGCGACCCTGCGCAGCCTGCGGGTGGCGGAGCTTGGGCAATACATGCCCGTGCGCGAAACGACCGTCTCGCAGTTTGAAATCAGCGCGCCGATTGCCGGGCTGATTTCGGCAGTGCATGTGCAGAAAGGCGATACCATCCGCGCCGGGCAGCAATTATTTGTCATCGAGGCGATGAAGATGGAAAACATCATCTACGCCGACCATGACGCCAAAGTGAAAGAGGTGCATGTCAAAGCCCCGGTGAGCGTCACTTCTGGCCAGATTATCGTCGAGTTCGAGCCGCCGGCGAAGGAAGAAGCCAAGGCGGCTTAGGAAGCCTGTTTCGGCGCCATTCGCACTTTCATCGGCTCCGGTTCGATGGCGATAATTGCCGCTTCGTCAACCGCGTCGATCTGCTCAGGGCTGAGGAACATCTCGGCGAATTTGCGGTAAATGCCTGAGGTAACAAAGAAATCCACGATGTTCGGGTCGAGATGGTTGGTGCGTTTGAACTGGCCGATAATCGCCATCGCTTCGGAGAGTTTCTTCGCCTTCTTGTAGGGGCGGTCGGAGGCAGTTAAGGCCTCGAACACGTCAGCCACGCACATCATGCGCGCGGGGATGGACATGGTGCCCGCCAGCACGCCGCGCGGGTAGCCGCTGCCGTCCATTTTCTCGTGGTGGCCGGTGGCGTATTCGGGCACGCGCTGCAGGTGCTTCGGCCAGGGCATGGATTCGAGCATGTTGACCGTATGCACCATGTGGTCGTTCATGATCTGGCGCTCTTCGGGGGTGATGGTGCCGCGCCGGGTGGAAAGGTTGTAAAGCTCGTTTTCAGTCAGCAGTGGCTCGCTTTCGTCCCCGATGGTCAGCCGTTGCCCGGCGAGGGCGTGCAGTCGCGCGATTTTAGCGTCCTCCATGAATTCGCTGCCGATATTGGCGGTTTTCAGGAAGGCGAGGTCGTCGTCGATGGCGGCAATTTCCTTTTCGTAGCGGGCGGCCAGCGCCTCGCGGTCGGCGCTTTCTGCCGCGAGGGCTTCAAGGTAGCGGATGCGGGCGTCGCGCTTGAGGATTTCGCAGCGGGCGGCAATCAGCTGGATGCGGTCATAGATGGTTTCGAGCTTGGTTGCCTTGTCCATGATATGCACGGGGGTGACGATTTTGCCCGCATCATGCAGCCAGGCGGCGATGTGCAGCTCGTATTTCTCCTCCTCGTTCATCCGGAATGTCCGGAAGAAGCCGCTGTCGTCGGCGCAGGCAGCTTCGGCCAGCATTTCGGTGAGCACCGGCACGCGCACGCAGTGTGAGCCGGTGTAGGGCGATTTGGCATCGATCGCCTGCGCCATCATTTTGATGAAGGATTCGAGCAGGATTTTCTGCTCGCGGATGAGGGTTTCCTTATCGACAATCACCGCCGCCTGACTGGCCAGCGAGGAAATAACCTCGACGATCTCGGCGGAAAAGGCGATTGTGGCGCCGGTCGTTGGGTCTTTCGCGTTTATGAGTTGCAGGCAGCCGATGGACTCGTTGCGGTGGTTAATCATCGGGATGGTGATGATCGAGCGGGTGCGGAAGCCGTATTCGAGGTCGAACCGCTTGAGGGCAGAGAAATCAAACTCCTTCGAGGTGTAAATATCGGCGACGTTGATCGCCTCTTTCTGCACGACGGCGCGCACTACCTGCGAGCGCAGGTGGGGCTCCTGCGTCCTGGGGTCATAGAGGTGGATGACGGGGAAAGGGGGCTTTTTCCCGGTGCTGCCGCCATAGGCGAGGTGGATGGAATCGGTACGCCCGATGATGTATTCCAGCACGTCGCCCGCGGCGGAAAGCAGATAGAGTTTGCCGCCGTCGGCATGGGCAACTTCCTTGGCGGCAAGTAGGATATGTTCAAGCAGCGTGTCGCGGTCGCGCTCGCTGGAGAGTGCTTTGCCGATATGGGTCAGACGCGAGACGAGGGCGACGGCATTCTGTGGCGGTGCTTCATGCATCCCGCCACCATAGCAAATGCCTGCAGTGGGTACTAGGCTTTCCTGCGCGCGGTTTCAGCCTGCCCGCTTTTTTTTCGCGCGCTTGTGGCATCGCTTCCAGCTAGGCGAGGGAAAGGATGCCGCGCGCATGCAACTGCGCCAGCAACGGCACGAGGGCGAGGCCCTGAATCACGTCGTGGTCGCCTTCGACCTGCGCGAACAAATGCCGCCCCAGCCCCTCAAATTTATAGGCACCGCAGGATTGCAGCGGCGCGTCGGCGGCGACATAGGCGCGGATTTCAGCGGCGGTGAGCGGGCGCAGGGTGAGGGTTGCGGTGTCGTGAAATTCCCAGAGGATTTCGTCGCCACGGGCGAGGGTCATCGCGCAATGCTGCGTGTGGGTGCTGCCCGCCAGCCGGGCAAGTTGCGCTTCGGCGCGGGCGTAGCTGCCCGGTTTGCTGAGGACTTCACCGGCATGCACACAAATCTGGTCGGCGCCGATGGTGTAGGCATCGGGGTGTGCGGCGCTGACAGCCAGTGTTTTGGCGCGGGCGAGGGCGGCGGCCAGTTCGGGCAGGGGAGCTTGCGCCATCGCGGCTTTAATTGCCTCCTCCTCGACCCCGCTGGGCACCACGCTGAAGGCGAGGCCGACCGCCTTTAACATCTGCTGGCGGATGGAGGAGCCGGATGCGAGGATCAGCGGCGCATGCTGGCGGATGGGCATCAGCCGATATCGGGCGAGGTCATCAGCCGCATCACTTCGGCGCGGGCGTCGCGGTCGGTTTTGAACAGGCCGCGCATCTGGGTGGTGACGGTGGTGCTGCCCGTTTTATGCACGCCGCGGGTGCTCATGCATTCGTGGTTGGCATCGATCATCACCGCGACGCCTTTGGGGGCGAGCACGCGCTCGATCGTGTCGGCAATCTGGGCGGTCATCAGCTCCTGCGTTTGCAGGCGCTTGGCAAATACATCGAGCAGGCGCGCCAGTTTGCTGATGCCTACGACTTTTCTATCCGGCAAATAGGCGATATGTGCGCGGCCGATAATCGGCACCATATGGTGCTCGCAATGCGACTCGAACGAAAGGTTCTTGAGCAGCACCACCTCGTCGTAGCCTGCGACTTCCTCGAAGGTTTTTGCAAGCACAGCCTCGGGGTCTTCGTCGTAGCCTGCGTAAAACTCGCGGTAGGCCTCGACCACACGCTTGGGCGTATCGGTCAGCCCCTCGCGCGCAGGGTTGTCGCCTGCCCAGCGGATGAGGGTGCGCACGGCCTCCATCGCCTCGTCGGCGGAAGGGCGGCTGCAGACTTGCAGGTTCTGGTTCGCAGCCTCGGGCGGCGCTTTCTTCAGGTTCACGGGCGATGACATGCGGCCTCACAACGGGGGTAAAACGAGGCAGGAATATAGGCAAGTTGCGCGCAAATGCAAGGATTAGGATGCGCGCGGGCGTTCAGGGAAGGCCTCAGGCGGTGGTGTTGCCCGATGGAGGAGCGCTGCGGCTCATATTGGCGCCACTGGCCTGCTCGGCCACGGGGACGGTGCGGGGTTGCGATGTGATGGCGACGGATTGGGTAATCGAGTTGAAGTCGGCACTGCCACCAAAAACAATCGCAGGTGGAGCTTTAGACGTGGCTGCTGTGGCACGAGTAGGCGGATTGTTGGCCTCAGCCACCCGTGCCATTTCCTGTGTGCGTGCCAGACCAGCCAGAGTGTCATTAGGGTTAGCCGCTGCCAGCGGGGCGACGACCTGCGCGGCCAGGTCGATTGCCGGTGCGTTAAGGCTGGCCACGGCCTCCTGCATGGTCGCACGGATTTGCGCCAATTGGGCGTTTTGTAGCAATTCGCGGCTGGCGGAGGCGACGGTTTTTTCATCTACCTCAACACCAAGGTTGGCGAGTTGTGAGGGGGAAACAATAGGCTTGCCATCCACCATTACATTGCTGAGTGTTGCGCCACGAAGGTCTAATCCTTTCAGGTTGGTATTGGTAAAGGTAACGCCTTGCAACGTCGCGCCTTTCATGCCGACATCTACAAGGTTGGCATCTTTGAACGTAATGTTCTTCCAGACAGAACCTTCCAGCGCGCTGGCCATATCGATGGTAGCGCCGACAAAGGTCGCCTGCGAAATCTGCGCGCCTTTCGCCGCAGTGAGGCTGATGATATGTGCATTTGTTGCGTCAAGATTGCTGAGGGAGGCGTGGCCAATGCGCAAGGATGCCTGCGCCCCACGGATATTCATGCCATCGACCTGTGTGCCGTCGGCGATTTCGATGGTGCCACCTTTGATGTTGCTGAAGGCAATGTCGGTGTACGTGCCTTTCGCCAGCTTCACGGTATCATCGGCGCCCATACCGTCGAACGTAACCTGCTCGAACGACGCATCTTCTGTCAGGGCAACGCCGCTCTCGCCGTCACGCATCAGCGTACCGGCGGGGTGGAAGCTGACATTGCTGAAAATAGTGCCTTCGAATTTTGCGTGGTGGTCAATATCCGCAAAGAAATTGCTGATAGCATGGTTGCCATCGAGATCCATGGTATCCTTCAGGCTCTCAATAGAAGGGATGCGCTCTCCCGATTGCTGGATGTCCTGAAGCGCCATCAGCATATCGGGCAAGGTTGCCTTACGGCCTTGTGTGCGCGCTGTTTCGGTAGCGCGTAGGGTGGCGAGCATGCGCAGGTTCTCGGGTGGCTCCATATCGGCTTTATTGATTTGGAAGCCTTCGATGCGTTGGCCCGATAAATCGGCAATCACTTTGGCTGTCCACTGGATGCCCTGGTTGGCCATGGCGTCGGCGTGTAGCGCACCTACCGTTTGGCTGGCAATGAAGTAATCGGTCATGGTCGGGCGGCTGCCATCGCCCCGTTCCTGCGCTGTTTTCTGTGCCAGCTCCAACGCTTCGCGCTTATAGGCAAAGAGCGCGCCTTTTTGGGCTTCAAAGGCCTGTGCCAGCGGGTCTAGCGCCGCACCGTCCCCGCCTCCGAGCCCAAACGCCGCGCGGCCAAGCGCTGCTAAAGAGTGCGAATTGAGTGATCCAAAAGAAATCGCCATCCTTCTTTTTTAGCACAGCAATCTTTAAGCTTTGGTTAATGGCGGCGGAGCGGTTTTCAGGAGGGCAGGCAATCGGGCGGGAAGATGATGTGTGCAAGCCCCCTTGTGCTGGGCCGCTAAATCACTCTATACTGGCGGCATGAAACAGGAAATCCCCGAGAATACGCCTGCCGCGACGCTTGATAAAGCAGCAGAAAAAGTGATGGAGGTGCCCCGCCACGAAGGCACGGGCGAACTGTATGCCGCGCTTGATCTGGGCACCAACAATTGTCGCCTGCTGATTGCGCGGCCCAGTTTCCAGCAGCATAGCCAGCATAAGACCCTGAAAGTCGTCGATAGTTACTCGCGCATCGTGCGGCTGGGCGAGGGGGTGAGCGATACGGGGCGTCTGGGCGAGGAGGCGATGCGCCGCACCCTGCGTGCGCTTTCCACCTGCAAGCAGAAGCTCGATCGTTACGGGATCGCCAAATACCGCTTTGTTGCGACCGAGGCCTGCCGCCGCGCCAGTAATGCCGAAAGTTTCCTCGCCCGCGTGCGTGACGAGCTGGGGCTGGCGATCGATATTATCAGCAACGAGGAAGAGGCCAGGCTCGCGTTTCTCGGCTGTAGTTCGCTGTTGATGAAGGATACCAGCTACGCGCTGGCGTTCGATATTGGCGGTGGCAGCACCGAGTTCATGTGGGTAAAAATCGACCCCGAGCAGCCGCTCAATTCGCATAAGCGCCATTTGATTCAGGACTGGGTGAGCCTGCCTTACGGGGTCATGAACATGAGCGAGCAGTTCGGCGGGCCAGCGTTCACCGAGTTGTATTTCGAGGAAATTGTTTCCAAAATCAGCAGCTTGTTGGTGCCGATGGAGCGCGATAACCAGATCGCCGCGCGGATGTGGAAGGAGGACGTGCAGATGCTCTCCACCAGCGGCACGGTGACGACGCTGGCCGCTATCCACCTCGATCTGCCGCATTACGACCGCAGCAAAATCGACGGCATCAAGCTTTCCATCAGCGATATTCGCGGGGCGACGCAAACCCTCATGCGCATGAGCCCCGCCGCGCGCGCTGCGCACCCGTGCATCGGCGCCGCCCGCACCGATTTCATCCTCAGCGGCTGCGCGATTTTCGAGGCGATTGCCCGCACCTTCCCGATTGATAAAATTACGATTGCGGATCGGGGCGTGCGCGAGGGGATCATCGTTTCCCTGATGCGCGAAGTGTTGCCCGTTTAGCGAATTTTACTGGTAGTGCGCGCTGCTTCGCGGTGGCGGAGAATCATTTGCCAGTATGCCTGATTTTGTTCATCAGGACTCATGGAATCAGGGTTTTCCCCTGCGCTGTCGCGAGTTTTCCAGTCATAATGGAGTTCTTCACGCATAATATCATTCGCTCGCGCGGCGGCGATGCCTGCGTCCTGTTCGCAGGGAGTCCCGGCGTAATATTGTGTGCTTGGCTGAGATGTGCCATCGGCAGGCATAGTGTATCTCCAGAGTTCTGATGCTAGCGTTAAGGCTACCTTATTGCCTTCAAGAGTCATGTGACAATTGTGTGAAACGCGGAGAGAGATCGGCTAAAGCTTCTTCTCAAACCGTCCCTTTCCTTGAGCAGGCAATGCTGATAGAGAGGCGGGCATGGCCAAGAAACCGACCAAAAAAACCGACAAAAAATCCGGCAGCCGCGGGCTGCATGTGAACGTGAAAACCGCCAAGAAGCGCAGCAATTCGAGCGCCCGCTGGCTGGCGCGGCAGTTGAACGACCCCTATGTCGCCAAAGCGCGCGCCGAGGGGTACCGCAGCCGCGCCGCTTTCAAGCTGCTCGACCTCGACGCGAAATACCACCTGCTGCAGGCGGGGATGAAAGTGGTTGATCTGGGCTGCGCACCGGGGGGGTGGACGCAGGTAGCCGTCGCCAAAGTGGGGCCGCAGGGGAAGGTTGTCGGCTGCGATCTGCTCGCCGTGCCCGAAGTGCCGGGCGCGACCCTTATCGTGCAGGATTTCCTCGCCGACGACGCGCCCGACATCATGAAAAACCTGCTCGGTGGTAAAGCCGGGCTGGTGATGAGTGACATGGCCGCCAATACCACCGGCCATACGCCGACCGACCATTTGCGGATTATGCATCTCTGCGAAATTGCCTACCATTTCGCCTGCGAAATTCTCGAGCAAGGTGGTGCATTCACCTGCAAAGTGCTCAAAGGTGGCACCGAGCGCGAGTTGCTGAAATTGATGCAGCGCGACTTTGCCACCGTCAAGCATGCCAAGCCGAAATCCTCGCGCGCCGACTCGGCGGAAAGTTACGTCGTGGCGATGGGCTTTCGTGGCTAGCGGCCTTTTCCCTGAGATGTATTCGAAGATTCAGGCGTCGCATTTCGGCGCACTTCTTCACGTTCAGCCCGGGTTATTGCGCCGCCGTAATTGGCATATTGGGCAATGACGTCGGAAATATCTTTCTTCAGATCAATGGTGACGCCTTGCGCATCGTGGGCATAAAAATTGGTTTGCAGCCAGAATCCTTCGGGTTTGCCAGTTAAGGCTGAGAGCTTTGCCCGCAAAGGGGTTGGCAGTGGCCTATCGCCGTCGTTACGCCGCGTATTGAAGACATTGGAACGGAAATATTCTTCATCCAGACCGAGCAGGCGACTGAAAGTTTGGTGGCTGAGATTCTGTTTATCAAGCAGATATTGCACAAACTCCCCAGGGAAAAGCACGGGATCTTCGCCGCGATGAATCGTGGCGATTTTTGCGAGATAGTCATCCCGTCGTATTTTCGGGATAGTCTGACGGGTAAGGTTCTCATGCGGCTCCATAAGTGCATGCTAACATTCCCGCCCGCGCCTGTGTGTGACAATTGCCGGACAATTGCGTGGTTGACAGTTGGCCGCGCGCATGCGACATGAACCTGCAACCCCACGCCACCCGTTCCCCCCGCGAGGATTGCATGACCGACCACCTCCCCCCTTCATTTTCCACCGATTTTCCGTTGGCGCTGACGTTTGACGACGTGCTGCTGACGCCTGCCGCTTCTTCGTTGCTGCCAAGGGATGCCGACACCCGCACCCAGCTCACCCGCGAGATTGAACTGGGGATTCCGCTGATGTCGGCGGCGATGGACACGGTAACGGAATCGGCGCTGGCGATTGCGATGGCGCAGCATGGCGGCATCGGAACTATCCATAAAAACATGGAGTTAGAGGCGCAGGCGCAGGAAGTGCGCCGCGTTAAGAAGTTCGAATCGGGCATGGTGGTCAATCCGGTCACCATCACCCCTGAGCGCACGCTGGCCGATGCTTATGCACTGATGGCGGCGCACCATATTTCCGGCATCCCTGTCACCGAGAAAGACGGCACGCTGGTGGGCATCCTCACCAACCGCGACGTTCGTTTCGCCACCGATTTAACCCAGCCAGTCTCTGAGTTAATGACCAGAAAACTGGTCACTACTGCCGAGGGCATCAGCAAAGAGGATGCGAAGAAACTGCTGCACCAGCACCGCATCGAAAAGCTACTGGTAGTGGATGTGAATTACCGCTGCGTCGGCCTGATTACGGTGAAGGATATCGAGCGGGCGGTGCAGTTCCCGCTGGCGGCAAAAGACGGGCGGGGCCGCCTGCGCGTCGCTGCCGCCGTGGGGACGGGGCGTGAGGGCATCGCCCGCGCCGAGGCGCTGATCGCGGCGGATGTGGACGTGGTGGTGGTCGATACCGCCCATGGCCATAGCAAGGGCGTCATTGATACCGTGCGCGAAATCAAGGCGTTACACCCGAATGTCGCGGTCATTGCGGGCAATATCGCCACTGCCGATGCGGCCGAGGCGCTGATGGCCGCCGGAGCCGACGCGGTGAAAGTCGGCATCGGCCCAGGCTCCATCTGCACCACGCGCATGGTGGCAGGGGTTGGCGTGCCGCAGCTTTCGGCGATTATGGCCGTGCGCGCCGTCACCGAGAAAAAGAATATCCCGCTGATTGCCGATGGCGGCATCAAGTTCAGCGGCGATTTCGCCAAAGCCATGGCGGCAGGCGCCAACGTTGCCATGATCGGCTCGCTGCTGGCAGGCACCGAGGAATCGCCGGGCGAGGTGATTTTATTTCAGGGGCGTTCCTATAAAACCTACCGGGGCATGGGTAGCGTCGGCGCGATGGCGCGCGGCTCGGCGGATCGTTATTTCCAGCAGGAAGTGGCCGATGCGCTGAAGCTGGTGCCCGAAGGGGTCGAGGGGCGTGTGCCGTTCAAAGGCCCGGTCGCAGGGGTGATTCACCAGCTTGTCGGCGGCCTCAAGGCGGCGATGGGCTACACGGGGAACGCTACGGTGGCCGACATGCGCAAAAACTGCCGCTTCGTGCGCATGACCGGCGCGGGCCTGCGTGAATCCCACGTGCACGACATCACCATCACCAAAGAATCGCCGAATTACCGGATTGAGAGCTAAGCAGGCGTGCATCCGCAGGCGCTTGACGGATGTATCTACATTGGCTATCATGTAGATACATAGGAGATACATATGCAGACGGAAATTGGGCAATGGGGCAATAGCATGGCGCTGAGGATTCCCGCAGCCATGGTCAGGGAAATGGGGCTGAAGAAAGGCTCCAAAGCCGACATTACCCTCGAAAATGGCCGGCTGATTATTGTCCCCAGCCAGAAAAAAATCTCGCGGGCGGAGCGACTGGCGCGGTTGATTGCCAGTTATGAGGCGCTGGGGCCTGATGAGGAAATCGACTGGGGGCCGGATGTCGGCAATGAGATTGTCGAATGAGTAAGCCATTCTGCCCTGAGCGTGGTGATTATATTTGGATTGATTTTGAGCCGCAGTCGGGACGTGAAATCACTAAATATCGCCCCGCCATCGTGCTTTCGCCGTCTGGGCAGAATATGTTTTACGGTATGGCCATCGTTTGTCCGTTGACCTCAACCTGTAAAGGCCACCCCAGCGAGATAGCGGTTACCATTGGTGACAGGACCAGCTATGTGAGACCAGAACAAATCCGCTCGCTCGACTGGCGCACCCGGCGTGCAAAATTTATCGCCAAAGCGCCCGAGGATGTGCTTGAGGAAGTGCGCGAGACCATCGCGGCACTGCTCGGGATTGAGTAAACGGTATCGTTGACCCACTGGCCGGATGGTATCCGTTCCCTGCGGCGCTGCGATTGCCAGTTGCCATCCCCACCGCCTCCCGCTACACCCCCCCTATGACCCCCGCCGCCCGTATTCAAGCTGCCATCGAGATCATGGAACACGTCCAGTCCATCTGGCTGGCGGATAAGCGCGCGCCGGTGGATGGATTACTCGCCGATTATTTCCGCGCGCGGCGCTTCATCGGCAGCAAAGATCGCGGCGCGATTTCGGAACTGGTCTATTTCGTGCTGCGTTTCGGCGGGTCGCTGCAATGGCATATCGAATCCTGCGACCGCTCGGTCACGCCGCGCCGGGTGGTGATGGTGGCGCTGCTGTTTCATGAACCGGCGCTGACGGTTGAGGAAATCGCCGAACGTTTCGACGGCACGAAATATGCCCCCGCCGCGATAACGCAACAGGAGCGCAGCATGCTCGAACGCTGTGCCGGGCGTGAGTTCGCAGCAGCGGATATGCCTGAGGATGCGCGGCTGAACTACCCCGCCTGGGCGGAAGGTCGCCTGAAAGATGCGTTCGGTGACGATTTGCCCGCTGCGATGGAAGCGCTCAACCAGCAGGCGCCGATTGATTTGCGTGCGAATACGTTAAAATGCAAGGATGCAGGCGACCTTATTCTGGCGCTCGATGCGGATGGGTATTTCGGCGTGCCAACCCCGCACTCGCCGCTCGGAGTGCGCCTGAAAAAGCGCTTGCCTGCCTTTAACACGCAGGCCTTCAAGGACGGTAAATTCGAGATGCAGGATGAAGGCAGCCAGATTGCCGCCCTGCTGGTGCGGGCAAAACCCGGGCAGAAAGTAATCGATTTTTGTGCCGGGGCGGGGGGCAAAACCCTCGCCATCGCGGCGACCATGCAGAATAAAGGGCGGTTGCTGGCCTGGGATACGTCGGCAGGCAGGTTGGCGCAAATGGGCAAGCGCCTCGCCCGCGCGGGGGCAAGCAACGTGCAGACCCACGTGCTGCGCGATGAAGCCGATCCGTACCTCAAGCGCCACCTCAACTCCGCCGATTGGGTGCTGGTCGATGCGCCGTGCTCGGGATCGGGCACCTGGCGCCGCAACCCCGACCTCAAATGGCGCTTTACGCTCGAGGATCTTCAGGAAATCAAGGCCATCCAGCAGCGCATCCTGCAACAGGCGGCGCGGCTGGTGAAGCCCGGCGGGCGGCTGGTCTATGTCACCTGTTCGGTGTTCCCGGATGAGAATTTCTGGCAGGTGAAACAATTCCTTGGGGGCAATCCGACATTTCGGGTTGAAGCACCGGATAAACTGTGGAATAAACACCTTCTTGCACGCGATGGTGTCGGTGCCAGCCTCGTGTTAAGCCCGCACAAAGACGGGACGGACGGTTTCTTTGCAGCCGTACTTCTGAAAGATGCCGCCGCTTCGAAAGGGGCGTAAACAGGGGGTAACGCCCATGTTTCCAGCGGCAAACCCTGGGTAGGTAACCATATGGCGAAACAATCGATGCGGCGCAGTGTGCGCAAAAGCAACAAGGCCAGAACCGTTGCCCGCAGCGGCATCAAGGGCTTTTTCGGGCGGCTTCTGTGCAAGCGCAGCGTCATCATCATTTCCGACCATAAAACCCAGCACCTGCCGTTCTCTTCGGGGTTTCAGGCCTTGCTGGGGCTTGCGGTCACCGGTTTTGTGGTCTGGGCCAGCTTTTCCAGCGGCTCCTATCTGGCGGCGCAGAAAATCATCGACGAGAAAGAACAGAAACTTGCGGGCTTCGCGCAGGAAAACGCCCGCGTCGTCGCCGAGTTCAGCCTGCTCAAGCAGGATTTGATGAAACTGGCGGATGGGGGTAAGGCCGCCGCCAATCCGCAGGCAGTCAAGGAGATTGCCGCCCAGTACAGCGCCGCCAACCCGGTCAGCATGCCGCTGACGGCGGATGCCGAGCTGGCCTCGAAATACAACGTGGTCTTCAACCGCATCCAGCTGCTCGAAAACAAAGTGCGGGATCTGCAATCGAACCACGACACCATGATGGCGGATATCCGGGCGACGACGGGTGGAAAAATCAAGGAGCTGGAGCGGGTAATTGCCCGCACGGGGGTCAATAGCGGTCTGCTGCAGCGGGCGGCGGAAGCCAAGCGCGAGCAGGAAGAACAGCGCCGCGAGCGCTATGGACGTATTGAAGGCCACGCCCCCGCTGCCGATGGGCAGGGCGGGCCGTTTACCCCCGCCGGCAGTTCGCTGCTCCAGGAAAAGGAAACCGAGCTTTATTTTAACCTGCGCAAGCTGGTGACCCTGCATGATGTGGTGACGTCCCTGCCGCTTGATCTGCCGCTGGCAAAGGACGATTACCGCCAGTCGAGCGGCTTTGGCAGGCGGGTCGATCCTTTCCGCGGGGTGCTGGGGTTTCATGCCGGGGTGGATCTGGCGGCGCCACATGGGGCGCGCGTGGTTGCCAGCAACGACGGTCGGATTGGATTCGCAGGCTGGAAAACGGCCTACGGCAACATGATCGATGTGAAGCACGAATATGGCTTCACCACCCGCTATGGGCACTTAAGCAAAATCCTCGTGCGGCCGGGTCAGGTGGTTAAAAAAGGGCAGGTTATCGGCATTCAGGGCTCGACCGGACGCTCGACCGGCGACCATCTGCATTACGAAGTGCGCTACAACGACCGGGCGATTAACCCGGGCAACTTTCTGAAAGCAGGCGAATATGTTAAAACGATTGACTAAAAAAGGGAAATCCGCCGCATCGGCAAGCGCGCAGCGCAAGGCGATGGAGCCGTCGGTGATTGCCAGCAACATGAATGTGCTGGGCAATATCGTCAGCGACGGCATCCTCGATATCGACGGGCAGGTGGATGGTAACGTGCGCGGCTACCTGGTGACGGTGCGGCCCGACGGCCATATCCGTGGCGACCTGATTGCACAGGAGGTTTATGTTCACGGCACGGTCGATGGGTTGATCAAGGCCGAGAGCGTGACGTTGTTTGCCTCGGCGCATGTGCGCGGCACCATCATGCACGAGACCATTACGGTGGAGGACGGCGCGTCGATCGACGGCAAGCTGAAGCGTACTGAGCGGCTGGCGATTGACGATATGCGCAGCGAATCGGCCCGCCGGGCGGTGCTGCCGGTGGTCGATACTAATTTCGACAGCGATAATGACAACGATGAGCCGACCAGCGAGCGCGAAATCAGGATTCTCGAAAATCTACGGCTGATTAGTTAGGCGCTCGCGGCCTTTTCTCCATGTCCGTTCGAGGTAGTCGGCGCGGCCTGAGCCGCGTTTGTAGGCGGTGTAATGCGCGCTGTTTTTCTCGTAGTATTTCTGGTGGTAGGCTTCGGCAGCATAGAAGGGCGCCGCTGCGATGATGTGTACCACAATGGGGGCAGGGGCGAATTTTACGGCGATCGCCTGCAACGCTTTCTCTGCAGCTGCTTTTTGCGTGGCGTCGGCATAGAAAATGGCGGTGTGGTATTGCGGGCCGCGATCGGCAAATTGGCCATCTGCCTGCGTCGGGTCGATATTTTCAAGGTAGGTTTCAAGGAGCTGCGCATAACGCACGCGCTGCGGGTCGTAGGTGATTTCAATCACCTCGAGATGCTGGGTCTTTCCCGTTGAAACGGCTTCGTAATTGGCGGTTTCAGCAGTGCCGCCCGCATAGCCGACGCGGGTGCGGGTGACACCCGAAATGGCGTCGAATGCGGGTTGCATGCACCAGAAGCAGCCACCTGCAAATAGGGCGGTGCGGAGCGGGGTGGGCGCTGCCATGGTGGGGCCTCCTATCCAAAGACTCATAATCGCCGTGCAGGCGATGTGTAACAGAGGGCGCATGCTCCATGCTTAGCACAGCTAGGGCAGAGGTGGGGCAAAATTTAGACGGCGAGCAGGATAATCGTCGCCAGGCCGAGGAAGCTGAAGAAGCCGACGCTGTCGGTGACGGTGGTCAGGAAAATAGTGCTGGAAATGGCGGGGTCGAAGCCTCGCCGATGCAGGAAAATGGGGATGAGCGCCCCCCACAGGCCCGCCATCGTCATGGTGCCTGTGGCTGCGAGCAGCATCACCAGCGCCAGCTTCAGGTCGCTGAATAGGATAAATACCCCCGCTGCCATGATGAGCCCGAGGCCGAGACCGTTCAAAAAGCCGATGCGCATTTCCTTCAGGATATAGGCGCGGCTGTTGGCGTCGTTCAGCTGGCGCGTCGCAATCGCCCGCACGGCGACGGTGACGGTCTGGGTGCCGGTGTTGCCGCCCATGCTCGCCACCATCGGCATCATCAGGGCGAGGGCTACGACTTTTTCGATTGTCTGCTCGAAAATGGCGATAATGGCGGAGGCCAGCACGGCGGTGAGCAGGTTGACAAACAGCCAGCCGAAGCGGGCCTGCACCGCCTGCCAGACGCTGGACTGGAAATCCGAGCCGGCAACCCCCCCGGCGCGCAGGTAATCCTCTTCATCCTCCTCGACCAGCACATCGACCACATCATCGACCGTGATGGTGCCCACCAGCACGCCGTCATGGTTGATGACGGGGGTTTCGACCAGCCCGTATTTGCGAAAGAGGTAGGCCACTTCCTCCTGATCGGTATCGGCGGCGACGGCGTAAAGGTTGGTCTGGCGGATCTGTTCGAGCGGCACGTCGCGCTTATGGCCCAGAACGCTGCCGAGCATGACGCGCCCGGTTGGCACAAACGCTGCGTTGACCGTGTAGATGACGTAGAAATATTCGGGCAGCTCATCGGCGGCGCGCAGGAAGTCGATCGTGTCGCCGACGCTCCAGAATTCGGGGACGGCGACGAGTGCTTTGCGCATCAGCCGCCCGGCGGACTCGGCCTCGTAGGTCAGGCTCTCCTCGATGTCCTCGCGCATTTCAAGCGACATGCCTTCGAGCAGTTCGAGCTGCTCGGCGGGGCCTAAATCTTCGAGGATATGGACGGCGTCGTCGGTTTCAAGTTCGGCCAGCGCCTCGACCGATTTTTCAGTGCCCAGCGCCTCGATGACATCCTCGGCGGCCTCGGGCGAGAGTTCCGCCAGCATTTCCGAATCAAAATCACCGGCGAGCGCATCGGTCAGCCAGCGGCGTTCTTCGTGGCTGAGTTGCTCGAACAGTTCGGCCTGATCGGGGGCGGGCAGCGGCGACATGAGGCGGTGCGCGGCAATGGTATCCGCCCGCGCGATGGCGTCGAAAATGGCGGCGGTCAGCTCGGCGGTGAGGGCATGGCCGCCCTCGTGTTCATGGTGGGGACCGGCATGGGTGGTGGGGGCCGGGGCGTTGTCGATGTTGCTCATATCGCCCCCCGTCATGTGAATAATCTGCCGATGTTCGCTAGCTGGCTGGTGCGACCAAGAAGACTCGAACTTCCACGGGTCGCCCCGCTACCACCTCAAGGTAGTGCGTCTACCAATTCCGCCATGGTCGCCTGTCCAGCCAGCTAGGATGTGCGGGTTAGCAAATGTTAGCGCCGGGCGCAACAGATTAGTGCTCCGCACGTGCTGAATCCTGTGCGGTGAGGTTGCACCGATGCGCGCTACTGCGCTATAAGCGCGCGATGGAATGGAAAATCTCACCCGGATTGACTGAATATCCCGAGGCGCTGGCGGCGATGGCGGCACGGGTTTCCGCCATCCAGCGTGGCGAGGCCGAGGAGATGGTCTGGCTGGTCGAGCATCCGCCGGTCTATACGCTTGGCACCAGCGCCAAAGCGGCGGATATACTCGCACATGGCGATATACCTCATTATGAAACGGGACGTGGTGGGCAGGTAACCTACCACGGCCCCGGCCAGCGGGTGGTTTACCTCCTGCGCGATTTGAAGCGCCATGCGGGGCCGACGGGGCCGGACTTACGCGCCTATGTGCAGCAGCTTGAGCAATGGCTTATCCTCACGCTCGGGGAGTTCGGCGTCGAGGGATTCACCCGCGAGGGGCGCGTCGGGGTGTGGGTGGATACAGGCGCCCGTGGGCATCAGGCCACAGCGGCGCCCACCTCTCCCAAGGGAGAGGTCGAAAAACGTTCTTCACGTTTTTCGGGTGAGGGCAACCCCGCCGACGAAGCCAAAATCGCTGCGCTCGGCGTGCGCGTGCAAAAATGGGTGACCAGCCACGGTGTGGCGCTCAACGTCACCCCGGATTTGTCGCATTACGCGGGCATTGTCCCTTGCGGCATCCGCGCGTTCGGCGTCACCTCGCTCGCCGCCCTCGGCGTCCCCGTGGCGATGGCGGATGTCGATGCCGCGCTGCGGGAGAAATTCAGCACAGTGTTCGGTTAGTGCAGGACGGCAGGAGTAGTCAGTAGCCAGTAGCCGGTAGCCAGTAGCCAGCAAGGAAGTGAAGAAAGAAAGCGAAGGAAGTGAAGTGAATAGAGGACGGTGGCCAGCAAGGGGAGTATCCCCCTCCCGCCTGCGGGAGGGGTTAGTGGAGGGAAGCGGCAAGGCAGAGTCGCGCGGTGAGAGTCGAGAGTCGAGTGGTGCGCGTGGGGCCACTCCTCACGCTCTCCCCTGTCATGCCGTCTTTATGACGGCATCTATCTTTAAGGTGGACCCCGGCACAAGGCCGGGGTGACAGGTGGGGACGCTGTCGGCTGACTTAAAAAGATTCCCGCCGATGCGGGAAGAGGGTGGTGCCGCTCACTTTTTTACTACGCGACGCTCGACTCTGGCCGCTCGATTCTTCCCTTCCCGCTTCCCTCACCCCAACCCTCTCCCGCAGGCGGGAGAGGGAGCGACTCCCCTTGCTGGCCACCGTCCTCTATTCACTTCCTTTCTTCACTTCATTCGCTTTCTTTACTTTCTTTTTCTTTTTCTTTCTTTGTTTCTTTCTTTCTTCACTTCCTTCACTGGCTACTGGCTACTGGCAACCCCTTTTACCGCTCGACTCTTCTCTTGCTACCCAGCCCTCACCCGCCCCACCGCATCCATGATGCGGCGAGGCGACCTCTCCCAAGGGAGAGGTAAAGGTTGCCGCGCGCACTTCTCGACTCTCGACTCTCGACTCTAACCGCTCGATTCTCGATTCTTCCTTGGCTACCTCCCCTAGTGCAACGCCGCCACAATCGCGCGGTGTTTTGCGGCGCGATGCTGCATTGCATGCTGTGCATTTGCCAAGGCGGGTAAATATGCGTAAAGGAAGCCTATCTTCCCCACGCTTACCAGGAAAGTGATGTTGCTATGGTCGCGCTCCCCAAGAAAAATCAACCCGTAGGCGCGCCGTCGCAGGCGCTCATCGCCAAGGGGCGCCAGTATTATGTGCCCAACTATAAGCCGCGCGAGATGATCCTCGACCATGGCAAAGGCGCGACGGTGTGGGATATGGATGGCAACGATTACATCGACCTTGGGGCGGGGATTGCGGTGTGCAGCCTTGGCCATCAGGACCCCGACCTGCTCGCCGCGCTCGACGCGCAATCGAGGAAGCTCTGGCATACCAGCAACATCTTTTACACCGAGCCGCCGATTAAGCTGGCGGAGAAGCTGGTGGAATCCTCGGGCTTTGCGCAAAAAGTGTTCCTCTGCAATTCAGGCGCGGAGGCCAACGAAGCGGCGATTAAGCTGGTACGCAAATATGCGGCGGATCAGGGCAAGCCACCGGCGCAGCGCAACATCATCAGCTTCAATGGCTCGTTCCATGGCCGCACCATGGCGACCGTCACCCTTACCGCGCAGCCGAAATACCATGTCGGGTTCGAGCCAATGCCGGCGGGGTTTATCTACTGCGAGAAATTTAACGACGAAGCGGCCATCGAAAAGCTGGTCGATGCCAATACCTGCGCAGTGTTTGTCGAGCCGGTGCAGGGCGAGGGTGGGGTGATCCCGGCCAAGCCCGGCTTTCTGAAGCATCTGCGCGCGTTGTGCGACAAGGTCGGCGCGTTGCTGGTGATCGATGAAATTCAGGCGGGCATGGGGCGTACCGGCACATTGTTCGCCCATACGCAGGATGGAATCGTGCCCGACGTGGTGACCCTCGCCAAGGCGCTCGGCGGCGGGCTGCCTATCGGCGCGATGCTGGTTGGCGATAAAGCGGCGGATGTGCTGCAGTTTGGCACGCACGGCACCACGTTTGGCGGTAACCCGGTGATGGCGGCGGTGGCGCTGGCGTCGGTCAGCAAAATCGCGCGGCCCGAAATTCTGGCAGGCGTGGCGGATAAAGCCGCCAAACTGCGCGCCGCACTTGAGGCGATGAATGCCGAGCTGGGCCTGTTTGCCGACATTCGTGGGCGCGGGCTGATGATCGGGGCCGAGTTGATTCCTGCCTATGCGGGCAAAGCAGGCGATATTTCCGAGGCCGCGCGTAAAGCCGGGGTGCTGGTGCTGGTCGCCGGGCCGAACGTGATGCGCTTCCTGCCGCCGCTGACGGTGACCGATGAGGAACTGAACACCGGGATGGTGCGTTTCAAAGCGGCGCTGGTGGAGTATAAGGCTGGCGCGGCGTAATGGACAACGCCTTACGTGCGCCGCTGGATTGGATCGCCTCGCAAAGCGATCGGATGATTGCGCTGACCGAGCGCTGGGCGGCAGTGAATTCCGGCAGCGACAACCTTGCGGGGCTGCGTACCATGCGGGCGGCGCTGGCGGAGGATTTCGCAGTGCTCGGCGGAGTGGCGGAGGTGCTGCCGCTTTCGCCCATCACCCGCATCGATGCGGCAGGGGCGGCAGTGGAAATGCCCATGGCCGAGGCGCTGCGTATCACCAAACGCCCTGAAGCGCCCATCCAAATCCTCCTTGTTGGTCATATGGATACGGTGTATGGCATCGACCATCCTTTTCAAAAAACAAAACAAATTTCTGAGAATATATTGAACGGGCCGGGTGTCGCCGACCTCAAAGGTGGGTTGGCGGTGATGCTGCACGCACTCATGGCGCTTGAGCGCAGTCCGTGGGCGGGCAATCTCGGTTGGCAGGTGCTGCTCAACCCGGATGAGGAGATTGGTAGCGTTGCCTCCGACCCTTTACTCAAGGAAGCGGCGTCGGGCAAAACCCTTGGTCTCGTCTACGAACCGGCGTTGGCCGACGGCACGCTGGCCGGGGTGCGCAAAGGCAGCGGCAACTTTACGTTTATCGTGCGTGGGCGGGCGGCGCATGCGGGGCGTAACCCTGAGGCGGGGCGTAACGCCATCGCCGCGCTGGCGGAGGCAACCAGTGCTATTTTTGCCCTGAATGGCCAGCGCGAAGAAGTGACCATTAATCCCGGTAAGGTCGAGGGCGGTGGCGCGTTGAATGTGGTGCCTGACCTTGCCATTCTGCGCTTTAACATCCGCACCCGCGAGGTCGAGGATGAGGCATGGGTGCTCGGCGCGCTGAATAAAATGGTGGATAGCCTTGGGCATAAAGATGGCTTTGCTGCTGAATTGCATGGGCATTTTACCCGCAAGCCAAAACCGATGGCACCGGCGGTCAAAGCCGTATTCGATTTTGTGCAGGCCTGCGGAGCCGAGCTTGGCCTCGCTATCGGCGTCAAACCTTCCGGCGGCTGTTGCGACGGCAATAATCTGTGGCATTACGGCCTGCCCAATGTCGATACGCTGGGCGTACGCGGCGCCAACATCCATTCGGCGGAGGAAATCTGCTACCTTGATTCGTTTGTCGAGCGTGCCCAGCTTTCGGCGTTGATGCTGATGAAACTGGCAAAGGGCGAGGCCGTACTTCCGCTTGAGTCCGGACGCGGGGCGCTGTAGGCTCGCGCATCGCCCCCCTAACCATGAGGTGTTTACGTGTTTTTGCGCCCCGCTACCCTGAATGACCACGATGCTATCCTTGCGCTTGCCCGTCAGGCGGGGTTTGGGATGACGTCGCTGCCGCCCGACGCGGCGGTGCTACGGGATAAAATTGAGGCATCGGTGGCCAGTTTTGCTGGAAAACACCCGAAAGCAGGGCAGGAAAGCTTCCTTTTCGTGCTCGAAGACAGTGAAAACGCCGGGCATATCGCCGGAACCTGCGGTATCAAGGCGCATATCGGCCTCAGCCAGCCGTTTTACTCTTATAAACTGACGACAATCACCCAAGTATCGAGCCAGCTCGATATCTTCTCGAAGCAGACAATGCTGCAGGTGACCAACGACCTGACCGGGGCGACGGAAGTTGGGTCGCTGTTCCTGCAGCCGACCTACCGGCGCGATCGTTTGGGTAAAATGATGTCGCTTTCGCGCTTCATGTTTATGGCCGCCTTCCCGAAATATTTTGCCGATCAGGTGATTGCCGAGATGCGCGGGGTACATGATGTGGATGGAAATGCACCATTTTACAATGCCTTACCAAAGAAGTTCTTCGAGATGGATTTTGCCAAGGCCGACTATATCAACGCCACGCAGGGCAACCAGTTCATTAACGACCTAATGCCAAAATATCCTATTTACCTGAGTTTGCTGCCAAAATCGGCGCGGCGCGTGGTCGGTGAAGTCAACGCCGCGTCGGAGCCGGCGAAAATCATGCTCGAACGGCAGGGGTTCAAATATACCGGCTATGTCGATATTTTCGACGGTGGGCCGACCCTGATTGCCGACCGCCAATCAATCGATGTCATCCGGCAGGGTCGCCTTGCCAAGGTTGTTGCGATAGCGGAATTGCCTGAGGAAACCAGCAAATTTATGATAAGTAACGACCGGTTTGAAGGGTTTCGTTGCGCGGTTGGGCGGTTAAAACCCCTGCCTGACGGGACACTTCAGATTACACCACGTCTGGCGCGCCGGGCCGGGGTGTCAATGGGTGATAATTTGCGCTATTACCCCCTTTAATTCTTCGCGCCGGAACAGGAGTTCTTATGCAATATATCAATGGCTTATGGGTCGATGAGGGCAGCCATAGCTTCACCTCGACCAACCCGGCGACCGGGGCAGTCCTCTGGCAGGGCAAGGCGGCGGATGCGGCGCAGGTAGAGGCGGCGGTGGCAGCGGCGCGGGCGGCTTTCCCAGGCTGGGCGGCTCGCTCCCACGAGGCGCGCCTCGCGGTGCTGGAGGCGTTTAAGGCATTGATTTCAGGCGCGCAAGAGGATCTGGCCACCGCGATTGCCGAGGAAACCGGCAAAGCGATGTGGGATGCTAAATCAGAAGCGGCGGCGGCGGTCGCCAAACTTACCTATACCAACGAAGCCTATGCCGAACGGACAGGCACAAAATCACGCCATTCGCCGGTAGGCAATGCCGTGGTGCGCCATAAGCCGCACGGGGTGATGGCGGTCTATGGCCCGTATAATTTTCCTGCACATCTGCCCAATGGCCATATTATGCCGGCGTTGCTGGCAGGCAATACGGTGGTTTTCAAGCCGAGTGAACAAACGCCGATGGTTGGGGAATGGATGGTAAAACAATGGCATAAGGCGGGACTGCCGGCTGGAGTGCTCAACCTCGTGCAGGGCGAACGCGACACCGGGATTGCCCTCTCCAAAGCGGCGGTGGATGGCATTCTGTTCACCGGCTCCTCGGCGACGGGACGGGCGATTCACGCGCAGTTCGCGGGCCGTCCGGAAATCATTCTCGCGCTGGAGATGGGCGGCAATAACCCATTGATTGTTAGCGAAATATCAAATCTGGACGCGGCCGTACTTGAGACGATCCTTTCCGCTTTTACGGGGACGGGGCAGCGTTGTACCTGTGCGCGGCGATTAATTCTTCCAGCATGGGCTGGGCGTGATGCGTTTATTGAATCCCTCCTAAAGACTGCCGCGAGCCTGACTATCGGCGCCTATAATGCGACGCCCGCGCCCTTTATGGGGCCGGTCATCTCGCTGCGTGAGGCGACGCGCTTGCTCGAGGCGCAGAATCAGCTCGAGAAACTGGGCGGCAAGGTGTTGCTGCGCATGCGGCTGCTGCAGGAAGGGCTGCCCTTCGTGACTCCGGCGATTATTGATATGACCGGGGTTAAGAATGTTCCGGATGAGGAATATTTCGGGCCGCTTTTACAGCTTTATCAGGTTGATTCGCCCGACGAAGCGGCGGTCATTGCGAACCAAACCCGCTTTGGCCTGAGCGCCGCCGTTTTATGCGACGATTATGCACTCTTTCAACGACTTAGCAGCCAATTACATGCCGGGTTAATCAACTGGAACCGGCAGACGACCGGCGCTTCCGGGGCGGGGCCGTTTGGCGGTGTGGGCGTCAGCGGCAATCATCGCCCCGCCGGTTATTACGCGGCCGATTATTGTGCCTACCCCGTCGCCTCGGTCGAGGTCGAGGGGCTGGCCCTGCCCACCCAACTCCCCCCGGGACTGGTCATAGGATAGACAAATGCAGGCGCGCGAATGGCAATTTGACGGTTTGGTTGGCCCCACCCACAATTATGCCGGGCTGGCCTTGGGCAATCTGGCGGCGGCAAAAAATGCGGGCGCCGTGTCCAATCCACGGCAAGCGGCGCTGCAAGGGCTTGAAAAAATGCGCTTTGTGCGCAATCTCGGGGTACCGCAGGCCTTCCTGCCACCGCATTACCGCCCGCAGGTAGCGGTGCTGCGTGGGTTGGGGTTCGAGGGGGGGCTTGATCAGCTTCTTGCCACTGCCGGTCGGCAGGCCCCGGGGATATTGGCGGCAGTATATTCATCATCGTTTATGTGGGCGGCCAACGCCGCGACGGTGTCACCCTCGGCCGATAGTGCCGATGGCCGGTTGCATTTGACCCCTGCGAATCTGGTCAGCCATTTCCACCGCAGCATCGAACCGCAGTTCAGCGAACATCTGCTGCGTCAAATTTTCCATAATAAAAAATTATTTTCCGTCCATAATTCGTTGCGCCCGGTACAGGCGCTGGGCGATGAGGGTGCTGCTAACCATATGAGGATATGCAAGAATCATGGTGATGCCGGCACTAACGTTTTTGTCTATGGTAAAAGTCATGAAATGACTTCAAATCCAGCAAAATTCCCGGCCCGGCAAGAGCAATTAGCCAGTGAAGCCATCGCTCGCCTGCACCGGCTCGATCCGGCGGCGACATTGATGCTCCAGCAATCACCGCAAGCTATTGATTTTGGTGTATTTCATAACGATGTCATTGCCATGAATACGACGAATTTAATGCTGGTTCATGCGCAGGCATTCATCCCGGGGCATCAGAAAAAGCTAAAAGATTTTTTCGCCGCCCGACCCGATTTTTGCTTCCGTGAAATTGATGCCCGCGTTCTTTCGGTCAGCGATGCGGTTTCCACCTATCTCTTCAACTCAGAGTTGCTTGAACTGGCAGGGCGGAAATTTGCCCTCGTTGCCCCCTCCGAGTGCGAGAATCATGCTGGTGTCAGCGCGGTCGTCGCCTCGCTCATCGCCGAGGGTGTGCTCCATGACGTCCACTACCTGGACGTGCGCGAGAGCATGCGTAACGGGGGTGGTCCGGCCTGCCTGCGGCTACGAATCGTTATGACTCCGGAACAAGAAGCGGCGATACACCAGGGGGTTGTATTGACCGATGAGAAATACATGCAGTTGGTCGAATGGGTGAATCGGCATTATCGCGACCGCCTCCATTTTGATGATTTGCGCGACCCGCAACTGGTGCATGAATTAGATGTTGCTTATGTGGCTCTGGAGTCTATTCTCGGGATGCCGGGTCTGTATGATCGTTGGCGGGCCGAGTAATTCACCAATTCAAAATGTGATTTTGCGTTAGCTTGCGTGTTAGTCGCGTGAATATATTAAAGGCACGGTTTGCTACAGTTAATTTATTGCTACGACGTTTTATTCATGTGCATTGCCCTTGCATCGATGCTTCCCATCGGATGTGCGGGCACTCGTCGGAGAGGGGGCTCTGCCGGTAAGGGCGGTGGCGTGGCTGAGCAGCGCGGCAAAGCGCGGGCGATTCGTGACGCGCGGGCAACAATGGCG
Organism: Alphaproteobacteria bacterium; assembly: GCA_033763655.1. Lineage (GTDB taxonomy): Bacteria > Pseudomonadota > Alphaproteobacteria > Rickettsiales > UBA3002 > QFOX01. Next base: position 51,791 of record JANRKD010000013.1, read on the forward strand.
TAAAACTGCTGCGCTATGTCGGATTACACTGGCACGCGGGGCAAAATCCGCTAGATTGGAATCCCACAGACGTAGCGGAATGGCGTATCCATGCTCGGAATTATTGGTATAGTTGTTGTTTTCGCGATGGTTTTCGGCAGCTACGTCATGTCTGGCGGGAAGTTTGCCATCATCGCGCATGCTGCACCGCACGAGTTCATGGCGATTGGCGGGGCGGCGGTCGGGGCCTTCCTGCTCGCCAACAAGGGCAATGTGGTCAAAGGCGCGCTGAAGGATGTTGGTAAATCCTTCAAAGGCCCGAAATGGAAAGCGCAGGACTATAAAGACTTGTTGGCGCTGCTGTTTGTGATTTTAAAGCTGGTACGCACCAAAGGCATGGTCGCGCTTGAGCAGCATATCGAGAATCCCGAGCAATCGGCGATTTTCCAGCAATACCCGAAAATCCTCCACGACCATTTCGCGGTGGAGTTTATCTGCGACACGTTGCGGATGGTGACCATGAACTTCGAGGACCCGCACCAGCTCGAAGATATGATGGAAAAACAGCTGGAGAAACACCATCACGAATTGCTGGCCCCGGCGGGGGCGATCCAGACCATGGCCGACGGTATTCCGGCGCTGGGCATTGTGGCGGCGGTGCTTGGGGTGATTAAAACCATGGGCAGCATCAGCGAGCCGGTGGAAATTCTCGGGGCGCTGATTGGCGGGGCGCTGGTGGGCACGTTCCTCGGGGTGTTTCTCGCCTATGGGCTGGTCGGGCCGATTGCCTCGAAGCTCAATCAGATTTACGATCAGGATCACTTGTTCTATATGATTATCAAGGCGGTGTTGGTCTCGCACCTGCAGGGCAACGCGCCGCAGGTTTCCGTCGAGATTGGCCGGGGCAACATCCCGACTGCCTACCAGCCGAAATTCTCGGAAATGGAACAGATGCTCGGTGAGCTGCCCGCCGCAACGTAAGGAATCCCCATGAGCGCGAGCAAGGACAAGGAAGAGAAGAAACGTCCGATTATCATCAAAAAAATCAAGAAGGGCGGGCACGGCCACCATGGGGGCGCCTGGAAGGTCGCCTACGCCGACTTTGTGACGGCGATGATGGCGTTTTTTCTGCTGCTGTGGCTGCTGTCGACTTCGTCGAAAGAAACACTGCAAGGGCTGTCGGAATATTTTACGCCGACACAGGGGATTAAGGACAGTCAGGGGATCGGCTTCAAGGGTGGCATTGCCCCCACCACCGAAGGGGCGGCGAAAGGCAATAAGTCCGACCCGGCGATTGTGAACGGCTACACCCCGAGCGGCATCGTCGCCGATGACCCCGACAAGAAATCCAAGGAAGAGTCGGAGATGGACGACAATCTCTTCAAATCGGGCGCGGATGCGATTACGCAGGCCTTCAGCCAGGATGCGGCCTTAAAGCAGTATTCCGAGAATATCACCGTCACCCAGACCCCCGAGGGGCTGCGGATTGACATCACCGACACCGATAAGTTCGCGATGTTTGAGCGTTCGGGGGCGGGCCTCACCGACCATGGGCGCATTATCCTCAGCAAAATGGCGACCCTCATCGAGAAAATGCCTAACCTGATGGCAATTTACGGCCATACGGACGCGTCGCCCACCGAGGCAGGCAAGGCGGAATATAGCAACTGGGAGCTTTCCGCCGACCGCGCGCAAAGCGCCCGGCGCTTCCTCACCCGCTCGGGGGTTGAGGCGGAACGCACCAAAAAAGTGACGGGGATGGCCGACCGCGAATTATTCACCCCGAGCGAGCCGCGCGGGCCGAAAAACCGCCGAATTTCACTGGTGATGCTGCGCGGATCACACATCCTGATACCGGATTCCGCCGTGCCGCCGAGTGCGGTGCTCGACAACCCGAAGCCGCCGGCAGGCCCGGATGCGGCGCCGGTGACCGCGCCTGCCCCGGCAGCGGCGCACTAGAGTCTTCCTTTGCTGGGGGGGCAATTGCGTGACCACTCGGTTATGCAACATTTGCCCCGTCATCGCGGCGCTGAAAAATCCCCCCACCGAAACGCTTCAAGGAGCGTTTCGACTCCCCCGCAAGGGGGGAGTGGGAGGAATTGCCACGGGGAGAGTATAGTCGCCAGTCGCCAGCGGGGGAGTCTTCCCCTCCCGCAGGCGGGAGGGGGCGACTCCCCTCGCTTTCTTCCTTCGCTGGCTACCGGCTACTGGCTACTGGCTACCCCTCGGCCCCCTTCAGCCTGCCACAGGGGTCTGAATGCAGCGTACGGGGACAATGAAATTGCGGGCATTGTCGCGCAGGATACCGTCGCCATAAGCGATATTACCGCTTACGGATTCATAGAAATGGACGCGGTGTTCGCGCAGGAAATCCTGCAGGGCGGCCAGGGTAATGGCGACATCCGCGCGGCCAATCGCCTCACCGACCGGCTGGCCGCGGCTGTCGGCGTGGTAGGTGAGGGCGGTGCCCGAAATCACCGCGATGACATGGCCGTTGCCGTCGAGCACCGGGCCGCCGGAATTGCCCTGTGCGGCGACGCTCGACAACTGGATGAAGTTTTCCTCAGCCGCCGGGCCTTTGAGGCTTCGGATACGGGTTTTTTTGAAGACATACTGGCCGCTGGCGCCCGCCTGCCCGGGGTAGCCCATGACCACGACTTCGTCGCCCACGCGCAGCTCGGCGATGTTCCAGCGCAGCGGGGCGGTATAGGGGCTGATATAGGCGGTTTTGAGGACGGCGAGGTCGTGTGCGGCGTCGGTGGCGACAAGGCGGGCCTGTTCCTCGCCCTTGGCGGTTAAAATCGAAATTGCCTTACAGTCGGTGACGACATGGGCGTTGGTGACGACATGCCCCTCGTTGTTGATGACGAAGCCCGTGCCCGAGGAAACGCGGTAATAGGTGGTCTGCTGGGCATGCAGGGGCAGGGCGAGGGCGAGCAGCAGGGCGAGGGCGGGCAGGGCGTGGCGCATGGAGCGATTACAGCATAAAACGGGCCTTATGGCCAGCTATCGCTGCGGCGTCCCGAGAGAGTTTTCTGTGGAGTGGCGCGCAAGCATACGGTCATTTTCGGCCTGCTCGCGAAAACCTTCGGCGCGCACCTGACGTCGTTGGTTGCCAAGCTCCAGCATTACCTCGTTATGCAGAATTGCCTGATGTTCCTTATCGGTAGCAAGGATGAGAGCCGAAGGGGTCGGTACCTGATCATAGGAAAGATGCTCGTCAAAGACCTGATATGCATGGAGCGGCAGGTGAAATTTCTGACTGAGTGCATCGATAAATGGATCGGAGATCAAGGCAAAGTCCTTGCCGCCTTGATCATACAGGGTTGTTGCAGGGTCGAAGGCCCCGCGGTCAAGCCAGAGCACCAGCGCTTTCGTGCCAAGAAACGGCTTGAATGCGGCAGAATCCGGCACTCCTGTCGGAAGTGAGTTTTCTTCAAGAAATTGAAAAAACCTGTCCGCTTCCTGGTTGTTAATGCTTTGAACCACTGGTTCAGGTAAGTGCAGCAGGCAGTAACCTCGCGCATCCTCGGGGATTTCGACGGGTTGCCCAAGCCGTGGCACATGCTGCATCACATCGCGGATAACGCGGTCACGCGCGGCTTCGGCGCCACCGACCAACCCTCGCCAGTAACCTCGCGACAGTTTCTCGCCTGGGCGGCGGTCTGCCATCACCCCACCAACTCGCCATCATCGGCTGATTGGCGCGCTTTGCCTTTCGGCTTGCTGGTGGCGTAGGTGAAGGTGAGCGCGTCGTCGCTCACCCCGATAGTGACGGTGCCGCCCTTGCTGAGTTTGCCAAACAGCACTTCCTCGGCGAGGGGTTTCTTGATTTTATCGGCAATCAGGCGGGCGAGGGGGCGGGCGCCCATGGCCTTGTCGTAGCCCTTATCCGCGAGCCATTCGCGCGCCGGTTCGGTGAGGTGGATGGCGACGTTGCGCTCGCTCAACTGCGATTCGAGGCGGGCGATGAACTTGTTCACCACATGCCCGACCACTTCGAGATCGAGATGGTCAAAGCCGATAATCGCATCGAGGCGGTTGCGGAATTCGGGCGTGAACAGCTTGGTCATCGCCTCTTTGTCCTCGCCTTTGCGGTCTTCGCGGGTGAAGCCGACGGCGGCGCGCGCCGCATCCGCCGCACCGATATTGCTGGTCATGATAAGGATGGCATTGCGGAAATTCACCTGTTTGCCGTTCTGGTCGGTCAGGCGGCCATAATCCATCACCTGCAGCAGGATGTTGAAGACGTCCGGATGCGCTTTCTCGATTTCGTCGAGCAGGATGACGGCGTAGGGGGTTTTATCGACCGCATCGGTCAACTGGCCGCCCTGGTCGAAGCCGACATAGCCCGGAGGCGCGCCGATTAGGCCGCTGACCGAGTGTTTCTCCATATATTCCGACATGTCGAAGCGCACCAACTCCATGCCGAGCGTTTTGGCCAGCGCCAGCGCCACTTCGGTTTTGCCGACGCCGGTTGGCCCGGTGAACAGGTAGCTACCCATCGGCTTGGCATCGTCGCGCAGGCCAGCACGCGCCATTTTGACGGCGGCGGCCAGCTCGGTGATGGCTTTATCCTGTCCGAAAACCGTGAGTTTGAGGTTCTTTTCGAGGTTCTTCAACTGGTCGGCATCGTCGAGCGAGACCGTTTTGCTCGGCATGCGCGCCATTTTTGCGACGACATCCTCGATCTCGCGCACGGTGATGGTTTTTTTGCGTTTAGCCTCGGGCAGCAGCATTTGTGCGGCGCCAGCCTCGTCGATGACGTCAATCGCCTTGTCGGGCAGCTTGCGATCGTGGATGTAACGCGCCGAAAGCTCGACGGCGGCCTCAATCGCGGCAGGCAGGAACCGTACCTTGTGGTGTTCCTCGTAGTAGGGTTTGAGGCCGCGCAGGATTTTAATGCTGTCCTCGACGCTGGGTTCCATGACATCGATTTTCTGGAAGCGACGTGCGAGCGCGCGGTCTTTCTCGATGGTGGTGTTGTATTCCTTGTGCGTGGTGCTGCCCAGACAGCGCAGGCTGCCGCGCGCGAGGGCGGGCTTGAGCAGGTTGGCCGCATCGAGCGCGCCGCCGCTGGTGCTGCCGGCACCGATGATGGTATGGATTTCATCGATGAACAGCACCGCACCGGGCAGTTTCTCGATGGATTTAATCACCGCTTTCATGCGTTCCTCAAAGTCGCCACGGTAGCGGGTGCCTGCCAGCAAGCTGCCCATATCGAGCGAGAAAATGACCGCATTGCGCAATACCTGCGGCACCTCGCCCCGGGTGATGCGCAGGGCCAGCCCTTCGGCGATGGCCGTTTACCGACACCGGCTTCCCCCACCAGCAGCGGGTTGTTCTTGGTGCGGCGGCAAAGGATTTGCACCGTGCGTTCGATTTCATTCTCGCGGCCGATAAGAATGTCGGTTTTTCCGGTCTGCGCTTTTTTGTTGAGGTTGACGCAATAGAGATGCAGCGGATCCTTGCTCTCCTTCTCCTCGTTGCCGGATTTGGCCTCCCGTTCGGCGGTGTAGCGGATGGAGCCGTCGTCCATTTCCTGCTCGCCATGGTCGCGCGGCAGGGCAACACGGGTCAGGTCGCCGTATTTGACGATGCCGTGGCTGATGTAATTGACAATATCGAGCCGCGAGACGTCCTGCTCCTGCAGGAAGAACACCGCGTGCGATTCGCGTTCGGAAAACAGGGCAACCAGCACGTTCGAGCCGGTCACTTCGTGCTTGCCCGCCGATTGGACATGAATGGCGGCGCGGTGGATGACTCGCTGGAACCCTGCCGTTGGGCGCGCTTCCTCGACGTGATCGACGACCAGCGTTGCCAGTTCGTTGTCCATGAAGTCAAGCAGCGAGCGTTTGAGATCGCCGAGGTTAACACCCACGCCGCGTAGTACGGGCGAGGCGTCCGCATCCTCGGTCAGGGCCAGCAGCAGATGCTCCAGCGTGGCGTATTCGTGGCGCTGCTTCTTAGCCAGCTCAAGGGCGGTGCGGATGGTATTTTCGAGGTTGTGCGAAATCATGGTTTTCTCTTGTTCTAGGAGTCTGGTTCAAGAGTGCACTGGAGCGGATAATCGTTGATCCGTGCATGTTCCATGACCTGATCCACCTTGGTTTCCGCCACATCCCGGGTGTAAATCCCGGCGAGGGCCGCGCCTTTCTGATGCACTTCAAGCATCACATGCAGCGCGTCGGTGTGGGGTTTATGGAAAATCTGTTCCAGCACCATCACCACAAAATCCATCGGCGTATAGTCATCGTTCAGCAGGATCACCTTCATCATCGGCGGGCGTTTGGTTTTTACCTGTGGCTGGGCAACAAGTACGCCGCCCTCGCTTTCAGTATGACCGCCCGCGCCACCGCGCTCTGGTTCACCCATACAGCAGGGACGGTTGGAGTGGGAAAGGAACTGATCAAGGAAACCCTCATCCATCCGCCTATCCACCGCTGTACAACTCCAATATCGCATAGAATCCCTAATCTTCCGTTAATGCCCGAAACAAAACGTATTTCAGGGGTGTGAATATGTTCCCGGCACACTATAGGGCGGAAAAACAGGGGCGTCGAGGCGCATGTGCCGGAAGCGGAAAAAACGCACCATCACCTCCGCTAAAAAAACAGCGGCGAATCAGCGTGGCTGCCGACAATCAGGCCCGCCTGTGTGTGCGTAAGCAGGCAACGGGCGTATTTCCAGAGCGCTTATTTTTTCCAGAATGGTTTGCCGATATTGATATTCTCCGGATCGGTGAGGGCGCCGGTAGTCGCGCCCACACCCGCACCGATGGCGGCTCCCGTCACGGGAGCGCCGACCGTCGAGCCGACTACCGCCCCGGCCCCGGCGCCAATCAGGCCGCCGCTGAGGGCGCGGTCTTCCTTGGTAGTGCCGCAGGCGGCAAGTGCCAGCAGCGATGCGAGCAAAACAACATGAAACTGTTTCATAAGGCCTCCTTAGCGATAGGGGATGGCCTATCCTTATCCCCATGCGCAAAAAAATGCTACCGATGAAGCGTCGTCGCGTGGCCTGCATCCGCAGATAAGGGCGAAAATGTGGCGGATTTGCGCCAATAAAATTATCTGTGCATTATTTTTATTTTCTTGGTTGACAGGGCGCGGCTTGTGCTATTATAACGCCCATCCCTTCGACGGGCTAACAAGCTTTTCCAAACAGTCCTTGACTGCCTGGAGCGCCTGAAATAACCTGTCGAACGCGAAAACGACTGAAGGCGCTTGCGCCGCAGAAACGAATCGCTGCTAAGTGAAAAGTGAATAGGTATCTACAACGCGCTTTATGTGTTGGGTCGAGCCAAAGCAGTATCAATGTCTAACCGACACTGCCACGATTCCAACCGACGCTTTGATAACGCGGGCCTCTGGCCCACCTGTCAAAGCGCACCATAAAGACGTTGATGCTGATTGTATCAAATTAGTTCGTACCAACACCGCAGGGAAGAATAGCCTGAGGGGCTTGGTTCCCTGACATGAAGTTCGAAGGCAGGAGTCGGTTTAACCGCAGCCTTACACTCGAGATGTCATTAAGGGGAATCCTGATTCCGAAAGTCTGTTTTGTTCTGTGCGTGGGGTGCATCATAAAGAATCAATCAAGCGCTAAAAATACTTACATTTCCTACTTTTACTCAAAAGTAGGTGATAATTAAGTAGATCATAGATCTAGATAATTAGAGAAGGGCATATGGTGAATGCCTTGGTGGTAAGAGGCGATGAAGGACGTGTTACACTGCGATAAGCTTCGGGGAGCTGTGAAAGAGCTTTGATCCGGAGATTTCCGAATGGGGAAACCCAACTCTGAATCCAGTTTACAGTATTTGGCGATAGGTGCGACGTCCCGTTTGGGGCGCGGATTATTTCGTCTAAATGCTGATATCTGGATTCATCAAGAGTTATAATATCCTGAATACATAGGGGTATTAAGCAAACCCAGTGAATTGAAATATCTCAGTAGCTGGAGGAAAGGACATCAATTGAGACTCCGTTAGTAGTGACGAGCGAACGCGGATCAGGCCAGTAATAGAAGTGATATAAGCGGAACCATCTGGAAAGTTGGGCCATAGAAGGGTGATAGCCCCGTACGCGTAAAACAACTTCTATTCTCGAGTAGGGCGGGACACGTGAAATCCTGTCTGAACATGGGGCGACCACGCTCCAAGCCTAAGTACTCCTTACCGACCGATAGTGAACCAGTACAGTGATGGAAAGGTGAAAAGCACCCCGACGAGGGGAGTGAAATAGTTCCTGAAACCGTATGCCTACAAGCAGTTGAAGGGGATTTAGTCCCTGACAGCGTACCTCTTGTATAATGGGTCAGCGACTTAGTGTGTGCAGCAAGCTTAAGCCGATAGGTGTAGGCGTAGCGAAAGCGAGTCTGAATAGGGCGACAAGTTGCACGTATTAGACCCGAAACGAGGTGATCTAGCCATGGCCAGGCTGAAGGTTGGGTAACACCAGCTGGAGGGCCGAACACACTCCTGTTGAAAAAGTAGGTGATGAGCTGTGGTTAGGGGTGAAAGGCCAATCAAACTTCGTAATAGCTGGTTCTCCGCGAAATATATTTAGGTATAGCCTCGAGCGAATACCGTGGGGGGTAGAGCACTGGATGGACTAGGGGGGCCCAAAGCCTTACCAAATCCAACCAAACTCCGAATACCCATGAGTACTACTCGGGAGCCAGACTGCGACAGCTAACTGCCGTAGTCGAGAGGGAAACAACCCAGACCTACAGCTAAGGTCCCCAAATCAAGATTAAGTTGGGAAGCATGTGA
>JANRKD010000014.1:0-41542 GCA_033763655.1 Alphaproteobacteria bacterium
ACAGGCCGGATTGACCCCTGAATGTTATGAAAATCCCAGTTTCCGGCCTCCCCATCCACCACCGTATTCATGACGGCGTAAAAGGCGCGGCTGTAGGCGGCGCGCTCGGGGTCGGTCATCATGGTGTAGGTGTCGGTGGCAAACGCGCTGTCGCCGTTCTCCACTTTCGTAATCGGCTCGATGACGATGGGGGCGCCTTTGGCGTTTTTGGCCGGGCGTTCCGCCTTTGGCGCGGGCTTTAGCGTGTCGAGGGAATGTGGATCACTTTTAACCGCAAAATAAAGGATGAGCACACCGCCCACCACGAGGAAAAGCACCGTGTGCCGCGCGAACATTCTTAAGGGGAACAGCAGGAGGTGCGTTGAAATGCCAAACAGGCCAAAGGCCATGCGCAACAGGACGAAGGGAAGTGTCAGCAGGCTGAAAAGGATATGAAAAATGAACATGTGCCCATACTACCAAGCATGCGGGGAAGATGCCAGTGAAGCTATGATGACAATTCCGTGGCCTCTGGTCATACCTGCAAAAATCCCACCCGCTGCCGGGCTTGCGTGAAGATAGGGGTGGCGATGGCGCGGGCGCGTTCCGCACCCTCTTTCAGGAGGGCGTCCAGCATTGAATAGTCGTTCATTAATTCGCGCATATTCGCGGTAATTGGCGAAAGCTTTTCAACCGCTATTTCAGCAAGTTTCGATTTAAAATTGGATGTTTGTTCAGATTTAAATTCCTCTGCAACTGCTTGTGGAGTTCTGTCCGTCAGCGCGGCGTAGATGGTGAGCAGGTTGGCGATTTCTGGGCGGGTCGCAGGCTCGTAGGTCACGCCCGGAGTAGAGTCCGAGGTCGCCTTGCGGATTTTCTTGGCGATGGCATCGGCGTCATCCGTCAGCGTGATGCGCGAATAATCCGACGGGTCGGATTTGCTCATCTTTTTGCTGCCGTCACGCAGGCTCATAATGCGCGCGGCGGTGGGCAGAATCAGCGGTTCAGGCAGGGGGAAAAACTCCTCGCCATAGGCGCGGTTGAAGGCGCCCGCGATGTCGCGCGCGAGTTCGAGATGCTGTTTCTGATCCTCGCCGACGGGTACATGGGTGGCATGGTAGCCAAGGATGTCGGCGGCCATCAGCACCGGGTAGGCGTAGAGACCAAGCGGGGCGTTCTCTTTGTTTTTCCCTGATTTTTCCTTAAACTGCGTCATCCGGTTGAGCCAGCCCAGCGGCGTATGGCAATTGAGAATCCACGCCAGTTCGCTGTGCATGGTGACGGCGGATTGGGGGAAAATCGCGCTCTTTTTCGGATCAATCCCGCAAGCGATGTAGGCGGCGGCGGTCTCGCGCGTGTTACGCCTTAAATCGGCGGGGTTCTGCGGCACGGTGATAGCGTGCAAATCCGCCAGCATAAACAGGCATGCGTGGCTGTCCTGTAGGCCTACCCAGTTGCGGATGGCGCCGAGGTAATTGCCCAGATGTAGGTTGCCCGTGGGCTGGACGCCGGATAATACGCGCGGTTTGCTCATAATGATGCTCCTTACCGGCGCTTGTAGCGGATTTTAAAGTGGCTTGTCACGCACCTTGACGCGCCCCTCCCAAGGTATGCACCGAAGCTATGTTGCGCCGCACAAAAACAGAGCAATTTCATCGAACTGTCACATTTCGGGGCTGCGTGCTGTGCTACAACTTAGGGTAAGGAAAACTATGACCACACCGATTGCACAGAATCCGGATAGTAGCGACCCAGCCGCGCTTGCTGAACGCAAGCCCCTGCCGCCGGTCGAGAAGGATGCCGCCGCCGATCCATCCCCCCGGCCTGAGATGGAGCGGCACCCGGGTGGCCTTGCAAAATCCGTTGCGCATTGGGTACACCGGCATCCTGAAGCACATAAGCGCGGGGCAGGTGTGCTGGTGTATCAGGTGGTGCGTTCAGCCATTGCCTCGATTCCCTACGGTTTTTCGATGGCCGGCACGCTTGCTGCGTTCACAGGGATGGAGCGTTTTGGTGCGCAATTGAGTAAAAACGCCTCCTCCTCCGTTGCCAAAAGCTTTGGGCGAAACCTAAAGGGATTCGCCACTTTTGGCCCTGCCAAAGCAGCGGCGCTGGTGGCCACCAGCTTTACCCTCTATCGCGGTACCAGCAAATTAAGCAAATGGATGACGGAATACCTGTTTAACCCCAAAGACAGCGAACAGCGCACCGCCGAAAAGGTTTCCGACATTGTGCCGGAAGGCGTCCGTAAAATTAAAGAAATCTTTCCTGCTGAAGCGGCTTCTACACCCGTAGCGGCCATCATATTGGGGTTTATTGTTTCCGCCTTCCAAAAGCCTTCTGCTGAGGCACTCAAAGTCGAGATCAACGGGGTGAAGCGCTCCATCGACTGGACGCGGGATAGTTTCAAAACAATTGAGGGATTGGGGAATAAACTCAGGGTGATGAAAAGTGCCATTGTTCACCCCAATGCCAAGTTTATCCCGCAGGCAGTGATTAATACATTTGGCTACTCGCTATTCTTTGAAATGGGCGACCGCTTGTTCAAAGATGCCCAGATTCGCCGGGGAGTGTGGCCGGGGGAACATAACAGCATCAAGGCACTGAAAGCCGCTCCTGACGAGTTTGACCAGGAGATGAAAGCGCGCGATGTCAACGACAAGAAAAAATATGCCGATTCTGCATCGGAACCGGTGAAAGAAAAAAGCCATTATTCTTTCTTTACTTCGGAGCCTGGCGTCGGGCGCTTTCTTTTCCGCCGCGTGCTGCCGACGGCGATTGGCATCACGGCCTACACGGCGGCAAAAATGCGCTGGGCCAGTATGCTTGGCAACGATTTTAAATACGCCGAAGGAAAAATGGCGCCGCAATTCTTTGAAAAGGCGCGTAACGAAGGCCTTGCAACCGTTCTCTTTTTCTTAATTCCTATCGTCAGTGAACCATGGGAAAAAATGTATGATAGTTTCTTTGCCAAGAAAGATCGTGTGGCGAATGCCCGCGAACATCCTGAGATGTTCGTCAAGACGCTGGATGCCCACCAGCAGCAAAAATATGGCGAGTTGCTCGATCGCGTAAACTCTAAAGAACAGGCTTCTGGCCGTGCGGCGTAGGCTTTTTTGCTTCGCGCGTGGCGCGCATTTCTCTCAGTGACATTTGCGCCGACAACCGCTATCACCCGCCTCATGAGTAGCACACCACTTGATTTGCCGATTCGTCCACGCCGTTTGCGCCGCACCCCGTGGCTGCGGGCGCTGGTGGCCGAGCATCAGCTCCGGGCGGAAGACCTCATCTGGCCGCTGTTCGTGCAGGAAGGTGCAGGCAAAGTGACTCCCATCGAAGGGTTGCCGGGCGTCGAGCGCCTGTCGATCGACATGGTGGTGGATGCGGCGCGCGAAGCGCTGGCGCTGGGTATCCCGGCGATTGCCTTGTTTCCGGTCACGCCGGCGGCACTCAAAACCGAAGATGGGCGTGAAGCCTTCAACCCCGACAACCTGATGTGCCGTGCTATTCGTGCCGTCAAAAAAGCCGTCCCCGGAATCGGCGTCATCGCCGATGTCGCGCTCGACCCCTACACCAGCCACGGGCATGACGGGCTGCTCGATGCGACGGGTGAAGTGGCCAACGATGCCACCGTTGCCAGCTTGTGCCAACAGGCGCGGGTGCTGGCCGAGGCAGGTTGCGATATCGTCGCCCCGAGCGATATGATGGACGGGCGCATCGGCGAAATCCGCGCCACGCTCGATGATGCGGGGCATGAAAACACGGTGATTTTATCCTACGCGGCAAAATACGCTTCGGCGCTTTACGGCCCGTTTCGTGCGGCGGTCGGCTCGCAAAGCAACCTCGGCAAGGCGGATAAGCGCAGCTACCAGATGAACCCGGCCAACGCCACCGAAGCGCTGCGTGAAGCCGCGCTCGACCTCGCCGAAGGCGCGGATATGCTGATGGTTAAGCCCGCCGGGCTTTACCTCGACATTCTCGCACGGGTGAAAGAAATTGCGGATGTGCCAGTGCTCGCCTACCATGTCAGCGGCGAATACGCGATGCTGAAAGCCGCTGCCGCCGCCGGTTTCATCGACGAGCGCGCCGTGACGATGGAAACCCTGCTGGCCATCAAACGCGCCGGGGCGGATGCAATCCTCACCTATGCCGCGCGCGACGTGGCCCGCTGGCTAGCCCAGCCAGACGCTTAAGCACTACTTCGCGCTGTAGCTCTCGACCACAATTTTGCCGCTGATGATGGCATCCTTCGCGGTGGCGACTTCCTCAATCAGTTTTTCGCTGATGAGGCTGCGGTTGTTCTGGTCCACCGCGTAATCGAGGGCGCCTTCCTTGATGCCGAGATATTTTACCCCTGCGCTCCAACTGCCATCGTGCGAGTTTTTCAGCGTATCATACACCGCCACATCCACCCGCTTGACCAGCGACGTGAGCACATGCCCGGGGAAGAGACCGTTCTGGTTGCTATCGACCCCGATGCCGAGTTTGCCCATCTCATTGGCGGCTTCCAGCACGCCGACCGAAGAACCGCCGGCGGCGGCAAAAACGATGTCCGCCCCTTCGCGGTATTGCATTTTAGCGAGGGATTTCGCCTTTTCGGGGTTGCTCCATGCCTCAGCGGTGGTGCCGACCATCTGCACGTCAACCTTGAGGTCAGGTGCGGCGTATTTCACGCCCTGCGTGAAGCCCAGCGCGAAATTGCGAATCAGTGGAATATCCATACCGCCGACAAAGCCGACCAGGTTGCTCTGCGAGAGTTTGCCCGCAATCATCCCGACGAGAAACGCGCCCTCATGGTCGCGGAACAGAATGGATTGCACGTTGGGGTAAAGCGGCGGCGTCAGCCCGTCGATGACGGTGAACGTGGCGCCGGGGTAGCGGTCGGCGAGGTTCATGACCGGCGGCACATACTGGTTGCCAAGCAGGATAATGGGATTGGCGCCTCCATCCGCAATTTTTTTAATCGCGCTCGCCGCGTTGTCCATCGTATCCATCCGGGTGATGGTCACCGGGGTGCGAAACTCGGTTTCCGCGCGGGCAATCCCGACGCGGGCGGAATTAATGAAGGCGCTGTCGCCTTTTTCGCCTGAATAAAAATAGATGACGGCAGGTTTGTAGACGGTTTTTTTGGCTTCCGCCGCCACTTTGTGGGGCAGAAGCATCAGGCATGGCAGCAGCAGCGCGCTATAAACAGCGCGTCGGAATGAAAATGCGTGGTGCATAGTTCCAACTGTATCTTGTGCGGTGGGGCATTTCATGAAAGATAAGCATAGGCGTTCACTCCATCCAAATCAACGGTTTCATGTCGCATTCCATTATCCGCACCCAGCTTGAAGAGGCGATTAGCCACGCCAACCTCGACCTCTACCTCGTCCCCATGGTCGATGAGTTTCAGGGCGAGTACATCCCCGGGTATGCCGCGCGCCTGCCCTTTGTCACCGGGTTTGACGGCTCGGCGGGGCTGGGCGTGTTCCGCGCCAAACCGGATGCGGCGCATCCGCATGCGCTGTTCGTCGATGGGCGCTACACCCTGCAGGCGGCGGCACAGGTCGATACGGCGTCCATCACCGTCATCAACAGCGGCGAGGTGAGTTTCCTTGATTGGCTTAGCACGCAGGGTGAAGGCACGCGCATCGGCTTCGACCCCTGGCTGGTCACCGAGGCGCAGCGCGAGGAATGGGCCAAAGCCACCGCCGCGCGGGGTATGGTCTGGGTGGCGCATTCCCCGAATCTGGTCGATAGTATCTGGCCCGCGCAACCCGCGCCGCCGCAGGGCGAAGTGGTGCTGCAGGCGCCGGAACTGGCCGGGGAAAGCACGGCGCAGAAACGCGCAACGCTGCTGGCGGCGCTTAAAAAACAGGGCGCGCAGAGTGTGCTGCTGACCCAGCCCGACAGTATCAACTGGCTGCTGAACCTGCGCGGTAGCGATGTGCCGTTCAACCCGCTGCTGCTGGCGCATTGCCTGCTGCGAGCGGATGGAACAGCGAGCTTATTTATGCATCCGCATACGCTGACGGATGAGGTGCAGGCCTATCTCGCGCAGCAGCAGATTACGGTATTGCCGCTGGCGGAAATGTTCGCGGGTGCGGTGGATAAGGCGCTGTTTGGCGCTGCCGTGCTGATGGATGCGGCCACCACCGCCACCGGCTGGTTCACCCTTGCCGGGAAACTGGGTGCGCAAATCATCCGGGGCGATGACCCGGCCGCCCTGCCCAAGGCAATCAAAAACCCGGTAGAGCTGGCGGGCATTCGTGCCGCGCACACGCGCGACGGGCTGGCGCTGACACGCTTCCTGCACTGGTTCGATACGCAAACCGGCAACGGCAAATACCCCGACGAGCTGAGCGTGATCGCCAAACTCGAACAGTACCGCGCCGGGGATGCTCAGTACCGTGGCCCGAGCTTTGCCACCATCGCCGGGGCGGGCGGCAACGGCGCCATTGTCCATTACCGCGCCGATGCGGCAAGCAACCGCAAAAGCCGTGTCGGCGAGCTTTTCCTGCTCGATTCGGGCGGGCAATACCCCGACGGCACGACCGATGTCACGCGCACTTTATTTGTCGCAAGCCCGGCCGGTGGCACCGCCGCACCGCTGATGACCGAGCATTTCACCCGCGTGCTCAAGGGGCATATCGCGCTGGCGGGCGCAAAGTTTCCGCACGGCACGACCGGCGCGCAGCTCGATGTGCTGGCGCGGCAATATCTCTGGGAGGCAGGCCTCGATTACGACCACGGCACCGGCCATGGGGTGGGCGCCTATCTCTGCGTACATGAGGGGCCGCAGCGCATCAGCAAGCGTGGCAGCGCCGTACCGCTTGCGGCGGGGATGATTCTTTCCAACGAGCCGGGCTATTATGCGCCGGGGCAGTATGGCATCCGCATCGAGAATCTGGTGGCGGTCGTGGAACTTGGCGCTGCTGCTAACGGCAAGCCCATGCTCGGGTTTGAAACCCTGACTCTGGCGCCGATCGACACGCGGCTGGTGGATGTGTCGATGCTCACCGCGAACGAGCGCAACTGGCTGAACGCCTATCACCGCCGGGTGTACGATACCCACGCCGCCGCGCTCGATGCCCCCGCCCGCCAATGGCTGATGCAGGCCACGCGGGCGATTTAAGCACAGAAGAGGGACCGGCCGCTTTCATTATACCGCCCTTCTCTCCCTTATCATACCAGCGTCAAGCTGGCATCCGGCCCCTTCGCGAAAATCTCGCGGCGCAGACTTGGCCATGCTGGATGCCAAATCACGTTTGGCATGACAAGCGGCGGGGTTGGGGGCTGGGGGCTGCCGCTTCCCTCACCCCAGCCCTCTCCCGCAGGCGGGAGAGGGAGCGACTCCCCTCGCTGGCGACTATTCACCTCCTTCACTGGCGACCGGCTACCGGCTACTGGCGACTGGCAGCTCCAATTTGTCATCAAACCTTCACAAACTGCCGCGCCGCAATATGTTACATTTGAAGCATGGAGAAGCCTGTTTTTCGCCTGTTTTAGGATAGTAATGGATCGTACTGAACAGCAAAAATCAACCGACCAGCCGGTGGTGTCGCCGCTCGCCAAGGATCAAACCTATGGCGAGCGCAAATACCACGCGATTTTCGACTGGGGTGTGAATTACTGGCTGAACCTCTTTGCCTCGGCGGGTTTCTCGCACTGGGCCGAACACGCGACTCGCCCCTTCAAGCTGCCACTGCTGATGAAAGAGGCCGCTACCCCGCGTCAGATTCAGCAGAATCTGGCCAGACGGCTTGAGAAAATCATCCCCAAACTTCCTTTCGTCAAAGGCATGGAAGGGGTGGTGCTCACCGAACGCAGCATGGCCGTCGCCCGCAGTGCAACGCTGCTGACGCCCGGCTTTTTCATCATGATTCCCTCGGTATGGCTCGGGGCAAAAATTAAACCTTGGCTGATCGAAACTTTCGACCGCCGCCATTACGGTGAGGAGGCGATGGAAGATCCGTCGCTGAAAGCGCGTCACGAAGCTATTCGCGCCGAGGAACGCCCCACCTTCTCGGGGGCGTTTGTCGCGCGCATGGCCACCGCCGTTACTGCCCAGCTCGCGGCGCTGACCATCGGCAGCGATAGCAACTTCATCACCAAGCTTGGCAAAAAGCGTAACATTCCGGCGTTGGAGAAAGTCGCTATCGACCCGATTACTCAGAAAGTGGGCGAGGCGATGGGTGGGCTTGTTCCCGAAGGAGCACAGGCGTATGCAAACGGGTTTTTACAGCGGCGCGGTTTCGATTTTTCGGAAGAACAACGCCTGAAATTCGGCAAAACCGGCGCCTACAACAGCGCCACGAAGGATTTTGGCCGCTTTGTCGCCGCCGATACGTTCTACACCCTGATTACCGCCGCCACCATTCGCCCGTTCGTGAAACTGCTGCGCCACCTGCCCTTCATGAGCTACAAGCCCAAGGTTGCGGAAAATACAGCCTCGTTCGAGGGCGACCACATCAAGGTGCCAAAAAACCGTTACGCCTTCGCCGGACTGGAGGCCGCCAACAGCGCGGATTTCGCACCGGATCGCAGCGAGGCTCCCGCGCCTGAAATCGCCCCCAAACCGCACATGCACATCAGCAGCATCCCCCCACATCCGCACGGGCATCACAAACCCGGCGCGCAGGTGAGCCACGCCGCGCATGATTCCACCCTTCACCCGCAGCACGCACAGGCTGCCAAAGCAGCGGGGGCTTGATGGTGCGTGAACGGACAGAGAATCTGACAGACGCTCCGTCGGCAATCACGGCGCCCGCAGTGCAGAAAGCGAAACCTGATGCCCCCGAAAAACCGAAGCGCGACTTCATTTCTCTTGGAGAGAAAGTTCATAACGAAGTCACCTACCGGGGCGTAGACTGGCTGATGAACTCCGCCTTTGGGGTGCTGTTCGCCTTCGCAACGGAGCGGACGGAACTGGGGCGCAAGCTGTGGTCAAGGCCCCTGAATAAATTTTTTACCCGCACTTTCGAGCCGGTGGTAAAATTCTTCGGCGCAAGCCCGAAGGTGCTCACTAATTCCGTGGGATATGGCATCACGTTCTTATCCATCATGTTTGGTGGAACCGTGACCATTCCGCCGCTGATGGCGCTTGAGAACCCTAAGAACAAAGTGCCATTTATTAAGAAAATCGACCACTGGTTCTACGGAAAACGCGAAGTCGAAAACAACCCGAAATTCGAGAAAGCCTATCAGGAAATCGAGGAGGAACCGAAAAAAGACTTCGGAACCGGCTTCAAAGCGCGCTTTGTGGCGCTTTTCCCGCTTCTTGCCTTCACTTTGTATGAGCCAAGCCACTTATTCGTAAAAAAACATTTTTACGACTATCTGGCGCGCGGCAGCAAATTTATCGGCGAAAAAATGGGGATGGGGGCAAAAAAATACTGGTCCGAAAAAAGTATCGGGATTCCCGAAACGGCAGCGGCACTGGCGGCAGGCAAAGAAATCCAAACCAATAGCGCGCGGCTGCACGATGTTATCGCGTTCGATTTCGGCTTAACCATCATTTATTCCTTCCTGCACGAAATCACTTACAAGCTGTTCGCGCAGAAGAAAGAAGATCGGCACACGCACGCCGCTGCCAATCATGATGCACAACAGGCGCCTTCCTCCCACGACACCGCAAAAAGCGCCACACCGCAGGCCGAGCTCGCCGAAGGGGAGGAAAAAACCCCGCGAACCCATGTCGGCAACGTGATTCATCAGGATAGAATTGGCGCGGCATCCCAGTTCGCGCAAGGTATGGCCTAAACAGCCCTAGACAGCACACCACTCTGCGATTAATGCTGTCGCATGCAAAGCAACACTGAGCTACTCCCGGATTTTTGGTATGTCGCCGCCCCGAGTGGCACGCTCGCGCGCGGTGAAAAGCTGCCCATCACCCTGCTTGGAGAGCCTCTCCTGCTACTGCGCGACCATGCGGGCACGGTGAGCGCCCTTCGTGATTTCTGCCCTCATCGCGGCATCCCGCTACGTTATGGCCGCTTCGACGGCCATGAGATCGAGTGCTGCTACCATGGCTGGCGCTTCGGTATGGATGGCTGCTGCACTGCCATTCCCTCGCTACTCGAAGGCGATACGACGGATACGCGCAAAATTAAAACCGGCCGCTACCCTGTGCAGGAACAGGACGGCCTCATCTGGATATTCGCCGGACAACCCGGCGAGCCGCCCCCACCCCCGCCCGCCATGCCCATCGTCCTGCCGCGCGGCTTTGCGCATGTTACCTCGACCATTTTTCCCTGCCCCATCGACCACGCCGTCATCGGGCTGATGGATCCGGCGCACGGCCCGTTCGTCCATCGCTCGTGGTGGTGGCGCACGCCAAAATCCATCCACGCCAAGGCCAAGCATTTCGAACCGCGCCCGCACGGGTTTGCGATGGTCAGCCATAAACCGTCGAGCAATTCGCGCGCCTATAAAATCCTCGGCGGCGACCGCACCACCGAGATTCAATTCCGGCTCCCCGGATTGCGCAGCGAGCATATCACCATCGGCAGGCACCATGTGCTGCTGCTGACCGCCCTCACCCCGATTGATGCGACAACCACCCAACTGCACCAATTCGCCTTTACCACCATGCCGCTGATACGCCTGCTCTTTCCGCTGCTCAAACGTTTTGGCCGCGCCTTCATCGCACAGGATATCGACGTCGTGAACAAGCAGCAGGAAGGCCTGCGTGGCGATCACCCTTCGCTGATGTTGATGGGCGATGCCGACGCGCAGGCTTTGTGGTATTACCGCCTTAAGAAAGAAGCGCTGGCCGCCCGTGCCGAAGCCCGCGACTTCGAAAACCCGCTGCGCGCCCGCACGCTGAGATGGCGTAGCTGACCGATGAGCGCCCTCTCAACCACCCTGCTTGCCTTCAGCATGTCTGCCGACGCGTTCGCGGTGGCACTCGGCAAAGGTGCCGCCATCCGCAAACCTCGCCTGCGCGACGCGTTGCGCACAGGGATTATTTTCGGCAGCGTCGAAGCGCTAACTCCGCTAATCGGCTGGCTCGCCGGGGTTGCCGCCAGCCGCTACATCGCCGCGTTCGATCATTGGGTGGCGTTTTTCATCCTCGGTGGCGTCGGCGGAAAATTGCTGTATGAAAGCTTTTTGGGCGATGCCGAAACCGAAAAACCCGCCCGCCACGGCACCGGCCTGCTGATGCTGACCGCCGTGGGCACCAGTATCGACGCGCTGGCGGTGGGCGTCACCCTCGCCTTCCTGCCGGTGAATATCTGGCTCACCGCCGCCAGCATCGGTGCCGCCACCACCCTGATGGTGACCGTCGGCATCGTGCTCGGCCACCGTATCGGCAGCCGCTTTGGCCGCATGGCCGAGGCGCTGGGCGGCCTTACCCTCATCGCCATCGGCAGCCATATCCTGCTGACGCATCTGGGCATTTTTTAGGCGCGCACGGGCAGAATCAATAAAACTGGAATGCCTCTTTTTTTCGTTGTATCCTTGAGCGGTCGTTCATTCCCGCCACGGAGCATTCGCATGAAACCGGTTTCTCTCGCCTTCCTCATCGCTGCACTCGCCACCACCCCTGCTTTCGCGGCCGATGGCCCACGCGCCGCCCGCGCCGAGCAACGGCACGACCGCCACGAGATTCACCGCGACCAGCGCGAGATGCATCAGGATCGCGTCGAGCTGCGGCGTGAACGTGCCGCCGGTGGCGACATCCGCGACGAACGCGAGGAGCTGCGCGAAGACCGCGCCGAACTGCGTGAGGACCGCAAGGAGCTGCACGAAGACCGGCAGGAACACCGCGCCGCGCGCCGCGAAGCACGCGAGAAAGCCCGCCGCGATCACCGTGCTGCCGCCGCCGACGCTGAATAAAACCCGCGCCGCCGCCTTTGGCCCGGGGCTTCCGCCGCCGCCGCAACATTCTGCTCGACCCACGCAAAAAACCTTGCTATATCCCGCGCTTCCTGAAGCAATGCGGGCGGGCATTTCCGCCCCAAAGCAAGGGATAACCACGAGGGAGCCACTCCCCTCGTCGGTCGTGCGGACAGGCTCGTCTCGCCATAGCGCAAGCGAAGGCGGATGACCGAGTGCCAGCCTGCCTGGCGCTTGAAGGCTAAAGGATTAAACCACGAGGGAGCCACTCCCCTCGTCGGTCGTGCGGACAGGTGACCGAGTGGTTGAAGGTACCAGTCTCGAAAACTGGCATAGGGGCAACTCTATCGAGGGTTCGAATCCCTCCCTGTCCGCCATCGGCCCCATTTTAGGGCTTCCAATAAACACCAAAACATGCCATAAAATCAGCAGAAATGCTGGCTTTTGTGTTTAACGCGCGTCAATACGGTTTGAAGCCAGCCTGAACAAGTGTGAGTAGATTTGTGAGTAGATTTCACGCTTGGTTTCCTCAGGGCCTAAACACCGCCATGCCCTGCGGCCATCCGCATCCGCGCGGCGTATTCCCCGGCACTGAGCGAGCGCACGAGGAGGCGCTGCGCGGCATCGCGGCACACCAGCAGGCAGCACGGCGCCTCAATCACCAGCCCGGCGGCGATGGCCTCCGCCGCCTGTGCATCGCCTCCCCGCGCGGCCATACAGGCATCGAGCACCTCGTCCACCGCGTAAGGGCTTGCGAGCAGGCTTGCGCCCTCATCCGACGCGCAGGCCGCATGGTGCAACGCCCAGATGAGCCGCGCCGTGTCGGGCAGATAGGGCAGCGATTGCGCGGGCGGGAACCCGGCCAGAAACGCACCGAACCCGTCACCATACGCCGAGAGCCACGCCTGCTGCGGCGGTTGCACCTGCACATAGGCGCGGGCGGCGCCTTCGAGGAATTCCGCGCCCACCAGCGGCTCAAGCGCCGCGTATGTGGCCATGAGCGCATCCGTCAGGCTGATATAGTGGTGATGGTAATGCACCTGCAGCCGCCGCTGCGCCGATAAGGGCGGATCGTCACGCACGGTGAATGCACCGCGCAGATGTGTTGCATCCTCGCGCAGCACGGCAAAAAACGCCGCCTGAAACTCGGCGAGGGCGGCAAACGATGCGTCGTCTATCTCTGCTAGAGGCTCAGCCATACGCCACCTGCGCCGGATGCGGGAGAGTCCCCGTCACCGCCTGTTCGATCGCCCGCGCATGGGCGCATAATGCGGCAAATTCTGGCAAATCCGCGTCCCACTCCAGCAGAGTCGGCCGCATGCCATGCCGCGCCACGCAATCGCGAAACAGCGCGAGCACGGCGGGCGACACCGGCGCGTCGTGCGTATCAATCAGCAACTGCGTGCCATCGGCGAAGTGTTTTTCAGTATGGCCCGCGAGGTGGTATTCCACCATCGCCGCCGAGGGCAACTGCGCCAGATATTCCTGCATATCCCAGCCATGGTTCGTGCCCGAAACATAGAGGTTGTTAATGTCGAACAACAGGTGGCAACCCGTGCGGGTGACCAGTGCGGCGAGAAAATCCGGCTCGCTGAACGTCGATTCCTCAAACCGCAGGTAGGTGGCGGGGTTCTCGACCGCAATCGCACGGCCAAGAGAATCCTGCACAATACCGATATTGCGCACAAGCAGCGCCAGTGTTTCGGCGGTATAGGGCAAGGGCAGCAGGTCGTTGCTGTAGCGGCCCCGATGCGCCGACCACGCCACATGGTCGGAAATCAGCGCGGGCGATACCGCTTCGGCGAGCGTTTTCAGGTGGCGCAGATGCGTCGCATCGGGACGTTCCACCGAGCCCAGCGACAACCCCACCCCATGCAGGCTGATTGGTAGCCTGTCGGCCACCTGCACCAGCACCGCACGCGCAGCGGCATTGCAGAAATAATTTTCGGGATGCACCTCGATCCACGAGGGCAGTGACGCATCGCCCGAGGCAAGCGCCTCACCCATCGCGGCATGATGTACCTCGCGCAGGCCGATGCCGACACGGTGCGGGAGTGTGTGAGTAGCAGGCATGACCCTCCACCCAGAATGGTTGAAGCAAACGTCGTTTTTTGCGGTTCGCCCCTTGTAGAAGGCAGCCGCAGCGCTGTCTAGAACGAACCGAACTGCATGACATATTGCAGCAGGTATTCGTTGTCGTCGTCAGCCCCGGTTTTGTCGCGCGTGTACTGGCCGCGCAGGTAGCTCGACGGGGTGACGATATAATCGAGCACCACGGTGTGGGCCTGTGCGTTTTCACCCGCCGGGTTGAAGGAGGTTGCGGCGAACGCGGCGCCGGGGTTGTCGGCCTCGATCCACGCATAGCGGTAGCCGATGCGGTAATCGTTGAAGAATTTGTAGTTCGCCTGCGCGTATAAACCGTCCTGATTGGAATTAAGGTCGTCGGCGATGCTCACCACCCGGCCATCGAGGTTGCGGTGGAAATACTCGCCCTGCAACTGCAATACGTTGTTCTGGAACCCCTCGCCAAACGGTACTTCGAGCTGCCCACCGGCGATGATAAGGCTGCTGTCGCCGTGGAAAGTGTCGGCACCGACCACCAGCCCGTTATCCTTCGCCAGCAGGTAGGAGGCATTCAGGCGCCAGCGGTAATCACCCGACAGCGCATCGCCGATATTGGCAAAACCTTCATAGCTGCCCTTGCCGTCGTTGGCGGAACCCGCCGCCGGAAAGCGCGAGCCACGGAACGCCCCCGTGCCCAGCTCGACATAGGTTTTCGGCGTGACATCGTGATCCCAGCGCACTTCCAGCCCGTCGTCGTAATAGTTGCCGCCGAGGAACGCGCGGTACGGCAAGGGGCGGTCGGCATAGGCATCCTGATAAGGCAGCGTCACGTTCATCAGGCCGATGCCAAGCGGCTTGCGGCCAAAGGTGGCGTTGAAGCCATAGGGCAGCGACTTGGCGTGGACAAAGGCCATCGGCACGTCGAACGCATCGTCCTTGGTGTAGACGCCAAGGAACACGGCGTTGAAATCCTCGTTCACGTTGCCAAGGAAATTGAGGAAGGTGCCATCGGCATTAAACCCTTCCGGGCGACGGCCCCCGGCAAGGCCGAACCCGGGCAGCGTCGCATCCGCCGAACGGCTGAACTCCGCAAAGCCGCCATTGACAACGGCTGAGAAGCCATATTCCTTGGCGCCACTGCCATAGAGATCCGATTGCGCCGTGGTCAGTTCGCCGCGCGTCAGGGTCTGTTCTCTTTCAAGCGTGCGCAGACGCTGCTCGACCGAAGCGCCCGGCTCAGCCGAGGCCGCAGCAGTGGCAGCAACAGGGGGCGAAGCAGCGGGTACGGGGCTGGCCGCCTTTTGCGCCTCAACCGCATTCAGGCGTTTTTCGAGCGTGCCGATCTGCGATTCGTAGCGCTGTTGCATGTCCCGCAGGGCGCTGCGGGTGGCCTCCAGCTCCTTGCGTAATTCCTCGGTGCCGGCATCCGCCCACGCCACCGTTGGCAGCAGGGATGCCGTGCCGAGCAAGCAGACAAGGGAAGTAGCGAATAATTTATTCATGGGAATCCCCCTTCAAGCGGGCGTTGGTGCGGGTTAAAACGGCTCCGTCGAACTGCCGACAATACGGTTACACAGCCCCTTGGGGACATAAATCCAGGCGTCACCCATGCCGCTGGCCTTGGCGGTGCCTGCGCAGGAGTTGGTCGCCGTCTGGCAATCGTTTTTACCGCCACGCACGATGCCGTAGCATTTTTCCTTGCGCACGATACTGCGTGACCCGTCGCCTGCATTTTCGCCCGCGCTTTCTTTGACGTCAGCCGCGACCGCACCGAAGGAAAACACCCCAACGGCGACGGCCGCCAACGTGGCATTGAGTAATATTTTCATGCGTCCCCCCTCAGCTCTTCGTAATCCTTTTCCCGCCCTTTAACATCAACACCGGCGGGAACCGGCCACCATTTTATGTATAAGCGATTTCCGGCCACACCACCCATCATTAACCTCGTTGGGCGCGGGTGTGCGGCCCTCTTTATGCGGCCCTGTGTCCGAATTACAATTTGCCGGGCGACGGCGCGCCGTGTAGAACAAAAACGACCATGAGCGCCAGCAACTACATATCCACCCTGAAGCACACCCCGGCCAACTGGCTGGTGACGGGCGTGGCCGGGTTTATCGGCTCGCACCTGCTTGAGGCGCTGCTCACCCATAACCAGCGCGTGGTCGGGATGGATAATTTTTCGACCGGACAGCGCGCGAACCTCGAAGCGGTCAAGGCGCAGGTCAGCGCCGCGCAATGGCAGAACTTCACGATGATCGAAGGCGACATCGCATGCTTTGAGGATTGCCAGCGCGCCATGCACGGGGTCAGCTGCGTGCTGCATCAGGCGGCGCTGGGCAGTGTGCCGCTCTCGATTACCGACCCGCTGCGCACCCACCAGAGCAATGTCACGGGATTTCTCAACATCCTGCTGGCCGCGCGCGACGCCGGGGTGAAGCGCGTGGTGTACGCCGCATCGAGCGCCAGTTATGGCGACGATACCGCCCTGCCCAAGCAGGAAGACCGCCTCGGTAAACCGCTCTCGCCCTACGCCGTCAGCAAAACGGCCAACGAGCTTTATGCCCATGTGTTCGCCCTCCATTACGGTATGGAGCCGGTGGGCCTGCGCTATTTCAACGTGTTCGGCCCACGGCAGGACCCAAACGGCGCCTATGCCGCCGTGATTCCGCAATGGTTCGCGCAGGTAGCGCGCGGCGCGCCGGTATTCATCAACGGCGACGGCGAAACCACCCGCGATTTCGTTTATATCGCAGATGTCGTGCAGGCCAACCTGCGCGCCGCGCTCAGCAAAAACAGCGAAGCCCTGAACGAAGTGTATAACATCGCCGCCGGTGAAAGCACCACGCTCAACGCGCTGTTTGCAAGCATCCGCGCGGCGGTGGCGCGTCGCACCCCGCAGGCGGCCAGTGCTACCCCCGGCTACCGCGAGTTCCGTGCGGGCGATGTGCGCCATTCGCTGGCCGATATCAGCAAGGCCCGGCGCCTGCTCGGCTTTGCCCCCACGGTGAGCGTGGCCGAGGGGCTGGCCCGCACGGCGGATTATTACAGCAGCTGACCAGCCGTCTGGTTTTCCTTGCGTTTACGCCGTTCCGACCCTATGCCATGCGGGGTAATAATCCGGATAATACTTAAGGAATCGGCCATGCCCGCCACCGCTGCCAGAAATCCCGCCGCCGCGCCCGACCTTGAGGCGCTGCTCGCTCGCATCACCGCCTGCGACGCGACCGTGGCCATCATGGGCATGGGCTATGTCGGGTTTCCGCTGGCGATTGCCACCCATGCCCGGGGCTACCGCGTGCTGGCCTACGACGTGGATACAAAAAAAATCGACCGGCTGAACGCCGGCGCCTCCTACCTCAAGGGCATCGACGACAGCGCGGTGGCGGAAATGCTTTCAACCGGGCGTTTCACCGCCAGCGCCGACGCCTGCGAACTGGCGAAGGCCGACGTGCTGGTGATGTGCGTGCCGACCCCGCTCACCCGCCACCGCGAGCCGGATATGAGCTTTGTGGTTACGACCACGCAGACCATCGCCCGGCACCTGCGCGCCGGGCAACTGGTGGTGCTCGAATCGACCACCTACCCCGGCACGACGACGGATGTCCTCAAGCCGCTGCTGGAAGAAAGCGGCCTGCTCGCCGGGCGCGATTTTTTCATCGCCTACAGC
Organism: Alphaproteobacteria bacterium; assembly: GCA_033763655.1. Taxonomy (GTDB): domain Bacteria; phylum Pseudomonadota; class Alphaproteobacteria; order Rickettsiales; family UBA3002; genus QFOX01. The sequence goes on from JANRKD010000014.1 coordinate 17,534, forward strand.
CCCGAGCGCGAAGACCCCGGCAACGGCTTTTTCTCGACCCATTCCATCCCCAAAGTGGTGGGGGCGGATGACGACACCTCCCGCGCCCTCGCCATGGCGCTTTACCGCAACGTGGTGACGCAGGCCGTGCCGGTCAGCAGCTCCGCCACCGCCGAAGCGGTGAAGCTGACCGAGAACATCTTCCGCAGCGTCAACATCGCCCTCGTGAACGAGCTGAAAATGGTGTTCGAAAAAATGGGCATTGATGTCTGGGAAGTCATCGACGCCGCGAAAACCAAGCCGTTCGGTTTCATGCCATTCTACCCCGGCCCCGGGGTGGGCGGCCACTGCATCCCCATCGACCCATTCTACCTGACCTGGAAATCACGCGAATTCGGCATGGCAACCCATTTCATCGAGCTGGCCGGGCAGATCAATCAGGCCATGCCCGATTATGTCATCGACCGTTTGCGCCACGGGCTCGACCAGCATTACCGCAAAAGCATCAACGGCGCGCGCATCCTGCTGCTCGGCATTGCCTACAAAAAAGACGTGGATGACGTGCGCGAAAGCCCGTCGCAGATTATTTTCGAGAAGCTCGAAGCCATGGGCGCGACGGTCGATTACCACGACCCGCACTTCGCGGAGATTCCCCCCATGCGCGCGCACCCGACCCTGACCGGCCGCACCTGCGCACCGCTGACGGAAAAATCGCTCGCCGGGTACGACGCGGTGATCGTCACCACCGACCACAGCGCGGTCGATTACAGCTTTGTGGCGCGTCACAGCAAGCTGGTGGTCGATACGCGCAACGCGCTGCGCGACGTCGCCGACCGCCGTTTCATCGTGAAGGCATAGGCCGTTTGCTATAGTTGCCTATTTCCCGCTCAGATATTCAAGCGTCAGGCGCTTGCCGACCTCGACCGCCGGCTGGTTGAAGGCGTTGATTCCCATCAGCGCGGCGGTGAAGGTCACTTCCAGCGTAAAATGCATCAGCAGCGCCCCGAGCACGGTTTCGTCGAGCGCGGCGCAGGTGATGGTGCGCAGCGGCCTGCCCGCTGCGACCAGCGTCGCGTTGGTGGCGCGCTGTTCGGCCATGAATAAATCCCCAAGCGTATGCCCGTTCAGGTAGGCAAGGTCGGCCTGCGAACCATCGGCATCAATCGCCGGGCCATGCCCCGAAGCGTCCACCATCAGGGCGGTAAAGCATTTGTCCGCCGGGCCTTCGAGGTAAAGCTGCAACTGGCTGTGTTGGTCGCTCGCGCCACGGCTGGGAATGAGCGTGCTGCCCCTGCCCTCCTTGCCGAGGCTTTCCGCCCAGCATTGGCGATGCCAGCGCGCAAGGCCGCCGAGGCGGTCGTTGTAATGCATCAGCACCTGCATCGGGATATGCTTCTCGGCCATGGCCAGATGCATCGCCGCCGCCTCGCCTGCGGCCGCCAGCACCGGCAGGCCGGAGAAATTCTCGGCCAGCGTGATATGGGCGCCTGCGCGCAGGGCGCGGATATCGATGCCAACCGATGCAGCCGGAATCAGCCCGACGGCGGACAGCACCGAGAACCTGCCGCCAAGGTCCGGGTCATGGGCAACGACGCGCATGCCGTGATGGCACGCAAGGCGGTGCAGCGGGTTGTCGTTGGGGATGGTGATAATCGTGAAATGCTTCGCGTAATGGTCGGCAAAGCGTCGCTGCGCCTCGCGCAGGAAAGCGGCGAACAGCGCATGCGTTTCCACCGTATTACCGGATTTGCTGATAACAAGAAACGCCGTGCGCGCCCATGGCAGTTGCGCAATTAAAAGTGCGGTGGTGTGGGGGTCGATATTATCGACAAAATGCAGTTGCAGGCCGCCTTCCTTGCGCAGATGGGCGAGCACCGCCCCACTGAAGCTCGAACCGCCCATACCCACCACCACCAGCGCCTCGTAATGGGCCGCGTAGGCGTCGGCGATGGCTTCGATTTCGGGCAGGTCATCGCTACGCGCAGGCAGGGCAAAAATCGGGGCGGCCTCGCGCGGAGGGGCTTTGGCAACCGCCGCGATAGCGGGGCGTGCGGCCTCGCAATAGGCTTCGTAGCGGCGGCGGTCGGCGCCGGCAGCCCCTACTGATTCTTCGAATACATCCGCCAGCGATTGCTGGAACAGGGGGCGGGTCATTGTCAGCCAACCGTTAGAATTAAATAACAAACCACTCCATCCATAGGGGCATTGGCACGGCGTTTCAACCATTAGCTGCATAGAAAGCGCGATTCGGTTGCGAAGCGGCGATTTGGCCTGTAAAGCTGCCCCGTCACTCACTCCGTAGAAAACGAAAGGCGGCACCGTGCGTCAGAAATCATCGCCCGCGAAGGTACGCAAAGCCATTTTCCCCGTCGGCGGTCTTGGCACGCGCTTCCTGCCCGCCACCAAATCTATGCCCAAGGAAATGCTGCCAATCGTCGATAAACCGCTGATCCACTACGCCTTCGAGGAAGCGCGGGCGGCGGGCATCGAGCAGTTTATTTTTGTCACCGGCCGCAACAAACACGCCATCGAAGACCATTTCGACCATATGTACGAGCTGCAGACGCACCTGAGCGCCCAAAACAAGGCGCGCGAGCTCCACGAAATCAGCGACTGGCTGCCCGAGGCGGGCAATATCAGCTTCACCCGCCAGCAGGCGCCGCGCGGGCTGGGCCACGCCGTGTGGTGCGCCCGCCACCTCATCGGCGACGAGCCATTTGCCGTGCTACTGGCCGACGACATGGTGCTCGCGCCGCAAGGCTGCCTGAGCCAGATGATGGAAGCCTACCAATCCTCGGGCGGCAACATGCTTGGGGTGATGGATATTCCGCGCGAGCAGACCGCCAGCTACGGCATTGTCGATATCGACCCTGAGGCGCCCCCCGGCGACCCGCGCCTGATTAAGGCCCGTGGGCTGGTCGAAAAACCCGCGCCGCAGGAGGCACCCTCGACCCTTTCCATCATTGGCCGCTATATTTTACAGCCCGGGATTTTCGACATGCTCGACCGCCAGGAACCGGGAGCGGGCGGCGAAATCCAACTGACCGATGCCCTCGCGAAATTGATTAAGACCGATGCCGTCTATGGCTACCGTTTCGACGGCGTGCGCTACGATTGCGGCGCGCTGGTCGGGTTTGTGGCGGCCAATGTCGCCTATGCCCTCGACCGCGAGGAAATCAAAACCGCGATGAGCCACGAACTGCGCGCCGTGCTGGCGCGGGCGGGGGTGGCATTATAACCTTGCTGCCCTACCCCCCCAACTGTGCTATCGACGCGACACAGACGGCCTGCTACGAAGCGATACGCTGTTTTATCCCATCCCCGAACAGAAAAGCCTATGCAGCGCCTTTTGCCCGGGTAAGGATAGCCACCATTAGTCCCTGATAAAGTTTTCGCCCTATGCCCATCACTATTCTGCTTGTGGATGATTCGGAAGTTGTGCGCTTCCTCTTTACCAAATCGCTGGAACGCGACCCCGATTTGCGCGTTATCGCCACCGCCACTAACGGCCTTGAGGCGATTGAAATGGCGAAAAATTACCAGCCCGACATCATCCTGCTCGACATTGAAATGCCGTTAATGGACGGCTTGACCGCCCTGCCGAAAATCCTTGCGGTTGCCCACCGCAGCAAAGTTTTCATTATCTCCGGCGATTCGCGCAGCAACGCCCGCGCCGCCATCGAATCGCTGGAACTGGGCGCCAGCGAGTTTATCCTGAAGCCGGGCGCGACGGGTGCCCTGAACCCGCAGGAGTTCAACGAAGAACTGCGCGTTAAAATCAAGGCGCTGATCGGCCCGAAGGAGCGCCGCGCCGCACCCGCCCTGCCCCGCCCCCCGGCCAATATCCGCACGGCAAAATCTCCGGCATCCGCCCCAAAAACTGCCCCTTCCCTCAAAAAAATGGCGCCGGTGACCGCGCTGCGCCCGCCGCTGGCGAACGCCCCCGCGCGCGCCGAAACCCCCGCCGCGCCGATTTCGCTTCAGCCTGCAAAAACCACCAGCGTTCATGCACTTGCGATTGCGTCTTCGACCGGCGGCCCCGAAGCGCTGCTGCGCATTTTCACCGACCTTAACGGCCAGTTGCAGCACATTCCGATTTTCATTACCCAGCATATGCCGCCGGTGTTCACGACCGCGCTGGCGGAACATATTACCCGCCATGCCGGGCGCCTGTGCCGCGAAGCGGTCGATGGCGAAAAAGTGGCAGCGGGCATGATTTACCTCGCCCCCGGCGGTTATCACCTGCTGGTGCGTCAGACCGGGCAGGAAACCACCCTCGCGCTGACGCAGGACCCGCCCGTCAACTCGTGCCGCCCCTCCGCCGATCCGATGTTTGCATCGATCAGCCACGCTTATGGCCGCAACGTGCTCGGGCTGGTGCTGACGGGTATCGGCGCCGATGGCTGCCAGGGCGCGCGCCGCATTGTCGAGAATGGCGGCTCGGTCATCGCCCAGGATAAGGCCAGCAGCGTGGTTTATGGCATGCCCAGATCCGTCGCGGAAGCCGGCCTCTGCGAAGCCGTCGTGCCGCTCGACCGGATGGCCGACCACCTGATGCGGCGCTGTAGCCTGCGCGGCTGACGGGAAATTCGCCTCACTTTCAGGCGGATTGCACCTGCGGCTCGGCGGCGAGTGCCGCCCACGAGCCAAGGTCGCGCCAACCCATCGCCACCTCGACCACGGCGCCGTGCGCCGTCTGCTCCATCACCGCGCGGTCGAACGCAACGGCGGGGCAGGCCGCAAGCGCCGCCGCCTGCGGAAAAATCGCCCTGCCCCCATCCTCCGCACGGCGCGCGCGGGCAGTGGCGGCAACGCACGCCGCATGGATTTCGGGCGCATGCGTGGCCATTTCGCAAAGCAGCGCCGCCGCTGACATCAGGAAAATACCGCTGTTCCAGCCATAGCCGCCCGCCCGCAGGAACGCGGTCGCCATCGCCGCCGACGGTTTCTCGATAAAGCGGGCAATGCGGCGCAGCGGCGGCATCGCGGCGAGAGGTTCGCCAAGCTCGATGTAGCCGTAGCCCGGCTCCGCCGCCGTCGGGGCCACGGCGAAGGTCACCAGACTCCCGGCGCGGGCGGCGGGCATCGCGGCTTCCACCGCGCGCAGCCATGCCTGCGGGTGGGCGATACGGTGATCGCTCGGCACCACCAGCATCAGCGCCTCGGGCGTGTGCGCGGCAAGATGCAGCGCCGCCAGTGTGATAGCCGGTGCGGTATTGCGCGCCACCGCCTCGAAGATGAGGTCGGCATCGCCGCAGCCGATTGCCGCCAGATGCGCCGCCACCAGCGCCCGGTGCCGCCGGTTGCAGACCAGCAGCGGTGGCCGGAAGCGCGCACGGTCGGCCACCCGCAGAAGCGTCTCCTGAAAAAGCGAGTGCCCGCCTGCCGTTTTCAGCACAAACTGCTTGGGCGCCTCGGCGCTCGAAAGCGGCCACAGGCGCGTACCGCTACCACCGGCAAGCACCACAGGCGTCAACTGAACGGCGGGTGGCATCTAATCCGGGCGCCCTTCGGTGGCGGCGGCGCTGCCCGCATCCTCGCTGCAGCTAGGCTCAAGACTACTGAGGAACTGCGCCACGCGATCGCTGAACGCCTGATTGTCGCGCGCCATATCCCGCGCGGCTTCAAGAAGGTTGCCCGTCTGGAGTTCGGTTTCCCGTGTGATGGCACCGACCGCCGCGACGCGCTCTTCCAGCGTTGTTGCGCTGTCGCCCACGCTGACAATATCGGAAACAATCGCGGTAATGAGATCCGTCTGGCTATCGGCGGCACTCGCCGCCGATAGCCCGCGTTCACCGAGCGTATCCATCGACGCGCGCGCGCCCTCGACCAGTTGCACCACCTCGCCCGAAGCGGCCTGCACTTCTGCCGCATAGCCACCGATGCGCTGGGTTGCCTCGGCCGTCTGCTGCGCCAGTATTTTTACTTCCTCGGCGACGACCGCAAACCCCTTGCCCGCCGCACCGGCCCGCGCCGCCTCGATGCTGGCGTTGAGTGCGAGTAAATCAATGCGCGACGTAATGTCGGAAATCATGAGCGCGATGTCGGCAATGTTATGTGCCACCGTCACCAGTTTTTTCGCCTGCGCATCGGAGGCACTCATTTCCGTTTGCATCTGCCGGGTTACCTCGCACCATTCATGCGCCTGCCGTTGCAACCCTTGCGCGGTTTCCAGCAATTGATCGCAAACCGAACGGATGGAAAGAATGCGCCCGGAAGCCCCCCGGATATCGCGTTGCGCCGCGCTGGTGCGTTCGGCACTTTGCGAGGTCATCTGCGCAATTCCATCCGCCGAACCGCGCACTTTGGCGGCAGTCAGGGCCAGCGCATCGACCAGTGTCTGACTATGCCCCAGAAACTCCTGCGTCAGCGTGCTGCGCCGATTGCGCGCGCGCTGCTCGCATTGCTGAATCCCGCGCAGGCGCAATACCGCCACATAGACCCCGAGCGCGAGAATGACGGAAACAAACATACCCGCAAGAAAAGCAATCCACACCGCACGCACGCGCGCCGAGAAATCGCGCGCATCCATATCGGCGCCGACCACGCCCAGAAACCTGTTATCGGAACTGTATAGCGGCACATAGGCGCTGAGGAAGGTTCCCCACGCATCCGTATAGACCTTATCTTCGACGATGGCTTTGCGTTGCCTTAGTGCCTGCATGAGCTGCGGGGTCGGCTCGGGATAGATTTCCATAATCGCCGCGTGTGTGGTGCGCTGTCCCTCTTTGCTTGAGAAATCATTGACCGCAGGCGTATCGACCACAAAGCGCACCTTGCCGTCCCTGAGCACATAGCTGTAAAGATACGCCAGTTTCGGGTTTGCCTTCATGATTGCGATGAAGGTGCCCTGTAATTTCCGGTAGGCGTCGGATTCCTGCTGCGCGGGCTGCGTGAGAGTGGCATGGGCATCACCGTCGGTCATGGCGGTAGCCGTTCTGGCCAGGCTGAGCAGGTGGCTGTGAACTTCATCCAGCAGACCTTGCCGTGCAATCAGCGTCACCACCAGATTGCACAGAAGCGTCACCAGCAGAATGCCGATTGCCGCAACCCGCGCCTCGCGCCGTGCTTTCATTTCCATGCTGATTGCCTATGCAATGACATAACCAATACCACCTGACGTTGCGTTTGCAACGCCGCCCGATTATTCCCGTAGCGTGAACATTGATTATTTTTTATCGAGAGTAAAGCGACTTCTCGGCATCACCTGAGGATACTTCACTTTACTTCACTGCGCTTTCAATCAATTTGTGGTTGCATTACGCATCGCAGGGCCGCTAACCTCATCCGGCGATTTGAATCCGGCAACGCCCCTACCGCACGCAGGAGTATTTCCATGAACGCCCTTAGCTTACGCACCAAGATTACCACCCTTTCCCTTATTGTACTGGTCAGTGTCATGGCCCTCGCCTACACGGGCTACCGCGCGGTCGATGAAATGCTGGCGCTGACCGAGCTCGATACCGTCAATACCGCCGTGCACGGGCAGATGCAGCTCGACATGCTGCACGACGCCATCAACAGCGATGTGCATAGTGCGACGGCAGCCCTCATCGACAAGGACCCCAAAGCGCTGGAAGCAGTAGAGGAGGTTTTGAAGGGGCATCAGGAAGCGGCAATGCTCACCATTAAGGAGCTTGACGCATTGTCCCTCATCCCTGAGGTAAAAGAATCCCTGACGACGGCGACGTCGCGTTTCGCCGCTTACGCCAAAAAAGCTTCGGAGTTCACAGCCCTCGTTCGTTTGGACATTGCCAACGCCACCACCGCCAGCAATACCGCTTACACGGATTTTCAACATGCTTTCACGCAAATGGAAACCGATCTTGGCACGGCGGGAGAAAAGATTCTGGCGTGGTCGAAGCAGATCAAAGACGCCGGCATTGCCACCGCCGCACACGAAAAGAAATTTCTATTACTGATGCTCTCGATCGCGCTGGCGATTGCGGCTTTCATGCCCATCTACCTGCATTTTAGCATCTTTAAACCGCTGCACCGCATTGTTACCGTATCGGACGCACTGGCCAACGAAGAGTACGACATCGCAATCACCGAGGCCGTGCGGCACGACGAAATCGGCAAGCTTGGCAAATCGTTGCACGCGCTGCGCGATAAGGCTGCCGCCGCCTTCCACCTAAAAAACATGGTCGATGAAATGCCCGCCGCGTTGATGACGGTGGATGTGAAAGACAACCTGAAAATCAATTATTTCAACAAGGCCTCCGGAAAGTTGATGCAGACATTGCAAACCTACCTGCCGGTGTCGGCGGATAAAATCCTCGGGCAGAGCGTCGATATTTTCCATAAAAATCCGAAACACCAGCGCGAATTGCTCGCCAACCCGAATAACCTGCCGCACCATGCGCGGATTAAAATCGGGCCGGAAACCATCAGCCTGATTGTCGGCGCGATCCGCAACAAAAGCGGCGATTACACCGGTGCCATGCTGACCTGGGAGCTGGTGACACAGCACGCCAAACTCGCCGACGATTTTGAAAGCTCCATCGGCTCAATGTCGAGCCAGGTGGGGGCCTCGGCCACCGTGCTGCAGGAGCGCGCCACCTCGCTGCAGGGCGCGATTGAGGAGCTGTCGGTCTCGGCGCTTGAAATCAGCAAGCGTGTGCATGATTCGCTCGCCATCGTGCGCGAAGCGGTGGAAACCGGCACCAACGCCACCACCCTGACCACCCAGCTCGCCGCTTCGGCGGATAAAATCACCAACGTGGTGACGCTCATCCGCTCGATTGCCGAAAAAACCAACCTGCTGGCCCTCAACGCCACCATCGAATCGGCGCGCGCAGGCGATGCGGGCAAAGGCTTCGCCGTGGTGGCTAACGAGGTCAAAACCCTCGCCAGCCAGACCGCCAACGCCATTGTCGAAATCACCAACCAGATCTCGGAAATGCAGCAGGCGGCGGGCAATACCGCAGGCGCCATCGCCCAGATGTCGCAGATCGTGCAGCAGGTGAATGTTATCTCGACCACCATTGCCGGCACCGTCGAGGAGCAGCAGGCGGCGACGGCGGAAATCGCCCGCAACATCAGCGGGCTGAGCGATGGCAACACCAGCCACGGCGTTATGGCCTCGACCATCATGGGCATGGCGGTGCAATTGTCGGAAGTCAGCACCCACCTGCAAAGCGAGTGCGACGGCTTCCTCGAAAAAGTGCGCGCGATTTAGAGCACGGCATGACAAAGGAGAGGATGGGTGGCATTTCCTCCTACTCCTTTCGCCTGAGGCACTCCCGCTCCCCCGCGAGGGGGGAGCAAAGGAAGGTTTGTGGCCAAACTGGATTACTACGCTTCGCTCGCCATGACGATGGAGGGGTTTTACCAAAAAAAAACGCGCTAAGCGCCGTTTGCGTGCTTGTCGTATTTGGCTGCGAAGTGAACCATGTGGCTTATTTTCATAATTTCAACCGCCATATCCGCCGCCTGCTCCAGATTCTTTGCCACCAGCAGGATATGCGTTTCATCATCCGCCGTGGATTGGTGCGTATGCAGGCGCAACAGGATGCTGCGGTAGGCCTTCTGCACCGCCGCGCCGTGGGCCAGCAATTGCTGCGTCGCCTCGGGGTCGTATTCGAGCACCTGCCCGAGGGCCAGCGGCATCATCGCCGCAAGGGCCGTGATGGCCGTGTGCAGCTCGCCGCGAATCGCCGCATCCAGCGGATGCCCGATGCGGCTTAGGCGCTTGGCGCAATTTTTGACCTTATCCGCCGAGCCTTCAAGCGTCGCCGCGATTTTGATCGCCGCCAGCACAAAGCGCAAATCCTCGCCCGCGATGCCGAATTTGTTGATAATCGCCGCCACCGCACTATCGACCTGCATCTCGGTGGCGTTGACGGTTTTATCAATCGCCTTGGCCTGACCGAACGTGTGCTCGTCGGCGCTGTCGAGCGCCGGGGGCAGCAGAGCAATCAGTTGCTGCGTGCTGTCGCCCATGCTCATGAGCATGGAAAATAGCTGCTGCAGCGCGTCATCCAGCCCTTTGAATGCGTGGTTGTCGAAACGGATCATGTCGCGCCTCTGGTTTGTGCCGTCTGTAGTTTTTATCGCCGTAGCATATGTATAAGCCACGCGGAAGTATAGTCCTTTGCGCCCGCACCCCGAATCGCGCGTTGCTTTTTTGCGGCATGTATCTATAAATATGCCATGGCTTCACCGCAGATTCTAGTCATCGCGCCCACCCGCATCGGCGATGCCATTCTGGCCACGAGCATTCTGGCGCATATCGAAAACATACACCCCGATGCCGAGGTGACGCTGGTCACCAGCACCCTTGCCGCTCCCCTGTTTGCGGGCTACCCGCAGCTTAAGCGCGCCCTTCCCGTCGTCAAGCAAACCTACAACCGCCACTGGCTGAAAGTCTGGCGCGCCACGGTCGGCACATTCTGGCAGGAAGTGTGGGATTTGCGAGCCTCCATCGTCACCTTCGCCGTGCGCACGAATCGCCGCCATTGGTTTCGCCCGCCGCCCGCGCCCCTTCCCAAAGTGCAGCAATATGCCGCCGCGTTTGCTACCGGCCCCCTGCCCGCCCCGCGCCTGTGGCCGCTTGCCGCGCATATGGCCGAAGCGGCAAGGCTGATGCCCGAGGGGGAGCGCTTCCTGATTTTCGCACCGATTGCCAACTGGCCGCCGAAAGAATGGCCGCTGGCGCATTACATCACGCTCGCCCGCGCGCTGCTTGCCGGTGAGTATGCAGGCTACCGCCCCGTGCTGATCTGCGCCCCGGACGAGCGCCCGCGCGCCGCCGCCTTCGCCGAGGCGTTCGCGCAGACCGGCCTGCTCGATTTAAGCCGGGGCAACCATCATTTACTTACCATTTATGCCTGTATGCAGCGCGCCGCAGGCTTTGTGGGCAACGATTCGGGCCTCATGCACATGGCCAGCGCGGCGGGTATAAAAACCGTCGGGTTATTTGGCCCAACCCCCAACATCGGCGCGGACTACCCCCACACGCGCTACCTGTATGCGGAGGGGAAAGATCTGGCCGGGCTGTCACCCGCAACCGTCCACACGCAGTTCGTCGCCCTGATGAACACTTAAACCGCGCGTGCAGTAATCTCCCGCACTGCTTTACAAGCGGCGGAGAGTTCGTATGCTGTGCGGGTGAACCACCCGCAACGATTGCACGCATGACCCTGCCTTCTTTCGAACATTTCAGCATCCCCGGCACGATTGATGCCTTGTCGCGCGCCTCGGTTACTTTTGGCGGCCTGACCATCAACCCTTATATCATCCTGAAAAGCCTGGTGGTGATTGCGGTGCTGCTGTGGCTGGCGAGCCTGGCCGTGCGCCACCTCGACCGCCGCCTGCGCCGCAGCGACATGCGCGCCAGCAACCGCGCCCTCGTGGTTAAAATCGTGCAGATTCTCCTCTATTTCCTCGTCTTTACCACCGGCATGCAGGTGCTGGGCATCAGCCTCACGGCGCTGAGCGTCTTTGGCGGCGCGCTGGGGGTCGGGCTTGGGTTCGGCTTACAGAAAATCGCTTCGAACTTTGTCAGCGGCATTATCCTGCTGTTTGAAAAATCAATCGAAGTCGGCGATCTCATCGAGCTGGCGGATGGCACCACCGGCTTCGTACGCCGGACCAACGCCCGCTACACGCTGCTTGAAACGCATGACGGCAAAGCCATCCTGATTCCCAACGAGGAGTTTATCAGCCAGCGTGTCATCAGCTGGACGCACACGGATAAACTGGCGCGGGTGATGGTTACCGTCACCATCGCCTATGGTAGCGACGTGGCACTCGCCCAGAAACTGATGGTCGCAGCGGCAGATGCCCACCCCAAACGCATCCGCGCGCGCCCGTCGCTTGCCGTGCTGCACGCGTTTGCGGAGAGTGGGCTGGAACTGCATCTCTATTTCTGGGTGGCGGATGTCACCGATGGCCGCATGGAGCCCAAAAGCGAGATTATGCTCGCCATTCTGCAGGCCTTTAACGCGCACCATATCGAAATTCCCTACCCGCAGCGCGAAGTGCGCCTGCTGGGCGCTGCCGGGGCAGGCATCGGCGGTACGGTATGAGCCTGCTCACCATCGGCGGCGAAGAAATTCCTGCAGGCGAGCGGCGACAACTGGCCCTCACCGTCGCCAAGCTCTATGATTTCACCGACATGAAAATCCCCGTCGAGGTGGTGCGCGGGCAGGAGCCGGGGCCGACCCTGTTTGTCTCGGCCGCCATCCATGGCGATGAAATCAACGGGGTCGATATTGTCCGCCGCCTGCTGAAACACCGCCTGCTGAAATCCATCAAAGGCACGCTGATCGCCATCCCGATTGTCAATGTCTTTGGCTTTAACGACAAATCGCGCTACCTGCCCGACCGGCGCGACCTCAACCGCAGCTTCCCGGGGGCCGAGCATGGCTCGCTGGCCAGCCAGATCGCCTACATGTTCCGCACCGAGATTGTCAGCCAATCGACCCACGGCATCGACCTGCACACCGGCGCCATCCATCGGCGCAACCTGCCGCAGATCCGCGCCGACCTGTCGCAGCCGCACACCCTCGAACTCGCCAGCGCCTTCGGGGCGCCCGTCATCCTCGATGCCTCCCCGCGCGACGGCAGCCTGCGCGAAATGGTGGATGAGAAAAAAATTCCCATGCTGCTCTACGAGGCAGGCACCGCCCTGCGCTTCGACCATCGGGCGGCGCTGCTTGGGGTCGAGGGTATCCTCAATGTCATGCGCCACATTGGCATGCTGCCGCCGCTGAAGCTGAAAACCAGCGCCATGCAGCCGTACATCGCCCGTTCGAGCCAATGGGTGCGCGCGCCGATTAGCGGTATTTTTGTCACCCGCAAAAAACTGGGCGAGCGCGTGGTGAAAGGCGACAAGCTCGGCTTCATTACTAACCCGTTTGGCGACTATGAATATGCCATTCTTTCCCCACTGGATGGGGTGATTATCGGCAACTCAATTCTGCCGCTCGCCAACGAGGGGGACGGGATTTATCACATCGCCACCTTCGACGCCGACCATAAAATGCGCGAAGAAGAGCTTTATCCCTATATTGATCCAGACCTTATGTGAAGGCAAAGAACTAGGCAATTATTGCCTAGTTTGGAGTTAATTGCCGCATATAGGCAATTATTGCCTAGCTGGCATCAAAATCGAGCGCCGTGGACGACTCGCCTATGCACGCAAATTACTCCTTAAACATCAATTGCTTGCCAGAGTCATCCGCAGAGTTGGCATAGGGGTTGCATATCTTTGGTCAAGCGTCAGCAAGGCGCAGCAAACTCAGGGGGTGTTTATGACCAAACAACAGCGCGAAGTCCATGCAACCATTCAATCCATGGCAGAGGAGCAAGTTTTATTCCTGAAAAACCGCTATAAAATGGACGCTGAGGAAATCATCAGCCTCTACACCGGCCAGAAGGTGAAGGATGCGACCTACTCCGACGCCATCGCCTCCATCATGGTTTTCAACAGCAGCAACGCCAAACAACACGGCTTTATCGCCTCTTAATTTATTGCCTGAATAAAAAGCAACAAGTCACTGGCAAGCAACCTTATTGCGTCGCGCTTCGGCCGACACCACGAAACACACCATCCTAACTGGGCCATTCGCAAGAATGGCCCTTTTTTTACCTCCGACACGCCTCTTTTTCCGCTCTTTTCTTATCCCCCAGCCGTCACCCCAACCCACCCCATCCCCACATGTCACCCCGCATTGATTGCGGGGTCCACCTTAAGATGGATGCCGCCATAAAGACGGCATGACGAGGGGAGAGAATGGCGGCCAAACTGGATTGCCGCGCTTCGCTCGCAATGACGCGCGGGGCGGGGGTGGTGCCACGCGACTCTCGACTCTCACCGCTCGACTCTTCCCTTGCCGCTTCCCTCACCCCAGCCCTCTCCTGCCTGCGGGAGAGGGGGCGACTCCTCTTGCTGGCCACCGTCCTCTATTCACTTCACTTTCTTCGCTGACTACCGGCTACTGGCTACTGGCAACGGACGGAAGCTTACAGAATCGTCGGATTGGGCGCGTCGCCGTAGATTTTTTTCGGGTCGAACATTTTTTCGGATTCCTTGAATTCAAGCGAAGCTCCGGCTGCTTTCCCCGTCGGCACGGCGCGGTAAAAGCACGAGCGATAGCCCACATGGCAGCTTGCGTCGCCGGGGATTTCAACCGCAATCCACACTGCGTCCTGATCGTCGTCGATGCGCATCTCGACCACTTTCTGCACTAGCCCAGAGGTCGCGCCCTTATGCCACAGCACCTTGCGGCTGCGGCTGTAGTAATGCGCCTCGCCGGTCTCGATGGTTCTGGCGAGCGCCTCGGCATTCATGTAGCCAAGCATCAGCACCTCACCCGTGCCGGCCGCTGTGGTGACGCAGGCAATCAGCCCGTGTTCATCGAATTTCGGGGCAAGCTCGGTGCCTTCTTCGACCTGTTCGATAGTGACGCGCTTTGAAAACATAACAATCCCGTGAGCTGGTGAACGCGGCCCGTTATAGGCGGTTTTTTCGCCGCTGCCAGTAAAAATAATGCAGCTCCGCGCCCTATCAAAGCCTAAAACGGCGAGTATTCCCGCACCCGCTGGAGGAATGGCCGCGCGGCAACCGGGGTATTGACCGATGGCGCCGCCTCGTTATAGACGCAGATAATATCCGCCCCACGGCGCAGGGTGAAGCGCGAGGCGACGCGCTCGACCACAATGTAATTGGCGCGTTTGCGGAAGTTGATTAACTCGTCATTGCCCGTGCTATCCACCCGGAAAAAGGCAGGAACCTCGGCATTTTTGTCCTTGAACTCGAAGTAAGTGAACTCCCCGTCATCGAAAATGCGCACCGGCTCAATCACATTCGACCCACGGATGGAGTAGTTGAAATTAAACTTCTGCGGATTTTTCTCGATGTCCGGCAACTCTTCGGTCTGCGAATAATCCACCGCCGACGCATCGCTCTGCGGGTAAATGAACCGGTAGGAGAAAACCATCTCTTTTGCGCGGATATCCTTGGTTTCCTCGGCATGCAGCTCGAACAGGTACGAGCGCTTGTCGGTAATCACGGTCATATTGGTCAGGGCGTTCTGCTCAATCGGCTTCAGGAAAAGCCGGTTACCCGAGGGATTGATAAGCCACGCCACCGAATCGCCGACCGACACTGTCTGGATTTTTTCATCGGCCTCGAACTCAATCGCCGACTGGAACCCGTAATGGCCGATAAACTGATAGACCTCGTTCTGGCTGTAACGCACGGTGCGGATGCGGCTGTCGGTCGCAATCGGGCGCGGCGACTGCAAGGCATAGGCAGGGGCCGCCGCAACGACTGCGAGCAGCGCCAGCAGTGCGAAATTGCTAATTTTGCTCAAGAACATAATTCACTACCTGAAAATGGGGGTCGGTGATGTCGAGGTCCTTCTCACCCGTCTCTACATTATCGACCACCCGTGTGGCCAGTTCTGTATAAATATATTCGAGCCTCGCCGTCCAGCGGGTTGTGGATGGCGCGTCCACCCCACGGGTTTCGGCGCTGAATGTTACTTCGGCGGACCCCTTGCCTTCCGTGCGCCGCCCCATGCGTACCGAATGGATGGTAATCAGACGCTGGCCATATTCGCCGAGGGCGGCAAAGGGGCTGGCCGCGTTGCCTGGCGTATAGGCGACGGCGTACGCGTTATAGGCCGCCACATCCGACTGCGCCCGCACAAACCGGGCGTTGGTGACAAAGGTCTGGGAGAAATACCCTTCGCGCGCAATCACATATTGGGTAACAAAAAACTGTAGAATCGAGGGGTTAACGGCTTGCCCGCCCTCGGTCAGCGGCAACAGGCTCATGTAGATATCGTCGTTACGGGCGCTGGCGGGTACCAGCACCGGGCTGCGATCGGTCAGCGGCATCAGCCGCACCAGCGCCGAAGCGCTGAACAGCGCCACCAGCGCCGCCAGAAAGGCGATCAGCAGGAAAAAGCTGCGCTCGGATATCGGCCCGATATACATCACCTCGAACCAGGCGCGCGCCTGCGTGAAATAGGCGCCGCTGCGGATTGATTCGGCGATGTGTTCGTCCTGCTCGGCCATACCACTCACACTGTGAAATAAACTTGAAAAAACACCCCTAATTCCGGGGGCGCCGGCAATTTTAGGTAATTTTGAGTGCAGATTAACAATGCGTATGGTATTGTAAATAACAATCGCAAAAACAACAGACTGGGTGTGGGCAGTTCCTGATGTCGTTTTCTGAAACCTTCGCCGGCTGTGTCGCCGCCTGCGCACTCCTTCTGGTGATTCCGGCTTCGGCCAGCGCGCAGGTCTGTAAAGAATCCAACGGCAATTTTTCCGGCAAGGCCAACCTCGCCTGCGACATGCGCTACCGCGACCAGATTGTCGCCTGCGACAAGAAAAACCCTAACGACCCGAACGAAGTCATCGGCACCCGCGCCTCCTGCCCCCCCAAGCCGATGCCGATGATCGACACGCCGAAGAAATCCTACATCGCCGATTACAGCCCCTATCTCTTCCAATATCCGCGCGACGAGGAATCGCCGGAGAAGCTCTATTCCGGGCCTTATGCGCTGGGCACGCCGGGCGACGCCTCGCGCACCTTCCAACTCTTTGGCGAAACGGCGCCGGGCACCACCCGCAAGGATTCCTGCCGCACCCGCCTCAAACTCCCGAGTGATCCGACTTCCGCCGGGGACTGGGCCAAATTCATCCGCCTGCAGACCGATAATTGCACCAACGAGTATATTCTCAACGCCGCACTTTATCCCTTCCAGAAGGAAGCTTCGCGCATCCTCTCGCATGACGACCCCGAAAATCCCGGCAAGCTGCTCGACCTGCAGAGCGAGTGCCAGCCCCTGCGCATCGCCCCGGGCGAACAGAACGAATACAACGCCGACACCTACCTGAAAGCCGCGTGGATTAAATTGCTCGAAGACCCAACCTACCGCAAAACCACCGGCCCCATGAGATGCGTGCCCTGTGTCAATGGCGGACTATCTGCCGAAGGCCTGCCCTGTGACCGCGAGCCGCACCTGCCCTGCGACGTCACCCTCAGCAATCCGGTGAAGGCCCCGTCACCCTTCCCGGAAGTGCGGTTGTCCTCCATCGCCACCGTACCTTACGAGGAAATCAATGACCCCTCCCACCCTTTCTCACCGCGCTGGGATTTCCTGCTAAATGACCGCGATTACGGCAACCTGTCCCTGAACCTGCTCAACTCACCCGAGGTCGCCGTCGCCATTCAGGCTGCCTTAAAAACCTACATGACGGACACTAAAAATGCCGTATTCTGTGCAGGCAACAAGAACGCCGAGGATGAAAGCGACGCCCAAAAGAAAGAAGATGCCGAGGTGAAGGTCGATGTGCTGGAATTCCGCCGCAAAGACTTCGAAAAATCACTGGAGAAGCGCGCAGGCTACAACGCCGTTTGTCACCAGACAAAAGCCCTGTATGGCGGCCAGACGCAACGGGGCATTCCGCAATTTATAGCGATTATGGGCGGCTCTTTCTGCTTCAAGGCGAAGTTTTTCCCCTTTGCGCCGTTTGTCGAATCACAAAGCATTGACTGCTGGAAATGCTTTGGACTCGAGGGCAAGGTAAATGGTAACGATAAGGACAGCCAGCCCCCCTGCACCACCAACTATCTTGGCAAAGATCTGAAAATTAAGGGGAGGAAATTTCCGGGATTGCTCAATGAGTTCAAGCGTGACGCCAACTGTGGCCGGAAGTTCGACAAGGTCTGCCGGGATTTGCGGGCGCCGTATACCTCGCTCAACAAGCTCAAAATGCGCTACCATAACCCTAACGATAAAGACGACCCCAACGGCGACAATGTCGTGCTGAAAGAGGGGGCGCTCGAAGGCATGACTTTCAAGGAATATTTCGGCAACCATATGCCTTACCCGAAAATCTGGGATCTCGGCCATTCACTGCAGAAAACACCTCCTGCCGATAGGAACAGCCAACCGCCGACCGACACTACCGGCCAGTACACGGCGATTGTCGGGGTGGGGCGCGAGGCGGCGGCCAACGTGGCTTCCAATGCCGCCCCGGCCGATGCTAACGGCAAAAAAGCCGCCGATAGCTTCACCGACCAGCGCTGCAAAACGCAGGGATGGGGCAAACAAACCAACCCGCTCGGGGTCAGCTTCGGCGGCGTACAGGTCAGCGTACCCAACCCCACCAGCAGCTGGACGGAAACAAAACTCTACCAGACCCGAACCCTGCGCCATGTGGGCTTGAGCTGCCTTGGCCGCTATGAAAAAGTGTTCAAGCCCGGCGGCGCCGAAAACCTGATGGCCCTGATTTCAGCGGGCGAGTGGGATCAACTTGTTATCGCCAAATGCGCGCGCCTGCCCGGCGGTCGCACCAAAGACTGCCAGTACATGACCATCAAGGAATACACTGCTGCCGGAAACCCGCCGGATGACGACAGCATCGTCTATCTGAAGCAACCGAAAACCGAAGCCTCGCCGCGCGCCTGGCGCGGCTATATCAGCGCGGCGAAACCTGAGAATCAATACCCCTCGTTTGGCGGGAATGGCAATACGGACAATCTCATCAGGGGCCTCGATAACGCCGAGATGGGCGATATTATCCTGATGCCCAACGGCCCGAACGATAAAGATGGCCTGCCGAAACTCGCGTTTGTGTTTGCCACCAAGCTCGAAAAAGACGGTACGCATTGCGAACGGGACAAAAGCTGCTATGTGCGCGTTTTCGAGCCGGATAACGGCAAATGGCCGGATGTCTGCGGCACCACCGATACCTGGGGCGAAATGAAATCGCGCCACTACTTCAAACCGGGCCACCTGCCCAAAAAAGCCCGGGACGAATATGCGCGCATTGGCTCGATCAAGGATTGCGAGGAAACCAAAATTGCCCTGTGCGAACAGAGCGCCTGGAACCGCCTAACAACCTACCGCATCCGCAAGGATATCCGCAAAGGTTGCGAAACCAAGGATAAGGCCGTCGAATGCGGGGGGGAGCAATAGCATGCACTTTCTGTCGCGGCATTTTCGGGTTACCCTTGCAGTCTGCGGCTTTCTTGCGGCGGGCGCAGGCGTCCATGCCGCCGCCCGGGTAGATTGCGCCGCCATCATGAATACCCCACGGAACGATACGATGAAGATCGACCCGAACGACGTGCAGACCTGCATGATTCGGGGTTGGGATCCGCCGGTGCACTGGCTCCCGAAAGAGGGCAAAGGCTCGGGCGCACGCACCAGCGGGGCGAACGGCTTCTCCTACGGCGCGGTGCAGGCACCCGAACGCCCTCCCGGGCAGCAACGCGCCAATGCCAGCGTCAGTGGCGCGACCATCAAAGCCAGTTGCATCTTTCCGCTGCGTATTGGTATTCCGCCGCGGCTGCCCTCGGGTTCCTGTCTTGATTTTCTGAACGATATTTTTAACGATAAGAACGGGAAAAAGCACTCGACCCTGCCGCCCGGCGGTGGGGCGGGTGGTGGTGGTGGCATCCCCGGCACCAACCCGGCCGATACCTGCCCCGCCGAGAGCGATACTACCGGCTTTTACGGTGTAAAATCCTCCATCGCGATGGGCGGCGCCATTGCCGCACCCTGTGGCGGAGTGGTGCCAACCACGGCGACCGACCTTATCCTCAACAGCAACCCGACCCATCTGGCAATTGTCAGCGGCAACGTGCTTTCGGTCTATGCCCGATCAGGAACGGAGTTCACTCTCAAGCGGCGGGCGGCGCTGCCTACCTACCTGTGCATGGAAAACCCGACCGCCCCGAACAAAGGCCTGCTGCAAAACACGGTGGACCTCACCCCCGCTACCGATCAAATCATCACCTATACGGCCACTCAGGGCAGCCTCGTGCTGCGCCTGCACTCGCGCGAAACGATGGATATGGGCTTCCTGCCGCCTTATGACGCACAACAACCTGAAAAACAGCTCGTCCTGCCGCTTGATACGCAGGGTCTGCCCGACATTCCCGCCAACTGCGCGAAGGAAACGGATTATTACAAGGTTTCCGCCGCCCGGCAGGATGTACGGATACTGGCCTCGAATGAGTCCGGCTGCGAAAGCACCAGCTACAGCGCGACGCGCCGCAATAACGGCCAGTGCGACGCCCTGGGCTGCCATAACGACTGGGTCTGGGTCTGCCAGCCTGCCGAGCCGCTGTTTACGCCGGTTCCCGGCAACCCGCCGCCTGCCGCACCGCCGCAATGCCCGGCGGCCAACCCGCTGACCGGCACCGTCGCGGGCGGCGGGTTAAGCGCCCTGTCTGCCACCTGCACATCGGCGGCGGCGGCCCTGCCAACACCCGATGCCAACTGCGATTTAATCACCCTTCAGCCGGCCGGGGCAAGCTGCACCGGCAAAACCCAGTATGGTGTGCTCAACCGTCCCGGGCTTTATTACCCTTCGGGCAGCACGGCGACCTTCTATAAAATAAGCGGGCTGACCTCGCTGCTGGCGGAAACGGGCGCCGACACGCGCCTGTTCATGCAATCCAACACCACCATCTACCTGCAGCCGACCGCGCCGCAACTGATGCTGGAGGAAGGCGGCTCGCTTGTGTTTGACAACGGCACCATCCTGCAGATGAACCCCAGCGCCATCATCCGTGCGGGCGCAAGCAGCGTGCAGCTCAACGGTGGCGGGCAGATGCTCAGTGCCGACGGCGCGCTGCTGCAATCGTTCGAAATTAACGCGAGCGTGCCGCTACCGGCCGCGAGCAGCGCAAAACCGCTTGAACTGCATGTGGGCAGAAGCATCACCCTGCCCGCCGGCCTCCTGATTCCGACCACGCCACAGGTGGGTGCCCAACCGCCTTACATCCGGCTGCCGGTCGATGCGCCGCCGCCGTAGCCGTCGTAGTCTTCGGCGGTTTTAAGCCCGGCGAGATCGCCGACATTCACCCACGCCCCGGTGTGGATGACTGCACGCATGCGGTGGTGCCAGCCATCCGCGCCACGGCGGGCATTCCATAAATGCGCCAGCGAAAACGCGCCCTCGGGGCAGCCTGCAAACGCGCGCGGATGGATGATTTCCACCCCGCTGAAAATATACGGCGCGTCCTCCCCCTCGTGCGGGCGGCGGATACGGCCCTTCTCATCCGTCACGAAATCGCCGCGCCCCTGCCAGCCGATGGCGTTGGCCTTCGGAATCAGCAGCATGAGGAAATCGAGATCATCGCTCCACGCCTCACCCATACGCAGGATGGGATGGGGCGCACTTGCCGGAAAAATCGCATCGCTGTTCATGGCGAGGAATGGCGCATCCCCCAGCCACGGCAGGGCCCTGGCGATGCCGCCGCCGGTTTCAAGCGGCGCAGGCTCCTCGCGCGAGAAATGAATGTTGGGCGGAGCCGCGCGCAAGGCGAGATAGTCTTCCATCTGCGCGGCACGGTAGGAAGTGTTGACCACTACCTCACGGATGGACGCCGCCGCCAGCCAATCAAGGCACCAGTCGATAAGCGGCACCCCACGCACCGGGATCAGCGGCTTGGGGAGGGTTTCGGTCAATGGCCGCATCCGCGTCCCCAACCCCGCACTCAGGATGATGGCATGGGTTGGCCTCATGGCACGATGCCGCCGATAGCGCGGTCGGGCGTGAAAGCGCCGCGCCATGCGACCGGCACCTGCGCTTCGATAAACGCGCGCAGCGGGGCGAGCAACGGGTGCTTCAGGTCGTGCAGAAAATGGCCCCAGACACGCGGCAGATAGTCGAGGTAATGTGCCTTGCCGTCGCGCAGGCACAGCCGCGCGAAAATGCCGATAATCTTGGCGTTGCGCTGCGCGGCGATGACGGCGTAACGGGCAGAAAATCCCTCCGCCGCCTCGCCGGTGGCGGCGACATACTGCGCATAGCACTGCGCCACCGTTTCCGGGGCGACATCGCGCCGCGCGTCCTCGAGCAGCGAAGCCAAATCGTACGCCGCATCGCCCCACAGCGCGTCCTGATAATCAATCATCGCGACGGCGTGATGGCCGGAACGCTCCTCAAGCCAAAACAGATTATCCGCGTGGTAATCGCGGTGGACAAGGCAGTGCTGCTGCGGCGCGGCCTGTGTCAGCACCGTCTGCCAGAGGGCGAGGTATTCCCCACG
This sequence comes from Alphaproteobacteria bacterium, assembly GCA_033763655.1. GTDB lineage: Bacteria > Pseudomonadota > Alphaproteobacteria > Rickettsiales > UBA3002 > QFOX01. Next base: position 39,549 of record JANRKD010000014.1, read on the forward strand.
CAGCGCACGGGCCTTTTCAAGGCCGTGAATCTGCGGCAGGAACCATTCCGCAAACAGCGCCGCCTCGCGCAGGTACACCGCCATGTCATAGGGTGGCAGCGCCGCCGCCAGTGTCGCTTCATCCGCCCGGCTGGCGCGGCGCAAGGTGATAAGCGCCTCAGTCGCGGCCCGATACAGCTCGCCCTCGCGCGCGGGCTGTTCGCGCAACAACCGCGTGAAGGACGCATCGCCGAGATCCTCAAGCAGGAGGAAGCCCTCCGCCGCGTCGCGCCCGATAATCATGGGCACGGTGACCCCGCAGCGCGCAAGCAGATCGGTCACGGCAATGAAGGGCCGTACATCCTCCCACGGTGGCGGCGCATCCATCAGCACGGCGACGGTATCGCCCTGTGTCACGCGCTCGTAGCGGCGGAACGAGGCATCGCCCGCCAGCATACGGCGCACGGCGCCATGCCAGCCAATGCGGCTTAAAAACGCATCCATCGCGGCGTCGCGATTGGGGCGGATAGCAGGGGAAACCGTCATGACAGAATAGCACTCCAACGTCCGGCATCACCACCGACGGTGACATAACGCGCGCCATCATCGGCAAGTGTGAAGGAAAGTGCAAGCGCGATAGGCAAACGCATTCCGCCGAGCCGTTCGGGCCATTCGATGAGCACCACCTGCGCCAGCGCCTCCTCGATACCCAGCTCGACCAGCGCCGACGGCTGCCCGATGCGGTAGAGATCGTAATGGTGCACTTCGCACGCCGCCCCATCTGCCAGCCGCACGGGGTAGGTCTGCAGCAGCGTGAAAGTGGGGCTTGTCACCTCGACCGGCTGCACGCTTAACGATTGGATAAGAAACTGCGCGAAGGTGGTTTTCCCCGCGCCCAAATCCCCCGCGAGTGTGACCACATCGCCACAACGCAACTGTCTGCCTATGGTTTGTGCGAGTTCGCGCGTGGCATCGGGCGTGGCAAGGCGCAGCGGCGGCCTATGCACGTTCGTCAATCCACGCCATTTGGATGGCCTCAAGGATTTTTTCATTGCAACCGTTGGCTGTGTCGTTAAAGTCAGGCAGGGTCAGAATCCAGTCCCGAAGGTCGGTAAACCGCAGGTTCACGTTATCGGTCTGTGGATAATTCTCTTCAAGAGCGATTGCAATTTTTCGAATGTCATGCCAATTCATTCTCACCTCACTCTGTCAGTCTTCGTTTCAATCTCGCTACACACTTAAAATCCGGGTACCAGATTATGGCAATTAATAAAAGCATGCCCATCCTGATTGTGGATGATTACAAAACCATGCTGCGCATCGTGCGCGGGCTGCTCAACCAGCTTGGCTTTACCAATATCGAGGAAGCGACCGACGGCACCATGGCCTGGGATATGGTCAAAATGAAGCCATATGGCCTCATCATCTCGGACTGGAATATGGAGCCGATGTCGGGCTTTGAGTTCTTAAAGCTGGTGCGCACCAACGAGGCCACCAAACAGCTCCCCTTCATCATGGTGACGGCGGAAAGCAAAACCGAAAACATCATCGCTGCCAAACAGGCAGGGGTGAGCAACTACATTGTCAAACCCTTCAACGCCCAGACGCTCAAGCAAAAACTCGAAGCCGTTTTCGGCGCATTCTAGGGGGATTTATGCCAGGCACTAACAAGGATATTACCGCCGAGCAGCTTGAGCGCGAGATTGAAAAAATCGCCCTCTATATTTCCGAGGCCAAATCGGAAATCGCTGCGATTGCCCTCACCGAGGATAAAACCGGCAACGAGAAAAACATTTCGCACGCCACCTTGCAACTGACCGAAGTGGTGCGCCACACCGAGGAAGCGACCAACAGCATTATGGATGCGGCGGATGCCGTCATGCTGCTGGCAGGCGGCCTCGCCGACACCGAGGCGGGCGCCAAACTGGGCGAACATGCCGTCAGCATCCTTGAGGCCTGCAGCTTTCAGGACATTACCGGGCAACGCATCAAAAAAGTGCTCAACACGCTCGAAC
>JANRKD010000015.1:0-48619 GCA_033763655.1 Alphaproteobacteria bacterium
AGCATTCCCCACCCTGCGGGCGTCACCGTGGTCGAGGCCTGCGATGCGCAAGGCATGCTCGACGCCGCGCAGAAGGCGCTACCTGCGGATATCTTTATCGCCGCTGCCGCTGTCGCCGATTGGCGCCTCGCCAAACCTGCCGGGCAGAAGATGAAAAAGAAAGCGGGCGTCCACACGCTGACGCTCGAATTGGTGCCGACCGTCGATGTGCTGGCCGCCATCGCCAAAGGCCCGCGCCGCCCGTCGCTGGTGGTGGGCTTCGCCGCCGAAACCGAAAAGCTGCTCGCCCATGCCCGTGCCAAGCGGCTGAAAAAAAACTGCGACTGGCTGCTGGCGAACGATGTCAGCGGCGGGCAGGTGTTTGGGGCGGATGATAACAACGTCACCCTCCTCACCGCCGGGGGCGAAGAATCCTGGCCGCACGCCAGTAAAACCGAAGTGGCGGAAAAGCTCGTGGAAAAAATCGCCCGGCATTTTGCCAACCCCGCCCGCAAAGGAAAATCCGCATGAGCCGCACACCACTCACTATTGCCATCACCCGCCTGCCGCACGCGCAGGATCTGGCGCTCCCCGCCTACGCCACCGAACATAGCGCGGGCATGGACCTGCTCGCGGCCATTGGCGAAAACATCGTGGTTAGAAGCGGCGAACGCGCACTCATCCCGACCGGTCTGGCCATCGCCCTGCCCGACGGCTACGAAGCGCAAATCCGCCCACGCTCGGGCCTCGCCCTCAAAAACGGCATCAGCCTCGTCAATTCCCCCGGCACGATTGATGCCGATTACCGTGGTGAAATCGGGGTCATCGTCATCAACCACGGCACCGCCGACTTCGTGGTCGAGCGCGGCATGCGCATCGCACAGATGGTGATTGCGCCCTACACCCGCGCCCAATTTTCGGAAGTATTGGAATTGCCCGAAAGCGCACGCGGCGCAGGCGGTTTTGGCTCCACCGGTACGCGAGGGTAACGCCATGTTAACCCTCTCGGCAAAAATCTTCTACACGGTGGAGGCGGTGCTCTACATCGCTTACAACGCGAAGGTGGAGCCGGTGGCGGGCAATCTCGTGGCGCAGGCACAGAACCTGCCGGTACGCTACCTCGAACCGATGATGCAGAAACTGGTGCGCGCAGGCATCCTGCGCAGCGTCCGTGGGCCACAGGGCGGCTATATGCTGGGCCGCGAACGCCGCAACATCAGCCTTGCCGACATCTGCGACGCTCTGGGCAAAACGGCCACGCCGCCGGTCAGCACCACTACACTTGGCGCACAGGTGCTGGCCCCTGCCACGCAACGCCTGCTTGCGGCATGGCAGCATGAAATGGCCGGGGTCACCCTCGCGCAGTTATGCGAAGACGCCGAAAAAGCAAATATCCCCACCGCCACCCCCGACATCGACAATTTCACCATATAGGAGCCTGCCATGCGCACACGTATCGCCACCGAACATCTCGACGCCCCGCGCGGACGCGTTTATGACAGCATCCTCGAAACCATCGGCCACACGCCGCTGGTGCGCCTGAACCGTATCGCGCAACAGGCCGGTGCCAAAGGCACGGTGCTCGCCAAGCTCGAATTTTTCAACCCACTTTCCTCGGTCAAAGATCGCATCGCGCTGTCGATGGTCGAGGCGGCTGAGAAGTCCGGCAAGCTCAATGCCGATTCGGTGCTGGTCGAGCCGACTTCGGGCAACACAGGCATTGCGCTGGCGTTCGTCTGCGCGTCCAAGGGCTATAAGCTTATCCTCACCATGCCCGAATCGATGTCGCTCGAACGGCGCAAAATGTTGAAATTTCTCGGCGCGGAACTGGAACTCACTCCGGCGCCCAAAGGCATGCGCGGCGCGATCGAAAAAGCCGAGGAGATTGTCGCCAGCAACCCGAAGGCGCTGATGCTCCAGCAATTCCAGAACAAAGCCAACCCGGCGATTCACGTCGCCACCACCGGGCCGGAAATCTGGGCCGATACCGCAGGTAAGGTCGATGTGTTTATCACCGGCGTAGGCACGGGTGGCTCGCTTACTGGCACGGGTGAATACCTCAAAAGCAAAAACCCCGGCATCAAAGTCATCGCGGTCGAGCCGGAAGACAGCGCGGTGCTCTCGGGCGGCAACCCGGGGCCGCATAAAATTCAGGGCATCGGCGCGGGCTTCATCCCCGAGGTACTCAAGCGCGAGCTGATCGACGAGGTGGTCACCATCAGCAACGCCACCGCCTTCAACACCGCGCGGCTCATCGCCAAACTCGACGGCATTCCGGTCGGCATTTCCTCGGGCGCGACCATTGCCGCCGCGCTCGAAGTGGCCAAACGCCCCGAGATGGCGGGAAAAACCATCGTCGTTATCGTCGCCTCGCCCGCCGAGCGCTACATCTCGACGGATTTATTCGCCGATATTTAAGCGCGCGGGCGTGGATCTCGATCAACAACGGCGCTATGCCCGCCAGATTATGCTCGCCGATATGGGCGAAGCCGGGCAGGAGGCGTTGCTTAAGGCGCGGGTGCTCGTCATTGGGGCTGGGGGGCTTGGCTCGGCGCTCATCAGCTACCTTGCGGCGGCGGGCGTCGGCACGCTGGGGATCATCGACCCCGACCGCGTCGAACGCTCGAACCTCGCGCGGCAAATTATTCACGAAACCGGGGATATTGGCCGCCTGAAGGTGGAAAGCGCCCGCGACCGCGTGGCTGAGCTGAACCCCGAAATTAATGTTATCTGTTACCCCGAGGCATTGACGGCGGAAAATGCAGACGCGCTGGTTTCAGGCTACGACATCGTCGCCGATGGCTGCGACAATTTCACGACCCGTTTTGCCGTAAACCGTGCCTGCGTGGCGCGCGGCACGCCGCTGGTCAGCGCCGCAATTGCAGGCTGGCAGGGGCAGGTGATGAGCATTCTTCCCGCCTCCACCCCGCAGGCGGGTTGCTACCAGTGCTTCGTCAGCCCCGACGCACCCGAGGCCAATACCTGCCGCGACTCGGGCATCATCGGGCCACTGGCTGGCATCCTCGGCAGCATGCAGGCGCTCGAAATGCTCAATATCCTGCTTGGCCGCCCGGCGCTCGCCCACCACATCGCCTTTTACGACGCAAAGCGCATGACCCAGCGCCTGAGCGAACGGGTCGCAGATGCGGCCTGCCCCGTTTGTGGGCTATTGTCACCCTGATGCCCATTGCTTGCTATCAGGCACCCCGCCCCACATGCGGACGTGGACATTGCCGCACCGCTTGCTATAACGGCTCCATGAAACACCTGCTCACCCTTGCCATTCTGCTGCTCGCCACGACAGCCCACGGCGCGCCGGAGCCGTCGATTCTTAACCCTTCGGGGTTGCCGGTGCCGCGCTTTGTTTCGTTGAAATACGACGAAATCAATGTCCGGGTCGGCCCAGGCAAGCGCTACCCCATCCATTATGTCTATAAGCGCGCCCACCTGCCCGTGCAGATTATCGAGGAGTTCGCGCACTGGCGGAAAATCGCCGACTATCAGGGCAGTGCAGGCTGGGTGCACAAGGGCGCAATCGACGGTGCCCGCACCGCGATGGTCATGGATAAAACGCAGAATCTCTACGCCCGCCCCGACGCCACCAGCGCCAACATCATGCGGGCGCAGAAACTGGTCATCGGCACCCTGAAACAATGCAAACCCGACTGGTGCCGGATGGAAATCCATGGCCGCAACGGCTGGATTCGCAAGGCGGATATCTGGGGCGTCGGCCGCGAGGAAGTGTTCAAGGAATAGCTTCCTGCCTGCGAGTAACCACGTGGTGCGAGGCTAGGCCCCCGTCATAATCCGCTGCACCAGTTCGCCGACGCTTGGCACGAAGCCGTTGCTGTAGAACGGGTCGGTTGCGAATTTGTAGGCATTATGGCCCGAGAACATGAGGTTATTGTCGAGCGAGCCGCCGCGCACGATGTCCTGCAGGGTTTTCTGAATGCAAAAGCTGCGCGGATCGGCCTTCTTGCCGGTGGTGAAGTCGTCGTGGTCTTTCCAGTTCGAAAAGCGGCAATGCGTCAGGCAGCCCATGCAATCGACCTGATCCTGATGGATTTCCTGCGCTTTTTCGGGCGTCACGAACATCAACGTATCATCGGGCGTTTTCATTGCCTCGGTGAAGCCGAGCGCCGCCCACTGATTTGCCTTTTCCATATCCTCGGGCGTGACGTAATGCGGGCGTTTGCGCGGGCCGAACGGATAAGGTTCGGTGCGGTAGCCCTCCGGGTCGGTCGAGAAGGGAATCTGCCGCTCATTGCGCGAGCGCAGCTCCTTGATGAACGGGTTGTTCACCGCCGAGGAATAAAACCCCGTCGGGCTGAAATTATTGAGGAATACATCGCCTTTTTTAAGGGTCAGCAGGCGTTGCTTCCATTCCTCGGGGATGGGGCTTTCCCTCGTCAGCAGCGGGCGTGTGCCAAACTGGAAGGCAATGAGGCCGATTTCCGGATTATCGAGCCAATGCTCCCAGTCCTTGAGGTACCACGCCCCACCCGCCATGATAATCGGCACGTGGTGCAGGCCGACCTCGTTCATGAAGCGGCGCAGCTCGACCACGCGCGGATACGGATCCTCGGGATGCTCCGGGTCCTCGGAATTGCTCAGGCCGTTATGCCCACCGGCAAGCCATGGGTCCTCGTAGACCACGCTGCCGAGCAGATCGACATATTTCGAATACGAACGCTTCCACAAGGCGCGGAACGCGCGCATCGAGGAGATGATAGGGTGGTAATAGACCCCATGCTGTGCGGCAATTTCACTCAGGCGGTAAGGCATCCCCGCACCGCAGGTGACGCCGTGAATCAGCCCTTTGGCGCCTTCGAGTATTCCCTCCATCACGCGCGGCGCACCGCCCATTTCCCAGAGGATATTCATGTGCAGGCGACCCTGGCCGTTGCTCATTTCATGAGCAATTTTTGCATGCTGGATGCCCGCACGAATACCGTTCGCAACCAGCTCTTCGTGGCGGTCGCGCCGCGTGCTGCCCTGATAGACCAGATCGATAACCTGACCGTCATCGTCGTATTCGAGCTGGTTGACCGCCGACATTGTGCCCACCGCATTGGCAGCGGCGAACGCTCCTGCACTGTGGCCATTGCTGGCGCCCACGCCCTTGCCACCCTCAACGATAGGCAACACCTCCGCCCCGGAAATCATCACAGGCTTAAGTTTCGCAGCAAAGCTCGTGCTTGCAGTAACCGTCATAGCATATCCTATTTTAATGCCCTGCGCTTATAGGCGGAAATGGTGGGGCTGCCAAACAAAATATGGCCGAAAGTTTCGCCTGTTAATTAGGCGCGGCTAGACGTTGAAGCTTTCGCCGCAACCGCAGGTGCCTTTGGCATTCGGGTTGTTGAATACGAATCCGCTTTTAAATTTCTCTTCGACGAAATCCATTTCGGTGCCGATCAGGAACATCACCGCCTTCGGGTCGATGAGCACGCGCACGCCCTTATCCTCGATGACCTCATCATATTTGCCGACCTCGTCGGCATATTCGATGGTGTAGGAAAGCCCCGAACAGCCCCGCGTGCGGATGCCGACCTTGATGCCGACCGACTCCTTCTCGCGTTTCGCCAGCAGGGCCTGAATATGCATCGCCGCACGATCGGTGATGGATACCGCTTTGGATGTCGAGGATGGATTCATACGTACCGTTGCATTCTCACCCCTACCCGACCTTCACTTCGGTCGAGGCATGTTTTGTTTTGTAATCCGCAATCGCGGCCTTAATCGCATCCTCCGCCAGCACGCTGCAATGGATTTTTACCGGCGGCAGCGCTAGTTCCTCGGCGATTTGCGTATTTTTAATGGTCATCGCCTCATCGACATGCCGGCCCTTCACCCATTCGGTGACCAGCGAGCTTGAGGCAATCGCCGAGCCGCAGCCGAAGGTTTTGAAGCGCGCATCCTCAATCACGCCCGCATCATTGACGCGGATTTGCAGTTTCATCACATCCCCGCACGCGGGCGCGCCGACCAGTCCGGTGCCGACATGGGCGTCGTCCTTATCCATCGACCCCACATTGCGCGGGTTTTCGTAGTGATCGACGAGTTTTTCTGAATAGGCCATTTTAGTCTCCTAAGAGGTAGCCAGTAGCCGGTCGCCAGTAGCCAGCTGTTCTGCCAAATTATTAGCAAAACCATTCAGCATCCTGCCAATTTCGGCCATGAGCGGTTGCACGTTTTGATACTCACCTTCTGCGATATAACCAAGCCTAAAAGCCATATAAAGCTGCGTTTCAACTTCGGCTAACGAACCCGAAGCGATGCGAACAAATCGTAAAAAATCCCTCACTGCTTTTCGCTCGCTCCCCTCGGCAATATTAGACGGTATCGAAATAGCTGCCCGCCGCAGCTGACTGGTCAAGCCATAAAGCTCATCCTTCGGAAAATTTTTCGACAGCACATAGACTTCAAGCGCCAGGTCGGCGCCCTTCTGCCAAACTTTTAAATCTTTATATGAACGAACTTTTTCCATTTTCCTTACTGGCTACTGGCTACTGGCGACTAACTACCCCTTAATGGGCTGCCCACTCGATTTTTGAAATATCCACGCCCTCTTGCACCATCTCCCATAACGGGCTCATCGCGCGGAGTTTCTCGATGCTTCCCGTCACAATCTCTATGGCGGCGTCAATTTCGGCTTCGGTGGTAAACCGGCCAATGCCAAAGCGAATGCTGGTATGCGCCAACTCCTCGCCCACCCCAATTGCACGCAATACATAGGACGGCTCAAGCGATGCCGAGGTGCAGGCCGATCCGCTGGAGCAGGCGAGGTTCTTAATCGCCATAATCATGCTTTCGCCTTCGATATAGGCAAAGCTGAGATTGATACAGCCGGGGATGCGCTGTTCGCGGTCGCCGTTCAGAAATACATCCGGCACATCGTCCATCACCGCTTTCAGGAATTTCTCCGATAGCTGGCGCAGGCGGGCGTTTTCTTCCTGCATTTCCGACCCGGCGATACGCGCCGCTTCACCCAGCCCCACCACCAGCGGGGTCGGCAAGGTGCCGCTACGCATGCCGCGTTCCTGCCCGCCGCCGGAAAACAGCGACTCCAGCCGCACACGCGGGCGGCGGCGTACATACAGCGCGCCGATGCCTTTCGGGGCGTAAATCTTATGGCCGGAAATACTCATCAGGTCGATATTCATCGCCTCGACATCCAGCGGAATTTTACCAAATGCCTGCGCCGCATCGGTGTGGAACAGCACGTCATGCGCGCGGGTGATTGCGCCGATTTCAGCCAGCGGCTGAATCACCCCCAGCTCGTTATTCACCGCCATCACGCTCACCATCAGCGTGTTGGGCTTGATCGCCGCTTTCAGCACCTCTAAATCAATCAGGCCGTTTTTCTGCACCGGCAGGTACGTCACCTCGAACCCGTCCATCTCCATATGGCGCGCCGAATCCAGCACGCATTTATGCTCGGTGACGACGGTGATAAGGTGGTTTTTCTTCGATTTGTAAAACGCGCCAACCGCCTTGAGCGCGATGTTGTTGCTCTCGGTCGCACCGCTGGTGAAAATAATCTCTTTCGCATCGGCATGAATCAACCGCGCCACCTGAGCGCGCGCCAGCTCGCAGGCCTCTTCCGCCTCCCAGCCATAGGCGTGGCTGCGCGAGTGCGGATTGCCGAACTTCTGCGTAAAATACGGCAGCATTTTTTCGAGCACGCGAGGGTCTACCGGCGTCGTGGATTGGTAATCCATGAAGATCGGGAACTTCACGGCAACCTCCTCAGGCTTTTTTATGGCAACGATGGTCATGCGTTTTCTCTTGATTGTCGTAATTGCGGGGGCCACCTGATTAACAAGGCAACCCCCTCATGAAGGTGGGCCGACAGTGTTTGTGCGAACAGCCGACACGCATTAACTTAAATAGAATAACATAGCGTCGTAGTCAACTATTATCGACGCTGAAAAATCATTACAAACCGTTTGTTTCTGCGGCTTTGCGAGTGACTCGCAGATAGATTGCTTTCCATTCTTTCACGAAGGCTTCTATCTGCGCGCGCGTCGTCGCCCAGCCCCAGCTGATGCGGATGGCAGTGGTGGCAATTTCGGGCGGCACCCCCATCGCCAGCAGCACCGAGGAGGCCGTCACCCGCCCCGAGGAACAGGCCGACCCTGCCGACACGGCAAATCCCGCAAGGTCGAAATTCATCACCTGTGTTTCGCTTTGCACCTGCGGCATGGTGATGGTGAGTGTGTTAGGCAGGCGTGCCGCCCCTTCGCCACAGATTATCGCCTCGGGGGCGGCGGCGATGAGCTCTTTTTCCAGCCATGTGCGCCATGCTAGCCATGACGCCGCTTCCGGGAAGTGGGCGACTTCCTGCACCAATTGCGCAAACCCGACAATTGCCGGGATGTTTTCCGTCCCCGCGCGGCGGCCTAATTCCTGCCCTCCACCGGTTATCAGCGACTTGATGGCCAGATCGTTGCGAATCAGCAGCGCCCCCACCCCAAGCGGCCCACCTGCTTTATGGGCACCGATGGTCAGCATATCGGCACCCAGCAATCCCCAATCGACGCTGATTTTGCCGAGCGCCTGTACCGCGTCCACATGCAGCAAACCGCCATGGGCATGGACGAGGCGTGCAATCTCTGCGATGGGCTGGATAACGCCCGTTTCATTGTTCGCCAGCATGACGGAAACCAGCGCGGGCCTGCCGAGGGCTTCAAGTTGCCGCTCCAGCACATCAAGCTTCACGATGCCATCGCTATCGACCGGGATGGTGGCTGCGCCGAGCAGCGCGCCGGTTCTGCTAATTGAGGCATGCTCGACGGCGGAGATAAGCAGCGCCCGATCCGCGAAGCCACGCAACACCATGGTGTTGGCCTCGCTGGCCGAGCCGGTAAACAGCACTTCGTTCGGGAATGCCCCGAGTGCCTGCGCAATGAGCGCCCGCGCATCCTCAAGCTGCTTTTTCGCCGCACGCCCGGCCGCATGCACCGAGGAGGGGTTGAGCGGCGCGTCGCCCAGCGCCTCCATCGCAGCCTTCACCGAAGGCCGCAGCGGCGATGTCGCGTTGTAGTCGAGATACATCATGAAGGCGTGTCCTGCCCCTCGACGCGAACCATTCCCTTGCCGAACATCATCAGTTCCGGCATCGCATGGGCGCGGGGAAATTTCTGCTGCACCCGGCGCGCGCAGACATCCGCCAACGTGATGCTGCCCAAATACAGGCGCATCTGGGCGGTCAACCCCTCCCACAAATCATGGGTCAGGCAGCGACTTTTGGTGGCCATGCAACCATGGTGGCTGTGCTCGTCGCAGCGGGTCATTTTAATCGGCTCGTCGGCGGCGAGCATAATGTCGGCGATACTTATCTGCGCCGCGTCGCGCGCCAGCTTATAGCCGCCGCCCGGGCCACGCACCGATTTCACCACCCCGGCCCGCTTCATCCGCGCGAAAATCTGTTCGAGATAGGCCAGCGGAATCTCCTGCCGCTGCGCCACACTTGCCAACCCCACCGGACTGCCCTGCGGCTGCACAGCCAGATCGACCATCGCCATCACCGCGTAACGTCCCTTGGTGCTGAGTATCATACGCTACCTCCACCCCGTTTCGCTCACCGGGTTGTTACCCACCTAAGCATCGAATACCGCAACGCGCCCGGCCTGCCCCTCAAGTTGCGCGAGCCTTGCCTCAAGCGCCGCCACCCGCGCCAACAACGTGGTGCTGTCGGGTGTGCCCTCGGACGGACGCGGACGGGCCGGAATCCCCACCATCACTTCACCCGCCGCGACATCGGTCAGCAGCACAGCGTTAGCACCGACACGCGCGCCGTCGCCCACCGTCACCGGGCCGAGGATAATCGCCCCCGCGCCGACCACCACATCGTTGCCCAGCGTCGGGTGACGCTTGCTTTTCTCAAGCGACATACCGCCGAGCGTCACCCCCTGATATAAGGTCACGCGGTCGCCGATAATCGTCGTTTCACCAATCACCACCCCCTGCCCGTGGTCGATGAAGCAATGCGCGCCGATGACCGCCGCCGGGTGAATCTCGATGCCTGTCAGCAGCCGCATCAACGCCGAGAGCACGCGCGCCAGCAGCTTCAGCCGACACCGCCACAGAAAATGGATAGCCCGGTGCGCCGCCAGCGCATGGAACCCCGGGTAGGTGAGCGCCACCTCCAGCCGCGTGCGAGCGGCCGGGTCGCGGCTGACGATATAACGAAGTTCACTGCCGAGGCTGGCCATAGCGTTGCTTACCTTTGTTTTTTAACAAACATCTTGTGTCGCGCGGGCGTTTGGGCTACCACCCAGCCCAGTAGAATCCCTGCAACACGCGATTTTGCCTACTCTATAGGGAACCCCAGCAAAAGGGTCAACTATTACGCCGCGCGCAGTACAACAAGGAGCAGATGAATGGCTGAAGTGATTTTTCAAGGCTCGGAAGGACGCATCGAAGGCCGCTACCACCACAACCCCGATAAACAATCACCGGTGGCCGTGGTGCTGCACCCGCACCCGCTTTATGGCGGCACCATGAACAACAAAATCGTCTACCGCTTGTATTCCAGCTTCGCGCGTGCGGGCTTTTCGGTACTGCGCTTCAATTTCCGTGGCGTTGGCCGCTCGATGGGTAAATTCGACGATGGGCTGGGTGAAATGACCGACGCCGCCTCGGCGCTCGACTGGGTACAATTGCAAAACCCGGATGCGTCGAGCTGCTGGATTGGCGGCTTCTCCTTCGGCGCGTGGATTTCGCTGCAACTGCTGATGCGCCGCCCCGAGATTGAGGGCTTCCTCGCCATTTCGCCGCCCGCCAACATGTATGATTTCGGTTTCTTGAGCCCTTGCCCGGCGCACGGCCTCATCACTCAGGGCGACCGCGACGACATCGTCAGCGAACCTGCAGTGCAAACGCTCGTTGATAAATTGCGCGCACAGAAAGGCACCAACGTCGAATATAAAGTCGTCCCCGGTGCCGACCATTACTACCGCACGCAGATGGATCTGCTAACCGGCACGACCGACGAATTCATCGCCCGCAAAATCGAGGAATTCAAGAACCGCCCGCGCGTCAGGCCGGATAGAAAACGCCGCCAGTTACCGGCTGACTTACCCCTGTAGTCGTCGGCAGGCTTAACGGCAGCCCCTGCGCCGAACGCGCCGCAAGGTAAGCAAACGCCTGCGCTTCGAGCATATCGCCATCCCAGCCCACTTCCTCCACCGCCATCACCGGCGCGTTGACGCAGGCTTTGAGCAACCCCATCAGCGTGGCGTTGTGGCGCCCGCCTCCGGCAATCAGCACACGCTTCGGGCTGGCAGGCACAGCACCAAACGAAAGCGCAATCGCGGTTGCCGTCATGCTGGTGAGCGTCGCCGCGCCATCCTCAAGGCTCAGCTGTCGGTCTGGCCGATGCAAAAGGCCGTGCACCAGCGTTTCAAAATGCAGCCGGTCAAGCGATTTTGGCGCATCGCGCAGGAAGAATGGATCGCGCAAAAATTCCCCAACCAACGCGCTATCGACCACCCCACGCGCAGCAAGTGCGCCGTTTGCGTCATAGCGTTCGCCCGTATGGCGGAACACCCAATCATCAAGCAACGCACTGCCGGGGCCGCAATCAAAGGCGATAATTTCTCCCGCCGCACCGAGCCATGTCACATTGCTGACCCCGCCGATATTCACCACCATCAGCGGTTTTTCGAGAGTGTGCGCCAGCGCGGCATGGTAGAGCGGCACCAGCGGCGCACCCTGCCCGCCGTGGCGCACGTCGTTGCTGCGGAAATCCGCCACCACAGGGATACCCAGCGCCGCCGCCATGCGCGCCGCTTCCCCCAGCTGCACGGTGACGCCTTCCTGCGGCGCGTGACGGATGGTCTGGCCATGGAAGCCTACCAACGCCACTGTTTCACGTGAAACAGCGGCTTTTTTTATCAGCGCATTGACTGCCTGAATATGGATGTCGGTGAGTGCCGCACCAACATTTTTTGCATCGCCCGCGCCGCGCATCAACGCCAAAATATCGGCACGTAACGCCGCGTCATAGGGCACGAAATGCGAGGCACCGGCCTCCACCACAGCCCGCCCATCCGTGTATAGCAGGGCGGCATCGACCCCATCGGCGCTAGTGCCGCTCATCAGGCCAATCACATGGGCAGGAAATTGAATCGTGCTTGTCATGCGGCCAGTATGCACGGTATGAGTGGGCAGACAAGCAACAATCAGGAGCAAAACCCCAACCTGTCATGCCGTCTTTATGACGGCATCCATCTTTTTAAGTTAAGGTGGCCCCCATCATAAAGACGGGGTGACAGGTGATTCAAGGAACGTCATGCAGAACTTCATCGATATCATCAAAGAACGCGGCTTCATCCACCAGATGACGGACGAGGCAGGGCTTACCGAACTCCTCAAAACGCCGGGTCAAACCGCCTATATCGGCTTTGATTGCACGGCGAAATCGCTGCATGTCGGCTCGCTGCTACAAATCATGCTGCTGCGCTGGTGGCAGAAATGCGGCCACCGGCCCATCGTGCTGCTGGGCGGCGGCACCACCAAAATCGGCGACCCGAGCGGCAAGGACGAATCGCGCCCACCGCTGAGCGACGCGCAAATTAACGAAAATATGGACAGCCTGAAGCAAGTGTTCTCGCAGTTCCTGTCCTTCAGCAATAACGAAAGCAGCACTCCCGAAAACGCCGCCCTTATGGTCAATAACGACGACTGGCTCAGCGACCTCAACTACGCGCAGTTCCTGCGTGACTATGGCCGCCATTTCTCCATCAACCGCATGCTGACAATGGATTCCGTGAAGCTGCGTTTGGAGCGCGAGCAAACCTTAAGCTTCCTCGAATTCAACTACATGATTTTGCAGGCCTATGATTTTGTCGAGCTAAACCGCCGACTTGGCTGCCGCGTGCAGATGGGCGGCAGCGACCAGTGGGGCAATATCGTGAATGGGGTGGAGCTTATGCGGCGCATACGCCCGCAAGTCCCCGTAAAAAATACTGGCGATGAATATCGTAATGCAGTTCGTGCGGCGTACGAAGAAACGGAATTGAATGAAGATAAAATTCTCTTCGGCATCACCTCGCCGCTGATTACCACCGCCTCGGGCGCGAAAATGGGCAAGACCGCCGCTGGCGCGGTATGGCTGAATGCGGATTTGCTTTCGCCATATGATTACTGGCAGTTCTGGCGCAACACCGAGGATGCGGATGTGGCGCGCTTCCTCAAGCTCTTCACCGAAGTTTCGCTGGATGAAATTGCACAGCTCACCGCACCCACCGCCAACATTAACGATGCCAAGGCACGCCTCGCCACCGAGGCAACCGCGCTGCTGCATGGGCGCGAGGCCGCCGAAAAAGCCGCCCAAACCGCGCGTGATATTTTCAGCGGCAGCGGCGTGAGCGATAACTTGCCGGAGGTTGTTATCGAGAGAGAGCGCTTCATTCAGGGCATCCCCATCGCGGAACTGCTGGTGAAAGCAGGCTTTGCCGCGAGCCTTGGCGAAGGTCGCCGCCTGATAAAAGGCAACGGCGTCAGCCTTAACGATGAAAAAGTGAGCGACGAAAGCGCGCGCGTCACCATCAACCATATCGATGGAAAATCATCGCTCAAACTCTCCAAAGGCAAAAAGCAGCATGTGCTGGTGAAATGGCTGTCATAATCCCACCGGCGGATGCTAAAATGCCTATTTCTCCAACTGGTCGATATAACCGCCGATCACATCGAGCCCGGCCTGCCAGAAATCGGGCTTTGAGGCATCAAGGCCGAACGGCTTGAGCAGAGCCTTGTGGCGCAACGTGCCGCCCGCGCGCAGCATGGTCAGGTATTTCCCGGCAAACGCGGCGGCCTTGCCCGCTTTTTTCTCCTTAAGGTAAACACCGTAGAGCGAGTTGACGAGGCAATCGCCAAAGGCATAGGCATAGACGTAGAACGGCGAATGAATGAAATGCGGAATATACATCCAGTAATGGCGGTATTCCGGATGCAAGGTGATGGCAGGCCCGAGCGAAGCGCGCGAGACTTCCATCCAGATGTCGCCGATGCGTTCAACCGACAACTCGCCGAAGCGGCGTTCGTCATGCACCATGCGCTCGAACTCGCAGAAGGCAATCTGCCGCACCACAGTGTTGAGCATATCCTCAATTTTGGCGGCGATTAAAAGCTGGCGGCGCTTGGCGTCCCCCTCGCGGTTGAGCAATTCCTGAAAGGTCAGCATTTCGCCGAACACACTCGCGGTTTCCGCCAGCGTCAGCGGTGTGTCGGCCATCAGCGCGCCCTGACCGGCGGAGAGCACCTGATGCACGCCGTGCCCCAGCTCGTGCGCCAGCGTCATCACGTCGCGGGTTTTGCCGAGATAGTTGAGCAGCAGATACGGATGGGCGCTCGGCACTGTCGGATGCGCGAACGCACCGGGCGATTTGCCTGCGCGCACCGGCACATCAATCCAGTTATTGTCGAAGAATTTCTGGCCGATTTGCGCCAGCTCCGGCGAGAAGGCGTGGTAGGCCTCGCGCACCAGCTTCACCCCATCCGCCCAGGCGATGCGTTTGTCGCCCGCGGTGGGCAGCGGCGCATTTCTATCCCAGTAATCCAGCGTTTTTTTGCCAAATTGCTTCGCCTTCCACGCATAATAACGGTGCGAGAGATGGCGGTAATTTTTCTGCACCGTGGCAATCAGTGCCTCAACCACTTCGTCCTCGACCTGATTGCTGACATTGCGGCTGCTGATGGGCCGGGCAAAGCGGCGTTTTTCATCCTCGATATGCTTGGCCTTGGCGAGCGTGTTGGTGATGAGCGCGAACAGCGGCGCGTTTTCGTCGAACACGCGGGCGATTTCCTTCGCCGCGCTTTTGCGCTTTTTCGCATCGCTGCCCGAAAGCAGATCCAGCGCTTGCGGCTCGCTCATTTTTTTGCCGTCCACCGTGAATTCAAGACGGCTGATACTTTCGTCGAACAGGCGCTGCCAGGCGCCCATCGTCACCGAAGTTTCGTGGATGTAATGCTCCAGCTCGTCGCTGAGCTGATAGGGTTTATAGCTGCGCACCGCGTCGAACCACGGCGCATAATGCACGAGCTTTTTCGATTGCCGGTAGGCTTTGGCCAACTGCGCATCGCTGAGTTTGTTGATTTCCAACCCGAAGAAAATAAGCCGGCTCGAAATCACCGTCAGTTGTTCCTGCGCGTTCTGATAAAACTGTGTGTTGGCGGGGTTTGCCATGTCGCCCGCATAGAGCAGTTGCGCATAACTGCCGATGCGCCCAAGACCATCCTGCAACGCCTCATATTCCGCCACCGCTTTCGCAAGCGTATCGCCTGCAAGCGTCGCCAGCCTGCCTTCATAAGCCTTGGCGAATACCGTCGCTTTTTTGTCGAAACGCTTAAAATCCCGTGCGAGGGCGGGGTCGTTCGGCCCGGCGTAAAGGTCGCCCAGATCCCAGACCGGCAGCGGCTTTTCCTTTGCTTTCACCGTCGCTTTTGCCGTCGTCTTGCCGACGGTTTTTTTTACCGGTTTTGTGGCCATGACGCCCCCTTCATGCTGGTTACATTTCGTGATGGTAACGCGGTTGGCAGCGTTGCTCAGCCACGCACGCCGTGGTCGGGCACTTCAATCGGTGCGGCGCGTGGCTTATCCGCCGGGGGCAATGTCGGCACCAGTCCGCGCACACCCTGCTCCTGCGGCGCAGTCTGCGGGACGATGGGTTCCGCCTCCGGCGCATCACCGGCAGGACGCTTCTGCAACGCCTCTTTCAGCAATACCGCAAACAGCTCCTCAAACGTGGTCTGGCCGATTTTGAATGCACCGCCGCGCGCCCGCTCGATGGGAATCACCACATCCGTCAACTGCTCGACCGGCGTACCCGTCAGCAGCAGCAACAGCTGGTTGACCATCCCCTCATTGTTCTCGTTCAACAGGCCGTATTTGCGCATTTCCGCCAGGATAAACGGCGCGTTGACAAAAGCGATATTCGCGCTACCCACCGGCAGGACATCGTCGGCATTCGCGGTGAAGCTGGCGGTTGCCTTGGCGCTCGCCTCCTTACTGGTGAGGCTGAACTGCGTGAGGGTCATCACCGATTCGGGCGACTGGATGCTCGCAATCGCCTCGGCATTTTTTGGCACCGCGCCTTCGTAGGTCGCGTCCATGTCGAGCGTCACCGGCAGGTAGGGTGCCGCCGTATTGTCGGAAGTCACCGGCCCCGCCTTCAGCGCCGCATGCATGACGTTGAGTTTTTTATCGTTCAGCAGGTTGCTCCATTCGCCGGTAATCTGTGCGATTTTGATCGCCCCTTCCGGCGCGGCCTGCGGCGTGAGGACAATATCGCGCATATCCGCATTCACCCGGCCAAGACCGCTGGCATCAGCGGCGATGCTGCTGGTAAAGCCGCTGCCCTGCGCCATGGCCAGCGTCAGCGTTTCATAGACCGGCACCACCTGCGGCGTCGTATCCTCCTCGCCCTTGACCTGATGCTCGCGCAGGTAGGTCAATGCGATTTCGCTGGGCGACTGATATTTCATATCGGTGTACGGCACCCCATCGACGGTTTTGTGGCCGATGGTCAGGGTCAGCGGCAGATTGCTTTTTACCAGAAGCAGCGAAGTTTCCGGCGTTTCCATCCCCGCGAAATTGATCGGGTCGGGCAACTGGACACGCAGCGCCGAAACATCCAGCACTTCGGGGTAAATTTCGAGGGTGGGGGTGGTGACGCGCAAGGCATCAATCGCCGGGGCCTGCCCTTCAGGGACGGGAGAGCGCTCGCTCGGCTGGATGGTGAACACCGGATCATGCACCACCACATGCTTGGCCGCAAAACTGCCGACCACTTCCAGTTCGCCGTAGGTGATTTCGATGTCGCGCCCCTGCGCTTTGCCGCTTTCTTTGACATGCGCGATAAAATCATCGAGATGCTGTTTGACGCGCGCCTTATCCAGCCCCGCGCGCGAGGCAAAGAACCCCACCACCGCAATAAACAGGATAATCCCGAGCAGCGGGATCAACACGCTGCGTTTTTTAGCGGGGGTAGCGGGGGTGGCGTCGGTCATATCTCTCTCGTGGTTCAGGGGGTGGTTATTTCTTATCGACCTGCATGTTGCGGGTGGCAGAAGGCAGTGACACCTTCAGCCCCTCAAGGCTATCGTTAATCATAATCTGGCAGCCCAGGCGCGAGGTGTGGGTCAGGCCGAACGCCAGATCCAGCATGTCCTCTTCGTCGTCGCTGGCTTTGGGCAACTGGCCGTAAAACGCCTCATCGACAATCACATGGCAGGTCGAGCAGGCGAGCGAGCCTTCGCACGCGCCTTCGAGCGGCACGCCGTTTTTATGCGCCACTTCGAGCAGGGAAATGCCGTTTGGCGCCTCGACTTCTTTTTGCGTTCCGTCGTTCAGGATAAAAGTAATTTTCGTCATTGTTCCTACTCGATTGTTATTTTTTACTGCACTTCATCGACCCGTTTGCCCGAGAGGGCGCCCGCAATCGCCGCATTCATGCGCCGCTCGGCGAACGGCCCGACCAGTGCACTCAACTGCTGCACTTCGTGGTCGATCCGCTCGCGGTTGCTACCCGCCAGTATTTCCTTCAGCCGCGCAATCTGGCCATGAATCATCGCCTCTTCGCCCGGTTTCAGCAGGTCTGCACCCGCTGCCATCGCCGATAGCACATCGGCAAGCGCCCGTTCGCCCTCAACCCGCGCCTCGATCAGCAGCCGCTCGCTGATGTCGGCGCGTGCGTGTTGCATGCTCTCGCCAAGCATACGTTCGATTTCCTCGAAGGCAAGGCCGTAAGAAGGTTTCACTTCGACCTTTTGCTCAACGCCGCAGGTGAGTTCCTTTGCCGCCACAGTCAGCAGGCCATCGGCATCGATCATGAACCTGATTTCGATGCGCGCTGCGCCCGCCACCATCGGCGGGATGCCACGCAGGGTGAATTCGGCCAGCGAGCGGCAATCGCCGGATTTCTCGCGCTCGCCCTGCACGACGTGGATTTTCATCGCCGTCTGGCCATCCTGATAGGTGGTGAACTCCTGCACCACGGCGGCCGGGATCGGCGTGTTGCGGTAAATTACTTTTTCGACAATCCCGCCCATGGTTTCAAGGCCGAGCGACAGCGGCGTCACATCGAGCAGCAGCGTGTCCGAGCCTTTGGTCAGGGCCTCAGCCTGTAGCGCCGCACCCATCGCCACCACGAGGTCAGGGTCGATGCTGCCAAGCGGCGCCTTGCCGAAAAACCCCTCCAGCATGCGCACCACCAGCGGGATGCGCGTCGAGCCGCCGACCATCACCACGCCGGTGACGGCATGGGCGGTCAGCCCGGCATCGTGCAGCGCCGCCTCGCAGCAGGCGATTGTGCGGGCGATAAGCGGCTCCATCAGCCGTTCGAGCATGGCGACATCGAGCGGGAGATGCACTCCCTCCCACACCAGATCAACGCTACCTTGTGCGCTCAGCTGCTCTTTCGCCGCGCGGGCGAGCGACAGCAGCTCCCCCACTTGCGACGGGCTCAGGCTATGGGCCTGCGTTTCCGCTTTTTCGAGCATACGCGCGGCAATCGCCTGGTCGATGTCATCGCCCCCGAGCTGCGTATCGCCCGCCGTGGCGAGCACCTGAAATACGCCGCTTTCGAGCTTTAATATCGACACATCGAACGTGCCGCCGCCGAAATCATAAATCACAAACACGCCCTGCGCCTGCGCATCCAGCCCATAGGCGAGCGCGGCAGCCGTCGGTTCGTTCATCAGGCGCAGCACCTCAAGTCCGGCGAGGCGTGCGGCATCGCGGGTGGCAGCGCGCGCCGCATCGTCGAAATAGGCGGGCACGGTAATCACCGCCCGTGTCACTTCGCGCCCCAGTGAATCAGTGGCCATTTCTTTCAGGTGACGCAGAATATCGGCCGAAATCTCCACCGGTGTCAGCGTTCGCCCGCCCGCCTTCACCCGTACCACGCCGCCGCCCGACGCATCGAGCGTATAGGCGCGCTGCCCGGCCACATCCGCCACATCCTGCGTCGATTTGCCCATGAGGCGCTTAATGGAAGCCACCACACCCGGCTCGCCCTGCGCATACGCACGCTGCGCCGCGTGCCCGACCCGCGTCGCCGTCCCCGCATATTGCACCATCGAGGGAATAATCGCCTGCCCATCTGCGTCGTGGATAGCCTCGGCCACCCCGGCGGAGGCGATAGCCACCACGCTGTGTGTCGTGCCAAGATCGATGCCGATGGCCGCCGTATCCGCATGCGGCAACGGGCTTTGCCCCGGTTCATAAATCTGGATAAGATTAACCATGCGCCGCCTTCAATCGATAAATGAGCATATGGGCTTCTTCCATCGCCTTGCCAAGGTATTGGAGGCGGATAGTTTCGTGGGTCGCAGCGGCATAATCCGCCGTCGCGAACGCCGCTGCGAGCGCTTTTTCGTTGGCCACAGCCATACCCCTGATTTCCCCGACAATCGCGGCAAGCGACGCGCCGTCGCCGCCATGTTCAAAGATGCGTTCGCGCAGCTCCATCATTTCCGCGAGAATCTCAGGCACCACCACCGCATCATCCGCCAGCGCGGCGATGCCCTGCAATGTAAGCAGATGCTCCGCACGCGTCAGCGGATTTTTCAGGGTTTCATAGGCATCGTTGACCTGCTGCGAACGGGTGATGGCCGCCATGCGTTCGGCCTCGCCCTTGCCGATAAATCGATCGGGGTGGGTGGCGCGCTGGGCGGCAAAATAAGCCTGTTCCAGCGCTTTCAGGTTCAGACTGAAACCGGCGGGAAGGCCCAGAATCTCGAAATAACTCATCATGCGCGCGTATTAGGCCAGTTTGGGTGGCGTGTCTAGCGCTAAGCCATGACAGGCGCGGGTGCATCCGCATCGGCATAAAGCGGATAGAGGGCGCGGGCGTTAAACAACTGATAATGCCACCACTCGTTGCGGTAGAAATCCCAACCTGCGCTGGTCATGATACCCATCAGCAGCAGGCGGTTGCGCTGCGCTTGCGCATGGATTTCGAGGTTGCCGTGGTGCGAACGCGGGTGGAAAGCATCGAACGCCGTGCCCATATCAAGCGGCGTGAAATCCCACCGGCACAGCACGAGATCCACCGCCACCCCGCGCGAGTGGGGCGAGCCTTTGGCCGGGTCGGCAAGGAAATGCGGGTCGGGCGTGTGCGCCCACAATTTCCACTGCGCTTCGGTCGGGCGGAACGCATCGTAAATAATGAAGCGGTAGCCCTGCGTTTTTGCCAGCGTCACCGCCGTTTGCAGCATTTCCGCCGCCGCGCGGTGCAGGTAGCAGCGTGCATCCGCGCGGTAGACGGGCTTGCCGGTGAAATTATCGGCCGTGGCGTATTTCAGCTCGATGCGCACGTCGTGCGACGCCGGGGTGATTTCAACTAGTGACACCACGATCCTCCAGCGCCTTCATCAGCCCCACACGGATAACGGTTTCGCAGGCCTTGGCCAGTTTTTTGCGGTCGTCATACTGCTGCATCTGCTCGACCGCGTAGCAGGTGACATGCACCGAAACGCTCGGGAACTTCAGCAGCCGCCAGAAATGCGTGGCAAAGCTCGCCTCGCCGATCCACGCCACCTGCTCGCGCGTCGCGGCACTCAGGGGCATATCGCCAATGTGGGTGTAAGCCAAGGTCAGTGGCTGTAGCGGCAGGTTATGCTCCTCGGCCAGGTTCAAAAAACCGCTTTTGAACGGCATCACATGGAAGCCGTCGCCCGTCGTACCTTCGGGAAACAGCACCAGCACCTTGCCCGAGTTCAGCCGTGCGCTCATTTCCGCCTGCGCCCGTTGCATATCCGTCGGGCGGCGCTCGATAAACACGCAATCGGCCAGCACGCAGAAAAAGCCGATGATGGGCCAACTGCGGATTTCAAGCTTCGGGGTGAAGGAAAGCGGCACCATCGCGCCGAGCACGACAATGTCGAGGTAGCTGGAATGGTTCGCCACCAGCATCAGCGGGCGCAGGGCGCTCACTTTCCCCTCAACCGTGGTGCGCACCCCGGCGATGCGGCCAATCAGGTAGTAATATCCGCGCACCAGCCGGGCACGCCAGCCCTCCAGCGCGAGGCCCCACAACAGCAGCACCGGCAGGAACAGCACCGCCGTCAACGCGACCATCAGCAGGCAGCGGATTAGCGCACGCAGGGCGGAACTCGCAGGCATCGGGGTGGGGTGAAGCATGGGGCGCTACTCGGGCAGGTAACGCTGGACGTAGCGTTCCTGCATGCTCGCAGTCTGCACTATAATGGAAACGTCGCAGGTGTTGAAAGCGTAATCGAGCACCGCGCCATCGCCCACCATGCCGTTCAGCCGCAGGTAGCCCTTAATCAGCGGCGGCAGCACACTGATGGCGGCACGCGGCACCACCGCCTCTTTGGGCATCAGGTTCATATCGACATAATGCGCGGGCAGGGCTTTCGGGCGAATCTCCGCCGGGGCGAGATGGTAATGGTAGAGATACGACAGCGCGTGAATATGCTCCTTCACGTTGACGCCGTGGAAGCTGGCGCAACCAAACATCAGCCCGATTTTTTTGGCGACGATAAACGCCCCGATGCCCTGCCATAGCATCTGGATCACCGGGCGCGTGCGGTATTGCTGCTCGACGCAGGAGCGTCCCAGTTCCATCAGCTCAAGCGAGCTGGCCTTGGCGGCGCTGATGTCGTATTCCGTTTCGGTGTAGAAACTGCCAACCAGCGGCATGTTAGTGCGCGTCAGCAGGCGGTAGGTGCCGACCACGCGCGCGTCGCCCACGCGGTTATTATCGACCACGATGAGGTGGTAACATGCCTCGTCGAACATATCGAAATCGCGCTTCTGCTGCTGCACCGCAAGGTTGGCCACCGCGCCCATTTCCTCGCAAAAAATGCGGTAGCGCAGGCGTTGCGCCGCATGCACGTCGGCTTCGTTCTCAGCCAGACGCAAGGTGAGGTTCCCGGCGTGAATCGGCTCGAATACCTGTTCGAATAACATGCGGCAGGCCTCACTTTTTCTTTGGTTCAAGCGGCAGACAAAATAATTCCAGCCGGTGATCGACCAGCTGGTAGCCAAGCTCGCGAGCGATTTTTTCCTGCAGCCGTTCAATCTCGCGGTTGCTGAATTCGACCACCTTGCCGCTGCGCAGATCAATCAGGTGGTCGTGGTGCTCCTCGGGCATTTCCTCGTAGCGGGCGCGGCCATCGCCGAAATCATGCCGCTCGATGATGTGCGCATCCTCGAACAGCTTGACGGTGCGGTAAACCGTCGCAATGCTGATATGCGAATCAATCGCCACCGCCCGCGCGTAGAGCGCCTCAACATCCGGGTGGTCGTCCGCATCCGAAAGCACCCGCGCGATGACCCGCCGCTGCTCGGTCATTTTCAGGCCTTTTTCGATGCATTTTTTCTCAAGGATACTCGTCATAAGGGCGCGACCATAGCCCCAGTCTTCGCCTAAGCGCAAGCATTTCAAGCAAATTACCCCATAACTTGACCGGAAGGCTCAAATAGGCTAATGGTAATTTAAATAACAACAAGAATAATGAACAAACGTTCAAATCAATCGGCAACCCTGTTGAAGCAAAGGCACCCCTCATGAAAAATAAATCCGCAAAACTCGCACTGGCGAGCAGCCTGCCCCGTGAAAACCAGACAGCCTCCTCGGTTGCCCATGATACGCTGGTGGCGGCCACTTCGCAGATTGTCAGCGCCTACATCATCAACCGTGGCAATGAATCCATCAACCTCAACGCCTTGACGGCGGATGTGTATGCCACCCTGTGCAGCCTTTGTCAGGAGCGCAGCGCCCGCCCCACCCGCGTCACGGCGGAAGGCACGACCCGCAAACCTGTCGTCAGCGTCGAGGAATCAGTGCAGGCGGATTACCTCGTCTGCCTCGAAGATGGCAAGCGGGTCAAAATGCTCAAACGCCACCTGAAAACGGCTTACAACATGAGCCCCGATCAATACCGCGCGCGCTGGGATTTGCCCGCAACCTACCCGATGGTTGCGCCGAATTACGCCAAAGTGCGCAGCCAGCTCGCCAAGCAGATTGGCCTCGGCCAACGCAACAGCCTGCCGGCAGTAAGAAAACGCATGGACACCGCCGCAAACACGCTGCGCTAAGCCTCATCCAGCCCAATATCTACCGCCACGGCGGAATGGGTGAGTTTACCCACCGAAATGAAATCAACGCCCGTTTGCGCGATGGCCCGCACGGTTTGCAGGCTTACGTTTCCGCTGGCCTCGGTTTTCACTGCCTGCCCTGTTGCGGCGTTGTGGGCAGCGACGGCGGCGACGGCGGCACATAGCTGCGCGTTGCTCATATTGTCGAGCAGCACACTATCCACCCCGGCGGCCAGCGCCTCCTCCAGCTGCGCGAGTGTATCGCACTCAACTTCGATGAGACTTCTATAATCACCCCGCCTCATGTCGCTATTCGTCTGTTCAAAGGAAGATGGACTCCGCAATAAATGCGGGGTGACAGTCCGGAGATACTCCCGCGCCGCGCGCACCGCCGCCGTCACGCCTCCGGCGACGGCGATGTGGTTATCCTTGATGAGCACCGCGTCATACAATCCCATGCGGTGATTCACGCCGCCGCCGCAGGTGACGGCATATTTCTGCGCATGACGCATCCCCGGCACGGTTTTGCGCGTATCGAGAATTTTGGCCTGCGTGCCCACGACCGCTGCCACATAATGCTGCGTCAGCGTTGCCACACCCGAAAGCTGCTGCACCAGGTTCAGCGCCACCCGCTCGCCCGCCAGCAGCGCCCGCGCCGGGCCTGACAGCGTGGCAAGCCGGGTGCCTGCAGGCAGCTTTTCGCCTTCCGCCGCATGGATGTCAACCCGCACCGTTGCATCCACCATCGCGAAGAGTTCAGGCAGGAACACCAGTCCGCACACGACCATTTCCTGCCGCGCATGCATGGCGAATACTGCCTGCATCCCGGCGGGGATGGTGGCATTGCCGGTGAGGTCGCCGCTGCCGATATCTTCGGTCAGTGCCGTTCTTAGCAATGCGGTGATGTCGATCGGTGATTGCATGAGCAGTATACTTTCTCTATGTAATGGGCGTCATCCCGGGCTCGTCCCGGGATCTCCCGAAACAGGCTGCACGCCTTTACTACCGATACGATGGCAGTATGTGGCAGGAGATCCCGGGATGACGCCCTATCCATAAACTATCACGTGTTGTATCACAACTATGTCCTACCCCCTCACCCACCACCATCTCGATGTTGCCATTATCGGTGCAGGCGGCGCAGGGCTACGTGCGGCGATTGCGGCCAGCGAGGGTGGGCTGCGCGTCGGCGTGCTCAGCAAGGTCGATCCTCGCCGCAGCCACACTATGGCGGCGCAAGGCGGCATCAACGCCGCACTGGGCACCCGTGGGCCGGATGACTGGCGCTGGCACATGTACGACACCGTGCGCGGCTCGGACTGGCTCGGCGATCAGGACGCCATCGCGCGGCTATGCGAACAGGCGCCGCGCGCCATCACCGAGCTGGCGGAATGGGGCGTGCCCTTCACCCGCGACGACAAGGGGCAAATCTACCAGCGCCCCTATGGCGGCCAGACCATCGAATATGGTGGCGACCCGGCCTTTCGCGCCGCCGCCGCCGAGGATCGCACCGGGCAAGCCATCATGCAGGTGATGCTCAAGCGGGCGATTGACCGCCCGATTACCTTTTATTCCGAATTCTTTGCTCTCGACCTGCTGATGGAGGAGGATGGAAGCTGCGCGGGCGTGCTCTGCCTCGAAATCGCGACCGGCGACCTGCACGCCTTCCACGCACCGCTGACCATCATCGCCACCGGCGGCTACGGGCAGGTCTATGCCAGCACCACCGCCGCCAACCTCTGCACCGGCGACGGTAACGCGATGGTGCTGCGTGCCGGATTACCGTTGCAGGACATGGAGTTTGTGCAATTCCACCCGACCGGGCTGCATGGCTCGGGCATCCTCATCACGGAAGGGGCGCGCGGCGAAGGCGGCTACCTGCGTAATGCCGAGGGCGAGCGTTTCCTCTACCGCTATGCGCCGCACAGCATGGAGCTGGCCTCGCGCGATGTCATCGCCCGCGCCATCGTGCAGGAACTGCGCGCGGGGCGTGGCGCCGGGGCGGCGCACGACCATGTCTGGCTCGACCTCACCCACCTGCCCGCCGATATTTTCAGCACCAAACTGCCCTACATCACCAGCCTGTGCGAAACGCTGATGGGGCTTGACCCGCGCACCGGCCTCATTCCTGTAGTGCCGACGGTGCATTATTCCATGGGCGGCATCCCGACCAATGTGCAAAGCCAGGTGCTGCGCATCGGGGTGGATGGCGCGGAATCGCCCGTCCCCGGCCTGATGGCGATTGGCGAGGCCGCCTGCAATTCCTGCCATGGCGCGAACCGTCTGGGCTGCAATTCGCTGCTCGACCTCGTGGTGTTCGGGCGCGATGCAGGCGACTGGGCGGCGCGCCACCTCAAAAAGACAGCCCGGAAAGAAGCCACCACCAGCGGCACATCGCTCGACCAATCCCTCGCGCGGCTCGACCGCTTTTTTGCCCCGCAGCCGGGCAACGCGGCAGATACGCGCAGCCTGCGCCACCGGATGCAGGCAACCATGAGCGATTGCGCACCCATCTACCGCAATGGCCCCGACCTCGCGCGCGGCGCGGCGGTGCTCGAAGCGCTGGCGCTTGAACCGCGTAGCATCGGCGCCACGCCACGGGCATGGAATACCGACCTCATCCACGCACTTGAAACCGATAACCTGCTGGCGCAGGGGCGCGCCACCCTGCTTGCCGCCCTGAAACGCACTGAATCGCGCGGCGCCCACGCCCGCGAGGATTACCCCGCGCGCGACGACGCCCATTGGCTGAAACATTCGCTGGTCTGGGTGGATGCAACGCAGGCGCTGCATTACGCCACGCGCGATGTCCACCTCGCGGCGGGAATGGATGAACCAAGCTTCGCCCCCGAAGTGCGGGCGTATTAGCAGCTAATCCGGCTGGATGCCCTCGGGTTCGGCGCTTTTGGTCGGGGCGCTCTCCGTGGCGGGGACAGGGGCGACGGGTGTGTCTATATCCGCGCCTTCGGATGGGGTTTTCTCATCGAAAATGCCGAAAATGCCGCGCAGGAAGCCCGGCGTCAGCCCCGAGAGCGGGTTCACCCCGACATCCGGCGCGCTGTAAGTTCCCTTCACGGAATAATTAAAGGCAATCAGCCCCTCGCCCTCGCCCCCGGCAATCAGGCCGATAATCGGGATTTTACCAAGGATGGAGTTCAGCGCATAGGCCGGCACCACCACCCCTTTAAGCGCTAGCCGGGTGCTGTTGGTATCGACCGTTCCGCTGACGGTAATGCCGAGCGCGGCGCCGTTGGCCACCCCCTTATCGACCGTGATAATTCCCGCCTGCGACGTGAGGTTGGCCGAGAGTTTTTCGAAGGAAATGCCGTTACCCGTCAGCGCATTGCTCAGGCCGGTGAGCGAGCCGATGGAGAGAATGCGTCCGAGAATCTGCGAGTTCTTAAGGGTGAAATCCGTGATAACCAGCCGCGCATTCAACTGCGGCGGGTTCTTTTTATCGTCGAACGTGCCGCGCATTTCAAGCCGCCCCTTGCGCATGCGTTCGGTGATATCGAGCGCTTTTAACATACTGCCCGCATCGTTGGCAGTCAGCAGAAACTGGCGCACACCGTTTTCATACCCAATCGTGCCACGCACATCGGAAGTATTGCTGCGGGCCTTGATATTCGCCGACTGACAGCGCGCCGCCGTGCAGGAAAGCGTGCCAACGACATTGTGAAGCGACTCGGTGGTGCTGAGGCGCAATTCGCCAAGATTAATATCGAGCTTCATCGCCGGAAAATCACGCAACAGCCCATGCTCGGATTTTCCATAAGAAACACTGGCATCGAGCCGTTTGCCACGCAGGGTGATACCAGGTATCGCGCCCGATTGGTAGACCAGCGAAAAATCATTGGCGGAAAGAGCGGTTTTCCCCGCCGCCGCTTCCTGCCCCTTGACCGTAAGATAAAGCGCGCCGCCGGTTTTCTGGCTGAGCGTCATATCGCTGACGCCCGAATCCCCCACCCCGAGCGATCCGGCCACCTCGAAGCCCGCGCCCGTAGCTTTCAGCGTGCCATCAAGCGCGCGCACGTCGTAAGCGCCATAGAGTTCGTTCTGGGCGATGCCGGTTAATTTCGTGGTAATGTCGTAATCCACCGCATCGAGGTGAATGGCATTCGGGTCGGCCTCGGGCGCATTCGAAAAAGCGTTGAACTTCAGCGCCATGGTCGCATCAACCGTGCCACTGATCGTTTGCGGGTCAAGCCCGAGTACGTCGTCGAACGTGAAATGCGGCAATGCCAGCATGCGCGCGGCATCCTTCGCGGGGGCGGAAAGCGTGACTGTCGCCTCCATCGGGATGTGGGGGTCGTTCAGATTCGGTATCCAGAGCAGCGCCTTGCTGATTTTTGTACCCTCAAGCAGGCTGCCGGTGCCGCTTTCGACCTTCACCGTGGTGCCGGTGAAATGGGCGATGCCGTCCATATGTTCCACCAGCGGGAAACCAGGAAGATACTCGAACGTAATGTCGCGCGCGTCGGCCATGGCCGTGACCGCCGCATCCGAGAATGTTTCGGCGGCGAATTCCGCAGGCGTGAGGTTCAGTTTCAGCGTGCTTTTTTCGGCATAGCCGGATTTCATTTTTCCCGTCACCCAACGCCGCGAATCGGGCGCCATGGTCAACGGCCAGTATTTATACAGCTTGGTGACGTCGATTTTACCCGTGCCGCCTTCGAGCGTTGCATACCAGCCATCCGCCGCCTTATGGATTTTTGCGGCAGCGTGGATGCTGGTGTCCTCAAGCTGCAACTGCACCTGCGTCAGGGTGAAGTGCTGCTGCGACCAATCACCCTCGACCGCCAGGCTGCTGGCACCAAGGGCAAGAGGCTCTGCGAACCACTCGGGCGCATTCAGCCGCATCTTGCTAGTGGCAAGAGCGGCCTGAAACCCATGCACGGAAAAATCTTCGGCAAAATTGAGTGCGATATCGCCATCAACCGGCCCCTCGACCGCAACCGCGTTGCCGCAGGCGCCCAGCAAGCACAGCAAGTGCGACGGCATCCCCGCCAGTTTCATGTCCAGCCGATGGCCCTTGCCGCCTGCCGCCATCCGCAACGCCGCCGATACTTTCACCGGCATCTTATCAACCGTAAACGGCATCGCCATCACCGCCTCGAACGAGCCATGGCGGCGACGCATATGGAAATTAAACGGCGTGCTGACGATTCGGCTGTCCGAAGCTTCGTCGGTGAAGGTCAGCGTCGCCTGCCGGATGATAAAATCATGAAACGGCAGGGAAGCCGGCTTGCCGCCGCTTTGCCCGTTTTCCGGGACATTCCCGGCAAAGAAAGCGACCATATCCCGGGCCTGCATACGCTCGGGCACATCCTGAATGCCCAGTTCGAGAACCCCCTGCGCCGTACGCGCCAGATACAGTCTGGGCTGGTGCAAAATCACCTTATGCAGCAAACTGCGCGACGGCAGGAAGCCGAACGGGTCGAGGGTGGCGAGCACTTCGGGCAATTGGGCGAAGACGCCGCCGTCGCGCTTGGCGAAAGTGACGTTGCTCAGCCGCATTTTGCCAAGCATGGAACTTTTACTCCAGTCGATGCTGACATGGCCGATGCTGACCGTATAAGGCGCAGAAGGGCTGTTCACCGCCGCCAAAATCCACGGTTTCGCGAAGGCCAGCGAGCGCTCGCCCCCCTGCAGCCAGAGGCCGAGCACAAGCAGTAGCAAGGCGCACAGGAGCATGCCGCGCAGCGCAACCTTCCAACAGAACCTGAGATGCTTGACCATATGACCCGTTTACTGAAACAATGCAGCGATGCACCACGCTATTTCAGCCGCTTCTATCACCAGCAACTTGCCACTGGCAAGCCGCGATGCGGAAGCGGCGGGCTGCCTTGAGCAACTGGCGCAATCGCCGATTCTCGCCGAAGCGCTCGCCAGCGCGCCCATGCGCGCCCTCATCCGCAGTGCGGCTGGCAACGCGCCTTTTCTCGCCCGGCTGATGCAAAAACACCCCGAGCAACTCGCCCGCATCGGCCATGAGGGGTTCGATGGCGCGTGGGCGGCAATTGTCGCGCAGATGCGTGCGCTCAATACCGCCGACGCCGATGCGGCAGCCATGATGCTTGCCCTGCGCAGCTTCAAGGCGCAGGTGGCGCTCACCACCGCTCTTTCGGACCTCGCAGGCCACTGGGACCTCGCACAGGTGACGCGGGCCTTATCGGACTTCGCGGGCGAGGTGGTGGGGCTGACCTTGCGCCACCTGCTGCACCGGGCGGCGGCGCGCGGCGAATTCGCACCCCGCGACGCTCAGGAACCCGAGGTCGGCAGCGGCATTATCATCCTTGGCATGGGCAAACTTGGCGCTTATGAACTAAACTACTCCAGCGACATCGACCTGATGGTGCTTTTCGACAGCACAGCGCTGCCTTACCGTGGCGGGCGCAATGCCCAGCATTTCATGAACAAAATCGCCAGCGACCTGACGCACATCCTGCAGGAGCGCACCTCGGAGGGGTATGTGTTTCGCACCGACCTGCGCCTACGTCCCGACCCGATGTCCACCCCGCTGGCGGTCACCACCGCCGCCGCCCTCACCTATTACGAAACCGTCGGCCAGAACTGGGAACGCGCCGCGATGATTAAAGCCCGCCCGATTGCGGGCGACCTGCCCGCCGCCACCGCTTACCTGCGCGAACTGGTGCCGTTTATCTGGCGCAAAACCCTCGATTTCGCGACGATTGCCGACATTCACTCCATCAAACGGCAGATGAATGTCAAAAGCGGTAAAACCATCGAACTGGCAGGCCACAACATCAAAACCGGCATGGGCGGCATCCGCGAAATCGAGTTTTTCGTGCAGACGCAGCAGCTGGTCTGGGGCGGGCGTATCCCGGAAATCCGGGTGCCCGGCACCCTCGAAGGCTTACGAGCGCTGACGCATTACGAACTGGTGACGCAGGCAAGCTGCGACACACTCACCCGCGCCTACCAATGGCTACGCAAGGTCGAGCACCGCCTGCAGATGCGCAACGACGAACAGACGCACAGCCTGCCGGGCGATGAAGCAGGCCTGCATGAAGTGAGCCTGTTTTCCGGCTACGAGGCCACCGCGCCCTTCGCCGCCGCCTGCATCGAAACGCTCAAAACGGTTCACCGGATTTACACTGAGTCGATGATGGATTCGGCGCCGCTCGCGGTGGATGGCAACCTTGTGTTCACCGGGGTGGAGGCCGACCCCGACACGCTCCGAACCCTCGCCGCCATGGGCTATCAGGAAACGCAGCGCATTTCGGATATTATTCAGGGCTGGCACCGGGGGCATCGCCGCTCCACCCGCAGTAAGCGTTCGCGGCAGGTGCTCACCGAGCTGGTGCCTGCCCTGCTGACCGCGCTGGCCAAAACCGCCAACCCCGACGCGGCTTTTTTCCATTTCGATGATTTTATCGACCGCCTGCCCTCGGGCGCGCAGATTTTTTCGCTGTTCCTCTCACGCCCGGAAATGCTCAGTTTGCTGGCCGATATTCTCGGCTCTGCTCCGGCGCTCGGCGATACGCTCAGCAACAACCCTTCGCTGCTCGACGGCGTGCTTGAGGCCGATTTTTTCCTTGGCCTGCCCTCGAAGGAAGAGCTGGAGAACCTCGTCACCGAGCGCCTGCAGTTCGCCCACGCGTTCGAGCAGAAAATGATTTACCTGCGCAGCTTCAACAACGAAAAACGCTTTCAGGCCGGTGTGCATTTACTCAAGCGGCTCGCCACGCCCAAGCGCGTCGGCGCATTCCTGTCCGACATCGCGGAAATCATTCTCCAATGCACCATGATTGAGGTGACGGCGGAATATGCCGCCCATACGCCGGCCTTTCACCCCGTGCCGTTTGCGGTGCTGGCGCTCGGCAAACTCGGCGGGCGCGAGATGACCTTCGGCTCCGACCTCGACATTGTGCTCATCTACGACGACGGCACCGAGGCCGCCTCCGACGCCCGCGCGCACCTGACCCGCATCAGCCAGCGCTTTATCAGCGCGCTGACCCTGCTCACCCGCGAGGGGCGGCTCTACGAGGTGGATACCCGCCTGCGCCCCGGCGGCAGCGACGGGCCGCTGGCCGTAAGCCTCGCCGCGTTCGACGCCTATTTCAGCAACAGCGCCTGGACGTATGAACATATGGCGCTGACCCGCGCCCGTGTGGTCGCCACCAATCACCCCGAATTCGCCGCCCGCATCGAGGCTGTGGTGCGCGCCCACGTGCTCAAACCACGCGACGCCGACAGCCTGTTGGCCGATGTCCTCGACATGCGCACACGCATCGCCAAACAATTCCCAAGCCACAACCCGTGGGCGCTCAAGCATGTGCGCGGCGGCATGGTTGACCTCGATTTCATCGCGCAGTATCTGGTGCTGCGCCACGCGCCAAGCCACCCTGCGCTCTGGCACCGCAGCGCGCGGCAGGTGTTTGAAACCGCGCAAACCTTGGGCGTGCTCGATGAATCCACCACCGCCCCGCTTATTGCCGCCAAAAAATTTCTCTCCGATTTAATGAGCCTGCTGCGCCTTTCCGCCCCCGGAGGCCTGATTACCGACGATGCGCCCATCGGCCTCAAGCGCCAGCTTGTTCAGGTGATGCGGGAGGAGGATTTTGACGCCCTCAAGCAGCATGTGCTCGACCATGAGGCCGAGGTCAGCCGGATTTTCGCCCGCATGGCCGAAGGTGAATTGTAGCCCAACGTTTGCGACTTGTATCACAGCACCGCCTGAATTAAATGGAAGCATCCCTCTTTTAAGGAGTCCCCGCCATGCCCGCACCCGCGAAAAAGACCGCCACCTCTCCTCTCGCTGAAGGCGCGATGGCGCCCGCCTGCGCGCTCACCCTTACCGGCGGCGAAACCCTTGATTTAGCGAGCCTTCGGGGCAAGAAAAACGTTGTCCTCTATTTCTACCCGAAGGACGACACCCCCGGCTGTACGACCGAAGCCAAGGATTTCGCCAGCCTTGCCACACAATTCGGGAAGGCCGATACCGTCGTCATCGGCATCAGCAAGGACCCCCTTCAAAGCCACGATAAATTCCGCGCGAAATACGCCCTCCCCTTTGCACTAGCCAGCGATGACAGCGGCATTGCCGAAGCTTTTGGCGTGTGGGGTGAAAAAAATATGTATGGCAAAAAATACATGGGCATCGTGCGCAGCACCTTTCTTATCGACAAAGCAGGTATCCTTGCCCGCATCTGGCCGAAAGTCAGCGTTACGGGCCACGCTGCCGAGGTGTTAAAAGCCGTACAGGCGCTCTGATTTAAGGATATCCACAAGAAAAATCCCTCGCACGCTCCAGTTGTCAAAATCGCTGTAACTGCTAGTGGTTGGGAATCAGCACGGAAGGTACATCATCTATGAAAATCTGTATTTTGGGATCGGGCGTTCTTGGTGTCACCAGCGCTTATGAACTGGCCAAGCGCGGCCACGACGTCACCGTCATCGAGCGTCAGAGCGAACCTGCGCGGGAATGCTCTTTCGCCAATGGCGGCCAGCTTTCCTACTCACACGCCGAACCATGGGCCAACCCCCACGTGTTTCCCAAGCTGTTCAAGTGGATGTGGCAGGACGACGCGCCGCTGGTGCTGCGCCCTTCCACCGACCCGCACATGCTGCGCTGGGGCGCGCTGTTCCTGCTCAACTGCCTGCCTTCACGCGCCCGCGCCAACTGCGAAGTGATGCTGCGCCTCGGCCTGTACAGCAAACAGAAAATGGCTGAATTAATGGCCGATACAGGCATTGAATTCTCGTTCCTTGGCAACGGCACACTGCACGTGTTCGACAACCAGAAATCGTTCGACGGCGCGAAACGCCACGCCGAGTTCCAGCACACGCTGGGCTGCGACGAAACGCCGATGACGCCTGCGGAGTGTTTCGCGCTCGAACCCACCCTCGCCAACACCACGAAAAAGCTGGTCGGCGGCATGTTCGCGCCGCTTGATGAATCGGGCGACGTCCATTTCTTCACCAAAAACCTCGCCGATTACTGCGCCCAAAAATACGGCGTGAAGTTTCTCTACAACCAGAAAATCGCCCGCCTGCACCAGACCGGGGGCCGCATCACCCATGTCGAAATCGAAGGCCAACACCGCGATTATGTCGCAGGCTTTGATGCCTACGTCATGGCGATGGGCAGCTACAGCGCGCCACAATTGCGCAAACTCGGCCTTTATGTGCCGATTTACCCGATGAAGGGCTACAGCATCAGCTTCAAGGCCAGCGAGCACTGCCCGAAAGTCAGCCTCACCGACGACGCAGCCAAGCAGGTTTATACGCTGCTGGGTGACCGTATGCGCGTCGCAGGCACGGCCGAATTCGCCGGCTACAACGACGCCGTGCGCGACGTGCGGATTGCGCCGCTCAAGCGCGGCATGGGCGAGCTTTTCCCGAAAGCCCCGCAGGAGGAACTCACCGAATGGGCCTGCCTGCGCCCGAGCACGCCCGATGGCCCGCCCATCATCGGCAAAACGCCCATCACCAATCTATTCATGAACACCGGGCATGGCACGTTAGGCTGGACGCAGGCGGCAGGTTCCGCGCGGCTTCTGGCCGATGTGGTGGATAATGCGCCGACCGAAATTCCGCTCAGTGGGCTTGGCATCGAACGCAACCTGATTAAGTGGTGAAGGTGACGCCCACCCGCCATACGCTGCGCGTAAAAAACATCATCGGCGATGAGGGTAACCACGAAATCGCATTCTATGATTGGGGCAATCCCGAATCACTCCGCGTTACGGTCTGTGTGCATGGCCTGACCCGCAACGCGCATGATTTCGACGTGCTGGCCGAAACGCTGGCCGGCACAGGGCGGCGCGTGCTCGCTATCAACATGGCCGGGCGCGGCGAAAGCGACTGGCTCAAAGATCCGATGGGGTACAACTACGCCAGCTACGTCGCCGATTGCCTTGCGGTGCTCGATAATTTTCATCTGCGCGAAGTCGAGTGGATCGGCACGTCGATGGGTGGCGTCATCGGCATGATGCTCGCAAGCCAATTCCCCCGCCGCATCCGCCGCCTGGTGATGAACGACATCGGCGCGCGCCTGAGCAAAACTGCGCTGACGCGGATTTATGCCTATGTGCGCGACATGCCGCAGCAATTTTCCAACCGCACCGAAGCCGAAACTTACCTGCGCACCGCCTTTGAACCGTGGGGCATTGCCGATGAAGCGATCTGGCAGGCCATCATCGATAGCTCGCTCATCACCCGTGACGGCGCCCTGCGCTATGCGTGCGACCCCGCAATTGCCGTGCCGCTCGCCGCCGCCACCAAGAATTTCACCGTCATTGAGGACATTAACCTCAGCCCCATCTGGGCCGAGGTGCAAACCCCGACCTTTATCCTCCACGGCGCCGATTCGGACATTCTTGACACCGAAACTATCCGCGCCATGCGTGCTACCAACCTTAACACCGAAAGCATCAGCTTTGCAGGCATTGGCCACGCTCCTGCACTCATGAGCGAGGATCAAATTCGTCCGATAGTGAATTGGCTGGAACGCACCACCGCCAGCATCATGGCGACGAGTTTTTAGGGTAGCCAGTCGCCAGTAGCCAGTAGCCAGTAGCCAGTAGCCAGTAGCCAGCGAAGAAAGCAAAAAAGCGAATAATTGCCAATAGCTAGTGAAAAAAAGAATCGCCAGCGAAGGAAGTGAATAATCGCCATCCGGGGAGTCGCCCCCTCTCCCGCTCGCGGGAGAGGGCTGGGGTGAGGGAAATACAGTCGCCAGCAGCCCCATCACCCGCCCCTCACGCTCTCCTCTGTCATGCCGTCTTTATGACGGCATCCATCTTAAGGTGGACCCCGCAATCAATGCGGGGTGACAGGTGGGGATGGGGCCACTTCCCTATATCGTGTCATGCCGTCTTTATGACGGCATCCAGCCCCTATGAATATCTCACGGCGCAGACGCACCGTGATGGATGCTGAAACACGTTCAGCATGACAAGTGGCGAAGTTGGGGACTTGGATCTGCATGACAAGGATGGAGTTTTGGGCGCTGGTGGCTGTAAGCTGTCGGCCTACTCCCGCATGACAAACCCGTTCGCATCTGCTAGTATCGGCGCATGGTGAATAAAAAAATATCCAGCAACTCCTTGCTCCGCGCCGCCGAGAGCGTGCGCGCCAAACGCGCGGCAGAGCGTGCGGGCACGGTGATTGAAGCGACGCCGCTGCTACCCCCACGCACCACCACGCAGGTGCGGGCGCGCCTTAACTTCATGCCCGATAACGATACGTTAAACAGCCTGATTGGCAACGCACTGGCCGCCCTCTCGCGCGGGGTGCGCTGGGCACGTGGGTCGATCCTCAATCTGCTGGTCTAATCTGCGTCATTTTCCTTTTTTTGTGGCCAAGTTCGCTGGCTTCGCTATACGCTCGACGTGATTTCCTGCACCCTTACGGAGAGCGCCCATCATGCTGAACGAACTCAACTGGCTCGACCCCCTCACTCTCGACGGCGAACTGACCGAAGACGAACGCCTCGTGCGCGACGCCGCACGCGGCTTTGCCCGTGACCGCCTGTTCCCCGGCATTATCGAGGCCAACCGCCACGAGCGCTTCGACCGCGACATCCTGCGCGACATGGGCACACAAGGGCTGCTTGGCTCCACCATCAAAGGATATGGCTGCGCGGGTGTGAGCCATGTCGCCTATGGGCTGGTCGCGCGCGAGATTGAATGGGTGGATTCGGGCTACCGCTCGGCGCTGTCGGTACAGTCGTCGCTTGTCATGCACCCGATTGATGCCTTCGCCAGCGCGGCGATGAAGGAGAAATACCTGCCGCGCCTCGCCACGGGCGAACTGGTCGGCTGTTTCGGCCTCACCGAGCCGGATCACGGCTCCGACCCCGGATCGATGAAAACCCGCGCCGTGAAAGTCGAGGGTGGGTACAAACTCAGCGGCAGCAAAACCTGGATTACCAACGCACCGATTGCAGATGTCTTTATTATCTGGGCAAAACTCGACGATAAAATTCGTGGCTTCATTGTCGAGCGCGGCGATAAGGGCAACCTCACCACCCCGAAAATCGAGGGAAAGATGTCGTTGCGCGCCAGCGTCACCGGCATGGTCATGCTCGACGATGTCTTTGTGCCCGAAGAACGGCTACTCAATGTATCTGGCCTCAAAGGCCCCTTCTCGTGCCTCAACAAAGCACGCTTTGGCATTGCCTGGGGTGCGACGGGTGCTGCACTGAGCTGTATGGAAATTGCGCGCGACTACACCATGCAGCGCCACCAGTTTGCACGCCCCCTCGCCGCCAACCAACTCATCCAGAAAAAACTGGCGGATATGCTGACGGAAATCGCTCTGGCCACCCACGCCGCCCTGCGTGTGGGCCGCCTGATTGACGCTGACCAATACGCACCTGAGATGATTTCGCTCATCAAGCGCAATAGCTGCGGCAAATCGCTCGACATCGCACGGCAGGCGCGCGACATGCTCGGCGGTAACGGCATCGCCGACGAATACCATATTATCCGCCACATGATGAACCTTGAAGCCGTCAACACCTACGAAGGCACCCACGACATCCACGCCCTCATCCTTGGCCGCGCGATAACCGGCATTCAGGCATTTTCATGAAGGCTGAATTCCTTCCCTTCGCCCGGCAGCTTGCCGATGCGGCCGGAGAAATCATCCGCCCGTATTTCGGCGCACATGGGCAGGTCGAGGCAAAGCACGACGAAAGCCCCGTCACCGCCGCCGACCGGCAAGCCGAAACCGCCATACGCGGGCTGATTGAACAGGCCTATCCCGATCACGCCATCTATGGCGAGGAGTTCGGGGTGCAACTCGCAGGTAGCAGGGAAACCCCACCCGTGTTTACATGGGTGATCGACCCCATCGACGGCACCCGCGCCTTCATTGCAGGCCGCAAGGAATGGGGCACGCTGATTGCTCTCTGCGAGAACGGCGTGCCCATTCTTGGCATTCTCGACCAACCCGTCACCGGCGAACGCTGGATTGGCGTTGCGGGCGAACCTACGCACTATTCCACCGTTCCCGTCGGTGCGCCCGACATGCGCCTGCGCACCGGCGAAACGCCGCTTGCCGCACGCCCCTGCCCCACGCTGGCGCAGGCCGAGTTCTCGACCACCTCCGCCGCGTATTTCACCCCCGTACAGGCCGGCCGCGTGGTAGCGCTGGCGCAGGCCTGCCGTGCCACCGTAAAGGATGGCGACTGCTACGCCTATGGCCTGCTCGCGCGCGGGCTGCGCGATGTGGTGGTGGATGCGGGGCTGAAGCCCTACGACATCCTCGCCCTCGTCCCCATCATCGAAGGCGCAGGCGGGCGCATCACCGGCTGGGACGGGCAACCCATCACCCTCGACCATTTCCGCGAGGTGCTCGCCACCGGGGATAAAGCCTTGCACTCTCAGGCTCTGGCGCTATTACAAAGCGCATGAAAAATACACTGCATATCATCGGCTCGGGCCTTGCCGGTAGCGAAGCCGCGTGGCAGGCCGCCGAGCGCGGCGTCCGCGTCACCCTCCACGAAATGCGCCCTGTGCAGGCAACCGAGGCGCACCATACGGGCTATTGCGCGGAGCTGGTCTGCTCGAACTCCTTCCGTTCGGACGACCATGAACGCAACGCCGTCGGCCTGCTGCACGAGGAAATGCGCCGCTGCGGCTCGCTGATTCTACGCTGTGCGGATGCCCATAAAGTGCCTGCGGGTGGTGCACTGGCGATGGATCGCGATCTGTTCGCTCAGGCCGTCACCAAAGCGCTTGAAGCCCACCCAAATATCACCTTCGTGCGCGAGGAAGTCAGCAGCTTGCCCGATGCCACGCAGGGGCTGTGCATTGTCGCCAGCGGCCCACTCACCTCCGCCGCGCTTGCCGCATCCATCCTCGAACATACCGGGCAGGACTACCTCGCCTTTTTCGATGCCATCGCGCCGATTGTCGCCCGCGATTCCATCGACATGGGCAAGGCGTGGTTCCAGTCGCGCTACGACAAGGTCGGCCCGGGTGGCGACGGCAAGGATTACATCAATTGCCCGATGGACAAGGCACAATACCACGCGTTTATCGACGCGCTCATCGCCGGAGAAAAAACCGAGTTCAAAGAATGGGAGAAAAATACCCCGTATTTCGAGGGATGCCTACCGATTGAGGTCATGGCCGAGCGCGGGCGCGAAACCCTCTGCTTCGGCCCGATGAAGCCGGTCGGCCTTACCAACCCGCACAACCCGACCGAAAAACCGCACGCGATTGTGCAGCTTCGGCAGGATAACAAACTCGGCACGCTGTATAATATCGTCGGCTTCCAGACCAAACTGAAATACGCCGAACAGAGCCGCGTGTTCCGCATGATTCCCGGGCTGGAAAACGCCGAATTTGTGCGCCTTGGCGGCATCCACCGCAACACGTTTATCAACTCGCCACAATTGCTCGATGGCAGCCTGCGCCTTGCATCGGCGCCGCACCTGCGCTTTGCCGGGCAGATTACCGGGGTCGAGGGCTATGTCGAATCGGCCGCCTCGGGCCTGATGGCGGGGCGTTTTGCCGCCGAGGAGCTTCTGGGCGAGGACATACGGACGCCACCAGCCACCACCGCGCTCGGCGCGCTACTCGCCCATGTCACCGGCGGGGCGAACGCCGCGACCTTCCAGCCAATGAACGTCAATTTCGGCCTGTTTCCGCCGCTCGCCGTGAAAGTGAAGAAGGATGGCCGCCCGCAGGCCTACACGTCCCGCGCACTGGCAGATTTAGCAGCATGGGCCTCGCGCGCCAGCGTCGCCGCCTGATCGAGCGACTCCACCGCGGTCACGATGCCGGCGATTTCGGCGGGCAGCTTCTGGAGGATTTTATACAGCACCGAGGACGGCCCGCACATAATCACACGCATCCCTTTGCGGTGCATATCGAGGATCAGCGTTTTCATCGCCACCAGCCCGCTCATGTCAATCAGCGGCACTGCCTCCATATCGAGGACGAGCGTGTTGATATGGCCCTGAATGAACATCGCCCGATCCAGCGCTTTTTCAACCGTCGCAAAAAACAGCGCGCCGTTGATGTGGTAAACCAGCGTATCGTCGGGCAAATCGAGCGCCTTGATTTTATGGTGCCGCTGGTTTGGCCCGTGGCTGATATCCGCATGGGTCAGCACCGCCACGCGCTGTACCAGCAGGAAGCAGGCCAGCACCACCCCGACGGTCACCCCGGCCACCATGTCGATAAAGACGGTAAAGCCAAAGCAGGCGACAAGCACGATAATATCCGCACGCGGCGCGATCTGCATCGTGCGCAGGAACTGCCGCCAATGCGACATGCGGTACGCCACATGCAAGAGCAAGGCGGCCAGCGCCGCCATCGGGATATAGGAGAGATACGGCGCCAGCAGCAGCACATAGGCCATGATGAACAGCGCATGCATGGAGGCCGCGAGCGGGGTTTTTGCACCGCTATGGATGTTCGCCGCCGTGCGGGCGATGGCCCCCGTCGCCGGAACACCTGCGACCAAACCCGACAGGATATTCCCTATCCCGATGCCGACCAGCTCGGCGTTCGGGTGGTGCTTGGTGCCGGCAATACCGTCGGCGACGGTGGCCGATAACAACGACTCAAGCGCCCCCAGCGTCGCGATAACCAGCGCCGGCACCAGCATAGCGTGGATCTCCGCCATGCTCGGCAAAGCAAACAGCGCCGAGCCATCCAGCCCCGGCAGGTGGAAAACCGGCGGATACGGTGGAATACCATGCGCCAGCGTGCCATCGGGCAACGCGTAAGTGAAACGCCCCCCAATCGTGTCGATGGTGATGCCGTAATGCTGCTGCAGGTAATAGGCGAGCGCGGTGCCGATCGCGATGCCCAGCACCGGCGATGGAATTCGCGCGCTGAGTCGCGGTGCGCCGAAAATCACCGCGAGCGTCACCCCGCCGACCAGCGCCTCGGGCCAGTAAAAAGTGGGCAGATGGGCAAGCAGCACCTGCAATTTATCGAGGTAGGAGCCTTGCAGCATCCCCGCATGCAGGCCGAGAAAATCGTTGAGCGCCAGCGTACCGATAACCACCGCAATGCCCGAGGTAAAGCCCGTCGTCACCGGATAGGGGACATAATTGATATAACGCCCGAACTTCGCCAGCCCCATCGCCATCATGATGAGGCCCGCAAGAATGGTGGCGATGATGAGGCCGCGCAGGCCATGCTCGCTCACAATCGGCGCAACGATGACGACAAACGCCGCCGTCGGCCCGCTCACCTGCATCCCCGAACCACCGAGAAGCGGCACCACCAGCCCGGCCACAATCGCCGTATACAGCCCGTGCTGCGGCGGCAGGCCGACGGCAATCGACAATGCCATCGCCAGTGGCATGGCGACGAGCGAAACAATCAGCGCCGCCGTCAGGTCGTTCCTGAAAATGCTACGCGTATAGCCGCGCTTCATGGAGTTGCGAAACGCAATGCTGAGGGGGACGCCGGAACTGGACATAGACTGCTCGTGAAGTGAAACCGGCCAAATGCTAGCACCGCGCGGACAAAAATACACCGCCTTCGCCTTCCGCCGCCCTGCCGCCATGCAAATAGCCGGGAACTGTGGCTTTTCGCCGCGCCTTGCGCCTTGATTCCCTGCCTCCGCAATCCGTGCGGAACCAAACACGCCAATCGCGCTTAGCGCCTAGCTTTTTTTGGCTTTTTTGCCCGGCGTTTCATGCGTCAGCACCGCTTGCGCCTTACCGTCGATGACATCGCCGGTAATGGTGACTTCCGTCACATTCTCGGTGCCGGGAATCTCGTACATCAAATCCATCAGCGCCTCTTCCATAATCGCCCGCAGGCCGCGCGCGCCGGTTTTACGCGCAATCGCCTTCACCGCAATCGCGTTGAGCGCGTCATCGGTGAATTTCAGCTCGACACCCTCCATTTCAAACAGCTTGCGGTATTGCTTGGTCAGCGCATTCTTCGGTTCGGTGAGGATGTTTTTCAGCGCCGCCTCATCGAGATCATCAAGTGTGGCAATCACCGGCAAACGGCCAATAAACTCGGGAATCAAGCCGAATTTGAGCAAATCCTCGGGTTCGAGCATCTGGAACATTTCACCCGGTTTCACTTCATCCGTATTGCGTACATCCGCGCCGAAACCGATGCTGGTGCCCTTCTGGCGGCGGGCAATGATTTTCTCAATGCCCGAGAACGCGCCACCGCAAATAAACAGGATGTTGCTGGTATCGACCTGCAAAAACTCCTGCTGCGGATGCTTGCGCCCCCCTTGCGGCGGCACCGAAGCTACCGTGCCCTCCATCAGCTTGAGCAGGGCCTGCTGCACACCTTCGCCCGAAACGTCGCGGGTGATGGAAGGGTTTTCGGATTTGCGCGAGATTTTATCGACCTCATCGATATAGACGATGCCTTTTTGCGCGCGCTCGACGTTATAATCCGCCGCCTGCAACAGGCGCAGGATGATGTTTTCAACATCCTCGCCCACATAGCCCGCCTCGGTCAGCGTGGTCGCATCCGCCATCGTGAATGGCACATCGAGAATGCGCGCGAGGGTCTGCGCGAGCAGGGTTTTCCCCGACCCCGTCGGCCCGACGATCAGGATATTGGATTTTGCAATCTCGATTTCTTTGGATTTCTCCATCACCGCGATGCGCTTGTAATGGTTGTGCACCGCCACTGAGAGCACCTTTTTGGCGCGCGTCTGGCCGATGACATAATCATCGAGCACCTTGCGGATCTGCTGTGGCGCAACCAGCGCTTCGCTCGATTCCGTCGTCGCGGGGGATTTGTCCGCCGTACGGATAATGTCCACGCACAACTCGACGCACTCATCGCAGATGAACACGGTCGGCCCGGCAATCAGCTTACGAACCTCATGCTCGCTTTTACCGCAGAAGCTGCAGTAGCGGGTGGTTTTGGTCTCGCGCGGCTTACTCATATTCCCTCACTTTTTCGGACGATTAACATCCATGATTCACAATCCGTGCCATGCGGCGGCGCACGGCCCTTTCGGCTTATTTCTTTTTCTTCTCGGCGTCGGCCCGGTTCAGCACGATTTCATCAATCAGGCCGAACTTTTTCGCGTCCTCAGCACTCATGAAATTATCGCGATCCATCGCCTTTTCAATCGTCGGCAGCTTCTGCCCGGTATGTTTCACATACATATCGTTCAGGCGGCGGCGCAGGCTGATAATTTCCTGCGCATGAATTTCGATGTCACTCGCCTGACCACGGAACCCGCCCGAGGGCTGGTGAATCATGATCCGGGCGTTCGGGGTGGCGTAACGCATCCCCGCCTCGCCCGCCGTCAGCAGCAGCGACCCCATCGAGCAGGCCTGCCCGATGCACAGCGTCGCCACTTTCGGTTTGATATACTGCATCGTGTCGTAGACCGACAGGCCCGCCGTCACCACGCCGCCCGGCGAATTGATATACATGAAGATTTCTTTCTCCGGATTCTCGGATTCCAGAAACAGCAACTGCGCCACGATCAGCGCGCACATGTGGT
Organism: Alphaproteobacteria bacterium; assembly: GCA_033763655.1. GTDB lineage: Bacteria > Pseudomonadota > Alphaproteobacteria > Rickettsiales > UBA3002 > QFOX01. The sequence continues at coordinate 42,491 of JANRKD010000015.1, forward strand.
CTTCCACCTCCCCGGTGAGGAAGATGATGCGCTCCTTGAGCATGCGCGAATAAATATCGTAGGCCCGTTCGCCACGGCTGGATTGCTCCACCACCATCGGCACCAGTTGGGCGCGCGCGGGCGAGCCGTGCAGCGCGTGGTAAGCATCCATCATATCGCGTTGGTTCGAAATCATAACTACTCCTCTGTTCAATACTTACAGGCTGCACCAGCCACAGGCCCGCGTCAAAATCCGCAACCGCATTTATTGCCCTCACCCTGTAAAGATAGTGCGCCTGTGAGGTAATTGCCACGGTGATATGCTCCCATGCATAGCAGGCGATGGTCATTTTGAATGCCTGACCACAGCAGGCGCCTGCCCCACCGCCGCGTTCATACAAAAGCCCCGCTTTATGGGCGGGGCTTTCGCACGCATCGTTCTTTAGACGAACGCTACTTCTTCTTTTTCGCTTTTTTGGTGGGTTTGTCGGCGCCTTCGTCGTCCTTCATTAATTCCTCGATGGTGACGGCTTTCGGTTTGCGCGTCACTTTGCTGAGGATAAAATCGACTGCTTTTTCCTCAAGAATCGGGCCACGCAGCTCTTCGATTTGCTGCGGGTTTTTGCGGTAGAATTCGAACACTTTATCTTCCTGCCCCGGATAGTTACGCGCCTGACTCATCACCGCCGAAGAAAGCTCCTCGCGAGTGATTTGCAGGTTGTTGCTGCGCGCCACATCCGAAAGCAGAATACCAAGGCGCACGCGGCGCTCGGAAATCGCTTCGTACTCGCTCCTGAGGTCGGCGTCGGATTTGTCTTTCAGCTCCGGATCACCGGCTTTTTTCGCTTCCTCGACCTGCTTTAAGATATTCTCGGTTTCAAGCTTCAGCATGCTCGCGGGGATTTCGAAATCCACCGCTTCATCGAGCGCGTCAAAAAGCTGCTTCTTTGCTTTCGCACGGGCAGCGCCTTTATACTCGAAATCAATCTGCTGACGCACCGCGCTTTTCAGGTTCTCAAGGTCTTTAAACCCCAGCGACTCGGCGAGTTTATCATCCACATCCGGCGCGTGCAGGCGCAGCACCTCATGCACCGTCACATCGAAGGTCGCCTCGGCTCCGGCAAGCGAAGCGCTGTGGTATTCTTTCGGGAAGGTGACGCTGATGGTGCGTTTGTCGCCCACGTTCATGCCAACCAGTTGCGCCTCGAACCCCGGAATGAACTGGTTGCTGCCCAGCTCAAGCTGGAAGCCTTTGCCTGCGCCCCCCTCGAACGGCTCGCCGTCCTTTTTGCCCAAGAAGTCGATCTTCACCACATGCCCCATTTCCGCCGCGCCATCATGCGCATGCGTATGCTGGCGGGTTTTGGCGAGGCGTTGCAGCCCTTCTGCCACTTCCGCCTCAGGCAGTTCGTAGGTCAGTTCATCGACGGTGATTTTAGCAAAATCAATCGCCGGGATTTCCGGCAGCACTTCGAGCGTAATATCGAACGCGAGATCCTGCCCGTCTTCGAAGCTGACAATCTTCACATCGGGCTGCAATGCGGGGCGGAGCTTCTTCTGCTCGACCACGTCGCGCGTGGCTTTGGTGATGGTGCTCTGCAGCACATCGCCCATCACATCCTTGCTGTATTTCTGCTTGAGCACCGCCAGCGGCACCTTACCCGGACGAAACCCCGGCATCTTCACTTTTTTGCCGAGCGCCAGCAGTTCGTTTTCCATCTGCGCCTCAACTTCGCTGGCGGAAACGACAACGTGGAAGCTGTGGGCAAGACCCGATTGTTCTTTGGCGGTGATTTGCATGATACTCTCTCGTTCATAAGGTAAAAACAGGCTGGCGGGCTTCATGACACAGGCTTTTTAAACCAGCAAGTGCAAAGTGATGGATTACCGCATTGCTACCGGCGTTTTCAGGCTCAGACCGAGGCCAGCAGCGCCTCACGCCCGGCGATGGCGACGATTTCATCCTCGTGCGACTTCACGCCCGAAACGCCGACCCCGCCGACGCACTCGCCGTTATGGATAATGGGGACGCCGCCTTGCACCGGCAGGCGGCCGGGCATCAGCGCCACGGCGGGACGCTCCTTCACCACGTCCTCCAGCGCTTTGGTCGGTGCTTTGGCGATGGCGGCGGTGCGGGCCTTAAGCAAAGCAATCTCGGCGCTAGGCAGCGGCGCCCCATCCGCGCGTTCGAGATGCAGCAGGTAGCCCGCCTCGTCGGTGACGGCGATGGCCACCAGCCAGTTGTTTTTAACCGCTTCGGCCTTGGCGGCGGCGAGGATAATCGCCGCATCGGCGGCAGTGAGGGTGGTTTTCTGGCGCATAGAAAAAGTCCTTATCTCAATGGAGCACAATCAATTTTTGCCTCTTCCGGGTTGCCATCGCTTACCGCATGATAAGCGAAAAACAACCGGAGGCACCCATGCATATCATCGAAACCCCCGCCTATCGCAAGGCATTTATCCACTATCTGCGCAAAGGTACGGCGGAACCTCTGATCCGAGGGCTATTCAGGCCAACACGTTGATAAACAGCGAAGTGGGCGGCCAATTTTACACTATTCTGGATAGCTGGACAACCCGACTGACCGCCGTTATACATAGCGATGCGAATAAAAGCGGTTACAGGGAATGATGAGAAGCATCCTGAGACAAATCTGGAAACTGATCAAACTGGGGCTGATGCTACTGGGCGCGCTGGTCGTAATACATGTTGCTATCCTACTCATTCACAATGCCACAAGCGAACCTGCCCCGCCACCGGGTGGGTGGAAGCCTTTGCCAGGCGATGAAAATTACATAGAACCCAAAAGCAAATAAACCATCCAAAGCACGAAATGCGAAGGATGCGCTCCCCCTGACTGCGCCACGCGTAGCCTCAGCCCGTCGTTGCCCCTGCTTCGTCCATGCTTCGCTCTTTGAGCTTCGCAGGACACTGCTTCGCCCAAGTCGATGGTGCTCCCCGTGGCTGCGCCACGCGTAGCCCCATCGGGGCGAAGCGTGGTGCGGGTGACTGGACTTGAACCAGCACGCCTTGCGGCGCCAGAACCTAAATCTGGTGCGTCTGCCATTTCGCCACACCCGCATTATGTCGCCCGCAATGCCATTACTCGCCCACAAGCGCAACCAAAACCTCGCGCCGCGCGTACTCACTTTGCTTTCATCCGCGACTTTACCTGTGGCATCTCTTTCAGCGAAACAACCTGGGATTGTTTTTTATTGCAGGAATCGTATTTTTTAGTTGCATAAATCACCTAACTGCAACTATACCTGTGGTTGCGAACAAAACCCAATAGTATACAATCCAGGATTGCTCATGGTGCCCCAGAACAACCCACCGCTGCTCTCTCGTGCTTATGCGTGGTTCTCGGCCCTGCTGAATGACGACACGACGCAGCTCGATGCTCTGCTGGCACATGGCGTACCGATTGATACGATTCATCCCCTCCGTCATTCGACAGCCTTGATGGAGGCCACTCGCCTGGGTCGCGCCGGCACAGTTCAATGGCTCATTGAACGCGGCGCGACCCCGGCCTTTTTATGCGGCCTGCCTCCGGCCACGGCGCTGCATTGCGCCCTGCGCCGCCAGCACTGGGATATTGCCAGCCTCCTCGCCAGCGCCATGCATAGCTGCGCGGTGATCGACGCTTATGGCGCCACGCCGCTGCATGTACTGTGTACCGAGGCTGTCCACATCCGCGACCACACGATTTCACTCGGGCTGGCGGCGATATTGTTTGCCAAATCCTGCCCGCTTGATGCGCTCGACCACGAAGGCACCACGGCACTGCATCACTGCGTTATCAACGACGCGCAGGAGCTGGCGACGTTACTGCTGCGTTACAACGCCAATCCGAACGCCCTCATCCCCGACTCGCATGTCAGCCCACTGGCTATCGCCGCCCTCGAAAAAAACATCGAGATGGCGCGCCTCCTGCTGCAACATGGCGCCGACCCACACCTGCGCACCCGCGAGGGCTCAAGCCCTGTCTCGATTTATCCGGCCATTGCCCCGCTGGTAAACGAAGGCCACGCCATGCGCGGCGAGATGCTCTACACCCCTGTCAGTACGCAGCTTCATTAATCCAATCCGCCCACCGCACACAGGCTTTGACAGGTCGGGGCGGCGCCGCTACACATCGCGCCCTATGACCTACACACACAAAATGCTCCCGCTCGCGCCGCACTACGACCAGACGGCCATCGAGAAAAAATGGCAGGCCCACTGGCTCGCCGCGCGCACCTATGCGTGGAACCCCGAAACGCCGCGCGCGGACTCCTACGTCATCGACACCCCGCCGCCGACCGTTTCAGGCACGCTGCATATGGGCCACGTGTTCAGCTACACGCAGGCGGATTTTATCGCCCGCTTCCAGCGCATGAACGGCAAAAACGTCTTTTACCCGATGGGGTTCGACGATAACGGCCTGCCAACCGAGCGCCTTGTCGAGAAAACCAAAAAAATCCGCGCGAGCGATATGAGCCGCGAGGATTTTATCGCCGTTTGCCTGGGCGTGAGCGAGGAAGCGCGCGCCGAGTTTCGCACCCTCTTTCAATCCATCGCCCTCAGTGTCGATTGGGATCAGGAATACCACACGATTTCGGATGATTCACGCCGCCTGAGCCAACTTTCGTTTTTGGATCTGGTGAAGAAAGAAGAAGTCTACCGCAAGCAGCAACCGATGCTGTGGGATCCGGTCGATCAGACCGCCATCGCGCAGGCGGAAGTCGAAGATAAAATGCTGCCGTCGCACTTCACCGACATCGCCTTCGCTTGCGTCGAAAATGGCGAAGAACTCGTCATTGGCACCACCCGTCCTGAATTGCTGCCTGCCTGTGTCGCGCTCTTCTACCACCCGGACGATACGCGCTACCAGCATCTTGCGGGCAAAACCGCCGCTGTACCGCTGTTCGGCTTCAGCGTACCTGTCCTCACCGATGAAACCGTCGAGATGGACAAAGGCACGGGCCTGATGATGTGCTGTACCTTCGGCGATGAAAAAGACATCGAGAAATGGCGCCGCTACGATCTGCCAATGCGTATGGTGATTAACAAATACGGGCGGATGGATTTCTCAGGATTAACTGAGGCCGCGCCGCATACTCCCTGCTCCCCCCTTGCGGGGGAGTCGAATCCGTCTACGGATTCGGTGGGGGGTACATCCGCAACCGCAATACATTCCCTCCACGGATTTGCCAGTGCAAATCCCGCTCCCTCCGGGGGGAGCACGCAAGCCCATGCGCCTGCGCATTATTACCAACTGCTGCAGGGCAAAAAAATCGCGAACACCGACCCAAAACATTTGGGCGCACGCGAAACGGTGTTGGCGCTCCTGAAAGAAGCGGGCCTCATTCGCAAACAAGAAGCCATCACCCATGCCGTGAAATGCGCTGAGCGTTCGGGCGCGGCGCTCGAACTCATCCCGACCGCGCAATGGTTCGTGAAGGTGACCGATAAAAAAGAGGCGCTAAAAGCCAGAGCCGCCGAATGCAACTGGAACCCGGACTGGATGCGCCTGCGCATCGAGCAATGGATTGATGGCCTAAACTGGGACTGGTGCATTTCGCGCCAGCGCTATTTCGGCGTGCCGTTTCCGGTGTGGTATGTTGAGTCGCCAGTCGCCAGTCGCCAGTCGCCAGCTATTGTTGCAGCTCACCATCATCAGTTACCTGTGAATCCAATTACCCATCTTCCCAAAGGCATGGAAGAAGTAATCGCCCCGACTTTTGTGAATGGCCTGATGATGGATGGCCCAACATGCGTTGCCCATGAAGATATTTACGATATTTATGGGGAGTTAGTATGTAAAGGCGACGGCTATACCCATATCAAAGTATTTCCCGACCTCGACGTCATGGACACCTGGGCGACCAGCTCCATCAGCCCGCAGCTTTCAGCGCAGGGGATTAACAAAGCAACGGCGGATGATAAAAACCGCTTCGACAAGCTCTTTCCTGCCGATCTGCGCCCGCAGGCGCACGAGATTATCCGCACCTGGGCTTTCTATACGTTAGTTAAGTCACATCTGCATAGCGACTGTATTCCATGGAAAAATCTGATGATATCCGGATGGTGCCTTGCTGAGGATAAATCCAAGATGAGCAAGTCAAAAGGCAACGTGGTCACCCCCACTGCCCTCATCGAGGAGCGCGG
>JANRKD010000016.1:0-56553 GCA_033763655.1 Alphaproteobacteria bacterium
GCACCTGAAGCTAGTGCGTCTACCAATTCCGCCACCCGGGCACTTACAGGTGGTGGGCATATAGCCAACTGAAACGGCGGCGTCAACTGCGATTGCGCGTTGCGCGGAAAAACAATTTCAGAGGCCCAGCGCTTTTTGCACCTGCGCGATTTCCCTTCACTTCCGATAGTCCTCCTTGGCAAAACAATGCGAGATAGCTCCTTACGTATCGGTCACGAAAATGGTCGGGCGCGCAATGCCATGGAGGCGCACGTTATCCATAATCATCGGAATTGCTTTTGCAACCCCAACCGCTCCGTGCTAAGACGCTTATGAATGAGGGGTATTATGGAAAATCAATTAGTTACTGTTATTGGCGGCGCCGGCTTTGTCGGGCGGCACCTGGTGCATCTGCTGGCGGCAGAGGGCTACCGCATCCGCGTACTGGTGCGCGATACCGTCGCCGCAGAGTTTCTGAAAACCCAGGCCACGGTCGGGCAGATTGTCATCGAGCATGCGGATATCACCCGCCCGGAAACCTTCGCGGGGAAGTTCGCCGGGTCGCAGGCGGTGGTCAACCTTGCGGGCATTTTCTATGAATCGGGGCGGCAGACGTTCGAACGCCTCCACATCGAATGCGCCCGCGCGGTAGCGCTTGAGGCAAAGAGAGCGGGCGTGCCGGTGCTGGTGCATCTCTCGGCGCTGGGGGTGGATAGCGCGGGCGGCACGCGCTATGGCAGCAGCAAATTGGCGGGGGAAAAGGCGATGCGGCTGGTATTCCCCGATGCCATCGCGCTGCGCCCTTCGCTTATCGTCGGGCCGGAGGATGGCTTTTTCCAACGCTTTGGCCGCATGCGCCTGATTTCCCCCATCCTACCGCTGGTGGCGGGCGGCAAAACGCGCTTCCAGACGGTGCTGGTGACGGATGTCGCCCGCGCCATTGTCGCCGCCATCCGCACCCCGGCAGCCAAAGGCAAAACCTACGAGCTGGCAGGGCCGCAAACCTACAGCCTGCGCGGCCTGCTCGAACGGATGGCCGACATCACCCGGCGTAAAACCTTCTTTGTTTCCATCCCCGCGCCGCTGGCCGCTTTCATCGGCCGCATCTGCGAAGCACTACCTTTCCCGCCGCTGCTGACCCGCGATCAGGTAAAGCTGCTGGCACATGACAATGTGTTAACTCCGGCCGCGTTGACCTTCGCGCAACTTGGCATTACACCCGCTTCCATCGAGGATGGGCTGAGCCACTATCTCGACCGCTTTATCAAGGTTTAACCCGCTCCCGGACACGCCGTTTTCATGCTGACGCTTTACCATTCGCCGCTGATGCCGACCTGCCGCAAGGTGCGCCTGATGCTGCGCGAGAAAAACGTCGCCCACGAGCTGCGCACGGAATTGTTCTGGATGCGCCGGGTCGAGTTTTTTGCGCTGAACCCGGCAGGCGAAGTGCCGGTGCTGGTGACGGAAAAAGGCAACGCGATCTGCGGCCCGTATGCAATCACCGAATATCTCGACGACCAGTTCCCCGACGTTCAATTCTTCGGCAACACGCCGCTGGAGCGCGCCGAAGTGCGCCGCCTTGTCGAATGGTTCGATGCGAAGTTCGACCGCGAAGTCACGCAGCTGGTGCTGTTTGAAAAACTCTACAAGCGGCTGATGGGCTATGGCGAGCCATCCTCGGAGGCAATCCGGGCCGGCAAACGCAATATCGGGTACCATCTCGATTATATCGCCTATTTACTTAGTAACCGTAACTGGCTGGCGGGCGAATATCTCACGCTGGCCGACATCACCGCCGCCGCCCATCTTTCGAGCCTCGATTACCTTGGCGATGTCGATTGGGAGCAGCACCCAAGCGTTAAGGAATGGTATGCGCTGATTAAATGCCGCCCGGCCTTCCGCGATTTGCTGGAAGACCATGTGCAGGGCTTCAAGGCCCCGGCGCATTATGCCGACCCCGACTTCTAGATTTTTACACTTTTTTGAGGAGCACCCCATGACAAACGTCACCATCTACACCACCACCCACTGCCCCTACTGCGTGCGCGCAAAAGATCTGCTCAAGCGCAAAGGCCAGAATTATGTCGAAATCAACGCCGAGGACGACGCCGTGCGTGCCGAGATGATCGAAAAAGCAGGTGGCCGCCGCACCGTGCCGCAAATCTTCATCGGCACCACCCATATCGGCGGCTGCGACGATTTATACGCGCTTGAAAAGACGGGGAAGCTTGACGGTATGCTGCGGGCGTAACGTTTCACACACACCGCTTTGTGACATCTCTGCCGCAGTGCGGGCCGGAATCATTACTGCCCCTTAACAATGCATTATTTGTTTTGTTTTTCAGGAACACCCAACTAACACTTCAAGTATCAATGAAGTAATGGGTGGCTGATGTTCTGGTTCTATTTCGCGCGCGGCTTCTCCCCCTCGCCCGAGCACGACACGGCGTCACGTCCGGCGGCGCAGGTCGCCTGCGTCGCGGTGCGCCACCCTGCCCCCGAAACGGTGAGCGCTCCGCGCTGCGCCGCAAAACGGCAAGCGGCTTATGCCGTGCGCAGCCGCCCTGATTTCCTACCGGGCGCACCGGCTGCACCTGCGGAATTATCGCCGCTTTCCGCCTACCTGCAACGGCTGAGTGTGGAGGGCGAACAGGCCTTTGGCATCTGGGATGAAGATGCGGGCTTCAGCCTGTTTTCCGCCAATTTCGAGCGCGTCACCGGGCTTTCTTCGGGCGAATGTGCAGGCCATGACTGGATTCACACCATCCACCACACACAGCAATATGCCGTGAATGAGGCGCTGCTGGCCGCTCTGGGCGGTCAGGATGGGCGCTGTCTGGTGCAGATGCGCCGCCTGCGGGAAGAGGCGCAAAGTCGTTGGCTAATGCTTGAAATGAAGGCGGCCACCGCCCACTCCCCCGGGGTGATGGTGCTGCTGCGCGACCTCAGCGAACAGAAAGCCCTCGAAGAAGCGCTGAAGCAAACCGAATCGGCGCTGGCGATGAGCGAGCGCAGCCGCAGCGGCTTTCTCTCCTCGATGAGCCACGAGTTGCGCACGCCACTGAATGCCATCATGGGCTTTTCGGAAATGATGAAATCCGGCGTTTTTGGCGAGCTTAACCACCCGACCTACGTTGAATATGCCAAGCATATCCACGATTCGGGCAGCACCCTGCTCGGCAAAATCAACGACCTGCTCGACATCGCGAGCATGGATGCGGGCGGGTTGCAACTCGACGAAACGATCTTCCCCCTGCGCAGCATGCTGGCGGAAGTCATCGAAACCCACACCCACCACGCCTTCCGGCGCGAGCAGAAGATTCGCCTCGACTGCCCGCACAAGCTCGAAATCAACGGCGATCGCGCCAAGCTCATGTGCGCGGTCTCGCATCTGCTCACCAACGCCCTGCGCCACTCGAAAGAGGATTGCGAAATCAGCATCACCGTGCGCGTGCAGGCGGATGATGGCATCATCCTCAGCGTGCGCGACGCGGGCGAAGGCATCACGCAGGCGCAGCTCGACATTATCCGCCACGCGCTTAATGCCGACACGGCCTATTTCAACATCGAATGCGGCGGCATCGGCCTTGGCCTTTCGCTGACGCGCGAACTGGCCTGCCGCCACGGTGGCCGCGTGATGATTGATTCGCTACGCCATCGCGGCACGGTGGTTTCGATGATTCTACCAATCAGCCGCGTTGTCAGCGGCCTGCCGCAGCACAAACGGCGTTCGCAGTAAGCGGTGACAACGGCAATGGCCGGTGTATAATGCCGCCATGACTGACCTCAAAAACCGCATCCTCGATGCCGCCCTGCCCGCCCTCGCCTTCGATGGCTGGAGCATGGCGACGCTCGAACAGGCCGCCCTGAGCCTCGGCCTTACGGCGTTTGACGCGAAACTCGCCTTCCCCGACGGAGTGACCTCCGCCCTCGCCCTGTTCTCCGCCCGGGCGGATGCGCGCATGCTCGAAACGCTGGCGCGCGATTATGACCTGCCCGGCATGAAAATCCGCGCGCGCATCGCCACCGCTGTCATGGTGCGCCTGCGCCATCAGGCACCCCACCGCGAAGCGGTGCGCCGTGCGCTGGCTTTTTATGCCCTGCCCTGGCACAGCGCCGCCGGCCTGCGCGCGCTTTATGCCACGGTCGATGCCATGTGGCGCGCCGCAGGCGACACCAGCACCGATTATAATTTTTACACCAAACGCGCCATGCTTGCGGGCGTATTCACCTCGACAGTGCGGGTCTGGCTCGATGACCATGGCGACGACCTCGCCGAAACCCGCGCCTTCCTCGACCGGCGTATCGAAAACGTGATGCAGATTGAAAAAGCCAAGGCCAAAGCGCGCGACGGCTGGCACAGTTTCGAAGAGCATCTGCCCGACTGCCTGCGAAAAAAAGCCTGAAAGCGGCGATACGCCTTGTCCTCTGCGGGTAACTCAGAGCTTCTTTCAGTTACAAAAAAGCCCCCGGATTTCTCCGGAGGCCTTTGGTTTGTGCTTAGTGAAACGCCGCCGCTTACGAAGCCATCGCCTTCGTCATGCGTGCAGTCGATTCCGAAATGCGCGCGTTCAGCGGTTCGCTGACATCCGTCGCGCATTGGAACACCATTTCCGAAACCTTGACGCTTTCGGAGAAGAACGCATCGAGGTTCGCTTTGGTGATGCGGGTTGAAAGGTCGAACATGTCGTTAAGCGTGCGACACTGATGCAGCTGCTTGCCCAGTTCAACATTCTGCGCGAATTGCTTGTTGAGGTAGCTGACCACTTCCGTCGCCAGTTCCTTGCCGACGCTGGTGGCGACATTCAGGATTTCCGTCATGGCCTGCAGGTTCTCGCGGCTGACTTCCACCGCTTCGGCCGCCGCGCGGCTTGCGCTTTGCGAGGCTTTGTTCAGGTGTTCGGAGGTTTCCCGCGCGAAGCCGTTCAGCTTTTCCGTCGCCGCCGCCATATCGAGGCCCGGCATCTGCGGCATTTGCGGCATTTGCCCCATATTCGGCATCTGCGGCATGTGCTGCTGGAATTGCTTGAACATGGCGGCCGGGTCGAACGCTGCCTGCGCCGATGCGGCCTTCGCCTGCTGCTGCTGCGGGCCGAACATCTGCTGCATCATATCGCTGCCCATTTTGACCATATTTTCCGTCGCCGATTTGACCGATTCGGCCGCTTTCTGGGTTGCCGCACCGACATCCCCCTGCGCGAACGGCAGTTGATACAGCTTGGCGCTCTGTTTTGCCCAGTCGCTGGCACCCTTCTGCCATTCAGCAGCGTTGCCGCTGACCCAGTTGCTGTTGGTGTTCTGGGCGGGCGAGGTCGCGCGCGCGGTCGATTGCGTTTTCGCGGCGTACTTCACATTCGTTTTTGCCGAAGGTTTTTTCTTTGCCGTTGCCATGAGTTTATTCTCCGTTTTTTAATGTGCGATGCCTGCGCTTTATACTCCAAATCGCCAAAAGGTCAAGTCACCAACTCAACCATAACACGAATGATTGGCCACATCACACAATCAACTTGAATTAACTAGCTATTTACGGCCTTCGATTTCACCGAAAGCAACGCTACCCGAAGTTGTTTCGCCGCAGAAACCATGGCGTTCAGTGCTTTTTCGACCTCCGGCCAGCCGCGCGTTTTTAGGCCGCAATCGGGGTTGACCCAGATCTGCTCCGGCTCCAGCACTTCGAGCGCCTTGCGCAGCAGCGCGACCATTTCTTCCATTTTCGGCACGCGCGGCGAGTGAATATCATAGACCCCCGGCCCAATCTGGTTCGGGTATTTGAAATCAACAAAGGCCTGCAGCAGCTTCATTGCCGAGCGCGAGGTTTCAATCGAAATCACATCCGCATCCATCGCGGCGATGGAGGGCATAATGTCGTTGAATTCGGCATAACACATATGTGTATGAATCTGGGTGGCATCCGCAACCCCGGCTGAAGCAAGGCGGAATGCATCGACCGCCCATTGCAGATAAGCGGCCGTATCGGCGTGACGCAGCGGCAGGCCCTCGCGCACCGCCGGTTCGTCGATCTGGATGATGCGGATGCCGGCTTTTTCGAGGTCGAGCACCTCGTCGCGGATGGCGAGCGCAATCTGCTTGCAGGTGGCTTCGCGCGGCTGGTCATCCCGCACGAAGCTCCATTGCAGAATCGTCACCGGGCCGGTGAGCATGCCTTTCATCGGCCGCTCGGTCAGGGTTTGCGCGAACTTGCTCCAACGCACGGTCATCGGCGCCGGGCGCGAGACATCGCCAAAAATAATCGGCGGTTTTACGCAGCGCGAACCATAGCTCTGCACCCAGCCGTTCCGGCTGAAGGTGAAGCCCGCAAGCTGCTCGCCGAAATATTCCACCATGTCGTTGCGCTCGAACTCGCCATGCACCGGCACGTCGATATCGGCTCGCACCTGAAACGCCACACACTCGCGCGTTTTCTGTTCGAGGAACGCCTCGTATTCCGCTGCGCTCAACGCCCCGCTTTTGAATCTGGCCCGAGCCTCGCGCACCTCCGCCGTCTGCGGAAAAGAGCCGATGGTCGTGGTAGGTAGCAGCGGCAAGTTGAGCAACGCTGCCTGCGCTTTCAGGCGTGTGGGGAACGGGCTTTTGCGCGTCAGCATCGCCGCATCCACCGCCGCAAGCCGCGCCGTCACCGCCGCGTTGTGAATGCGCGTGCTGCTGCGGCGGCTGGCCAACGCCTGCGCGTTTTCCTCCCGCGCGGCGGCGGCACTTGCCGCATGTTCGCCACCTTTGAGCAACGCCGCCAGCACTGCAATTTCCTCCAGCTTCTGCTGGCCGAACGCGAGCCATTGCTTCAGTTCGGCATCGAGCGTGGTTTCATGGATTAAATCCACCGGCGTGTGCAGCAACGAACAGGACGCCGCCACCACCAGACGCTCTACGCCCAGCGCCGCTTTCGCCTTTTCGAGCAGGGCCAGCGCCGCCGCGAAATCCGTTCTCCAGATATTGCGGCCATCGACCACGCCCAGCGACAGGGTTTGCCCCGGCTTCACCTGTTTAAGCGCCGCATCGAGCTGCGACGGCGCACGCACGAGATCGAGATGCACGCCCGCCGTCCGAAGGTTAAACGCCAGCTCGGTATTGTCGCGCAGCCCGTCGAAATACGTGGTGAGCATCAGCTTCACATCCGATTTTTCCAGCTCCGCGTAGGCGGTCTGGTAGGCGGTTTTTGCTTCCGCCGGAAGGTCGAGCGCGAGGAACGGCTCGTCGATTTGCACCCACTCCGCCCCCGCCTCTTTCAACGACGCCAGCAACGCCACATACGCAGGCAGCAGCTTTGGCAGCAGCGAAAGCGGGCTTTTGCCGCCGCTCATTTTACCGAGCAGCAAATAAGTAATCGGGCCGATGATGACCGGGCGCGTAGCGTAACCGAGCGCTTTGGCCTCAAGGTAATGGTCGCGCACCGGGTTGAAGCCGAGCGCGAACTCCGTCGCATCCGAAAACTCGGGCACCAGGTAATGGTAGTTGGTGTCGAACCATTTGGTCATTTCCATCGCCACCACGTCGATGCCATCCTTCTGCAACCCACGCGCCATCGCGAAATAAAGCGCGAGCGGGTCGCCGCCTTTGAGCGCCGCGTAGCGCGCAGGAACCGCGCCAAACATCAGCGAATGGTTGAGCACCCCATCGTAAAAAGCGAAATCACCGCTTGGGATATAGCTGATTTTTGCCTTGTGTTGGCGCTTCCAGTTTTCGGCCCGGACAGCTTTTGCCACCGCTTCGAGCGCGTCTGCCGCAAGTTCGCCTTTCCAGTAGCTTTCGAGGGCTTTTTTAAGTTCGCGCTGCGCGCCGATGCGGGGAAAACCGAGATTTGCGGTGGTAGCCATTTTGTATCTCCTGACAATGAATGCGGATGGTTGTGCCAAAACTGGGTTGGTCACTGTAACATCGCTGCCCGGCTCGATACAAGGAGATTAGCGCAAGGGGGTGGGCTGACTGTAAGCTGGTGGCTGCCGTTTCCCTCACCCCAGCCCTCTCCCGCAGGCGGGAGGGGTTAGGGGAGGAATGCGGGAGCCGTCGGCAGCCGCATCACTCGCCGCCATCACCTCCCGCGAATCAGCACCATGAGCAAGCGCCACAGCACCCAGGCGTTCAGCGTGTGCCAGAGGAAATGCGCGCCGATGCCAAGGTCCGGGCAGATGTCGCGGTCGAGCGTACGCAGCGCCAGCGAGGCGCTCCACACCAGCAGCGCCACCGCAAACGCCCGCCCCTGCCCCGGCGCATGGCGTAAAAGCGCCAGCGTCAGCACGACCAGCGCGCCATACGTCGGAATATACATGATGGTGCCGTTCAGCAGCTCCGGCGGCAGATGCGTCTGCGCCCACATTCCCACGCCAAAATAAAGCGCCCAGAAGCCGCCGACCTTCCACCAGCCCAGCCCGAACAGCCGCCGCAGCGCCGCGACGATATAAAGATTGATGAACAGGGTGATCGGCACCACATCCATCAGCAGCGTAGCGCCGTTCGGCTGCGCATGCCACAGGCCGCTGCCCACGCCGATGGAGGCCAGCAACCCCACCAGCAGCCACAAATCCAGGCGCCTGCCCTGCACCGGCGCCTGCTTCAGCGCCCGCAGCGCCACCCCTGCTGCGACGAGGAACAACACGTTGGTCAGCAGGTTCAGCGGCTCGGCGAACAGGCCCACCGCGCCCGCGCGCTCGCAGTAACTGTCGAGGTAGGTCAGCACCGTTTCAGTCATCCGCGCGCCTGTCTAAATCATGGTGGAATCGCCCGCCATCCGCTTCAGACGCGCCATCCGGTTGACGTTGCGCACCAGTTGCTTGAGCAGGATATAGATCAGCGTGGCGTTGAGGATATGCCACACGAAATGCGTGCCGAAGGGAAAGAGCGGGCAGATTTCATGGTCGATCGCGCGGCTGAACAGCGACACCACCCCGACCAGCGCCGCCATCATGAAATGCGACGAGCTAGGCCGCGCCCGCAGATGCAGATGCACCGCAATCATAATCAGCGCAATCATGGTCGAGAGGTAGCCGATGGAATCGTTCAGCGCGCGCGGGAACTGCGACACCAGAATATGCGAAAACCCGACAAACGCGACAAAGGCGATGCTCGCCTGAAAAATCGTGGTGCGGCCGATGCGAAACAGCACGCTCCAGAAATAAAGCACGATAAACAGCACAATCGTCAGCGTATCCGCCAGCTCGGTGATGGGGTTCGGGAAGGCGTGAAAGACAATCGAGTTCATGCCAATAATGAAGGTGATGAAAGTCAGCGCGTGGACATCCCAGATCCATTTGCCGGATAAATCCTCGTGACGGTGATAATGGCGGTAAATCGCCACCGCCGTGATGAGAAACGCAAACGAGGAAGCGACGTTGAGCGGCTCGGCAAGCGGGCTGAGGCTTGCGCGCTCGCAAACCCCATACCAATGCGTCAACGGTGCCAGATTCATGATTTAAGACTAACAGAAAATTCCGGCGAAATCCCGAAAATTCGGTGCTGCAATGCGGAAAAATCAGGAGTTTACGACATAGGGCCGACCGTACCGTGGTAAAAATAACGCCCAAGGCCGAGGGTGAAAACGAAATCGCCATAGAGCGCGTGTTCGAGCGAAACCAGCGCCAGCGAGCGTGTCCGGGCATAGGTCTGCGCAAACATGACGCCTCCAATCACGCAGAGCAGCGGCGCCACCCAGTTATCGAACACCACATGCGCGAAGCCGAACCCCACGCCGCTGACCAGCACCAGCGCCCGTGGCGTGAATAGCGTAGCATAGCGCGCGAATACATAACGGCGGAAGATAATCTCCTGCGGTACGACGGAAATCAGCGGGTAAAGCAGCATCACCAGCGCCCATAACCACGGTTTTTCGCGCACGAAGCCAAGCAGCAATTCCGGCGCGAGCCAGTAGGTCAGCGCGCTCAGCGCCGCCGCACACACCGCAAACCGCAGAAAAATGCGCGCGAGCTCCCGCCGCGTGATGCCCGCATTGTTCCACCACGGGGCGGCGCGCCCGCCCTCCGCCGCGCGGGCGATGCGTTGGCACAGCAGCGCCATCCCCCACAGCACCGGCAGAATGGCATAGGGCGGCAGCGCCCGCCACAGCAGCAGCGGCACCACGAGCATAAAAAGCACCAGCTCCGCCCAGAGAAAGACTTTCGAATTCATACACCACCCTCATTTTTATCTGGCTCTCCCTGCCGGGCACGACGCCTCCCTTGCGGCGGAAGATGCGTTGGGGCAAGCATTAAACCCTATCGCGACGAAAACTATTTGCCATGAAAAAACCTTTATGCCATAGAAACCGCCTGCCGAAGCAATTCGGCGCGATAGATGGTATTCCTCGATAGCTCAGCGGTAGAGCACCCGACTGTTAATCGGGCGGTCGTTGGTTCGAATCCAACTCGAGGAGCCATACAGTAAAGGGGCCTTCACGGCCCCTTTACTGTATGGTTTGTCGCGATTGAGGCTATTCGAACCAGTTGGTTCGACCCGGCGCTTAGCGAACCGCAGGTGCGCTTAGCAAGGGCACGAGGGCTTTAGCCCGAGAAAATCCAACTCGGGGAGCCATAAAAGATTCCGGTTGGCCATCATCGGCCATATAAGGCGAAGCGGTGGCCATTGCATCGCCACCCCCGATGCGGTACACGTCACCTCTAGAGGAGGGAGATTATGCACCATCCGCGCGCGCAGGGCCTTGCATTCCATGTTTCACCGCATTATCGAGCGCCTGAAGGCAACCCTGTATCCTAGGCGGCGGCTTCATCTTCGCGGCCACCTTCATTTGCCTACCACCACCGGCCTGCGATGGCAGCACTTCCCCAAAGGAAAGGCGTAAACCAATGATTTACACTTGCCCGATGCACCCCGACATCCGCCAGAAAACACCGGGAAACTGCCCGATTTGCGGTATGACACTGGAGCCATTGACCCTCACGGCGGAAGAATCGAACACCGACGAATATCGCGATATGCGTCGTCGTTTCTGGATAGCCCTGCTGCTCACTGCGCCGGTGTTCGCGCTGGAGATGGGCGGCCATGTGCTGGGATTAAAACACCTTGTGCCACCTTTGGTTTCCCTGTGGATTCAGATGATACTCTCGACACCTACGGTGCTGTGGTGCGGCTGGCCATTCTTTCAACGGGGCTGGCAGTCGCTTAAAACCCGTCACCTCAACATGTTCACGCTGGTAGCGATGGGGACGGGTGTCGCCTGGGGGTACAGCATGGTCGCCGCGTTGCTGCCTGAGTTGTTCCCCGATGCTTTTCGTAACCGAAATGGCGCGGTCGCCATTTATTTTGAAGCGGCCAGCGTTATCACCACGCTGGTGCTGCTTGGGCAAATGCTTGAACTCAAGGCGCGCGAACAGACAGGCAGCGCCATTCGCGCCTTACTGAAACTCGCACCGGAAACCGCACACCGAATTCAATCCGATGGCAACGAAGAAGAAGTGCCCCTCGATCAGGTGCGCTCAGGCGACAGGCTGCGGGTACTCCCCGGCGAAAAAATCCCCGTCGATGGTGTGGTGGTGGAGGGCAAGAGCCATGTTGATGAGGCCATGATTACGGGCGAACCCATGCCTGTCGCCAAAGGAATCCACTCGAAAGTAATCGGCGCCACCATCAACCAAACGGGCAGTTTTATCATGCAGGCGCTGCATGTCGGCAGCGACACCATGTTGTCGCATATCGTGCAGATGGTCAGCGAGGCACAGCGCAGCCGCGCGCCTATCCAGCGCCTTGCGGATGCGGTGGCGGGCTGGTTCGTGCCCGTGGTCATCCTCATCGCTTTGGTGGCATTTGCCGCCTGGGGCATCTTCGGCCATGACTCAGCATATAGCTACGGGCTGATTTCTGCCGTCTCCGTGCTGATTATCGCCTGCCCCTGCGCTTTGGGCCTGGCGACACCGATGTCGATTATGGTGGCCGTTGGGCAGGGCGCCAAACAGGGTGTGCTGATTAAAAACGCCGAAGCACTGGAGCATATGGAAAAAGTGACCCTGCTGGTCGTTGATAAAACCGGCACCCTGACGGAAGGTCACCCCAAACTGACACGCATCGTTGTCGCCACCGGCTTCACGGAAAACGAGACACTGCGCCTTGCGGCATCGCTTGAAACAGGCAGCGAACACCCGCTGGCAAACGCCATTGTCACCGCCGCAAAAGCAAAGGGCCTGACCCTTGCGACCGTATCGGACTTTAACGCCCCCACCGGCAAAGGAGTGGAAGGAACAATCGAGGGCCACCGCATCACGGTCGGGAATGCACGATTACTCAGGGAAATCGGCGCAGAAGATGCGTTGCTGACCGCTCAGGCAGAAGAATTGCGCGCGCAAGGCTCAACCGCCATGTTTGTGGCCATTGATGGCGTGGCGGCGGCCGTCCTCGCGGTTGCCGATCCCATCAAAGCCAGCACGCCGGAGGCCATCGCGCAATTGCAGGCCGTGGGCATCGAGGTGGTAATGCTGACGGGTGACAGCCAGAAAACCGCCGACGCCGTCGCCAGAAAACTTGGCCTGACACAAGTGATTGCCGAAGTCATGCCGGAAGATAAGAGCCGCATCATCGACGAATTCAAACAAAAGGGCCATGTTGTCGCCATGGCGGGCGACGGCGTGAACGACGCGCCTGCGCTGGCCAGGGCCGATGTCGGCATCGCCATGGGAACGGGCACCGATGTGGCCATTGAAAGCGCAGGCATCACGCTGCTGCGCGGCGATCTGGGCGGCATCGTGAAAGCCCGCAAATTATCGCGCGCGACGATGCGGAATATCCGCCAGAACTTATTTTTTGCTTTCGTCTACAACATTCTGGGCGTACCCATAGCGGCAGGCGTGCTGTATCCTTCCTTCGGGTTGCTCCTCAGCCCAGTGATTGCCGCCGCCGCGATGAGCTTCAGCTCTGTCTCGGTCATCGGCAACGCCTTGCGGCTTAAATGGAGTTACTCGTGAAACCCATCCTCTCTGCCCTCCTGCTGAGTCTGGCGATGGCATGTCCGGCATGGGCCGGCAATTACCAGCTCGACATTGCTCGCGAGGAGGTGAACATCACCGGCACACCGGTTCAAAAAATCACCGTCAATGGCGGCATCCCCGGCCCGACGCTGCGTTTTAGCGAAGGCGAAAACGTCGTTGTCCGCGTCACCAACCATATGCAGGAGGAAACTTCAGTCCACTGGCATGGGCTGCTGCTGCCCGGCGAAATGGACGGCGTGCCCGGCTTCAACGGCTTTCCCGGCATTAAACCGGGGGCGAGCTTCACCTACCGTTTTACGGTACGTCAGGCCGGCACCTATTGGTATCACGCCCACAGCATGGGGCAGGAACAGGACGGACATTACGGCGCGATCATCATCACTCCCAAAGGCCGTGACCCGGTGCGCGCCGACCGGGATTATGTCGTCCTGCTTTCGGATTTCACCCACGAGGAATCCGGCGACATCCACCGCCACCTGAAAATGGACTCTGCCTATTACAACCACCACCAGCGCACCATCGGCGACTTTTTCAGCGATGTCCGCGCGCGCGGATTCCGTGCCGCATGGGGCGATGCGAGCGACTGGGCGCGCATGCGCATGTCGCCGACCGATCTCGCCGATGTCAGCGGCTACAGCTTCCTCATCAACGGCAAAACCCCGGCGCAGAACTGGACGGGGATTTTCAAACGCGGCGAAAAAATCCGCCTGCGGTTCATTAACGCCTCGGCCATGTCGATTTACGACGTGCGCATCCCGGGGCTGAAAATGTCGGTGGTCGCCGCCGACGGGCAGAATGTCGAGCCGGTGCCAATTGATGAGTTCCGCTTCGGCGTCGCGGAAACCTACGACGTGCTGGTCGAGCCGAAGGACGAAAAAGCCTACAGCCTCGTCGCCGAGCCAATCGACCGCACCGGCTTTGCCCTTGGCACGCTGGCGCCCAAACCCGGCATGAAAGGCGCCCTGCCCGAGCAACGCCCGCGCACGCTGCTCACCATGTTCGACATGAATATGGCCAAAATGATGGAAGATATGCCCGACATGGATATGTCGAGCGATTCGGCCACCACCAGCGGCTGGGCGAAAGCGGGCACGCCCGAAGGACACAAGGCGCTGGCCTACAGCGACCTACGCTATCTGGGCACCCAGCCAAAATCCGCACCGCCGACGCGCGAAATCGTCGTGCGGCTGGGTGGCAACATGGAGCGCTATATCTGGACGCTCAACGGCAAAAAATACGAGGACGCCAAGCCGATTGACCTGAAATACGGCGAGCGGGTACGCCTCAAATTCATCAACGAGTCGATGATGGCGCACCCGATGCATCTGCACGGTATGTTCGTGCAACTCGAAAACGGCCAGCCTGCGAATAAATTACCCAACAAACACACCATCCTCATTCCGCCGGGACAATCCTACTCGGCGCTGCTGACCGCCGATGAGCCGGGGGAATGGGCCTTCCACTGCCACCTGCTGTTTCACATGATGTCGGGGATGATGAACAAGGTCGTCGTCGCGCGCATGGATGCCGATGCGATGCCCGCCGCCCCGACGCCGCCCACGCCGGGCACCCCCGCACCCGCCACAGGAGGGCAACCCCATGCGCATTAATTCATTGCGGGCAGCGGCCCTCCTGATTGCGCTTGTCGCCCTGCCTGCCGCAGCGGAGCAACCCGGCCATGCCGCCGAGCATGGCAGCCAACTCTTTCACCGCTTCCAGCTTGAGGCCGATACCGGCGGCAGCCACGACGGCACGCTTTCGAGCTGGGATTTCGATGGCTGGATCGGCGGCGACGACGATAAACTCTGGCTGAAAAGCGAAGGCGAGCGGCTCGAAGGCACCACCGAAAGCGCCGAGTTTTGGGCGCTTTGGAGCCATCAGGTCAGCGAATTCTGGGATGTGCAGGCCGGGCTGCGCCACGACACGCAGCCGGAGGCAAAAACCTATGCCGCATTGGGCGTGGGTGGCCTCGCCCCCTACCTGTTTGAAACCGAGGCGCACCTGTTCATCAGCGACGAGGGCGATGTCAGCGCCCGCATCCGTCAGGAAAATGATCTACTCCTCACCCAGCAACTGATTTTGCAGCCTTACATTGAGGTGAATCTCTTCGCGCAGGATGTGGCGGATGAGGATGTGGGCGCCGGGCTGGCCCGTGGCGAAATAGGCATACAGACCCGCTATGAAATCACCCGCCACTTCGCGCCCTATATCGACCTGCGCTACGAACGCGCCTTCGGGCAAACGGCCGACATCGCCCGCGCCAACGGCGAACCCGTGCATGATGCCATCGCCAGCATGGGCCTGCGCCTGATGTTTTAAGCGCACTCAGCGATGGAGCGTTTCAAGCACAAAGCCGGGATTGCGCTCGATTATCATCAGCAACACGCGGGCGGGGCCTTCGGGCATACGGCGGCGCGCTTCCCAATGCCGGATGGCGCTCAGGGAAAAGCCAAAGCTGGTGAATTGCTCCTGCGTCATGCCGAGTTTGCCGCGAATCATTTTTACGTCCACGTTTTCGGGAACTTTTCTGCTCACGCAGATGGTTTTGATGCCAGTTTTCTTACCGCGCTTATAGGCCGCATATTCCCCAAGACTTTCCACGATATCGCACGCAACAGGGCTTAAGGCCTTTTTGTCTATCATCCGTTTTCCTTTCGGGCGTGCCATGTGCGTTACTCCTGTTCCACTATCTCTTTAATCAGCGCGGCGAGAAGTTTCTTTTCCCGCATCTGTAAATCTTCTTTCTCGTTCTTGGCATAAGCGGTCAACAGCAGAATCTGCCATTCGGGGCGATGGTAATAGTAGATGACCCTACTCCCGCCACGTTTGCCGCTGCCCGCCAATGCCCAACGCAGCTTCCTGATTCCTCCCGTACCGGCAATCACATCGCCCTTTTCAGGATTGTTGCCAAGAAATTCAAACAATGCCGCGAGCTCCGCCTCGGAAAACAGCTTTTTAGTCGCCCTCCTGAAGCCACTCAGCGGAATTATCTCGATGATGTCCGTCATTCAGATGATACTCCATTGGAGTAGTTTTTGCAAGCCCGATAACTACTCCAATGGCATTGCCACAAAAGCTACCCAAACAAAATCATCAGCCCCGCGTGCGGCGGCTGTCGGCGGGGTAGACACCCAGCAGGTTGACTCTCTGGGTGAAAAACCCCAGCTCTTCGAGTGCGAGTTGCACGCCACGCTGCGAGGGGTGCCCCTCGAACGTCATGAAGAACTGCGCGCTGCTGTTTGCACCCGCGCGAATATAGCTTTCGAGCTTGAGCATATTCACGCCGTTGGTCGCAAAGCCGCCCAGCGCTTTATACAGCGCCGCCGGAATGTTACGCAGCGAGAAAAACAGGCTGGTCAGCACCATGCCATCCTCGGGGTTGGGATCGACACCCTCATTCGCCAGCACCACGAAGAGGGTCTCGTTATCCTCGGCGTCCTGAATGTTTTCAGCCAGCCGCGTCAGTTGATAAAGCTCGCCTGCCAGCTCGGAACAAATCGCCCCTTTGGTTTTATCGCCCCACTGCGCCACGTCGCGGGCGGCGGTGGCGGTGTTGTCGTGGATATGTGTCGTCAGCCGGTGTTCGCCGATGAAGCTGCGGCATTGCAGCAGCCCCTGATGGTGCGAATACACATCCGTCACGCTTGCGAGGCTGGCGCCAGAAACACCGTAGAGATGGTGCTCGATAGGCTGGATATGCTCGGCGACAATATGCAGGTTGGTGCGCGGCAGGAGATTGTGGATTTCGGCCACCCTGCCTGCCTGCGAGTTCTCGATGGGCACCATGCCGTATTTCGCTTTGCCTCCCGCGACGGCGGCAAACACTTCCTCGAAGGAGTGGAATGCCAGCGTTTTCATGTAGGGATAATTCCGACGGCAGGCCAGATCGGCGTTTGCCCCTTCCACGCCCATGAAGGCAATGCTATGTTCTGCGTCAATATTACTGGACATTTTGTCCCCCCATCCCTACATAATTCCGCGTATTTCCTAGGTACTGTTCTTCAATCCTGTTTTGTCTGGATTTTGAGTGGTTTCTGAGCGAAAATTTCAGACTGATTTGCAGGAATAGTCATTCTATTTCAAAAGTCAGTCTGAAATTTGCAGCCAGAAATCGCCAAAAGACAGGCGGAATAGGATTGAAGAACAGTGCCTAGGGTTAAACGACCCGCAACGCAAGTGTTAGAACCATGGCAAGCCTCGAAAAAATCAAAAAACCAATCACACCCAGCCTATGGACGCCCGAATCCTGGCGCGAAAAACCCATCGGGCAACAGCCCGCCTACCCGAATGCGGCAACGGTCGGCGCGGTCGAAGCCGACCTTAAGGCCATGCCACCGCTGGTATCGTTCGATGAAATCCGCCACCTGAAGCGCGAACTGAGTCAGGCCGCCATGGGCAAGGCCTTCCTGCTGCAGGGCGGCGATTGCGCCGAAAGTTTCGCCGAGTTCAACGAAACTAACCTGCAGAACTTTTTCCGCGTCCTCATCCAGATGACCATCGCGCTGATGTATGGTGCCGGCTCGCCGGTGGTCAAGGTCGGGCGCATCGCCGGGCAATTCGCCAAGCCGCGCTCGGAAGCGACGGAAAAGAAAAACGGCGAGGAGCTGCCCAGCTATCGCGGCGATATGGTCAACGGTATGGAGTTCGAGGCCGAAGCCCGCCTGCCCGACCCGAAACGGCTGGTGCAGGCCTACTACCAGTCGGCGGCGACGCTGAACTTCCTGCGCTCACTCGCGCGCTCGGGTTATGCGGCACTGCCACGGGTGGCCAAATGGAACATGGATTTCGTCGCCGGTTCGCCGCAAGGCCGCCACTTCAACGAAATTGTCGAGCGCATCAACGACTGCCTTGCCTTCATGAACGCGACCGGCCTCAACCTCGATGCGGCGGAAGAAGTTTCCGAAGCGCGGTTTTATACCAGCCACGAATCGCTGCTGCTCAATTACGATGCCTGCCTGACCCGTCAGGACAAAACCACCGGCGAATACTTCGCGGGTTCCGCCCATATGTTGTGGATTGGCGACCGCACGCGCAACCCGGATGACGCGCATGTCGAATTCCTGCGCGGCGTCGCCAACCCAATCGGTTGCAAAGTTGGGCCGAGCATGACGCCGGAGGATTTGATCCGCCTGTGCGACACGCTCAACCCGAAAAACGAAGCGGGCCGCCTCACCTTCATTTCGCGTATGGGCGCGCAGAAGGTGGAGCAGTGCCTGCCTGCGCTGGTGAAGCTGCTTAAGGATGAAGGCCGCCATGTGGTCTGGAGTTGCGACCCGATGCACGGCAACACGATTAAATCGCCCAACGGTTTCAAAACCCGCAAGTTCACCGACATCCTCACCGAAGTGCGCAAGTTCTTCGCCATCCATCATGCCGAAGGCACCCATGGTAGTGGCGTGCATTTTGAAATGACCGGTCAGGACGTCACCGAATGCCTTGGCGGCGCACAGGCTATCTCGGAACTTGATTTGTCCGACCGCTACCACACGCACTGCGACCCACGCCTCAATGCTTCGCAATCGCTGGAGCTGGCCTTCCTGATTGCCGAGCTGCTGAAGAAACAGAAGTAGCGCGGCGTTTTTTTTCGGCAGCGCGTGCGCTGAAAAAAAAGTTTTTGCGCGGTAACACTTTCTTCATACTTTCTTGCTACGCTGCGTTTGTTGCACCGCGTCTTGTTGCGTGCATGCAACATAAATAATCGCCTTACGAAAAAAATAATCCTCTTCATTGCTTCGTTTTCAATCCTTCATAGAAACGCGAAGTAAAATATGAGTAACTGAACGTGTTGTTAACTTTTTATTTATGGAGACTATCATGGCTGTAGCCAAAAAAGCTGTTAAGAAGACCGCTGCGAAAAAACCTGCTGCTAAAAAAGCAGTAGCGAAAAAACCAGCTGCTAAAAAAACCGTTGCTAAAAAAGCAGCAACGAAAGTTGTAAAGTCGGCAAAAAAGCCGGCTGCTAAAAAAGTAGCTAAAAAGAAATAGTTTCGACTACTTCTTTACGCATCGAAAGGCCCGCTATTTAGCGGGCCTTTTTTTATTGCCTGCGCCCAGAGGTGTCGACACAAAAAAGGCCGCGTATCACTACGCGGCCTTTGATGTTTGATTACGTGCAGGGCACAATCCAGAGAGAATGCCTTGCAATCAGCCGCTAAGCTTCCTGCGCTTCGCCGCCCTGACGCTTACGGCGCATCGACTTGCCGGCCATTTCGTATTGGTCGGACAAATCTTCACCGCTCGCCTGATCGACAACTTTCATGGAAAGGCGCACCTTGCCACGGCCATCAATCTCAAGCACTTTCACTTTTACCATATCGCCTTCGTTCACCACATCGGTGACGACGTTGACGCGGTGGTCAGCCATCTCCGAGATATGGACGAGGCCATCCAGGCCGCCGAGGAAGTTGACGAATGCACCGAAATCAACGATGCGCACAACCTTACCGTCGTAGATACGGCCCACTTCCGGCGTGGCGGTGATGCCTTCAATCCATTTCTGTGCAGCGGCGGCCGCTTCCGACGTCGTCGCAAAAATGTTGATGGTGCCGTCTTCACCAATGTCGATTTTGGTGCCGGTGGTTTCGGTGATTTCACGAATCACCTTGCCGCCCGAACCAATCACTTCGCGGATTTTATCGACCGCGATTTTAATCGTGGTGATGCGCGGTGCATTTTCCGACATTTCACTCGGCGCGGTCAGCGCCTTGCTCATCTCGCCAAGGATATGGATACGGCCCGTTTTCGCCTGCGCGAGCGCGGTTTTCATGATCTCCTCGGTGATGCCCTGGATTTTGATGTCCATTTGCAGCGAGGTGATGCCTTGCTCCGTACCGGCCACTTTGAAATCCATGTCGCCGAGGTGATCCTCGTCGCCCATGATGTCCGAAAGCACGGTGAAGTCGCTGCCTTCGAGCACGAGGCCCATCGCAATCCCTGCAATCGGACGGGTGAGCGGCACGCCCGCATTCATCATCGCAAGGCTGGCGCCACAGACGGTCGCCATCGACGACGAACCGTTGCTTTCCGTAATCTCCGACACCACGCGAATGGTGTAAGGGAAGGATTCTTTCGCCGGCAACATCGGACGGCAGGCGCGCCATGCGAGTTTACCATGGCCCTGCTCACGACGCCCTGGCGGACGCAGTGGGCCAGCTTCACCCACCGAGTAGGGCGGGAAGTTGTAATGCAGCATGAAATGCTCGTCGTATTTACCTTCGAGCGCGTCGATCATCTGCTCATCCTGCGAGGTGCCCAGCGTCGTCACGACAATCGCCTGCGTCTCACCACGGGTGAACAGCGCCGACCCGTGCACGCGTGGCAAAATGCCCACTTCACAGGTGATCGGACGAATCTGGTCGGGATTGCGGCCATCGATACGCTGCTTATCCTTGGCAATAGCCGCGCGCACGATATCCTGCTCAAGTTTCTTCAGGACGCTGCCGACAACCTTCTCGGAGAACTTGCCTTCTTCGGCGCCGACATAGGTTTCTTTCACCGCTTTTTTGGCTTCGTTAATGGCATTCACGCGCTCCTGCTTGCCACGGATGGCATAGGCCGCACGCAGCTTGCTTTCTGCAATCGCTTTCACGCCTGCCACGAGATCAGCGGGGTATTCGGGGGCAACGAAATCCCACGGCTCCTTCGCCGCCTCTTCGGCAAACGCGATGATGAGGTCGAGCACCGGCTGGAAGCTGCGATGCGCGAACATCACCCCGCCGAGCATTTGCTCCTCACTCAGTTCACTTGCTTGCGATTCTACCATCAGCACCGAGCTGCGCGTCCCGGCTACGATCAGGTCGAGGCTGCTTTCCGCAGCTTGCGACTTCATTGGGTTGAGCACGTATTGGCCGTTAATCATACCAACTTTCGCCGCTGCTACCGGCCCCATAAAAGGCACGCCCGAAAGCGCCAGCGCCGCCGAAGCACCGATCATCGCGGGACTATCGGAATCGTTCTCAAGGTCGTGGCTCATCACGGTGCAGACTACCTGCACTTCGTTGTAGAAGCCTTCTGCGAACATCGGACGGATCGGACGGTCGATAAGGCGCGAGATGAGGATTTCTTTTTCGCTCTGGCGGCCTTCGCGCTTGAAGAAGCCACCCGGGATTTTACCCGCCGCGTAGGTTTTTTCGATGTAGTTGACCGTCAGCGGGAAGAAGTCGATATCCGGCTTGGCGGCTTTCGCTGCGGTAACGGCGCACAAAACAACCGTTTCACCGTAAGTGACGAGGACAGCCCCGTCGGCCTGACGGGCAATGCGGCCCGTTTCGAGTGTGAGCGGGCGACCGCCCCATTCCATCGTTTTTTTCGTGATAGTAAACATCGTTTATTCCTTTTCTTTCCCCCTCCAAGAGTGGCGTTCCCTATGAACGACACGACCGCAAAATAAATAATCTATCCGTTCCGCGATTCCATCAGGCGGGAGCCTGTGTGTGCGTATCCTTTAGCCAACACCCGTACGCACTCAGGCGGGTGTTGCTTAGAAAAAAGCAGCACCCGTGCGGATGCTGCCTTCGTTATTATTTACGAATGCCGAGTTTTGCAATCAACGCGCTGTAACGCTGGCTGTCTTTGCGCTTGAGGTAATCAAGCAGACGGCGGCGCGTGCTGACCATTTTCAGTAGACCACGACGCGAGTGGTGGTCTTTTGCATGGGTTTTGAAATGCTCGGTCAGATTGGTAATGCGCTCGCTCAGGATGGCGATTTGCACTTCGGGCGACCCCGTATCGTTCTTCACCGTGGCGTTTTCTTTAATCACAGTGGTTTTACGTTCAGCAGAGATACTCATTCTTCATTCCTTCGCGACATCGGGTTTATAAAACAAGCAGCCGCACAGGAATCACCTGATTCCCTTCCACCCGCGCCAGTGCCGCCAATTGCCCTGCATGTACCACCGCAATCTGCGGTGTATCAGGGTGAGGCTGGCCAAGCGCGACGCGCTGGCCGTGACGCAGTTGTTGCAACTGCCCGCCATTCAACGCAACCGCCGGGATGTCGTCCAGCGCACGCAGAAGCGGCGTAAGCCAGGGCGATTCCCCTGACGGTGGCGCCTTATGCACCGATTCGGCCAGAAAATCCAGCGAAATCGCGTCCGTATCGCAAAAAGGCCCCACCGCCGCCCGGTGCAGGCGCGAAATATAACCTTGCGAGCCAAGCGCTTGCGCTATATCGCGCCCCAAACTGCGGATATAGGTGCCCTTGCTCACCACCGCGCGGAAATGGGCGATAGAAGGGACATCACCTCGTAAACATTCCAATGCATAAACCGTCACTGGCCGTGGCGCGAGCACCACCTCCTCGCCCGCCCGCGCCAGGTCATAGGCGCGCTTACCCGCGACCTTGAGCGCAGAGTAAATGGGTGGCGTTTGCATGATTTCGCCGGTAAAGCGCGGAAGAACGGCGCGGATTTCTTCGGCGGTGGGGATAGTTTCGCTGGTCTCGACCACCTCACCTTCGGCGTCATCCGTCGTTCGCCGCTCACCAAAAGTGACGCTGAATTCATAGGTTTTCTTCGCATCCATCAGCAAATTTACGCATTTGGTGCCCTCGCCCAGCGCGAGGGGCAATACGCCGGTCGCCAACGGATCGAGCGTCCCCGCATGGCCGATTTTTGTGGGGTGGATGAGCCGCTTCACCTGAAACACCGCATCCGCACTGGTCAGGTGCAGCGGCTTATGGAGGTTAATCCAGCCGTGATAACTATGGCGCAGCTTCGACACGCTATCGCTTCGCCAGATGGGCGAAAATCTCATCCGTCACCCGGTAGAGCACCGCGCGCGGCACCACGCCAATCTTTTCCACCGTCGCGGCATCCAGCGTCGCCAGCTTGGCAGGACGAATCACCGAGGCTTTATTGAGGCCGGTCTTGGCGCTTACAGGCACGCGCACATCGCTTGCCCACGGCTCGTTCTCGGCGCTGGTAATCATCGCGATCCAGCAGATGCCATGCGTTTCATGGAACGATTTATCCGAGACCACCAGCGCCGGACGGTATTTGGTATGCTGCTTCTCGGCATAGGGAAACCCTGCCAGCACGATGTCGCCCGCCGCCAGCATGGCTAGGATTTTTTCGGTTTCAGGTGGTCGAACGCCCGCGCATCCGCAGCGGAATGCCATTCGAGGAAGGTCGCAAACGGGTCGAACCCTTCCCCCGGCACCAGCTTCTCGATTTCCACCGTGTGGTCTTTGACCACATAACGCACACGGTCACCCGGCTTCAACCCCATGCGCTGCCGCACTTCCTTCGGGATCACCGTCTGGCTTTTGCTGGTCAGGGTCGAAGTGAATTGCGTCTGCATGGTAAGATGGTAAGATAGTCTTACCTAATTGTCAAGGATGGGAGCGGCGGCGGCGCAAAAACGGGGCGGCAGATGCGCTACGCTTCATCCTCTTCATCCTCCGTCTTGGTCAAATCCGCCTTCACGCGCTCGCTGTTGAGCAGCGTGTTGATGCGGTTGGCCACTTCATACGAGGTATCGAGCTTGAAGAGGATCTTCGGGCTGGTACGCAGAATGATTTTGCGGCTGACCAGCCCACGCAGGCGCGAGGCATTCTCGCCGAGCGCGGCAAGCACCGCCTCCTTGTTGCTGCCGGCCAGCGGCATGACATAGGCGGTGGCGTTCCTCAGATCGGGGCTGATGCGCACTTCGGAAACCGTAATGGATGCCGTATCGAGCACCGGATGGTGCGTTTCGCCATGCATGAAGATTTGCGCGAGCGCGCTGCGAATTTCCTCGCCGACCCGCAGTTGCCGCTGGCTTGGCGCTTTGTGCGATTGCGGTTGGCTCATACTATTCCTCATCCATCAAACAAACCTTCACCGTAAAGCCCGAACCGGACAAACGCAGCAGAACCGGCGGAATCTCTCTCCCGAGAGGGGCCGAAACCCGGAGATTCGACGCAGCGCACGCGCGGTGGAATAGCCAGGTTTCCCGAGCGCGGATTACGCTTCGCTTGCTTCGTCCGACTTCGCTTCCACCTTGGCTTCCACCCGCGCTTCGACGGTGCGTGCGAATTCCTGAATCTCGAAACATTCGATCATGTCGCCGGCGCGGATATCCTCGTAATTCTCGAAGGCCATGCCGCACTCGAAGCCCGATTTGACCTCCTTCACTTCGTCCTTGAAGCGCTTGAGGGTTTTGAGCGTGCCTTCGTGAATCACCACGTTCTCGCGCAGCAGCCGCACCTTGGCACCGCGCTTGACAATGCCCTCGGTAATCATACAGCCCGCCACTTTGCCGTATTTCGTGATGTTGAACACCTCGCGAATTTCGGCGTAACCGATGAAGTTTTCGCGACGTTCCGGCGAGAGCAGACCCGACAAGGCTGCCTTAATGTCGTCGATGACGTTGTAGATGATAGAGTAGTAGCGAATCTCCACCTTCTGCGCCGTCGCCAGCTCCTTGGCCTTGGGCGTGGGGCGCACGTTGAAGGCCACTAGCATCGCGCCGGTCGCCTGCGCCAGCGTGACGTCCGACTCGTTAATTGCGCCGACGCCGGAATGGATAACCCGCACTTTTACTTCGTCGCCGTTGAATTTGTTCATCGAGCCGATAATCGCCTCAGCCGAGCCATGCACATCCGATTTGACGATGACCGAGAATTCGCGCGCCGAAGTTTTGCCTGCAATCGCAAACAGCTGATCGACCGATTTCGCCGAAGCCAGCGACACGCGCTTTTTCTCTTTCTCGCGGCGGTATTGGGTAATGTCGCGCGCGGCTTTTTCGTTCTCGACCACGGCGAATTCGTCGCCCGCTTCAGGCGGTGAATCCAGCCCAAGCACTTCCACCGGCAGGCTTGGGCCTGCCGCGTCTACCTCGATGCCCTTGTCGTTCACCAGCGCGCGCACGCGGCCATAGGAGCCACCCGCGACGATCAGATCGCCCACGCGCAACGTGCCGCTCTGGATGAGCAGGGTTGCCACCGCGCCACGCCCGCGATCGACGCGCGACTCGATGACCGAACCGGCGGCCCGGCGCTCGGCGTTGGCTTTCAGCTCCATCACTTCCGCCTGCAGGAGGATGGTTTCCTGTAGCTTGTCGAGGTTCAGTTTTTCCTTGGCCGAAACTTCGATCACCATCGTATCGCCGCCGAACTCCTCTGGCACCAGCCCGTGGCTCATCAGCTCGGTTTTCACCCGGTTCGCATCCGCGCCCGGCTTGTCGATTTTATTCACCGCCACGATAATCGGCACGCCTGCCGCTTTGGCATGGCTGATTGCCTCAATCGTCTGCGGCATGATGCCATCATCCGCCGCCACCACCAGCACGACAATATCCGTCACCTTCGCGCCGCGCTGACGCATGGCGGTGAAGGCTTCGTGGCCGGGTGTATCGAGGAAGGTGATTTTTTCGCCGGTGGCGAGCGTCACCTGATAGGCGCCGATATGCTGGGTAATGCCCCCTGCTTCGCCCGCCACTACGTCGGTTTTGCGCAACGCATCAAGCAGCGAGGTTTTGCCGTGATCGACATGCCCCATGATGGTAACGACCGGCGGACGCGGCGTTTTGCTGCCCTCGGCATCGTCATCCTGCGTGAGATGCACTTCTACATCCGCATCCGAAACGCGCTTGGGCTTATGGCCCATCGTTTCGACGATGATCTCCGCCGTATCGGCATCAATCGACTGGTTGACCGTCGCCATCGTCCCCAGCTTGAGCAACTCCTTAATCACATCCACCGCGCGTTCGGCCATACGGTTGGCGAGTTCCTGCACGGTAATTACCTCGGGGATTTGCACCTCACGGACGATTTTTTCCTGCTGGCTGGAGGGAATGCTCGCATTTTTCTTGAGCACTTTGGCGCGTTGGCGCTTCACCTGCGCCATCGAGCGCACACGGATTTCATCATCCATCCCGAGCGCCTGCGCGATGGTCAGCTTGCCGCCGCGTTTGTATTCGCTGGCATCCTCGGCAGCTTTGTTGCGCTTGGCCTTGGCTTCGGCAGATTCCGCCTCGGAGCCGCGCGGGGCGGCGGCAGGCGAGCTGAAGGTGGGTTTCGGACGCGCGGCAGCGGGCTTCGCGGCGGCGGTCATCGTCGAGCGGTTCGACGGCGCGTGGCGCAGTCGTTCAAGGTTGCGGGCGGCGATGTCATCCATCGGCGAGCGCAGCGCATTGCCCGCGGAGCCGCTTGCCGCCTGCGACACGGGGCTGTCCATTTCCTCGTTCAGGCTATCTTCGGCTTCGGCAGGCTCCACCTCGCGCTCAAAATTGCTGAAGGTTTCCTGATGGCGGGCCTCATCCGCCTTTTCGGCCTGCTGCAGGGCGCGCAGCCGCGCCTCGCGCTCGGCCTGATTGAGCATGCGCTGCTTGGCAGCCTCCGACGTGCCACGGTCGACCTCGACCATGCCGCCCGCACGTTGCGAGAAGGTGCGCGTCTTTTTGACTTCGACCGTCACCGTTTTGCTGCGCCCGCGCTGAAAGTTCTGCTTCACCTTCCCCGATTCCACGGTTTTGGTGAGCGAGAGCGTCGAGGGCGAGCTGAGCTTAAGCGCGTCTTTTTTAGGGCTGTTGCCGTTATCGGTCATGGGTTCTCGTCATTCGTTATTCGATGATTCGCGATACGAACAAGCTAACTCGAACAACGAATTACGAATGACGCATCACGATAAGGTGAGGGCTTATAGTGCAGTTTATTCCAGAAATAAAGCAAAACGGCGCGCCTGCTCGATAAAAAACGATGCCGCCGCCCCGTGGGTCACCGCCACATGCACCGCATTCTCGCGCCCGAGCACCTCACAAAGCAGGCTACGCGGGAGGTTGCCGAAGGTCGGCCCGGTATAAAATGCCAGCTTTTTGAGGCCATCCTCGCCCGCATCTTCGGCATGAATCAGGGCCTCGACCTTACCGGATTTACATGCCTCCTCGACCTTTTCAAAGCCGCTGACCACCTGCCCGGCCTTGCGCGCGAGCGACAGGGCTTCCGCCACCCGGCGTGCCAGCAATTGCTCCAGTGTCGCCGTCAGCCCATCGGGGATATGCACCTGCGCCTTGGCCGCCTTGCTGAACAGGCGCTTGGCGATGGCTTCCGCCACCAGCAGTTTCGAGCAGCTGACATAGATGCCGCGCCCGGGCAATTTCCCCGTCAGATCAGGCACAAGCTGATGATTGGGGCCGATAACAAAGCGAATCAACTCCGCCTTGGGATGGGCCACGCGGGTGACGATGCAGGTGCGTTCGGGGGATTCGGCTTCGGGCTTCATGTTCTTTTTATCCTCTTATCGGCGGCTTGCGATTCCGTATGAATTGCTGGTATTCGTTGTTGGCTATGGCTCCTGTTTACCATACTGTCGGCGCGACACTCTGCATCCATGACCGGATGCAGCAGGGCTACCAGTACAGGCTTACCGCGCCGATGGGAAAAGATTTCGCCGCAGCATTTACACCGGCTTTCACCCCGAAGGAAATGCTCGCGCACGGCGTGTTTGAAGGCAAATACCTCAACGACTGCACCGGGGAGTTCCCCGCCGATTGGTTCGAAACCGCCAAACTCAGCGCTATCGCCGACCCATCCCTCAACTGTTTTGGCGTCAAAAGCCGCCAACCGCTTTCGGTATGGCTCGAAAAGGGCTGGATCCTCGGCCCCGATCCGCGCGGCTGGTTCCAATGGTATTGCCGCTACTATCTCGGCCGCCGCATCCCGCAGGTCGATGCCCTGCAGATAAAGCGCTGGCGGGCCTTCACCCGCCATGCCTCACAAGTGCGCATGCATTGCGAACCGCTCGATTTCCACTGCCGCCCGCGCCAACGTCAGGCGCTGCTGCAATGGTCGCACAACCCGTTTATTTAGCCTAGGCCTTCTTCTCGTCAGCGAACCAGGCTTCGCGGGCCTTCATAATCATGGCTTCCACATCATCGCGGCTGATGCCGGATTTGGGCACCATTTCGAAGAACTCATCCGTCGCCAACCCGGCGAAATCATCCATGGTTTTAATGCCGCCTTCGGCCAGTTTCAGCACGATGTCGCTGGTTAAACCCGCATGCTTGGCGAGCGCTTCCTCGACCCCAAGTTCCTTGAACTTTTTGGCCAGCTCCGCCTCTTTCACCTTGAGGTATTCGGCAGCGCGCGACTTCAATTCCTCGGCGACGTTTTCATCGAACCCTTCGATGTTGGCGAGGTCTTCCGTCGGTACATAGGCCACTTCCTCGACGCTGCTGAAGCCTTCCGTCACCAGCAGGTGGGCAATCACTTCCTCGACGTTCAACGCTTCGATGAACAGCTCGCTCAGGCGGTTGAATTCCTGCGTGCGGCGCTCGGACTCGACTTCTTCCGTCAGGATGTCGATGCTCCAGCCGCTCAGTTGCGCGGCGAGGCGCACGTTCTGCCCACGGCGGCCAATGGCGAGCGACAATTGGTCATCTGGCACCACCACTTCGATGCGGCCCGAATCCTCGTCGATGACCACTTTCGACACTTCCGCCGACGACAGCGCATTGACGATGAAGGTCGCCGGATCCTCGGAGTAATGCACGATATCCACCTTCTCGCCCTGCAACTCGTTGACCACCGCCTGCACGCGGCTGCCGCGCACGCCCACGCACGAAAGCACGGGGTTGACCGAAGGGTCGTTCGACTGCACCGCGATTTTGGCGCGGCTGCCCGGGTCACGCGCCACGGCTTTGATGGTGATGATGCCGTCGTAAATCTCGGGCACTTCCTGCATAAACAGCTTGGCCATAAATTCGGGGCGCACGCGGCTGAGGAACACTTGCGGCCCGGTTTTCTCGCGGCGCACGTCGAAGATATAGGCGCGGATGCGATCGCCGGGGCGGAAATTCTCGCGCGGAATAAGCTCGTCCTTACGGATGACCGCTTCGGCGCGGCCAAAATCGACCGTGACATTGCCGTATTCAACGCGCTTGACGGTGCCGTTGACAATTTCACCAACGCGATCCTTGAACTCGTCATACTGGCGCTCACGCTCGGCGTCGCGCACTTTCTGGACGATGACCTGCTTGGCGGTCTGGGCGGCGACACGGCCAAAATCAATCGGCGGCAGTTCGTCGCGGATAAAATCGCCGACCGCATAGGTCGCTTTCGGGAACTTCTTTTTCGCCTGCGTGACCGTGACCTGTTGCACGGAATTAAACGTCGGGTTGCCCTCTTCATCCTGCGCCTGCTCGGCGGCGTCTTCGACCACTTCGGTGAGGCGGTAGAGCGAAATGGCGCCGGTTTTCTTGTTGATTTCGGCTTTGATATTGTGCTCCACGCCGTATTTTTTGCGGCCTGCGATCTCGATCGCATTGGCCATCGCGTCGAGCACCGTGTCGCGGTCGATGTTTTTCTCGCGTGCCACCGCATCGGCGATTTGCAGCATCTCGGTGGAACCATGAATTACTTGATTAACGGCCATTTTCTACTCCTAAAAAATCAGTTTTTAATTTGGTCATTTCTTCTTCGCGCCCCGAACCGTATTCGAGATAGCGTCGCCTAGGATGCCTCCGCTCTTGCCTGATGCGCCTTAATCAACGCATCGGTGAGCACCAGCTTTGCCGATTGAATGTCGATAAACGGCAACGCATGTTCCTTGCCATCCACTGCAAGCAGCACGTCTTTCTCCGTTACCGCCGCGATGGTTCCGGTAAAACGCTTGCGGCCATTGACCGGCAGCATCGTTTCGATTTTCGCCGCATGGCCGATATAGGGCGGGTAATCCGCCGGTTTCACCAGCGGGCGGTCGATCCCGGGCGAGCTGACTTCAAGCCGGTAGGCGGTGGCAATCACGTCCTCCACGTCGAGCAGCGCCGAAATCTGGCGGCTGATGGTGGCGCAATCGTCGAGGCTCATGCTGCCATCGGGGCGTTCGGCCATGATTTGCAAGGTTTGGCCGCCGCGCCCGTCCATCAGCTTCACCTGCACGAGGTTGAAGCCCATATCCGCAAGGGATGGGGCAATCACCGCTTCAACTTTTTCTGCAACCGATTTCACTCTCTTCTTCCTCTATCCAGCCTCATGGCATGAAGCATACATGCTGTGCGAACCCTTCTTTGGGCTGCTATGCCCCGATGGATTGCACTCTATAGCTCGCCATGACAGCGTTTTATGCCCAACAAAAAAGGCGGCTCCGTGGGGGCCACCTCTTTGCGAGTGTATAAATGTTTGTTATGCGCTACCTAGCGGCTAACACCGCTGATGGCAAGCAGGATTTTGTTATGGCAGGTAAAGGCGGCATCAACCTCAATAAAATTACCATCAGCGACTGGCAACGGTCGTTGAAGCGGAGGGGTTCCGCGCATTATCAACATGCTGCTGTGTCACCGTACAGTGGTCCGCTCCCACGCCGACCTCAATTTGTATAGTTCTGAACGGGGCATTCGGGTAAGCTTTAAGCGCTGCATCTAGTGCACCTTCGCATTCGCCATTTTTAACAGGATCCGCATTCATCGGCGGGGGGGCTTCTGACTCATTACCACCGCCAAACCAACTGCCAAACAGCCCCATATCCCTACCCCATCCATCACTTTTACCCCAGCATTGACGCTGGTTCTACAGGGTCAGAATACTGCAATCAGGTTAAGTAAAGGTTAATATTGCCTCAAAAGCGCAGGTCCGCGCCACAATTGCGCAAGTGCGGCGGCAATCCGTCTTGCCACGCGCTCTTCCCTTGCCGCTTCCCTCACCCCGGCCCTCTCCCGCAAGCGGGAGGGGGAGCGACTCCCCTCGTTACCGCCGTCCTCTATTCGCTCTCCACGAATCACTGCCCCTCCCTTGTCGTGCCAGCTTTACGCTGGCATCCAGCCCCTTCAGGAAAATCTCGCGATGTGGACACGCCGCGCTGGATGCTGAAACACGTTTGGCATGACAAACGGGGGAGCCTTGCCACTCACCGCCGCACACACTCGAAAAACAGCGGAGCGCGGCCTTCGGCGCTGGTTTTACGCTGGTATTTGGTCTGCGTCCAGTCGGCGGGCGGGTTTTTCCAATCGGCCCGCGATTGCGCCGTCCAGATATAATCCGGATGGGCGAGCAGGGTTTCGAGCATCCAGACCGAATAATCGACATGGTCGGTCGCCAGCAGCAACCGTCCGCCCGGCTTATGGACACGCGCCAGCATAGACAGTGTTTGCGCGTTCACGAGGCGCCGCTTCTGGTGACGCGCTTTGGGCCAGGGGTCAGGAAACAGGATGAACACTGCATCGAGGCAGGCCTCGGGCAGCGCCGCAATCAGCTCGCGCGCGTCGTGGGTGAACAGGCGGATATTGGCGAGGTTCTGCCGGTCGATACCCGCCAGGCATTTTGCCACGCCGTTGATAAACGGCTCGCAGCCAATAAATAACGTGTCGGGGTGGTGTTCCGCCTGCGCCAGCAGGTGCTCGCCGCCGCCAAAGCCGATTTCGAGCGCGAGTTTCCGGTAGTTTTCGCGCGGCGCAGCGAGGTTCACTGCCAGTTTCGGTAGCAGGTTATCCACCAGGCCTTGCTGGTAGGGGCGCAACGCCCGGCCACGGTTGCGGCCAAAGGAGGAGAGGAATTTAGCGTGCTGGTTCATAGCCTTGTTCTGTCATGGCCGCGCAGGAGTGCGCGCGTCCGACGCAGCTAGCCCGGGGATGATAAAAATACCAGCAAAAACTAGGCAGCGGCGCTGATGCCAAACTCGCGGCGCAGCGCCTCGACCAGATCGGTTTTTTCCCAACTAAAATGCCCGTCTTTGGTCGGTGTGCGGCCAAAATGGCCGTAGCTCGCCGTCGGCAGGTAAATCGGGCGATTGAGGTTGAGGTGGGTACGGATGCCGCGCGGGCTGAGATTGACCAGCTCCTGCAATAGTTTCTCAAGCCGCACCGGATCGACTTTCGCCGCTGCATGGGTGTTGACGTAAAACGAGGTCGGACGCGACACCCCAATAGCATACGAAAGCTGGATGGTGCAGCGCTCGGCAATCCCCGCCGCGACGACGTTTTTCGCGAGGTAGCGCGCCGCATAGGCCGCCGAACGATCGACTTTCGTCGGGTCCTTGCCCGAGAATGCACCGCCGCCATGCGGCGACGCACCGCCGTAAGTATCGACGATAATTTTGCGCCCGGTCAGGCCCGAATCCCCATCCGGCCCGCCGATGATAAACTGTCCTGTGGGGTTAACAAAAAACTGGCCTTCCTCAGGCATCCAGCCCGCAGGCAGAATATCCGTCACCACCCCGCGCACCAG
Source organism: Alphaproteobacteria bacterium (assembly GCA_033763655.1). Taxonomy (GTDB): domain Bacteria; phylum Pseudomonadota; class Alphaproteobacteria; order Rickettsiales; family UBA3002; genus QFOX01. Next base: position 32,062 of record JANRKD010000016.1, read on the forward strand.
TTCGCGGATGTCTTTCTGGGCGAAATCAGCGTCGTGCTGGGTCGACACCACGACGGAGGTAGCGCGCACCGGCGCACCGTCCCTGTATTCGAGGCTAACCTGGCTTTTCGCATCCGGCTGCAGCCCGGCAAACTTGCCGCTGCGACGCCCTTGCGACAATGCCTGCAAAATACGGTGCGAATAATACAGCGTCGCGGGCATCAGGTCGGGCGTTTCGGTGCAGGCAAAGCCGAACATGATGCCCTGATCGCCGGCGCCTTCGTCCTTGCTTGCCGCCGAATCCACCCCGCGCGCAATGTCAGCGGATTGTTGGTGCACATAATTTGCCATTTTGAACGTGTTCCAGCCGAAGCCCGCCTGCGTGTAGCCAATATCCTTTACCACCGCGCGGGCAATTTCCTCCATGCGGGCAGGCGTGACCGCGTCAGCACCGCGATATTCGCCCGCCACCACCACCTGATTGGTGCAGGCCAGCGTTTCAATCGCGCAGCGCGCCTCGGGATTTTCGGCCAGGCAGGCATCGACAATCGCGTCAGAAATCTGGTCGCAGATTTTATCCGGATGGCCTTCCGACACGGATTCACTGGTAAAAATATAGGAATCTCGAATTGGGTAATGTGCGTTCACGGGCCACTCCTGTCGTGTTTATTTCGGATGTGGGGTGACACACTGGCAGCCGTCAAATTCCGCTTAGACCGGTTGCTCGGTTACCCGAGGTAAGGTGGCCGCCAAGCAATCAAATGCCCACCAATGCTTCTCAAGCTAAACGTATTTAAAAAAAGGTCAAGCCGTTTAGCGGCCTCAGGCTGCCTTATCTTCCGCCGCCATGGCTTTAATCAGCTCGACAATGCGCTTGCGCACGGCCGGGTTTCTGATGCGGTAATAGGCGCGCATCACTTCCAGCGTTTCGCGATTATTGATAGTTTCATGCTCGAAGGCGGCGGCATTCGGCTCGGCGGCGGCAATCACAGGGGCGCCATCTTCCATCGTATAGTCACCAAATCCCTCGAAGAAATACGATACCTGCACGCCAAGCGCCTTGGCAAAATCGTACAGGCGGCTGGCGCCCATGCGGTTAATGCCACGCTCGTATTTCTGGATTTGTTGAAAGGTCACGCCAATCTGCTTGCCGACCGATTCCTGGCTGAGGCCAAGAAACGTGCGCTTCAGACGCAGGCGGCGACCGACGTGAATATCAACGGGATGGGGAGTGCTCATAATGTCCACACGCGAGTTAAAAATCTTTCTGCAACCTAATTTGGACTGCGTTAGCAACAATCTGATTAGGACGCAAGGAAATTAATAATTTATTTATATTTGACGTCGATTGTACGCGATTATGTGCATAAAGAGACTCAGCGCAAAGATGCATAAAATTATAAATTGGGAATAATCTGAATAGGCATTATTCGCAACCATAGCGGGAAGATAGACGTCCATCACGCCGCGCTCGTGCAGTTTGAGTGCGCGCACCACCCTGCCATACCCATCCACCACCGCCGAAATACCGCTATTGGCCGCCCGCACCAGCGGCACCCCCTGCTCGATGGCCCGCATCCGCGCCATCTCGAAATGCTGATACGGCCCGGCGGAATCGCCATACCAGCCGTCGTTGGTGACATTCAGCAGCCATGCCGGACGCGGCGCGGCGCTATCCACCGCCATCCAGGGAAAGATGGCTTCGTAGCAGACCAACGGACTGAACGGCGGCAGGCGCCCGACCGCGAGGGTACGCGGCCCCTGCCCACGCGAGAAATCGAGGTCGCCCGGGGTGATTTTCGCCAGCGGCAGCACATGGCGCAGCGGCACAAATTCACCAAACGGCACCAGTTGGTGCTTGTCGTAGGTCGCGAGGATATGCCCCTCGCCATCCATTGCTACCAGACTGTTCCAGATCTTGACCTCTGGCGCATACCCCTCGGCGCGCACCGCCCCCGTGAGCAGCAGCTTCACCGGCGGCAAGGCATGCGTTCCGCCCGCGCGGAGGGTGAAGGGATAGGCGGTCTCCGGCCAGATGGTCACATCCGGCACCGCCCCCGTGGCGGAAGGCGCCGCCGTCAATTGCCCCAGCGCTTCGATTGCCACCGCCTGCCCGGCGCGCGTGCCTTTCACCGCCTGCGGTATGTTGGGCTGCACCACGCGCAGCAGGGTGTCGGTAAATGCAGTCGGCGTTTGCAGGCGGGAAAGGCCATAGCCGTAGACCAACCCTAACAGCAGCGCCACGCATATTGTAAGGCGCCACTTGTTTTTGCACCCCATACCGCCCGACCAGACAACCGGCAGCAGCCCGAGCAGTACCAGCAGGAAGCTGAGGCCATAGGTGCCAATCAGCGCGGCAAGCTGCGCCAGCGGCAAGGCGGCAAGGCTCATATAGCCGACAAGGTTCCACGGAAAGCCGAACATGCCGAGCGAGCGCAGGTATTCGACCAACACCCAGAGCACAGCAAAAAGAAGTATGTCCATCCGCGCACGCAGGCGATGCACCAGCACCCCGAGCAGCACGAACCACAGCGCCATGACGGCGCTTAAGCCCAGCACCGAAAACGGTAACAGCCAGGCGAATTTATCGGCATCGACCAGCAGGGCGTTAGCAATCCACCAGGTGCCTGCCATGCTGTAGCCATAGCCGAAAAAAAACGCACGAAGCGCCGCCTGCCGGTAACGCGTGCTTGTGGTGAGTTGCCGGTACAGCAGCGGCAGGCTGACAAACAGAACCGGCCAAAGGTGATAGGGTGCAAACCCCAGCGTCAGCAGCGCCCCGGCGAGAAAAAGCGTCAGCCCCGGCCATGTAGAATACGCCGTTTGAAGCCGCCTGCCGATTGCGCCGCCCATCCCGCCCCTACATGCTGTGAATATGAATATCGAGCACAGGCTTTTTGCCCAGTTCATCGCGGATAAGTTTGCGTAAGGCGCCACGAATGGTTTCATCGAGCTGCCGCCCCTTCGCGCCACCACGTCCGGCTTTCGCTACCGCTTCACTCACCGCATCGCGCAGCGTTTCGATCAGTTCCTTATCGTCCGTAGTGTCGAGGCAACCGGGCGCTGAAATCATCGGCGCGGCGGCCAGCGCCCCCTTTTTATCCATCACCAGCGAAACCACGAGGCAGCCATCGTCGCGCAATTTGCGACGGGTGCGGATAACGCCCGAATTGCTGTCGATGAACGTACTGCCATCAAGCGCGAGGTAACCCCACTCCACCATACCGACGATGCCCGGCGTTTCGGCAGTCAGGTTAATAACCACGCCGTTGGTCGGCTCGATCGCGATCGGCACCTGCAGGCTGCGCGCAAACAGCGCATGCTCGTGAATGTGGCGCGCCTCACCATGCACCGGCACAGAAATTTTTGGCCGCACCCACTGATACATCCGCGTCAGCTCGCCGCGCGCCGGGTGGCCGGACACATGGATAAACCCGGTGCGGTCGTTGATGACTTCGGCGCCCATCGTCACCAGCTTGTTGGCCATATGGCCGATATTCGCCTCGTTACCCGGAATGGTGCGCGACGAGAAAATGACCGTATCTCCCGGAGTCAACCGGATAGCAGGATGGTCGCCGCGCGCGATGCGTGCCAGCGCCGCGCGTGATTCGCCCTGACAGCCGGTGCAAATAAACAGGATTTTATCGCGTGCCACTTCCATGCCCTGCACGTCGGTCAGAAAGGTCGGCGCGTCTTTCAGATAACCCGCATCCTGTGCGGCATGCACCATGCGCCAGATGGATTTTCCCGCCACCGCCACGGAACGCCCGGCATCCCGCGCCGCGTAGATAATCGTTTCCAGCCGCGCGATGTTCGAGGAAAAGGTAGTGACAATCACCCGCTCGCGGCATTGGCCAATGAGGTCGGTGAGCGAGGTACGCACATCCTGTTCCGAGCCTGACTCACCCTCGACAAAGACGTTGGTGGAATCGCACACCATGGCCAGCACACCCTCGTCACCGTATTTGCTCAAGGTCGCTTCATCTGTCGGCACGCCGACCTGCGGCGCGTCATCGAGCTTCCAATCGCCCGTATGCAGGATGATGCCCTTATCGGTGCGCAGCGCAATCGCGTGCATTTCGGGAATCGAGTGGGTGACAGGCACCATTTCAAAGCCAAACGGCCCCAGCGCGTAATTCACCCCGGCTTTCACCTCATGCACCTTCACTTTGCCCTGCAGGCCTTCCTCGGCCAGCTTGTTTTTCAGCACCGCCGCCGTGAACGGCGTGGCATAAACCGGGCAGCCCAGCTCCGGCCAGAGCGACGCCACCGCACCGAGGTGATCCTCGTGCGCATGGGTGAGCACCAGCCCGACAATGTCGTTCTTGTAGGGTGTAATCGCGTCGATATTCGGCACGACAATATCAATGCCCGGCAAATGCGGCCCCGCAAAACCGATGCCCAGATCGATCATGATCCATTTACCCCGGTAGCGGTAGAGGTTCAGGTTCATGCCGATCTCGTTGGCGCCGCCGAGCGGTACGAACAGCACGTCGTCGTTGTAGTCGTTGAAGTTGAAGGCCATGTTATTTCCTATCGTAGATGAGGCGCAGGCCCCGAATCGTCAGGTCGGTATCGACCTGCGTAATGGCAGCGGTCGCGTCGGCATAGAGCGGCGCGAGACCGCCGGTGGCGATGACTTTCATGCCCTCGTCGCCGCGCTCGGCCTTGATGCGGCTGACGATGCCTTCAATCAGCCCCGCATAGCCGTAAAAAATCCCCGATTGCATGGCTGCTGTGGTGTTGCGGCCAATGACCATCTCCGGGTGGCGGATGGCAATCCCGTGCAGTTTGGCCGCCGCATGCTGCAACGCTTCGAGCGAGAGGTTAATCCCCGGCGCAATCACCCCGCCGAGATATTCGCCCTTACCTGAAACCACGTCGAATGTCGTTGCCGTGCCGAAATCAATGACAATCAGCGATTGCCGGTGCTCGCTCCACGCCGCGTAGGCGTTGATTAAGCGGTCGGCCCCCAACTCGTTGGGGTTCTCGATGAGGATCGGCATGCCGACATCCACCTCGCCGGTGGTAATCAGGCGCGGCTCAAGCCGCAGGTACTGCCGCACGAAAGATTTAACGCCGAAATTCGCATCCGGCACCACGGAGGAGAGCATCACCGCGCTGATGTTTTTTTCACTCAACCCCACGCGCGCCATGAGGGCAAACAGCCACACAGCGTATTCGTCGGCGCTGCGGTGTGCATCGGTGCGGATGCGCCATTGCGCGCGCACCCGTTCGCCCTCGAACAACGCGAAAACCAAGTTGGTGTTGCCGATATCAATGGCCAGCAGCATAAACCCCACTGCGCATCATGCGTGCTCCTTGTAAAATACGTCGCCCGCGTGGATGGCGGTCACTTTTTTCTTTTTGTCGCGCAGCAGCATCGCCCCTTGCGCGTCGATCCCGTCGAAAATACCGCTGAGCTGCTCCTCGCCGACCAGCACTTCCACCGCCTTGCCGAGCCGGTGCGCCCGGGCTTTCCATGCGGTTTCAATCGGCGCGAAGCCTTGCGTCGCCCAGAGATCATAGGCCTCGATGAAATGATGGATAAAGCGCGACAGCACGATTTTCGCGCTGATAAGCTCGACCCCGGCATCGCGCACGCAGGTCGCCGGGAACATCACATGTTCGGGGAAATTATCGACATTGATGCCCACACCCACGGCAATCCATTGACGCGATGCAATGGCGTCGGGCGTGGTAAATGCCTCCAGCAGGATGCCCGCGATTTTTTTGCCGTCCACCAGCACATCGTTGGGCCATTTGCAGCTCACCCGTGCCGACTCGGGCAGGATGCCTTCGAGCGTTTCAGCCACCGCCAGTGCCGCGACAAACGATAGTTGCGGGCAGCGCTCCAGCCCGACAGGTGGATGAAGCAGCACGGTGACGAACAGGTTGCCTTCGCTTGAAACCCACTCGCGCCCGAGGCGCCCGCGCCCGGCGCTCTGCCGCCGCGCCCAGATGACCGCCCCGTGCGAGGCACCGCCTCCGGCAAGGCGCTGCGCTTCGGCATTCGTGCTGTCGAGCACGTCATACGAAAGCAGGTGATAATCGTTCAGTAAGGTTGATTCGGTAGGGCTGGCCATCAACTAAATACTCCTGCGGCACGACTGGCTGCATTCAACAAGGCCGCAGGATAGAGGAAGAAAAGCGCCGTCACAAGCGCGCAAATCAGCAGCACCGCCTGACTGAACAGCGGCACATCGCGCTCGAGGCCGAGCACCGGCTCATCGAAATACATGAGTTTCACAATCCGCAGGTAGTAGAACGCCGCCACCACCGAGGTCAGCACCCCAATCACCGCCAGCCCGTAAAGCTCGGACTGAATGGCGCTTAAGAACACGAAGAACTTGCCGTAGAAACCGGCGAACGGCGGAATCCCCGCCATCGAGAACATCATCAGCAGCATGAACAGCGCCCCGCGCGGCGAGGTTTTCGACAGCCCCGCCAGATCGGAGATATTTTCCACCTGCTCGCCCGCGCGACGCATGAACAGCACAAAACCGAACGTGCCCACGCTCATGAACAGATACAGCGCAAAATAAATCAGCACGCCCTTGATGCCCTCGGGCGTGCCCGCCGCCAGGCCAATCAGCATATAGCCGACATGCCCAATCGAGCCATAGGCCAGCAGGCGCTTGATACTGGTCTGGGTGATGGCGCCAAAGGCCCCCACCGCCATCGAGGCCACGGCGATAATAGCGAGAATCGTCTGCCAGTCGGGCAACAGGTTGGCGAACGGATCCATCAGCAGCCGGATAAAAATCGCCATCGCCGCGATTTTCGGCGCCGTCGCGAACAGCATCGTCACCGGCGTAGGTGCGCCCTGATAGACATCGGGCGTCCACATATGGAAGGGCACGGCGGAAATTTTGAAGCTGAGTGCCACCACCAGCATCACCATGCCGACCACCGCACCGTACGCGACGGAAGGCTGTGCCTCTTCGGTATTCGCAAACAGCGCAACCATGGCGCTGAAGTTGGTGGTGCCGGTGTAGCCGTAAACCAGGCTCGCGCCAAACAGCAGCATCCCCGAAGCCAGCGCCCCGAGGACAAAATATTTCACTCCCGCCTCGGAGCTGACCGCATTGTCGCGATCATAGGCGGCGAGCACATACAGCGAAAGCGACGAAAGTTCGAGGCCGAGATAGAGCGTCAGCAGATCATTCGCCGAAACCAGCACCAGCAGCCCGGCGGTCGAAAGCAGCACCAGCACCGGATATTCAAACTTTTTGTGCGGGCCGATTGCTAGCCAGTCGAAGCTCATGCCCAGCACCAGCGTCGAGGCCACCAGCACCATGGATTTCACGAACTGCGTGAAGTGGTTGATGGAAAGCATGTCGTTAAAAATCGTGACCTCGCCCTCCCCCGACGGCCAGACATAATACACCGCCGCCAGCATCACCGCCATGGCCAGCAGAGTGATACCGCCTGTCGCCCGTGCGCCGCGAAACGCGCCAAACAACAACAGCAGCAGCGCGCCACCCAGCACAATCAACTCGGGTGTTATCAGTGCGAATTCCGCAAGGTCGAAACGGCTCTCCATGCTTATTCCTTATCCGTCGTCGTGGCAGGTTGATCGGGCGTGGCGTCGGGATCCTCCATCTCGGGCGACGGTTCCTCCGCCGTGGCTTCCGTCACCGCCGGCTCCGCCTGCTTAGCCACCTGCGCCAGCAAATGCGTGACCGAAGGCGCCACCGAACGGCTGACGCTGGTGGGGTGAATGCCAAGCCACAGTACCGCCACCGCCAGCGGCACGAAATACAGCCATTGGATGCGGTTGGCATCGTTCATTTCGCGCACCTGCGGGTTGGTGATTTCGCCGAACATCACGCGGCGGTAGAGCCACAGCATATAGGCCGCGCCAAGCACCAGCCCGGTGGCTGCCCCCGCCGTCGCCCAGGGTGCCGCCTGATAACTGCCGACCAGCACCAGGATTTCACCGACAAAGCCCGAAGTCGCAGGCAGCCCCGCCGAGGCCATGGTGAACAGCATGAAGAACGCCGCGAAATACGGCATCACCTGCACCACGCCACCATATTGCTTAATCTCGCGAGTGTGGAGCTGGTCGTAAACCACACCGACGCACAGGAACAACGCGCCCGAAACCACGCCATGCGAAATCATCTGGAACACCGCGCCATCGACGCCTTGCTGGGTGAAAGAGAAAATACCGAGCGTCACAAAGCCCATATGCGCGACGGAGCTGTAAGCAATCAGCTTTTTCATATCCTCCTGCACCAGCGCGACGAGCGAGGTATAGACCACCGCAATAATGCTGAGCACGAAAACAAAATCAGCGTAGTAATGTGAGGCGTCCGGCAGCATCGGCAGCGAAAAGCGCAGAAATCCATAGGCACCGAGTTTCAGCAGAATTCCGGCCAGAATCACCGACCCGGCGGTAGGCGCCTGCACGTGCGCATCGGGCAGCCAGGTGTGCACCGGCCACATCGGAACTTTTACCGCAAATGAGGCAAAGAAGGCCAACCACAGCCACTTTTGCGTAGCAAGGCCGAGACTTGGCACCTGTGCCATCAGGGTCGGGATGTCGGTGGTGTTGAAGGTAAAGTAGAGGTAAAGCACCGCCAGCAAAAACAGCACCGACCCGGCCAGCGTGTAGAGGAAAAATTTATACGCCGCATAAATGCGGTTCTTGCCGCCCCAGATACCGATGATGAGGTACATTGGGATGAGCACCGCCTCGAAGAACAGGTAGAACAGCAGCAGATCAAGTGCCACGAATGTGCCGATAACCAGCGCCTCGAGGATGAGAAACAGCGCCATAAACTCGCCGACGCGGGTGGTAATCGACTTCCAGCTACAGGCGACGCAGATCGGCATGAGGAAGGTGGTCAGCAGCACCAGCCACAGTGAAATTCCATCAATCCCGAGATGGTAGTTAATGTCGTAGCCGACGAACCACGGCGCCTTTTCGACAAACTGGAAGGCGTGACTCGAACTGTCAAAGTCAGGCAGCAGAGCCAGCGACAAAAAGAACATGCCCAGAGTGGCAACAAGCGCCCCCCAACGCGCCCGCGCCGCGCCATGCTGTGCATCGCGCCCCAAGAAATACACCAGCCCCGCACAGACAAGCGGCAGCACAACCAGCAATGTGAGAAGATGCGTCATCAGCGATTTACCGTATAAAACAGCCAGCTGACGAGCACCAGCAGGCCGGCAATCATCGCGAAGGCATAGTGATAGAGGAAGCCGGTCTGCACCCGTGCGCTCTGGCGCGCGACAGCACGGCTGAGGAATGCTGCGCCATTGGGTCCGAGATTGTCGATGATGCGGGTATCGACCATGCGCCACAGCCACTGCCCGCCCATAATGGCGCGGCGCACGAACAGCCAGTCATACAGCTCGTCGAAATACCATTTGTTGAGCAGGAAGCGGTAGATGCTCTGAAAGCGCATTTTGAGCAGCACCGGCAGTTCCGGACGACGGATATAGAACAGGTAGGCTAGGCTGATGCCGCTTACCCCTGCAATCAGCGGCGCATGGTGAATCAGGAACGGCGCATGATGCTCCTGCCCATGCGCATCTGCAGGCGCAAGAATCGTAATCGCACCATTCCAGAAATGAAGCGAAGGGTCGAGCATCCCCCAGACATAAAAGCCAATCGCGCCCGCAAACAGCGCGCCCAGCACCAGCGGCACCAGCGGCAGAAGCATAATGCGCGGCGATTCGTGGACATGCTCCATCGTGTGTTTATCCGCACGTGGTGTACCGTGGAACGTCATAAACAGTAAGCGCCACGAATAGAACGCGGTCATCAGCGCCGCCGCAATCCCAAGCGCGAAAGCGATATCGCCCTGCGGCGTCTGCGCATTGTAGGCGGCTTCGAGAATCCCGTCCTTCGAGAAGAACCCAGCGAACAGCGGAATCCCCGCCAGCGCCAGCGAGCCAATCCACATAAACGCGTAGGTGTAGGGAATCTTGCGCCAGATGCCGCCCATTTTGCGCATGTCCTGCTCGCCGCTCATGGCGTGGATGACCGAACCCGCGCCAAGGAACAGCAGCGCCTTAAAGAAGCCATGGGTGAAGAGGTGGAAAATCGCCGCGTTATAGGCCGACACACCGCAGGCAAAGAACATATAGCCCAACTGCGAGCAGGTGGAATAGGCAATCACGCGCTTGATGTCGTTCTGCACAAGGCCAATGGTCGCGGCGAAAAAGGCCGTAATCGCCCCGACATAGGTGACAACCATCAGCGCCGTCGGCGCCAGTTCGAACAGCGGCGAGCAGCGCGCGAGCATGAACACGCCTGCGGTCACCATCGTCGCCGCGTGGATGAGTGCGGAAACCGGCGTTGGCCCCTCCATCGCGTCGGGCAGCCACGTATGCAGCAGGAATTGCGCGGATTTCCCCATCGCGCCCATGAACAGCAGCAGGCCGATCGTATCCATCACCGGCAGCGAGAAGCCGAGAATCACCCAGCTTGCCTGCGGGTTCTGTTCATGGAAAGCGGTGGCATGGCTGAACACCGTTTCAAAATCCACCGCGCCGAAGGTGAAGAAAATCGCCGCAATCCCAAGCGCAAAGCCAAAATCGCCGACACGGTTGACGATAAACGCCTTCATCGCCGCCGCATTCGCTGTCGGTTTTTTGAACCAGAAGCCAATCAGCAGGTAGGAGCACAGCCCCACCCCCTCCCAGCCGAAAAAGAGCTGCACGAAATTATCCGCCGTCACCAGCATCAGCATGCTGAAGGTGAACAGCGAGAGATAGGCCATGAAGCGTGGTTTATGGTCGTCGTGGCTCATGTAGCCGACAGAATAAATATGCACAATCGCCGCCACCCAGGTGACGAGCAGCAGCATCACCGCCGTCAGCGCATCGACCCTGAGCGCCCACTGCGCAATAAAATCCCCCGAGACGATAAACGGCATCAGCGGCACCAGATGGCTGACGCCACTGCCTGTCACCTGCATGAAAATCAGCAGTGCCAGCGCGGCACTCAGCACCATCGGCAGGCAGGTGACCAGTTGCGCGCGGCGATCGCCAATACTGCGCACGAACAGGCCGCTCACCAGCGCCCCGAAGAGCGGCAGGAACACACAGGCAAGAATCATCAGGTTCAGCGGCAGCATCGGCTCGTTATCCCTTCAGCGATGAAATATCTTCGACATCGATCGTGCCGCGATTGCGGAAATAGGCGACCAGAATCGCAAGCCCAATCGCCGCTTCCGCCGCCGCAACGGTCAGCACGAACACCGTGAACACCTGACCACCGAGATCGCCCAACTTCACCGAAAACGCGACAAAATTGATATTCACCGCCAGCAGCATCAGCTCGATCGACATCAGCAGGGTGATGATGTTTTTACGGTTGAGGAAAATCCCCGCCACCCCCGTCACGAACAGCAGCGTCGCCAGCATGACATAATGGCCGATGGTGATGGAGCCATAAAGCGCGTGTTCCACTAGATGCCCTCCCCGGGTTTGACATTGACCAGCGCCACCGACTGCGCGCGGGTGCGGGCCAGTTGCTTTACGATGTTCTGACGCCGCACCCCGAGGCGCTCGCGGTGCGTAATCACAATCGCGCCAATCATCGCCACCAGCAGGATAATCCCCGCCAGCTGGAAGGCGATGAGGTAATCGGTATAGAGCACGCGGCCAATCGCCTGTGTGTTGCCGACCGTCAGCACATCCGGAATCGGGTTTGCCGCCACCGCCAGCGGTGCAGGCGTCAGGATGGAGCCATAAAGCAACGCTGCCAGCTCCGCAAACAGGAGCGCCGCCACACTCACCCCCAGCGGCAGGTGGGAAGCAAACCCGCCGCGCAGTTTTTCAAAGTTGATATTGAGCATCATCACGACAAACAGGAACAGCACCGCCACCGCGCCGACATAGACAATCACCAGCGTCATCGCGATATATTCCGCCCCCAGCAGCACGAACAGCCCCGCCGCGTTAAAGAAGCCAAGAATCAGGAAAAACACCGAATGCACCGGGTTTTTCGCCGTAATCACGGCCAGCGCCGCCAGCATCAGCACGCTGGCAAAGACATAAAACAGGATACTGGTCACATCGGCGGTCATTTATTTTCCATTTTTTGTCATGCCAGCGAAGGCTGGCATCCAGTTATTTCATTGTATAAATCTACCCACTCTAAATTCACAGATTGAATTAAATTCATTTTCCACTCACGCTTCCACGCTTGAATATTTTTCTCGCGTTTAATCGCTTCATTTACATCGCTGTGTTGCTCGTACCAAACCAGCATTTTTAATCCATATTTTTTTGTAAAACCTTCAACTATCCCACTCCGATGTTCATAAACCCTTCGCACCAAGTCATTTGTCATTCCCGTGTAAAGCGTTCCGTTCCTTTTGTTTGTCATGATGTAGACGTAGTATGTTTTCATAAATATAACTGGATGCCAGCCTTCGCTGGCATGACAAACCCGGTTTAACGGTAGGGCGCATCGGCCTTCAGGTTGGCGGCGATAGCCGGTTCCCAGCGGTCGCCATTTTCCAGAAGCTTTTGCTTGTCGTAGAATAATTCCTCGCGGGTTTCGACCGCGTATTCAAAATTCGGGCCTTCGACAATGGCATCCACCGGGCAAGCCTCCTGACAGAAGCCGCAATAGATGCATTTGGTCATGTCGATATCGTAGCGCGTGGTGCGGCGCGAGCCATCGTCGCGCGTTTCGGCCTCGATGGTGATCGCCTGCGCCGGGCAGATTGCCTCGCACAGCTTGCAGGCGATGCAGCGTTCCTCGCCGTTGGCGTAACGGCGCAGCGCGTGTTCACCACGAAAGCGCGGGCTGAGCGGGCCTTTTTCGTGCGGGTAGTTAATCGTCACCGACGGGCGCAGGAAGAAATACTTCAGCGTCGTCGCCATGCCCGAAAGCAATTCGGCAAGCAGAAACGAGCGGGTGAAACGTGAGAGCGCGGCCATGGATTAACTCGGCAGTTGATGGGTGTAAACAAGGTAACCTGCGGTGAGCACCACCCACAGCAGCGACAACGGCAGAAAGATTTTCCAGCCCAGGCGCATCAGCTGGTCGTAGCGGTAGCGCGGGAAGGTTGCCCGCACCCACAGGAACACAAACAGGCAAGCGCAGATTTTAAGAATGAACCAGATGCCTGCAGGCACAAAGCTAAGGAAATCGCCTGCAAACGGCGATTGCCAGCCGCCAAGGAACAATGTCGTCGTCATCGCCGACATTAAAATCATGTTGATGTATTCCCCGAGGAAAAACAGCGCAAAGCTCATTGAGGAATATTCGACGTTATACCCCGCCACCAACTCGCCTTCGGCCTCGGGTAAATCGAACGGCAGGCGGTTGGTTTCGGCAAGCCCCGAAATGAAGAAAATAACGAACATCGGCAGCAGCGGGAAACCGCCGGAGAAAACATTAAATGCAAACCAATGCCCGATGCCGCCTGCCTGCGCCGCCACGATGGCGTTGAGGTTGAGCGAACCGACCATCAGCAGCACGGTGATAATGACAAAGCCAATCGACACTTCGTAGGAAATCATCTGCGCACTGCTGCGGATAGCGCCAAGAAACGCATATTTCGAGTTACTCGCCCAGCCCGAGATGATGATGCCATAGACCCCGAGCGACGACATCGCGAACAAATACAGCACGCCGACATTGAGGTCGGCCACCACAAACTCGCGCGAGAACGGAATCACCGCCCAGCCCACCAGCGCGAGCACAAACGTAATCATCGGCGCGAGCAGGAACATGACTTTGTTCGCTCTGGTCGGGATGATGGTTTCTTTCAAAAACAGCTTCAGCCCATCCGCAAACGGTTGGAGCAGCCCGAACGGCCCGACCACATTCGGCCCACGGCGCAATTGCATCGCCGCAATCACCTTGCGCTCGGCGTAGGTCAGCATCGCCATGCCGATCAGCAGCGGCATCGTAATCAGCAGAATTTTGCCGATAATCAACACCGTTGGCAACAGGGCGTTCAGCCAGAGTTCACTGTTCAAAAATTCGCTCATGCCGCTTTTTCCTCCCGCGTTGCGCGCAGACTTTCGGTGCATTGCGCCATTGTCTTGCTGCTACGGCTGATGGGATCACTCATGTAGAAATTATGGATCGGATAGTCAAACGTCTCGGCCTTAATGGCAGGTTTTGTATCCGTTTGCACTTTCCATGTGGCCGCCACGCGCGCATCCATCACCGCGAAGCTCGCGAACTCACCGATAATGCGCGCCCGCAACTGCGCCTGCGTTGCATAGGCCGGTTTTTTGCCAAGCTTCGCCGCCAGTGCCGCCACAATCTGCCAGTCCTCGCGCGCCTGTCCGGGCGGGAAAATGGCGCGGCGCGTTTCCTGCACGCGGCCTTCGGTGTTGACATAGAGCGCGTTCTTCTCGGTGTAGGCCGCGCCCGGCAGCACCACATCCGCACGGTGGGCGCCGATGTCGCCGTGGTGCCCCTGATAGACCACGAACGCCCCGCCGAAATACCCCATATCGATTTCATCGACCCCGAGCAGATAAACCAGCTTAACGGCCTTTTTAGCGACCGCTTCGATGATGCCCGCCATATCATGGCCTTTGGCCTGCGGCACAAAACCAATATCGAGCGCACCGACGCGCGCCGCCGCATGATGCAGCATGTTAAAGCCGTTCCAGCCTTCGCGCACGACCTTGCACGTATCGGCAATCGCTTTTGCGGCTTTGAGAATTTCCGCGCCGTCGCCGCGTGCTAACGCGCCCGCACCGAGGACAATGACCGGGTTTTTCGCATTCTTCAGCGCCTCGGCCACCGGGTGCTTACCCGCAGCAATTTCCGCCAGCACTTGCGGATTCTCACCCAATTGCTGCACCGGAAAAGTGAGGTCGAACGCCGCGCCGACATTGAAGGCCTGCATGCCGTTGGCAAGGTAAGCCTTGCGCAGGCGTGTGTTGACCAGCGGCGCTTCATGGCGCGGGTTGGTGCCGATGAACAGCGCCACATCTGCCTTTTCAAGGTTGGCAATCCCGGTATTCATCAGGTAGCTGGCGCGGTCGGCCACATCAATCTTCGCGCCATCCTGACGGCATTCCAGATGCGGCGATCCAAGCGCCTTCATCAGGTCTTTCAGCGTTACCATCGCCTCGACATCCATCAGGTTGCCTGCAATCGCGGCGATCTCGGAAGGCTTCGCCGCTTTCATTTTTTCCGCGACGAGGCCAAGCGCCTCCTCCCAATCGACTTCAACCAGTTTACCGTCTTTACGCACATACGGGCGGTCGAGCCGTTGCGTTTTTAGGCCATCGCACGCAAAGCGCGCTTTATCGGCGAGCCATTCCTCGTTCACTTCCTCGTTCAGGCGCGGCAGGATGCGCAGCACCACCTCCCCGCGCGCATCGATGCGGATATTACTGCCGACCGCGTCGAGCACGTCGATAGATTCAGTTTTGCTCAGCTCCCAAGGCCGCGCGTTAAAGGCGTAGGGCTTGCTGGTCAGCGCGCCGACCGGGCATAAATCAATGATGTTGCCGGAAAGCTCGCTGGTGAGCGCACGTGCGAGGTAGCTGGTAATTTCCATATGCTCCCCGCGCCCGAGCGCGCCGATTTCGGGCACGCCCGCCACTTCATCGACAAAGCGCACACAGCGCGTGCAGTGGATGCAGCGGGTCATCGTGGTTTTTACCAGCGGCCCCATGTTCTTTTCTTCGACCGCGCGCTTAGGGTCGTGGTAACGGCTTGTTCCCTTGCCATAGGCCATGGCTTCGTCCTGCAGGTCGCACTCGCCGCCCTGATCGCAGATCGGGCAATCGAGCGGGTGGTTGATGAGCAAAAACTCCATCACCCCTTCGCGGGCTTTTTTTACCATCGGCGTGTTGGTGAACACTTCCATATTCGGCGCGGCGGGAAGGGCGCAGCTGGCCTGCGGCTTCGGCGGGCCGGGCTTCACTTCCACGAGGCACATGCGGCAGTTGCCTGCAATTTTCAGCCGGTCATGGTAGCAGAAACGCGGAATCTCCACGCCCTCACGGTCACAGACCTGAATGACCGATTCCCCGGCGTTAAACTCAACTTCGCGTCCGTCTAATTTCATTGTTGGCATATTCTCAGACTCTCACTCTTATTTTCGTCATTCCCGCGAAGGCGGGAATCTTCTCTTTCTTCAACACCACAATCCGTCACGCCGTTTTTTAAGATTCCCGCCTGCGCGGGAATGACGCGTGGAGAGGGTTTTGAGCTTGACTGTTGGCATCACGCCACCCTCGCCTGTTTCGCGGTGAATTCATCCATCCGGCGCTCGATTTCGGGGCGGAAGTGGCGCACGAGGCCCTGCACCGGCCACGCCGCCGCATCGCCCAGCGCGCAAATCGTGTGGCCCTCGATGCGGCCCGCCACATCGAGCATATGGTCGATATCCGCGCGCGTCGCGTTACCCACCACCATGCGCTCCATTTGCCGCCAGAGCCAGCCGGTGCCTTCGCGGCACGGCGTACACTGGCCGCAGCTTTCATGCATGTAGAATTTGCTCAGGCGGGCGATCGCCTTCACCACGTCGGTCGATTTATCCATCACGATGACTGCCGCCGTCCCCAGCCCCGAACGCACTTCACGCAGCGCGTCGAAATCCATCAACACCGTATCGCAGGTGGCTTTGGGCAGCAGCGGCACCGAGGAACCGCCCGGAATAATCGCCAGCAGATTGTCCCAGCCGCCACGCACGCCGCCTGCGTGTTTTTCGATGAGTTCGCGCAGCGGGATGCTCATCGATTCCTCGACATTGCACGGCGTATTGACATGCCCCGAGATGGAGAAAATTTTAGTGCCCGCGTTATTAGGGCGGCCAAAGCTTGCAAACCAGCTCGCGCCGCGCCGCAGGATGGTGGGCACCACCGCGATCGACTCCACGTTGTTCACCGTCGTCGGGCAACCCCACACGCCCATGGCGGCAGGGAATGGCGGTTTCAGGCGCGGCTGGCCCTTTTTGCCTTCGAGCGATTCAATCAGCGCGGTTTCCTCACCGCAGATATAGGCGCCCGCACCGCGATGGACGAACACGTCGAAATCATAACCCGAACCGCAGGCGTTTTTGCCGAGGAGGCCCGCATCATACGCCTCGGCGACGGCCTTTTCGAGGCAGTGATATTCATGGCCGAACTCGCCACGGATATAGATATAGGCCGCGACCGCGCCAATCGCGAAGCCGCCAATCAGGCAACCTTCGACCAGCTTATGCGGGTCGTTGCGCATAATCTCGCGGTCTTTGCAGGTGCCCGGTTCGGATTCGTCGGCATTGACCACGAGGTAGGCCGGGCGCCCGTCCGAAACTTTGGGCATGAAGCTCCATTTCATGCCGGTCGAAAACCCTGCGCCGCCGCGCCCGCGCAGGCCCGAAGCCTTCACCTCCTCGATGATTTTATCGCGCCCCCACGAAAGAATGTCTTTCGTCGTGCTCCAATCCCCGCGCGATTTCGCGCCTTTCAGCCCCGCATCCTGCAGGCCGTAAAGATTCGTAAAAATGCGGTCTTTATCGTGCAACATATCAGCTCTTCGCTTGGGTCATCAGGGTTTCAGGAGAGGGAATGATTTCGCCAGGGATAGTCACCTCCGGCTCGCCTACGGCATAGGGCGCGATGGAATCAATCTGGAAACGCACCACCCAGCCATCCTTGCCGTAAAACAGGGTGCAGCTATCGCAGCCATTCTCGGTGAGGTAAGGCTCGCTGCGGGCCTTCGCCTCGTCGTGCAGCACCGCGCGGTATTTCCTGAGCAGTTCGCGCGCGATGAACGCTTCCGCCTTTTTCATCTGCTCGGGCTTGAGGCGCGCAATCGGCTCGACAAGCTGGCCGCCGACAAGCTCAAACGTGAACCCCTCCGTGCCGTCGAGCGGGTGTTCGGCCCCGGCACCGTAAGTGGAATAGGAAACCAGCACGGTGAGGGTCGTTGGCGTCTGGTAAGCGACTTTGTAATCGGCGCTGGCGCGATTCACTTTTATTTCACCCGAAGGGGCGGGCGTCGGCTTGCCGAGGCACGATTCCTCCGCCAGTTTTTCGGGCAGCAGCGCCAGCGCCGCGTTGACGCTTGCCGCTATCTCGGCGGGCACTCCGGCGATCTGCGCCTTTCGGACATGCGCCTCGCAGACGCATTCGTTGTAGGCTTTGGGGTCGGCCGTCGGCTTGCAGTCGGGCGCGAGGAAAAACCCCTCCTTCACCAGCGACGGCGATACGGTCATTTCGGCCCGGGCGGGCAAGGCCGCCAGCGCTAGCAGAACAACGATGCCTGTGCCAAATCGTATCATGCGCCGGTTTTCTCCGTCAGCGTGGTGGGGCCGCCCAGCGGCTCGGAGCAACGCCGCCCCGTCTGCGAGCCGACCGTCGGCTTTTCGCCCCGTTTCAGGCTGAGCAGCAGCGCGCGCGTGGAATCGTAGGTCAGGTCTTCGTAAAAAATCTCCGAGCCGTCATGCCCATCAACCTGCACCATCGGCGCGTTGGCGCAGGCGCCGAGGCACTCGACCTCGCGCAGGGTGAACAGACCGTCGCGCGTGGTTTCGCCCATCTCAATACCGAGCGTATCCTTGCAGGCTTTCACCACCGCATCACTCCCCGCGAGCCAGCAGGGCGTGGTGGTGCAGCACTGGATGAAATGACGCCCAACCGGCGCAAGGTTGAACATGCTGTAGAAGCTTGCCACCTCGTGCACGCGGATGACCGGCATGTGGCATATGCCAGCGACCAGCTCGATTGCCGCTTGCGGCAGCCAGTTCTGGTTCTGTTTCTGCGCCATCCACAACAGCGGCATCACCGCCGATTGCTCGCGCCCTTTCGGATATTTGGCAAGGATAGCCGGAATTTTCGCTTCGTTCTCTTTCGTGAAAGCGAAGGTTGCCGGTTGTTCAACTTTTTTTACGGATAGCGCACTCATCGGTCAATCTCCCCGAACACGACATCAAGCGTGCCAATAATCGCCGAAACATCGGCCAGCATATGCCCACGGCTCATGAAATCCAATCCCTGCAAATGGGCGAATCCCGGCGCGCGGATATGGCATTTATACGGACGGTTGCTGCCGTCGCTCACCAGCACCACGCCGAACTCGCCCTTGGGCGCTTCAATCGCCGTGTAGGTCTCGCCTGCGGGGACTTTGTAACCCTCGGTGTAGAGCTTGAAATGGTGAATCAGCGCTTCCATCGATTGTTTCATGTCGCCCCGGCGCGGCGGCGCGATTTTCGGGTCGCCCGTTACCACCTCACCCTTGGGCATTTTTTCGATGCATTGCTTGATGATACGCAAAGACTGGCGCATTTCTTCCATGCGCACGAGGTAGCGGTCATAGCAATCGCCGTTTTTGCCGACGGCAATCTCGAAATCGAGCTGCGAATATATTTCATACGGCTGGCTGCGGCGCAGATCCCACGCAATGCCCGAGCCGCGCAGCATCGGCCCGCTGAAGCCCCAGGCCTGCGCCTGCTCCGCCGTCACCACGCCGATATCCACCGTGCGCTGCCGCCAGATGCGGTTGTTGGTGACGAGGGTTTCCACGTCGTCGATAATTTTGCCGAACCCGTCGCAAAACTTCGCGATGTCATCTTCCAGCCCCGCCGGAATATCCTGATGCACGCCACCGGGGCGGATATAGGCCGAGTGAAACCGCGCGCCCGAAGCCCGCTCGTAAAACTCCAATATCCGCTCACGCTCCTCGAACATCCACAGCAGCGGCGTCGTGCCGCCGACGTCGAGAATCTGCGTCGTAACATTAAGTATATGATTAAGAATCCGCGTTAACTCACTGAACATCACACGAATATACTGCGCGCGCGGCGGCACGGTGATGCCCGCCAGTTTTTCAACCGCGAGGCTGTAGCCATGCTCCTGACACATCGGCGAGACATAATCGAGGCGGTCGAAATACGGCAGCGCCTGCAAATAGGTTTTGTGCTCGATGAGCTTCTCCGTCCCCCGGTGCAGCAGGCCGATATGCGGGTCGGCGCGCTCGACCACCTCGCCATCCATTTCAAGCACAAGGCGTAACACGCCATGCGCCGCCGGGTGCTGCGGCCCGAAGTTCAAGGTCATGGTTTTAATCTGGGTCTGGTCGGTCATTTGTTTTTTCCTGCGGCTTGAAGGGCGCGCTCGTAGATGATTTCCGGCGCCATGTCGGCGCCGTTTGGCCACACCAGCGCCGCCACTTCGGGGTCGATGCGTAATTGCGAAAACAACTGCTTATCCTTCAGCGGCTCGTGATAATATCCCCATAACTGGTCGCTTAAATCAACACAGCCCGCAACACCATCGGAAAATTTCAGGTTCACCCGGTAATCGCCGGCGTAGGTTGCTTCTATCAAGCGCGAATAACGCAACATTGCTTCCCCCTAATCCAGCGGTTTGATTGCATTAAGCTCGCCACGGCGCTGAGTGGCGATTTTCCAATTCTCAAATAATTCCTCGCGATGCACTTCCAGCCATGCCAATACCAGTCTGGTTTCCTTACGCGGCAGCGCTCCTTGCAACAGGTTACCTTCTGCAATGTCAAACATCGCCTCGTAATCCTGATAGAACGCGTGAAAATGCGGCGGCGTATGATCAGATAAATACATACGAATAATAATACCAAAAAATCGTGAAAGCTCAGGCATCACCGCACCTCATCCAGAAAACGGTGCATCATATAGACATCCACCAGCCCGTGGCGGGAGTGGCGGTAGCCCTGCGGCATGGTGCCGATAATCACAAAACCCAGCGATTGCCACAACGCCACGGCCTTCACGTTGGTGGACACCACGTAATTGAACTGCATAGCCTTAAAGCCTTTGGCCGCCGCAACGCGCAGCGATTCGCGCCCCAGCGCGTGCCCGATGCCGACGCCACGATGCGCGTGATGCACGATATACGAAGCATTGGCGATATGGTTGCCGCGCCCGGTGCGGTTGACGCGGATGGCGCAGACGCCCGCGACCTTACCATCCACCCGCGCGACCAGCGTGGTCACCGTGTTTTTCAGCCAGTAATCGCGAATCCACTGATCCGTCAGCTCGGTGCGCTCGTAGCTGTAGGTCTCGCCCTCATCGACCACATGCAGGAAAATCTCTTTCACCGCCGCGAAATCCTCCGGCGTGGCGAGATCGAGCACGAATGCCTGTTCCATCGGTTTTTGCACGGCGCTCATGAGGCGTTCACTTTCTCGTCGCCGGGCAGGACATACTCCGTCCCCTCCCACGGGCTGAGGAAATCGAAGCTGCGGTACGCCTGATTGAGTTTCACTTTTTCATAGACCACGCGCTTGCTGTCTTCGTCGTAACGCATTTCGACAAAGCCGGTCAGCGGGAAATCCTTGCGCTGCGGGTGCCCCTCGAAGCCATAATCGGTGAGGATGCGGCGCAAATCCGGGTGATACATGAAAAAGATGCCGTACATGTCCCAGGTTTCGCGCTCGTACCAGTTGGCGGCAGGATACACCTCGCACGCCGACGGCACGCCGACCTCCTCCTCCACCGGCACCTTGACGCGGATGCGGCGGTTCTTTTTCAGCGACAGCAGGTTATAGACCACCTCGAAGCGTGCGGCGCGATTCGGGCGGTCAATCGCGGTGATGTCCATCAGCTGGCTGAACAGGCAGTTTTCATCGTCGCGCAGGAAGGTCAGCAGATCAACGATATGCGCCACCGAGGAAACCAGCACCAGCTCGCCGTTTTCAACCGCAAACGCACTCACCCGGTCACTGACCATGCCGTGGATATATTCTCCCATTTTCTGCAAGGCGTCGGTCATGCGCTCATCTCCGAATTGTGCCGGTGCGGCGGATTTTTTTCTGTAGCTGAAGGATGCCGTACATCAACGCTTCCGCCGTCGGTGGGCAGCCCGGCACATAAACATCCACCGGCACAATGCGGTCGCAGCCGCGCACCACGCTGTAGGAATAATGGTAATAGCCGCCGCCGTTGGCGCAGGAACCCATCGAAATCACATAGCGCGGCTCGGCCATCTGGTCGTAGACCTTGCGCAGCGCGGGCGCCATTTTGTTGCACAGCGTACCGGCGACGATCATCACGTCGCTCTGGCGCGGGCTGGGGCGGAACACCAGCCCGAGGCGATCCATATCGTACCGTGCGGCGGCGGCCTGCATCATTTCCACCGCGCAGCAGGCCAACCCGAGCGTCATCGGCCATAAGCTGCCGGTGCGCGCCCAGTTGACGAGGTTATCGAGCTTCGCGACAACGAAACCCTTTTCACTGAACTCATCAAACACACGGCCAAGCAGCGCATCCTGCGAGGTGGCGGGTGAGAGAGAGGCTGGCGGCTGACCGCCGGATGCTAGCTGATTCATATCGTTTCCTACGCTCTTTCGGGTGTTGCGCGAGCCTGCGTGCCAGCCGGAACGGCCATGGCAGCCGCCCCTACTCCCAATCCAGCGCCCCCTTTTTCCATTCATAGATGAAGCCAACGGTAAGCACCCCAAGGAACAGCATCATCGACCAGAAGCCAAGCAGGCCGATGCTACCGAGGGAAACCGCCCACGGGAACAGAAACGCCACTTCGAGATCGAAAATAATAAACAGGATGGCTACCAGGTAAAACCGCACATCAAACCGGCCGCGCGCATCATCGAACGGCTCAAACCCGCACTCATAGGGCGAAAGCTTTTCGGCATCCGGCTTCAGCCGGGCGAGAACAAACGGCGCCACTATCATGATCAGCGACAGCCCGCAGGCAATGGCGAAGAACACGAGCACCGGGAAATAGGACTGAACGACGGATTCCATAAGCCACTGCACGAAAGGGGATTGTTCGAGCCGCTTATAGCGAACAACCCACCGCGCGAGAAGCATTTTTTGCAGCGCACGCCCGCGTGGGGATAAATGTTCGGTCAGCTGTGTTTATTCCGCGCCGCCCGCCAGTGCGCGCAGCGACTCGCCGCTGATGCGCTGCACTGTCCATTCATCCATCGATTGCGCCCCCAGCCCCTTATAAAAGGCAAGCGCATCGACATTCCAGTCCAGCACCCACCATTCCAGCCGCCCGCAGCCTTCCCGGACGGCTTTTTGCGCGAGGTAGTGAAACAGGCGGCGGGCGATTCCCTTGCGGCGGTATTCCGGACGCACGAACAAATCTTCGAGATAAATCCCCGGGCAGCCGAGGAAGGTCGAGAAATTGTAAAAATAGAGTGCAAAAGCGGCTGGCTTGCCCTCCCATTCGGCAATCACGCAGTACGCTTTGGGCTGCGGGCAGAACAGCCATTGGCGGAGGGACTCTTCGTTGGCAACGCATTCATGCGCCAGCTTCTCATATGCCGCCAGTTCGCGGATAAACCCGAGGATGAGCGCGGTGTCGCCCGCTTCCGCTTCCCGTAATGCCAGCATGATTCCCCCGTTCCCGCACCGCCGCTGATGCGTCTTTCATGAAATGTTAGTGGTTTTTTAACCTGGAGTCGGCTACCATAAAATCTGAAAGCACGGTTAGTAAATTCAGTGTTGCACGGATTTCCGGCGATGGGGGATTCACCGACCGCGCCTGAACCCAGATCAGGGAGTGGCCCATGGTGCTCGATGGCAGTACGGCAGTGGAAATCACCCAAAAAGGCGACAGCCTCGACATCTGGGTGGACGCCAACAACAACGGCGCGCGCGACGACGACGACGTCAATATCTTCGTCACCGCCGGCGGCGGGTTTTATACCATCAGCCCCACCTTCCGCCATGCGCTCGACACCACCATCCAGGCCCGCATCAAGGAGCTGGCGGTGGCGCTGCTCACCCACCCTGAGGCCCAGACAAGCGAGGCGCAGAACACCCTGCGCAACCTCGCGCTCGAACTGGTCATCAAGGCAACGAGCAACGCTCTGCCGGAATAGCGCGGCGTCGGCGACAGCCTTACAGCCTACAATTTGCGATTTGCGATTTGCGATACGGCTTGCGGCACAAGCCCATAGTTTGCGGTACAGCCTACAATTTGCAGCCCCAAGCCCCCAACCCCACCGCGCGTCATGCTGAACGTGTTTCAGCATCCATCGCGGCGCGTCTGCGCCGAGAGATTCTCGCGAAGGGGCTGGATGTCAGCGTAAAGCTGGCATGACAAAGGATAGCGAGGTGGCTACTCCCCTCGCTGGTGACCGGCTACGCTGATTATCGGCTATCACGCCCTCCCCCCAGCTCTCTCCCTTGGGAGAGGGGGCGACTCCCCTCGTTAACCGCCGTTTATTATCCACTTCCTTCACTGGCGACTGACTACTCCCCCCCACCCTTGCGCTAAAACAGCCTGCCGATCGCGTTGGCGATGCCGTCGAATGCGCCGGGGGTGTGGCCAAGTCCGCAGCGCGGCGTCGCATTTACCTTTAGCTTGCACCAGCTGCCGCCGCCATTGTCGCAGGCAGTGCCACTGATGGTCTGCTGGATATGATGCACTTTCAGCACTTCGGTGAAGGTACGGCAGCGCGTACCGTTGCTGTTTGCAAAGCTGCGAACAGGCCGGATTGACCCCTGAATGTTATGAAAATCCCAGTTTCCGGCCTCCCCATCCACCACCGTATTCATGACGGCGTAAAAGGCGCGGCTGTAGGCGGCGCGCTCGGGGTCGGTCATCATGGTGTAGGTGTCGGTGGCA